>JBDHWW010000033.1:0-33661 GCA_039810425.1 Pseudobdellovibrionaceae bacterium | reverse complement strand
GGGGTGAGCCTTGCTGCGCTTTGAATCATGGAAAAAGCCCCGAGTGTCAGGAAGTAGAACGAGTCGTACCAGCCAGTGCCTTTACCATCAACATTTAAAGGGGCCAGTTTTAGAAGCTCAAACCTACTCCGAAGGTGCCGTAAAAAGTATTCAACGCCGCCTGCTGCTGCAACTTTTGGTCGACGATTGCATAGCGCTTCAAGCCAAAGCCGGCCTCGCCGAACCAATGCTTCGTCCACAGCACTTTTCCATGAAAATTCAAAGCAAAGTTCGTATTAAGTTTCACATCCGGAGACAATGAGGCCGGATAGAAGATGAACTCCATGTCCACCCATTTTTCGTATCTCATAAGCGGAATATAGTTGATCAAATCATCGAAGACCTTCGGCATTGAGCGGCCCCAGAACGCGCCGACCCCAAGCATAGGCGCCTTAATTTGAGCAAACTCAACGGCTTGGTAATCAAGCATCGCCCCGGTAGTTTCGTCGCGGCCCCAGATTCCCGGGGAAAAACGGTACTTCAAATCGACATTCGCCACGGCCAAATCCGCCTTAGTCCCCTTGGCACTATCCACCGTCAACTTCGTCAAAGACTTAAAGTACTTAACACTAATACCCCAGCGCTGGCGGCCGGCGTAGTAGTTCGTCCAACCCATCAAGTTTTCAAACCACTGATTATAGGCGGCCTCACCTAAGAACAGGGCTTCACCTGAAGAAGACACTATGCCCGACAGGCGCAGGCTGAATTCGCGCGGGAAACCTTTATAGATCTCGTAGAACGCCTTGTACTCCTTGTCTCTGTATCCCATGCTCAGGTAACTGCGGTTGATCTCGCCGCGGTCCGCAGCCTTAAAGCGCCACACAAAATACTTTGGGTCTTTCTCATCCACTTCGATCGAGTTCTCAGAGCTCGTCACCTTTACTTCCGGCAATTTCTTACCAAAAAGTTTTACGTCATCAGTATAGGTTCCGATCGGAGTCGTGGTATGCAAATAAGGACGTGCATTGGCACGCGGAACTTCCGACAACTCAAAACGCTGCGTAAAAAGACCGCCTCCCTGCCCTGGTAAATAGACCTTTGGATCTTCCACGCTGACCATTGCTTCCCAAAATTTACGCATGTCTCCGATCGTCGACTGAAAACCAATCGCGCGCGTGAATGAGGAGTCATCATCCGGGTTCAAGATCACAGACGGAATCGTCGGGCGCACTCCCCAAGCCACGATACGGATTTGATCGGGCTTTTTAGAGTCGGTCAAATCCATGAGATTAAGCTTATTCGGAGTCGCAATGAATTCGTAACTTTCACCGCTGGCCAACTCAGCGAAGAACGCCGTCGGCATATCGCGAGGAACCGGAACATTTTGCTTCAACGGCGCCGCTTGAGATTGCAACAGAACACGCGGCGAAACCGGGTTTTTTACTTTTGCCATCGAAAGCTGTTTGCCGGAACCACGGATCACATAACGTTGCGAACACAGGCGTGATTGCGCGCGGCCTTCGATTTGCGTCAAACAGAAGCGGAAAGACTCACTAAAGGACTTAATTCCTTGAGCCGCAACATCAATAATACCGTACTGCGTGGAAAAGACACTTGTCTTCGGCAATTTACCCTTTACTCCGCGATCGCTGAGGCCTTTTCTCCAAGTGTCCAATGTCGTTTTCCACTGATCGCGTTTGGCTTGAGTGATGTCGTCTTTCCATAAAACAGCTCCCGTCCGGGCGATGACCTCAAGCCTCCCCGTCTGTTGCAGATTTTCAGGCCAGCGCATAACGAGAGCGATTTTCTGCGCCTCGCGCGAGCCCAAGACGTTTTGCATTTTTGGATGAAGGCGCGAAAGCGGGACCATGGCAAAAAAGAAAGACTGGTCATCAATAACCGTGTCACCTACGCGAAGGCTGTTGCCATTCAAATCGTACTCGAACTCCATGGTTGGCAAAAGACTATCCATGGACTCGAAGTACACGGGCTTTGAGTACTCTTCCGCACGAGCTGTTTTCAAAACTATTTTTTGGCCGGGCTTTTTCTCTTCAGCGACTGTGGCTTTTGGCTCCGGCCTTGTCACCGGGGCTTCAAGCGGTTCTTGCACACCCGGACTTGCGAGATCTTCCGCGCCGCCCGGAGTGGGCGCTGTCACCAGAGTTGGCGTTGCCATCGGAGTGGGCGTTGCCACCGGTGTGGCTGAAATCGGTGTTTCCGCAGGTGTGTCTTCGACAATGCCTTCTTCATCTTGGGGGTAAGCTGCTTGCGCCGTTAAGCACACCAAAAACAGTAAAAATAGCTTCCCGATGGAAGCTTTTTGCAGAGCCATTTTAGACACCTCTAACCACTCGAATAAATTCACATTTTTATGATAATAAAGGATATGTGTTGCCACAAGTTAAATGATTGGACTGTCTAGACTTTTTGAATTATTCAAGGCAGTCTTAGTCTTCTAATTTTGCCGAGGTTTATAGATGTCCGCAGCCAGAATCGTATATTCGATGAAGGTCGAAAAAATCATTGATCACACCCACAATGTGCGCGAATTGGTATTGAAAACCGAAAGTCCTGACAGCTTTCAATACCGGGCAGGGCAATTCGTCATGCTCCACGTTCCAGTCCCGGACTCTAAGCCAGCTTTGCGTGCCTACTCCATTGCCTCCGACGAGCGTATCCAAAGTGGCTTTCGCTTGCTCTTTAAGTTCGTGGAAAATGGCTTGGCCTCGACATACGTCTGGGGATTGAAAGGCGGAGAAAGCCTGAAATTCACCGGCCCATTTGGAAAAGTCTTCTTCCAGGAGCCACCGACAGATCAAGTGGTGTTCCTCAATACTGGCACGGGTGTGTCCCAGCATTTATCTTACTTGGTTTCTAAAAGAGAACTCTTCCCTCACATTCAGTACCGCATGCTTTTCGGTGTCCGTACGGAAAAAGACATTTACATTAAGAACGAGCTCGACACCCTGGCGGCGGAGTTCCCGGGCTTTAAGTATGAATTTGTTTTAAGCCGTCCCAGTGACGGTTGGACGGGCAAAAAAGGCTATGTTCAGCACTTCATCAAAGAATACAACTACAAAGAAGTTCCGACGACTTTCTATCTCTGCGGCAACGGCGGTATGATTAAGGCTGTAAAACAGCAGCTTCTTGAGGTCGATGGTTTTGACAAAACCCGTCTCTGGACCGAAGCTTTCGATTAATCCATGAGTCTCAGGCTGCCGACAGAACGCCAAGCTGTCTTTGAGCTGATCTTTGCCGGCGCCTTATGGGGTTTTGGCTTTGTCGCGACCCAGTGGGCACTCACGACTTGGAACCCGGCGGGCGTTCTACTTTGCCGCTTTACAAGTGCGCTCATCCTCGGCGAAGTCATCTACCTGATTTCGCAAATCCGCCAAAAAGAAAAAACTCCGTGGAAAGAGGACTTCAAGGGCTCGATCCCCGCCGGCCTCTTGCTGGGAACTTTTCTCCTAATGCAAACCATCGGTTTGCAATACACCACCGCGACGAAGAGCGGATTCATCACGACTCTGTACGTGGTGTTCGTACCCGTGGGGAATGCCCTGTTCTTTAAGAAAAGACTCCCCCTCTTTGGCTGGCTCCTCGTCGCCTGTGCCTTAGTGGGAACCTTCTTGCTCATGGAAGCACGGTTTGAAACGCTGACTTCAGACATTAACATCGGGGACCTATGGACCCTGGCGGCGGCGATTGGCGCAACGGCGCATATTATCTATGTCGGCCGCTTGACTCGCCGAATGCAAAACGCGTTTCGCGTGAACAACTTCCAAACACTCTGGGCCTTGGCCATCATAATGCCGGCGGTTTTCTTGATGCCGAATATTCAAATCGGCCCCATCAATCCACAATCACTTGCGGGATTGTTCGTTTTAGCGGCCGCGTGCAGTGTTTTAGCCTTTTACCTTCAAGTGCGAGCACAAAAAGTGCTCTCAGATACAACCGCCAGCATGCTGTTCCTGCTTGAGAGCCCTTATGCTTTCTTCTTCGCTTATGTTTTAATGGGGGACCGCCTTAGTGGGTGGCAGGCTTGTGGGGCTCTGGTGATCCTTGGTGCCGCCTTCGGGACGGTGGTTCTGGAAAACGCACAGACCAGTAAAAAGCAATCAAAATAACTACTGCTCCCAAAAGGCCCGTCACCCATTCTGGAATATGCAAAAACGGGTCCATTAACATAATCATCGCAAGGCACCCGATCGCATAAAACGCGCCATGCTCGAGATACAAGAATTTACCGAGCGTATCTTTTTCCACGAAAAGAATCGTCAGTGATCGCACAAAGAACGCACCGATACTGAGGCCAATCATTATAATGAACAGATTGTGAGTGATCGCAAAAGCGCCTACCACCCCATCAAAACTGAACGAAGCATCGAGGACTTCAAGGTAAAGGAACATGCCCGCACTCGCCTTGTGCAGGTCCTTCATACTTCCCTGAGACATCTCAAGAACTCCGCCGATACCGTCGGTCACCACATAAGTGATCAAGCCCCCCATTCCCGCAAGAATGAAAGTGAGCTGTTCAGTCTCTGTGCCAATGAGGTTTGAAAGGATTATCAGTGTCAACAACGTCAGGCCGATTTCAATGGCATCGATCTTTCCCAGAGCGGCGAGCGGCTTCTCAATCGGCGCAATCCAGTGGATATCTTTCGTTTCGTCATAGAAGTAACGCAACGTTACCATCAACAAAAAAGTTCCACCGAAGGCCGCCACGGCCAAATGTGCCGACGTCATGAGCGAGGCGTACTGATCCGGTTTAAAAGCCGCCATCATCAAAGCCTCCCAGGGGTTGATCTTAGCCACCACCGCGACAATCGCGAGAGGAAAAACCAAACGCATGCCAAACACCGCGATGAGCATTCCCCAGGTCAAGAAACGCTGCCGCCAAACCGGCGTCATTTCTTTTAAAACAACCGCATTGACGATCGCATTATCAAACGACAACGAAATCTCGAGGACCGCCAGAACCGCCGCAATAAAAAGCGCCTGCAAGGTCCCTGCGGCCGTGCCAGAGTAATAGTAACCCACTGCGGAAGCGAGGATAAGTCCCAAAATAGTGGCGATAAATGAGCCCGTGAAATACTTCACCATACAAAGTCCTTGAAGTTTGTTGGGCAAAGACTACAACAGAAGAACCTATGTGGGCAATTCTGTTTGGTTTTTTAAGCTTGTTTTTTGTAATTTTCACGGTCGGGACCGCCTCGGCGTTCTTTTTGGCTCTGTTAGAGCAGGCCTCGGGCTTTTTCGTTGAGCATGATTATTTGGTTTTCATCTTGCCAATTCTTGGCTTAGCCACAGGCCTGACCTATTGGTTCTTTGGAAAAAAAGTTCCGTCGACGAAAAAGATCCTTCACGGCATTGAAGAAAAGCAAGCCCTGATTCCATTTATCACCGCTTTTTTTATTTTTAGCTTCACCGTGCTCAGCCAGCTTTTTGGCGCCGCCACCGGCCGCGAAAGCACCGCCGTGCAGTTTGGCGCTGCACTTGGCGAGGTCTGGCGCGATATTTTCGCAAACCGTGTGGCCCTAAAATTCAGTCGTCAGGCCTATGTGCGCTGCGGACTTGCTGCTGGATTTGGTGCGGTCTTCGGAGTTCCGTGGGCCGGAGCCCTTTTCGCCATTGAAGTCACACCGACTCGCCGCTGGATCCTGCGCTACTTGCCTCTTTGCGTGTTGTCCTCATTTGGGGCCCATTGGACAGCACTCGCCTGGGGCGCTCACCACTATGTCTATCCAGCCTTCGTGGTTTTGCCTTGGAACCTCTGGCTCGGAGCAAAGTGGTTGTGCCTGGGAGTTGCTTTTGGGTTCTGTGCGAAAGTTTTTGTCGTTCTCATGCACTACCTTGAAAAGCACATCTTCGGCCGCATTCCTGTGGCGTGGCTTCGTCCCGCTATTGGCGGCTCCATCGTCGCGCTTCTGACGTTTATGAGGAATGACGTCCGCTACAACGGACTTGGCGTGAACTTGATCGACGCGGCGATGACCAAGGGCGTACACACTTTTGATTTTGCCTGGAAGAGCGCCTTAACACTTCTTTCTTCGGCTTCGGGCCTAAAGGGCGGTGAGGTCACGCCGATGATGGCGGTGGGGGCAACATTGGGCACGACGATTTCTTCTTGGCTTGGCCTTCCGTCGTTATATGCAGCAAGCCTTGGTCTTATAAGTGTCTTCGCCTCCGCCTCACATATTCCGTGGACGGGGGCCGTGATGGCGTGGGAACTTTTCGGTTTCGAAGCTTTCTTACCGACATTCATCGTCTGCTGGGTCGCCCGCCGAGTGATGGGTCTTCACGGTTTGTTTGCTTTGAACGAATAGTGAATAGACAATTCCAAAAAGATTTCGAAAATTTTTGGACGTGTCCGCGGCCCGTTCGCTGACAATTTCGACAAGTTTTTTAAATTCTTGCCCTCCAAAACTCCGTTTCTCCCCGAAAAACTCCCGGCGTGCTCTTTTGGTTCCATAAAATTTTGGAATTTTTCTGCGTGAATCTTTGCCATTGAAAAACTTTGGACAATTTTTTTCCAAATCTCTGAATGAGATTTCCTTGTGGTTCTCGCAGCTTGCAATCCTAGACTCGTTTCTTTTTCTTGCGAAAACACCTGGCCTAGACTTTGCCTGTAAGAAGGTTGAACTCAAGAAACGGAGACTTCCATGAAATCGATTTTTGCAAAGACCACAATGATTGCCTGTTCAGTGTATCTCTTAAGCGCTTGCAGTGATGCAAACATGAGGTTCCTGCAAAGCGGTTCCGAAGTGCTTAAGTCCGCAGACCCGGCAGATGGCTGGATTCCAGGACAAGGACAAGGACCAGCACCGGCTCCGGTTGTAGACCCTACACCTACACCAATTCCTGTTGCCACACCGGCTCCGGTAGCAACACCGACACCGACACCGGTACCTGCAACTCCGACTCCAGTGCCACCAATGCCGACTCCGGCCGTTGTTGCACCAACACCAGTACCTGTGCCTCCAACACCGACGCCTGCACCAGTTGCGGCGGATGACTGTGTACAAGCGGGTCTTAGCCAGAAAGCTTGTTACTTAATGAAGATCATGGACCTCGGCTGCGCCCTGCGCGACAGTGTGCCTGCGGGTTACAAAGCTCCGAGCCGCGCGACGATCATTTCTTATATGAATCGTTGTGATGCCAACACTTATCCATACACAGCACCGACAGCTGAGCAATTGGATGTGATTAACAAGTTGCTTGATCCAAATAGCGATGCGTTCAGAAAATACATCTTCACTGGTTTGTATTACAAGCCACCATACACTGATGAGTTCAAGAAATACTTCGGTATTGAATTGTACAACGCAGAGTATGTGTTCTGTGACAACTACGGCGTTCCTCCAGGAAACGGTTCAATCCTTCCGAAGGAAGCTATTAACAACGACCATTATGTAATGGATAAGGAATACAAGGCGGCCAATGTGTATGCTGGCCAAATTCAAGCCTGCGTTTACGACAGCAAATCACACTAAACACTAACCTAGCAAAGGACACACACAGCAAACTCGCAACCGAACTCCCGGTCACACGCCGGGAGTTCACTTTTTCGCCCTCATCTACTGGCCTGGGATCGGCAGTACTTCCATGATCTCGACGCTCGCGCCCGGAAAAATTGAAAAGTGGGGGTGTTCTTTAAACATCCTTGCCGCCTCTTCGTGGGTTTCCACTTGAACGACCGTGTAACCCGTCATGAGATTTTTGATATCCGCGATGCCACTTGGGTCGGTTTTCTTGGTCTTACCCAAAGGACCGCCACCGACGACGATACTCTTTTTATGTGCTTCCATCCATTTTCCCCAAGCCTGTATCCCCACCCGCTCTTTTTCTTTGCGCGTGTTTTCATCCATCGCCATCCACTTTTTCATCAGATCGTCAGTGGCCGACCCCATATAGACTGCTAGAAATTGTTTCATTGTTACTCTCCGTCTTTAAACATTGGAAGATAAGCTTCGTAGCCCTCTCCTTTAAGTTTCTCCACCGGAACAAAACGCAACGAGGCGGAGTTAATACAATAACGTAATCCTGTCGGACCTGGGCCATCGTCAAAAATGTGACCCAAGTGTGAACAAAGGTTCCCCCGAAACCACGTCGACGTAAAGGCCTGCTTCGTGATGGTCCCAGTAAGTATTCTGGAAGGGCCGCTCAGTGCCATTCTTAGCAACAATCGCATACTGCTCGGGCGTGAGCATTCTTTTAAGTTCCGCGTCGTTTTCAGGCAACCCGCAGACCAAATCGCACTGTTGTTTCATAGGACCTCCCCGCAGCTTAAATAGTACTGCTTTCCCTAAAATTTGACCATTCTTTCTATGACATCATGTGCTTTTTAACATTCCAAACTAGAGCATTGCAAAAAAAGAGAAAGAAGTGCGGAACCATTACCCCCCCGGCGGTCCGAGGAGAGCCTCTCACTAAATACGGCGTGACTCCGCTAGATCTTCTTGTTCTGGTCGACGACTTTTTTGCGAAGACTTTCTTTGTACTTTGTTAACTTTTTTGCCAGACCGCTGTCAGCAATTGCTAGCATCTGCACGGCCAGCAGAGCGGCGTTTCCAGCATTGCCAATCGCCACCGTCGCCACGGGAATTCCTTCTGGCATTTGCACGATGGAATACAGACTGTCCTGCCCCCCCAGTGAGCCCACGGCCACCGGAACGCCAATCACAGGCAATGTTGTCAGTGAGGCCATCATTCCCGGAAGATGAGCGGCGCCGCCCGCACCGGCGATCACGACTTTGTAATTTTTGTGGGCACTCGCACCTTCAGAAAAAAGAATTTCTGGTGTGCGATGAGCGGAAACGATTTTCGTTTCATAGCCTACGCCGAATCCTTTGAGAATTTCTTCAGCGCGCTTCATGGTGACATGATCAGAAAGGCTTCCCATGACAATCAAAACTTCAGACGTACTTTTCTTACTCATGTTTTCAAACTTTCTTGCCACTGCTTTTCAGCAGCCTTCAGACTGTCGATAATCTGCGGTAACTCACCCCGATGAAGTCCAGAGCCAATGATATGCCCTAGCTTTCTTCCCGGGGAAGTCATTTCTTTGTCGTACCAATAAATACGGCTGCTCGTAGGTTTGCTGACCGCTCCGCTTAAACCCTCGGGCCCGAGGAGGTTCACCATCGCAAAGACCTTGGCGCAATCAAAGTCTTCCGGAGCGAACCTCTCTTGCCAGTAAGATTTCAAATGCATTTGGAACTGGCTTGAGCGAGCGGCTCTTTGTGTGAAGTGGCCGGAGTTGTGCACCCGGGGCGCCATTTCGTTGACGAGCAATGCGCCCTTGTCCGTGACAAAGAACTCCACCGCAAAAGCCCCGAGCATTTGGAGTTTGCCCGCAATCACGCGCGCTATCTCAGCCGCGTTCCTTTCACTCGCCTCTTCATGCAGCGCCGTGAACGCCAAAAAACACACGCCTTTTTTCTGCTGAGTTTCAATCAGCGGATAGTGGCCAAAATTGCCGGCGAAACTTTGACAGCACACTAGCGCCACTTCCTTGACGAAAGGTACAAATTGTTCCACATAAACACGTGAACCGGTTTTAAACGCGTCTTCACAGAAAGTACGAATCGCCGGAAGATTCAGAGCCTGATCCGGGGGAAAAGCCATATTGCCCTTTCCGTCATAACCCAGGCGGGCTTTTTTAAGCACCAAACCTTGCCAGTTTTTATGAAGCGCCGCCAGGCGCTCCGGAGTTTCAAGATCCAAGGCCATGACCTCAGTAAATTGAGACGTCGGCAAGCCGTTTTGGATGAAGAACTTCTTTTGTTCAAGCTTATCTTGCGCGACACGAAGACCCGCGAACGACGGAGCTGGAAACTTTCTTCCGGCGCTCCAGGCATTTTCAATGGCATCGACATCGAGAAATTCACTTTCGATCGAAAACCCGTCGACCCTGCTCAAAAAATTCTTAAGCTTTTCTGCTTCACTGACATTACCGACGACAACCGTTGCGCCCGCGAAGCTTGCCGGGCAAAGGGCCTTGTCGTTGTATACCGGTGACGGACGGAGGTCCTTCACCAGCTCACAGCTGGCTTCCCAGAGCATCCTTCCTAATTGGCCGCCGCCAAGAATCCCGAGCCTCATCTAGTAAACCAACGTGGTGCTTTCAGTTCCATCCGTCACGTGAACTTCGCAACGGGATTTTTTACGAACCGCCTGGCCGATCTTCCAGGCCTTGTAGTTATTTTTCTTTAAATGCGTGAGAACCACATTTGCCTTCTTCGCCTCGACGACAATCACCATGCCGATTCCCATATTAAAAGTCTGCGTCTTCTCGTGGAACGTCAGTGACTTGTCTTTCAGCGTCTCCAGCCATTGGAACACTTTCGGGCGCTCTTTCAACGGCGGCAAAGTAATATCGTAGCTCACCTTCTCAGACATCCGCGGCACGTTCAAAAAACCAGAACCGGTGATATGCGCCAAACCCTTGACAGAACCCTGGGCAAGTAGCTTCTCCACCGCGCGAGTGTATATCATCGTCGGCTTCAAGAGTTCTTTCGCGAGGGCTTTACGGCTCAGAGTTTTTGTCGGCGTCCAAGCAGCAAAGAGTTGACGGATCAAGCTATAGCCATTGCTATGAAAACCGGAAGAAGACACACCGATAAGGACGTCGCCAGCTTTGATGCTCTTCGCCGGCAGGGCTTTCTTTTTTTCCACCAAACCCACCGCGAACCCCGCCAAGTCGTACTCACCTGCCTGATAGAAGCCCGGCATCTCCGCCGTCTCACCACCGATGAGCGCGCATCCGCCCTGCTGGCAGCCCTTCACGATTCCCGCAAGAACTTCCTTCGCCGTTTTGGGCTGAAGTTTTCCGGTCGCAAAGTAGTCGAGGAAAAACAACGGCTTTGCACCGACACAGAGGAGGTCATTGACGGACATCGCCACAAGATCAATCCCAACCGTACCGTGTGAGCTCCAGTCAAAAGCAAGTTTTAACTTCGTCCCCACCCCATCGGTGCTAGCCGCGATATACTGCTGAGAATTCAAGTTGTAAAGCGAAGCATATCCACCGACGGAGGATTTCACATTTTCATTCAACGTCGACTTCACCATTGTAGAGATACTTCCTACAAACTGATCGGCCAAATCACGATGGACCCCTGCTTTTTCGTAAGCGCCTTTTTCCATTCAGTGCTCCTAGTGTCTAAAGTGGCGGAAACCGGTAAATGCCATGGCTATTTTATGTTCATTACAAGCCGCAATCACGGCCGCGTCTTTAATGCTACCGCCTGGCTGAAGGATATACTTAATCCCCACGTGGGCTGCCACATCCACCGAATCCCGGAAGGGGAAGAAGGCATCACTAATCAAAATACAATCGCCGATATCTTCACGGCCCAAAATATTCTGGGCGCGTGGGATCGCAAGTTTACCCATGGCTTCAACACGGTTTGGCTGGCCTTGGCCAGCTCCTACCATGCGGAAATCTCCGTCTGGATCTTTTTGTACCAAGCAAACAGAGTTGCTTTTCAAAGTCTTATTGCAGAAAATCCCGAAGTGCGCTAGCTCGTTACACTCCGCCGGCCAGACGGCCTCGGTCACCCCCCGGATCGGCTCTTGCAATTGCAAATCCAGAGTTTGCGTAAGAACCCCGCCCGCCACGCTCATTTGCATCGAGGGTGATTCCAGGTCCCAATGCTTGACCGTTACAGCCTTGAGATTTTTACGGTGCCTGAGCAAATCACCCAAGCTCCCCGCCTGCAAATTCGGCGCTGATAAGAGCTCCACGAAACGAGTGTCAAAGTAACTGAGGATTTCGCTGTCGATTTCGTCTGTAAAGATAAGAACTCCTCCGAAAGCGGACACAGGATCACATGCCCAAGCTTTTTCCAAAGCACGAAGCTGAGCTTTTCCGGCTGTCTTTGGCACGGACGCCACTCCGCAAGGATTGTTGTGCTTTACGATCACGACACTGGTGCGATCCGGAAACGCCGATTTCAAATCGCGCGCCACAAAGTAGGCCGAAGAAAGATCAACGATGTTATTGTAAGACAACTCGGTCGCCGTCAGGGGATGATTCCAATCCAGTGGAGAATTCGCATTCACCTTCAGGCGGGCTTTCTGATGCGGATTTTCACCATATCGAAGTGGCTTCATGCCTTCACCAAAAACTGACTGGATGCTTTGATCATAGTCAGTGACAATATCCCAGGCTTGCGCTGACACCCTCAGCGCGGTCTCCTGCTTTACAGCGCCCGCGGTTTGGAGCTGAGTGATGACCTCGGCGTATTGAGCGGGATCGGTTAAGACCAAAACATCCGGAGAGTTTTTCGCCGCTGCCCTGACAAGTGCCGGGCCGCCGATATCAATCAACTCCGTCAATTCGGCACGGGAAAGATTCTTATCGAGATTTTTATGAAACGGATAGAAGTTCACAACCACGGCATCCAAAAGCCTGATATTCAACCTTTCCCAATCCACCTTATCTTTCGCATCATTTCTGCGCGCTAACAGCCCCGAAAAGATTTTAAAAGACAAGGTCTTCATCCGTCCTTGAAATGCTTCGGGAGTCTCAGAGAGCTCCTCGGCTTTCTTACAAGGAATGCCGGCCTCTTCCAGGCTCTTCAATGTTCCCCCTGAAGCGTAAAGTTCGGTGCCGGATTGGTGCATCGTGCGAGCTAGTGCCACCAAACCAGTCTTATCTGAGACACTTAAAAGCGCGCGATTCAATTTTAACACGACGAGGCCTCCTTATAAGCATTTCTAAAAAACATCATTCCCACCTCTTCGTCGTTCGCCTTTTCAGGCGTTTGAGTCCAAAGGGGATGTTGCGACTTACGAACCGCAGCCTCTGGATGAGGCATCAAGCCGAAGATACGGCCCGTGGGATTCACCAGCCCCGCAATACGCTCAGTACTGCCGTTCACATCTTCTGTGTATTGCAGGGTGATTTTGAAATCCGGGCTATTATGCACATCGACTGAAGAATCAAACAACAACCGGCCTTCGCCGTGGCGGATCGGCAGATACATTTCATCGACACCCGTTAAGAATACATTTGGTGCCGGGAACTTCTTCATCGCCGTCCAGCGGTTTAAAAACTTGTTCTGAATATTATGGGTGATGGACACTTGCTTACCAAAAGCCCCCATCGCGATTAAAGCCTGAAAGCCGTTGCAGACTCCAAGGACGGTTCCGCCATTGGCCGCAAAGTCTTCGAGATTCCAATTCAAGCCTTTTGTCAGCTTCAACGCCAAAACGCGGCCGGAGCCCAAGTGATCACCAAAAGAAAATCCACCCGGCAGGAAAAGCGCGCGATAGTTTTTCTTAAGATCGTCCTGGGCGAATTTCTTCTTTATAAGATCGTTCACATGAGTAGTGTCGGTGGTAAAGCCCGCCTTGCTGGCAGCATGGGCCATTTCGACTTCACAGTTGATTCCGTCACCGGCTAAAACGAGTGCTTTCATCAGAGACTCTCCCCATGCCAAGCTTGATACAGTTCATCGACAGAGACTTTCTCACCCTTCCAAACCCATTCCGGCTTTGCCGTCAAAGTTCCGACCGCCGTGAACGCAATCCCCTGGGTCGCCCAAAGTTCTTCAGCCTCCACCGCTTTTTCAGCGGCGACACTCACAACAAACTGATGAAAGCCTTCGCCGAAAGAAGTTTCCGCGTTCGAAAGCTCAAGCCGCTGGTCAAATTCAATTCCTAAATTATTAGTAAAGCTTGATTCCGCAACCGCCGCGAGCATTCCACCTTCGCTGAGATCATGTGCGGATTTCAAAACTGTCACTGACTCTGAAGAGCCCAGCCAGCTATAAAGCTTCACCGCTTGATCCCAGGCGGGAACGGCGGCCTTCACCACCGCTGGAGTTTTTTTCAGAGCGAGCCATTCTGAAGCCGCCAAACCCAACTGCGGAGGCCCGAGCTTATAGATCCTATCGCCCGCCATTTTAAACTCGGCCGTGCGGGCTTTTTTGTAGTCCTTCATACGCCCCAGGGCGGTAACCAACAACGTCGGTAGCACCGAAATTTTAACGGGCTGTCCACCTTGGGTTCCTTTGTAGTCGTTCTTCATACTATCTTTGCCGGAAATGAGTGGCGCTTTCAGAGCCAAGCACGCCTCGCGCAGTCCGTAGCAAGCACGAACCAGGTCTGCCATCTTTGCGGCATCCTCCACCGGATCCGGCCAGCAGAAATTATCAATCAATGAAAGAACCGTTTCATCACCGAGGGAAAACTCGGCACCTACAGCGAGCAGGTTGCGAACGGCTTCATCCACGGCCATCTGGGCCATCAAATAAGGATCCACCGTCGACAGACGCGGATTCAAACCGCAACCAACAACCACGCCGGTAAAATTATGATGCGACAGCGATAAAACCGCCGCATCATTTGGCGTCGAGCGCGGTTCTGTTGAGGTCTGCAGCGCCTTCACCACCGAACGCCCTTGAACCTCATGATCGTACTGGCGAATCATGTTTTCTTTGCTGCGAATATTCGGGCGTTTCAGGATTTGCTTCAAGGTCTCAAACGGTTTTGCTTCTTTCGGCGGGTCCGTCGTCACAGCAGGCTTATGCGCCCAATGGGCTTTGAGTTGTAATTTCGGATTCCCGTCATGCAAGAAAGCCAAGGACAGATCCGCCACTTTTTCTTTTGCATAGAATATTTCAAAGCGGCCGGAGGCGGTGAACTCACCCAGCACGCTCGCTTCCACACCGCGAAGCTCGGCAAGTTCCAAGAAAGCCGCACACTGAGACGGTGGCACCGCCACTGTCATACGCTCTTGGGATTCACTGATGACGAGCTCAAAAGGCTTGAGCCCCGGCATTTTTGTTTTTGCCAAAGAGACGTCCATCCGGGCGCCACCGGCGATTCCGGCCATTTCACCCACGGATGACGACAAGCCACCCGCGCCGTTATCGGTCAGAGTTCTGTAGAGTCCGCGATCGCGGGCTTCCAGCAAAAAATCCGTCATGCGGCGCTGGGTGATAGGATCCCCCAACTGAACCACGCTGGAAGGAATTGATTCTGTCATCTCTAGAGATGAAAATGTCGCCCCATGAATACCATCGCGACCGATGCGGCCGCCCACCATACAAATCAAGTCCCCTGTATTGATGTCTTTTTCAGCACATTCCCTATCGGCAATCATTCGCGGCATCATTCCGCCGGAGCCACAGAACACCAAAGGCTTTCCGATAAAAGACTCATCAAAATAGAGCGCACCATTCACCGTGGGAATACCACTCTGGTTTCCACCGGCTTCAACACCGCTGCGGATGCCTTCAAGCAGTTGCGCCGGAGGAATGATTCCCGCTGGCAGGTTTTCTTTCATTTCTAATGGGCCGACACAGAATACGTCCGTATTAAAGATCGGTTTCGCACCGTAACCACACCCCAAGATATCGCGGTTCACGCCGACAATCCCCGTCACCGCCCCACCGAATGGATCCAGAGCTGACGGAGAGTTGTGGGTCTCGACTTTAATGCAAACGGCGTTTTCATCATCAAAGGCCACGATGCCGGCGTTGTCTTTAAAAACCGACAACAACCAAGGCTTCGGCAGCTCTTTCGTGGTCCCCGCAATCGTTGTTTTAAACAAGCCTGAAATCTTTGCTGGAATCGGCGGCGTCTTTCCGCCTTCTTCCGTGTACTCCACATCCGCCGCAAAAATCTTATGCTTGCAGTGCTCAGACCAAGTTTGTGCCAACACCTCGACTTCGACATCCGTTGGATCGCGTTTTTCACCGGCAAAGTACGTTTGAATTGTTTTCATCTCTGACAAAGTCAGTGACAACAGATTCTGACGGCTCAGTTGCATCAAACCTTCGTCTGTCATGCCGGTCAAAGGGATTTTCTGGGCGGCCGGCGGAGTCCCTCCGGGAGCCAAGAACTTCGGACCGATCTCTGAAGACTCAAAACGGGCGTAGTTAGAAAACTCGCTGCCAGAATACACGCGGTGGCGATGAATTAAAGAATTTGAAATCAAGGTGCTCGTCACCGCTTCGATCTCTTCACGGCCCAGAGTTTCACCGCTAAACAAGTAAGCCTGCCCCGAACTCACTTGCGTCTTCGACAGTTTTCGGCGGGCACAGATTTCCAGCGCTTCAAGCGCCGTGCGTCCCAAGTTGTCCGTCATTCCAGGATGGTATTCGCGTTCGACAACCCAGTGGCTTAATGGCCAGTCTCTTTGCTGAAGCACCTGGTCCCACCACACATCCAGCGCAAGTTGGTCAAACTCGTGCTGGTCGCCCTCAAATTCACTCCAAAAGATATCCACCACACGGAGAGATTGAATTTTAGCGGCAATCCCGGAATTCCATTTCCGGATCTTTCCCAGGAGGGCCATGCCTTTGGGGTCTTGAAGCTCGATCTTAAGGATGACGTCCGTGCGGGCGTACATAAAACCTCTCTCCTTGTTTTAAAATTTCAAACTGGTTTGCGAGGATCCAGGACAATGTGTTTGGATAAAGCGCATGCTCAACCGCAAGGCCTCGATTTTCCACCTCTTCAGCGCTGGTACAGTCGGCAATCGAAAAACTTTCTTGGGCACAGATCGGCCCGGTATCCACGCCAGCATCGACGAAATGCACAGTCACACCTGTTTTCGCGAGCTTCCGTTCAAACGCGCGCTGGTAACCATTTAAACCCGGAAGCTCCGGCAAGAGGGACGGATGGATATTGATAATACGCGCAAAACCACGGGCATCTTGAAACGCGGCAATAAACTCTGGCTTTAGGATCCGCATGAAGCCCGCGAGCACAACGTAGTCCACTTGCAACCCCCGCAGAGCGGCGGCCAAACGCCTTTGATCTTTTTCAACGAGAGTGGCTAAGCCCAAGCCTCTAGCTTTTTCTAAAACTGCCGCATCCACGCGGTCCGAACCGACAAGAACGATGTCCGCCGCCAGTTCTTTTTCGCCAACCGCCTTGGCAATGGCGCTAAAATTAGAACCTCTTCCTGAGGCTAAAATCGCAATACGTGGAAGACGCTCTAAAGCCACTCCGCCCCCACATCTTTACGAACTTGCATACCGTCAAACTGCACTTGTTCTAGCCGCTCAAAGGCTTTGGCGCGGGCCTCCGCTATCGTATTGCCAAAACCAAGGGCGCCCAAAATACGGCCCCCCGAAGTGCGCCACTGGGTCTCGTCTTTGCGAACTCCGGCAAAAAATCCGCTATGAACTTTCATCCACTTATCAAGCCCTTGAATCGCGTCGCCGTTACGAACCACCCCCGGATATCCCGAAGCGGCAGCCACCACATAGACCGCGCACTCATCAAACATTGGCACAACCCGCGGCTTTTGCGCCAAACGCCCTTCGACACTGGCCAAGCACCACTCGAGCAAATCATCGTGGATGAGTGGCAGCAATACTTGCGCCTCTGGGTCACCGAAACGAGAATTGAACTCCAGAACCCAAATGTCTTCGCCATCGACCATCAAACCCGCGTACAGAATTCCTTTATAAGGAACACCACGCTTTTTCATTTCACGCAGTGTCGGAATAAACACCAATTCACGGATCTTATCGCCAAACTGTGGATCTTCTAAAGGCACCGGGCACACGGCGCCCATCCCCCCCGTGTTGGGACTCAAGGGATCTGCCGTCAAAGTTTTATAGTCACGCGCGGGCGGCAACAGCGAACAGGTGTCCCCGTCACAGAACGCCAGCCAAGAGAGCTCCTTGCCAAAAAGCCGCTCTTCGATCACGAAGGAATGGGAGTACTGCTGCAAACGTCCCAACGCCGCCAATGCTTGACTGCGGGTTTCACAAATCTCAACACCCTTCCCGAGGGCAAGACCATCGGCTTTTAAAACCCATTGTTTGCGAGCCCAGTTTAGGTCCTTCAATAGCTTCTCGGCATCCGCGACAGAATGCACTTCGTACGAGTCCGCCGTCGGAACTTTGGCGGACTTCATCACTTGCTTCGAAAAAATCTTGCTGCTTTCAAGTTTTGCCGCCGCCTGAGTTGGACCGAAAATCGCCAGGCCTTCTTTTTCGAAAATATCCACCGCGCCGTCAGCAAGAACATTGTCAGGACCGACGACGACGAGGTCGATCTTTTGACTCTTTGTTTTTTTCGCAAGCGCCAACAAATTTTCCGCGCCTTTGACGGAATCACTCCAGCCTGCGACGTCTTTCTTGTACTGCCGGCGCAATTGTTCAAGAGCCGCGGTGTTCTCAGGGCACATCACCAATGTCTTGACCTTCGGCGACTGCAGAAGCTTCCACGCCATGGCGTGTTCGCGGCCGCCCGCTCCAAGGACGAGGACCTTCATCGAGCCCTCCCTTGCAAATAAGAGGTCATTTCTTTGACGACCTCATCGAGGCTCGCGGATTCAAAAACCTTCTCACTTGCCATATCATTTACGAGCGCCAAGTACATACCACTGACAAGTTCCTTCAACCGTGCCGGAAGTGGCGGCGGAGGGTTTTTCACCAAAGCCTTCCAATCAGCGCAACCTTTGGCTTCGCTTTCATCTTTGGCGTTCTCGAGGTCCTGATACCACTGGGTTTTGCGATAGAACTCACGCAAAACTTCTTTCGACAACTGAATATTTTGTTTTTCAAGACGCATTTCATCAGGACCGATGGCATCAACCAAAAGAATCTCGCCCTCGGCGGACAAACCCCACTCAATCTTCCCGTCCATCAAGCGAATGCCTTTTTCCGCGAACCACTTTTGCAGAATCAAAGCAACTTCGGAAGTTTTCATAATCACTTCTTCGTACTGAGCGACCGTGAGACCGCTGATTTTTAAAGCTTCATCGTTCGAAAGGGGACGGTCTTTGTCTTCAAGTTTCGTAAACATCTCGATGCAGGGTTTTTCAAAACGCTGCCCCACTTGATAGTCCTTTTCAGGATGACGCTTTATAAACGAACTTCCCGCGCACACCTCAAAGCGGAAAACCACTTCGAGCGGGATCAGGTAAGGCCGTTGCATTGTCTTAGGATAGGCATAGAAGTTGCGTCCGCCCTCGGCGATACGCTCCGGGCGATAGACGCCGATTTTTTCAACAAGCACGTTACGGCCACCGTCAAAGCCGCGGAAGTGAGTCTTCACACCGCACTCTTCGAGGCGCTTAAACAGAACGGCCGTTAATTTTGCCAGCCCTTCGCCCTTTTGCGGGATGGTGTCCGGCATTTTGCCCCAATCAAAAACCGAATAGTTATCGGTGAATTCAAAAACCAAATGAGAGGCCGGCTCGGTCGAAAATATTTTCTTGACCGAGCCTTCGTACATCAAATTCTTTTTCTGAAAACTAGATGTAGGCACTACGATCCTCATTTCTCGTTTTAACCAAGTCCTTCACTCCTTCGATCGCCGTCGGATACTGTCCGGTCAGGCACGCCATACAAGGAGTGATTTTCTTCTCGGGGAAAAGGGCTTCCGTCAGGGCTTCAACCTCTTGATAGATAACACCGTCCGCGCCCAGTGCCTCTTCCACTGCTTTTAGAGATTTATTATTGGCGATAAGTTCCTTTTCCACCGGAAAGTCGATACCGTAGTAGCAGGGATGTTTGATCGGTGGGCAGGTGGCCGCGAAGTAAACTTCTTTTGCGCCTGCCATACGCACAAGCTCAATCAATTTACGCGAGGTCGTGCCACGCACAATCGAGTCGTCGACCAGCAAAACGCGCTTGTCTTTGATTTCAGACAATACCGGCGCAAGCTTCAGATGCACCGCTTGTTCTCTCTTATCCTGGCTATCCAGAATAAAGGTGCGAGTGATGTAACGATTTTTAATCAAAACTTCGCGGTAAGGGACTTTCAGCTCTTCCGCCAGGGCAATCGCGGCGATACGTGCCGTCTCTGGAACCGGAACAACGACGTCAAATCCAATCCCGTCTTTTGCCATGCGCCCTTTCACGGACTGGGCCATTTTCTTCCCCAGCTCAATGCGGGCTTTGTAAACCGGGCTGCCTTCGATTTCCGAAGTCGGTGAAGCGAAGTAAACCCACTCAAACATACAAGGACGGTGTTCACGAAAACGGAGGGTTTTGCGCTCAACTGTACCCTCCATATTGATAGCGACGATTTCGCCGGGCCTAATATCTTCGAACTCGTCGTAGCCTAAAAAGGACAAGGCCGTATTTTCAGACGCCAAAGCGTAGGAAGTTTTGCCGGTGTCTTCGCGGCGCTGACCCATGACGAGCGGTCGCAGTCCAAACGGATCCCTGAACGCCACAAGCCCGAAGCCCGCCACCAAAGTCACGATGCTGTAGCTCCCGACGGCTTTTTCAAAAACGAAGTCGACGGAAGAACAAAGATCTTCGAAGGTCGGCGTGCGTTTCTGGCCATTTTTCGCCAGTCCCTCAGCAAAGAGATTAATGATGTTTTCAGTGTCGGAGTCCGCCAGGGGCTGGCGCCGGTATTTCGTACGAAGCTCTTGAGTCAGGGAACGAAAGTTCACAAGGTTGCCGTTATGAACGAGGCCAATGCCATAGGGGAAGTTCAACAGGAAAGGCTGTACATTCCGCAGCTCACTCTTCCCGGCCGTCCCATAGCGGACATGCCCGATGGCCACCTCGCCGCTCAGAGAGGACATGTTTTCGGGCGTGAACACGTTCTCGACAAGTCCCAAGTTTCGCACATAGTGGAAACCGGAATCGTCATAGGACAAGATGCCGGCCGCGTCCTGCCCCCGGTGTTGAAGAAGGCTCAGACCCCTCAAAGCCCTTGAGGAAGCTTGGCTCGTGCCAATGAGTCCGATAACTCCGCACATGTTGACTCCCATGTATTCACTTTTTTGGAATACAAGAACGCTAGCACCCGGAGATGTCGATATAAAGCAAACAAATGTCAGGGTTACGTTAAGACAAGAGGCATCATGCTATTTTCACGATCAGGTGCGTTCTTGGTTGCAACTTCCATAAAGCTCGTATGTACTCTGCACCTCAACAACCAATAAGGGGGATTTTAATGAAAACGATCTTTATGTCTTTGGTATCTATGTTATTCGCGGCAACAGCTTTCGCTATGCCAACACTCGGTGACAACGCGGTTTACAACGTGACTATTTCTCAAGGTGGCCAATCTATGCAAGGCACTTTGGAATCTACGATCACTGCTGCTAACAACGGTACCTACACTGTTGAAAACAAAATCAACTTGGGCGGCCAATCTCAAGTTCAAAACCAACAAAGATCAGCGCAAGAAATGGTTTCTGATGCTTTGGTAGCTCAAATCCTTGGCAACTGCGCTCAGTACGGTGGCAAATTGGAAACTGTCGCGGTTCCAGCTGGCACTTTCAATGCATGTGCTTTGCCTGCTGATCCACAAGACGGTACTGGTTTCACTTGGGTTGCTCAAGTTGCTTTCGGCGTAGTTAAAGTCGACACGACTGACAAGCAAGGCCAAAGAACTTACGCTGAATTGCAATCTTTTAAGTTCGGTAAGTAGTTCGCTAAAAAAAGGCGTCGCGGTAAACTTCGACGCCTTTTTTTTGATCGCGTCTACGGGTTGCGCCGTGGCTAACTCATTGAAAGATCGTTCCGGTTGAGTCAATACGAATACGCCGGGCACGAAGCACCATTTGATCTTTTGAAAGAAACTGAGAAAGCCGATTTGCTGGAGTACCTGAAGCTTCTGTAAACTTGGTCTGCGCCCCTTTACCCTCTGGACTCGACCTGGATCCAGCCCCACCTCCACATTCAGTTCTCCCGCCGATGTGCCGATAAGCAAGCATGATGAAGATGATTTTACTTTTTTCGATGCTTGGCTTGATATCCCACGCGGCCGACACGGTTACGGACCCGGCGGCGCTGTTTCCCGTTCCTGAACCGGCGAAAACCTTCCCTGTTCAAGGTCTCTCAGAGGAATCTAAACCGGTTCCGCCCCCGTATTTACCAAAACAAAAGAAATCAAAGAAATCTCAAAAAGTTTTGAATTTGCCAATAGCCAATGGACCGACGATGGCCCCTCGGGACACCTCAGGTTCGAGCGTCTCGCCGGAAGACGTCGTTGAAAAAATCATGGATGGTAATCACGCCATGAAGAAAATAAATGAACAGAACAACCGCTGCGGCGTTTGCGATCTCAGAGATCAAACCCAAGCAAGTGGCGGCGGCGAAACGCGCGCCGATGAACTCATAAAAATGAAAAGGCAGTTCGACGCGCTAGACCCGGCGACTGCCGGCACTTTGGTTGAACCAAAGACGGACGTCAACAACACGGGCACAAACACTGCCGTCTGCGGCGATCGCCCCGGCGACTATCAAGCTTGCATTTATCATGGCGATGTCGTTCCCGGGCAATTCCGTTTGAATAATAAAACGAACTCTCCTCTTCCGCGCGAGTGGCAGTTTGATTTCGCCGCTCAGGCCCGTCAGGATTTGGGTATTTCAATTTCTGATTACAATGACAATCACTACAACCAATCAAAGTTCACGTACATAATGGTCTTTCCTCGTCGTTACATCCCGGCGATCCGGACGGATGGCGATAAACAGATAGTGACTCTGCCCACGGGAGAAACCGTGACTTACGATACAAAAACAAAGAAGGTTCTTGGCGGAGTTCTCACCGACCAAAAGACCTACACCGGCAGCAATGTCGTTATTAAAGTCGATGCGACGGGCAAAGAACCGCGCCTCGGCAAAGGGATGGCGACAATTAGTAAAAACGGCCAATCATGCAAAGTTCCACTGAAAAGCCTCTGGCCCGATCAATCCGACAGTTCCTTGTTACACTTTAAATTCCCAACTGATTCCGAGTTCGATAATTTCTTAAAATCACAGAAGTGCGGCTTTAGCGTGTACTAAGCCGAATAATCCGCAAGAGTCTTCACAAGCTCGACATTGTCCACAGGTTTCGTCAGATGATTGTCGAAACCGTTTTGCAGTGAGTGAATTCGCTCTTCCTTCATCGCATGCGCCGTCAAAGCAATGATGGGTTTGTTAAAACCCTTACTTCGTAACAACTTCACAGCCTCATAGCCGTCCATTTCTGGCATCTGTAAATCCATCAGAACGACGTCAAACTCCCCACCCAGCGCCTTTTGCACGCCTTCTCTTCCGTTGCACGCGGTTTCAACCATCGCACCAGCCAACTTCAAGATCTTCTTTATAAGAATCTGGTTGTCAGGGCTGTCATCAACAACAAGGATCTTCATCTGACTCAGGCTAGTCTTGGGCTCCCCCGGAGAGGCCAGCCGAGTCTGAGCCTGAGTCGGCATCGGCTCAGCCCCTTGGAAGAGCACCTGTTCCATGAAACCAGGATCAATCGTCACAGTAAAGGTGCTGCCTTTTCCTGGAGTTGACCCTGTCAGGACAACATCTCCGCCAAGACCGATCGCAAGCTTCTTAGAAAGCGCCAGGCCGAGTCCTGTGCCGCCAAATTTTCGCGTGGTCGAAACATCGGCCTGTGTGAAAGGCTTAAACAGTCTACTGACCTGATCCGGCTGAATGCCCTCACCGGTATCCGTAACGACGAAGGCAAGCTTGCTTGAGCCCGCAACATCCGGGACCAGTTTCACTTTAATGTGAACCGAACCGCGGCTGGTGAACTTAATCGCATTGCCGACGATATTCAGTAAAACCTGGCGAAGTCTCAGCGGGTCCGTTTTTATTTTCGACGGTAGAGCGCCGACAGAAGTCACTTTAAGTTCGACGCCCTTTTCAATCGCTTCGAGGCTTAACACTGAGCCGATCTCTTTCATGACCTCGTTAAAAGAAACTTCGGACCTTTCAAAATCCAACCGGCCGGCTTCAACCTTGGACAGATCAAGAATGTCATTGATGATATTTGAAAGGAGGCGGCCATTACGTTTAATAATATCAATGCTATTCAGGCGCTCTGACGCCGTCATCGAATCGTCCGTCAGCAATTCTGAAAACCCCAGGACCGCTCCGAGTGGAGTGCGGATTTCGTGACTCATATTTGCCAAAAACGCGCTCTTCGTCGCATTTGCAACCTCAGCGGCTTCTTTGGCCTTCTTCAAATCCGCGTGAATTTCTTTGTATTTAGAAATGTTGCTGGCAACGATGATGAATCCCGCAATTGCGCGGCCTTGCGTATCGAGCTCCGGAACCAGCGTGACCCCAAAGGTCACTGAGCGATCCCCGCTATGGGACTCTCGTTCATAAGAGACCGTTTCCCCGAGCAGAACTCTGCGGACAAAAGGTTTGTTCGCGGAATAACGATCCACCCCAAGAAGCTCCGCAAATGTTTTACCAAGGATGCTTTGGTGGCTCTGCTGGAACCATTGGCAGAACGCATCGTTGGCAAATAGAACTTGTTCATGCTGATTCAATTGCGCAATCAGCACGGGGACCGCATCGGCGATGTTGCGCAGTTGATATTCGCGATCTTCTAGGGCCCGTGTCCGGGCGACTACGCGCTCTTCGAGCTCTTCATTCAAGCGTTTCATCCGTGCTTCGGCTTCTTTCAGCTGGGTGATGTCGCGAATAACTTTTGAAAACCCGGTGAGCTGTTTATCGGCATCATAAAGCGGCGTAACCACGACGCTGGCCCAGTAGATGGAGCCGTCCTTACAGATGCGCTGGCCTTCGCCTTCGAAGTGACCGATCTCTTTGGCCGCGATCATCTCTTTGGCGGCGGTCTCTTTGTCGATGTCTTTCCGAGTATAAAACATGGAAACATGCCGACCGAGAACGTCTTCGTCGGTGTAGCCGGTGATGCGTTTTGCTCCCGAGTTCCAGGTGGTAATGCGGCCCTCGGTATCCAACATGAAAATCGCATAGTCCTTCACGGCGTCAACCAAACGACGGAATTTTTCTTCACTGACACCGAGAATCTCATTGGCTTTGCGGCTCCAGATCCGCTGACTCATAGAGCCCATCAGCGCAAGCCCCAGGATGATCAGGGTGGCCACAACGACGACGACAGCCAGCCTTGAAGAAACCATCAGGTTCGAGCTTTCAATTGAAGACTCGGTGTGATGGTAAGTGGCCGCAAACATACCTGTGTAGTGCATACCTGCGATGGCGAAGCCCATGAAGGTGCTTGCCAAAAATAATTTACGAAACTGATCCGTGGCGTTCCTCAAACGGATGGCAAAAACAAGTGCACCAATCGAGGCCCCGAACGCGATTAAAATCGACAACAAAATCAAATAAATGTTCCACTCAATCGTGGCCGCCATGCGCATCGACGCCATACCAATGTAGTGCATGCCTGCGATTGCCGACGCCATCGCAACCCCACCTGACATGATCGAAGACAGCGGAACCACAGGGCGAGAAATAATAAACAAGGCCAAAGCCGAAGCCCCTCCCGCCACCAGCACTGACAGCGCCATCAGCGGAACATCATAAGCCATTGCCATGCCCGGCATTTCAAACGCAAGCATACCAACGAAATGCATGCTCCAAATACCGATCCCCATCGAGAGTGCGCCACACGTCAACCAGACAGCGCGGGCTTTGCCCTTTGTTTGCGTTACGTTGTGCGCCAGGTTCAGCGCCACATATGAGGCGAAAATAGCCACGACAATCGAAAGCGTGACCCAAACGAGATTGAATTGCGTCTTCATAACCATAATGGCCGCACCTTACCACAATGATGCTATAGATGGTCCACTATTTTTACTGTCAAACGCGTTTAATTAGGCAAGTCTAAATGAGAGCGCCCTCGCCCGTTGTCACGCATAAACTTATCGCCGAAATGCGATTTCTCAGAATGTAAGAAAAATCCCTTATTTCACGCAAGTGGCCTGGAACATACCCTTTTGGGTGTTGCGCTTAAACGCGTTCGCCGTAAAGCCGTTGATGAAGTTGCTCGAGGTGGCTGTGAGGTCATCGTTCACGTTATTCACGAAATACGCGTGCTGATTCCACACCGAACGCGTTGGCATCCAAGAGTCTTTCAACGTTGGGCCAAACACGCGAACACCTGTCACAAGCGCTGCTTTGTCTTTTTCCAACTGAGTGGTATAGAGCGTGCCCGTCCACATGTTGTTAGATACCACCACAAGTTCAGAGCTGCCGTCGCCATCGACATCGGCAACCACTGGGTACTCGCGCAGGGTGCCGCTAGGATTGATTTCAGACCAGATCACTTTCAAGTTATTGCTGCCATCCACTTCATAGATGCGCACGTATTGCTCATCAGCGTAGATGATCTCAGGCTTACCTATTTGAGTAGCGCCTTCAGAAATTTACCGGTCTCGCTGCCTTTGACTTTCGCGACTTGCTCGGGCGTTCCAGTGGCGACGATGGCGCCGCCGTCTTTACCGCCGTCGGGCCCCAGGTCCACAATGTGGTCGGCGCACTTGATCACTTCTAAATTGTGCTCGATCACGAGAAGCGTATTGCCTTGGTCGGCAAGATCCTGAATCAGCTCCACCAGTTTTTTGACGTCATCAAAGTGCAAGCCGGTGGTCGGCTCATCGAGAATGTACAATGTCTTCCCGGTGCCACGGCGAGAAAGCTCTTTGGAGAGCTTCACCCGCTGCGCTTCCCCTCCCGACAGCGTCGTCGAACTTTGACCAAGAGTCATGTAATCCAAGCCCACGCGGTTGAGGGTTTCAAGCTTGCGGTGAATCTGTGGGTGGTTCTTAAAGAACTCGAGCGCTTCTAACACCGACATGTTCAAAACATCCGCGATGGATTTATTTTTGTATTTCACATTCAGAGTTTCGCGGTTGTAGCGATTCCCCATGCATGTTTCACAGCGAACAAAGACATCGCTCATAAAGTGCATCTCAACCCGGATTTGACCGTGCCCCATACAGGTTTCGCAACGGCCCCCCTTGACGTTAAAGCTAAACCGCCCCGGAGCATACCCCCGCAGCTTTGATTCCGGCAGATTCGCATACAAATCCCGAATCATCGGGAAGAGACCCACATACGTCGCCGGCGTTGACCGCGGCGTGCGCCCGATCGGCCGTTGATTGATATCAATCACCTTATCGATATGCTCAAGCCCCTCACACTTATCAAAGTGCGAGGGTGAAGCATTGGCTTTATAGAATCTCTGCGCCAAAAGCTTATAAAGAGTATCAATAATCAAAGTACTCTTACCACTACCGGAAACGCCCGTCACCGCCGTGAAAGTCCCGAGTGGAATTTCCAAAGTCACATTGCGAAGGTTATTCCCCGTCGCCCCGATGAGACGCAACTTATGGCCGTTTCCTTTGCGGCGCTCTTTCGGCATGGTGATTTTCATTTCACCTGAAAGATATTTGCCCGTGAGCGAATTTGGATTGGCTTCGATCTCGGCCGGAGTCCCCTCGGCCATCTTCGCGCCGCCGAGACTTCCCGCACGCGGACCCAAATCAACCACATGATCGGCAAAGCGAATCGTGTCTTCATCATGCTCGACCAAGATGATGGTATTGCCACGATCTTTAAGTTCGCCGATGATTTCCAACAAGCGATGGTGATCGCGTGGATGCAGCCCGATCGAAGGCTCATCCATCACGTACAAAACGCCAATGAGGGACGAACCCACTTGCGTCGCCAAGCGAATCCGCTGAGCCTCTCCGCCAGAAAGCGTACGCGACGGACGGTTCAGTGACAAGTAACCCGTCCCCACGCGGATCAAATAATCCAATCGCGCGACGATTTGTTTGTTAATCTTTTCAGCGATCATCTGGTCTTTCGCTTTCCATTTTAACCCCTGGACCCACTCGCGCAGCTCCAAGGCACTCAGGCTTGAGAGCTCAGAAATGTTTTTCTCGCCGATTTTCACATTGAGGGATTCTTGCTTCAGTCGCGCCCCTTGACATGCCGGGCATTCGGACAGAACCATGTCCTCTTGCTCTTCTTCCTCTTCGTCGTTGGAGGCGGAAACTTTTTTACCCTTGTAGACATATTTCACTTTTTCAAGGCGGCGTCCCCCGACATCGCCTTCGGAATACTCTTCTTCTTCGACCAGGTCCGCAGTACCGAGACCATTGCAGGTCTCACAAGCGCCGCGCGGATTATTGAAGCTGAAAATACGCGGTTCAATCTCAGGAAAGCTGTAACCGCACTCAGGACAGGCCGAGTGCAAGCTGTAAGACACGCGCTCACCATTCATGGTCTGAATGATCAACCGGCCATTGGCCATGCTCAGAGCCGTGTTAATACTCTCGGCCAAGCGGTGCTTCATAGAATCTTTCAAAATGACCTGATCAACGACAAGGTCAATATCGTGAGTTTTGGTTTTCGCTAGCTTCGTCGCATTTTCAAGATCGATCATTTTTCCGTCGACTTGAGCCTTCACGAAACCTTTGCGAGCCCAGCGCTGGAATTCCGCAAGGAACTCGCCTTTTTTCCCTTGGGCCATCGGCGCGAGAACATAAAACTTCGCCGCCTGCGGGCTCTTTGAGGCCCTCTTGACAATTTCCTCGAGGATCTGCTGTGGCGTTTGGCTCGTCACCGGCAAGTGATGAATCGGGCACTCCGGGGTTCCCACCTTGGCAAACAACAACCGCATGTAATCGTAAATCTCAGTGACCGTGCCCACCGTCGAGCGTGGATTGGTGCTGACGGATTTTTGGTCGATGGCGATTGCCGGCGACAAACCTGTCACCGAATCGACTTCTGGTTTTTTCAACTGTTCAAGGAAATTCCGCGCATAAGCCGAGAGAGACTCCACATAGCGGCGCTGGCCTTCAGCATAGACTGTATCAAATGCGAGACTGGATTTTCCGCTTCCGGAAAGGCCGGTGAAAACCGTGATCTTATTTCGAGGGATCACAACACTCACATCTTTGAGATTATGTTCCTTCGCGCCTTTTACGACAATGCCATCGAATTCATGATTTGAAGCCATCTTGCGATCTTACGCGGGTCTGGCAGGAGGGGCAAACGCCATAGAGTTCAAGAACGTGGTGGGTCAATTGAAAGCCGAATTGCTTTGCTACTTTTTCTTGCAACGTTTCAATTGTTTTGTTTTCGAACTCGCAAATCTTGCCGCAGCGGACACAGGTCAAGTGATCATGATGGCTTTTAGAATTGAGCTCATAACGAGCTGGCAGACCGCCCATGCGCACTTCCGAAACGAAATTGCCTTCGGTCAACGTGCGCAAGAAACGATAAACCGTCGCAAAACCAATTTCCGGATACTCTACATTGACTTTTTCAAAGAGCTCTTGCGCGGTGACATGGCGACGTCCATCATGAAGGGCTCCTAAAATCGCCAAACGTTGATTCGTGACCTTCAGATTCAACGTGCGGATGATCTTTTTCAGTTCCACGTCAGTATACTCTTCGCGATGGATAATGATATCTTCATCTTGTTGGCGCGGTAGTACTGGAACTGAATCTCGGCTCATATTCACCTCTCCTGCAGGTATAGGTACAGCCAACGCCGAAGTCCATATAATTAAGAATCATTATCAATTATACAGGGTTGTTGAGAATCAACTGACATTTGACAAGCGAATGATTTTAAACAAATTGCCGTCTATTTTCTTACCAAAAGGATCGGCGAATCCTAACCTCAGCCCACAAGCCCAAGGAGAGTTCTATGTTAAAGCTGATGTCTTTTCTGGTTGTTTTGGCTTTTGCCACCGTCGTTGTTGCGGATGCGGAGGTCCCTCTGCCCGGCCCTGGTGCGCCCCCGACAGACCCCGCCCCTCCCCAGCCGACCCCGCCCGTCACGCCAGCTCCGACTCCGCCGCCTTATGACCCGAATCCGGCTCCGTACCCAACCCCATTTCCCGGCGATCCGGGGGCGGATACGACTTACCCATTGGGCTCAGGCAGCGTCGGCCGCTTTAAAGAGCGCTCCTTCACATTCGCTCCGCCAGAAAGTCTCAGCAACATCCGCGCGCTCAGAGTGACTTGCACGAACGAGAAAATCAAAATCAAGAGTGTCACCGTGACGTTCAAGTCCGGCCAAACCCAGACACAACTGATCTTGGAAGGTTCGTATCGCACCGGGGACTCCCGTATCAGCTACCTGTATAGCACCGCGGTGGCATCCGTGACGGTGGTCGCGAGTTCGTCGTCGGTCTTCCGCACGAATGGCTCGTTCCAATTGGATGCCGCGGCTTCACGCGTGAATGCCAAGGGAAATGTGGGAGAAAACACCGGGCCTGAGCCGCCGCAACAGCTCCAGTTCTTTGATGGGGATAGTGGGGCTTTTTAAATAGGCACCGCTAAAAATAAAAATCCCCGGTCGTTGTTACGCCGGGGATTTTTATTTATTTTGTAACCAGAGGTTACGGGCAGCGTTGCAAGCGGTTGATCAATTCGTTGATCTGGACGCGAGCATCGTTATTTCTGCCCATGTACACTGAGCGATCAATGTTTTGAAGTTGCAAGATCGTTTGACCTGCAGAGCAAGTGCCATAACCTGGGGGTGGTGGTGGCACTGGAGAAGCCGCGCGGCCCGCAGTGTTCAAACACTGAGTTTTTGTAGAATCAAATGAGCTCTTTCTGCAGTTATCGATCTCGTAAGCTTCGTAAGACTTATTGCCGATAACTTTCACGCACTCGATTTTGCCAGAGTCGAAAGACATGCCTTTACACAGATCGATCGCTCCTTGCTCAAAGTAGTCATACTTTGCAAGCTCAGAAATACATTGGTTGCGGGTGCTGTCAAAGCTCATGCTATTGCAGATTTCAGAAGCTTCCTGGCGTCCGGCTGCTTGGGCCATCAAACCGGTCATTGTCATCAAGGCAATAAGAATCATTTGTTTCATATTCCATCCTATAAGGTTAGTGATGTATTTAGGGACGGAGGGGTTGTAACAAACTTCAGGAACGATTTCTAGAGAAAACTTTGTCTGGAAAAAATTGTAGGCTTGTCTCAACTGTTTAACGCGCCACAGGCTCCGGCTGCGCAGACGGCTGCTGAGTTGCCACTCTGAGCTGGCTCTCCTTGCGCTCAATGAGTTGCTCATAGATGAGCTGGTAGTTCTTCATCACGCGTGATCCGTAGTTCCCGTTTAGCAGCGTTCTTTCATCTTCGCCGATGGTCGCAATGCTGCGGGCCACCCGGCGGAGATTCTTCGGTCCCATATTATAAGCCGGCACGTAGTGATGCGCGCGGCTCTCGAACTGCGAGCGGAGATGCGCAAAGTACGTGATGCCGTACTTGATATTATGAATCGGGTCATAAAGAGTGTTCGGCCCCCGCCAATGCAGGTTGTACTTCTTCGCCAGCCATTCACCGGTTTGTGGCAAGACTTGCATTAAGCCGATCTCGCCCGAAGTGCCCTTCGCATAAGTGTTAAACTGACTCTCGGTCTGAATGATCGCGAGCACGAAGATGGGATCCATATCGTGCTTACGGCATTCGCTGATAAGCTCCTGGGTCATCTGTGGCACCCAGGATTTCCACTCACGGGAAAGCGATGTTTCGAGTTTTTTATAAATTAAATAATTAAGATCCTTATGCCCCTCAAGCCGAGCGGCGTAGCTCCCTCCATAAACTGAACCAAGCAACTCGCGGGCTTGATCCCGGCGTGCGCCTTCATTCACAAGCGGCATATTCAGAGCGGCGAACTCCACCGGCGTCATATTCTGATAAAACGCCCCGAGGAAGACCCCGCCAATAATAGTTGCATAAAGTGCCGATCTTTTATTCGCAAACATAAGTTCTTTATCGGCTTTTGCCAGGGTCCTTTGAGCCTCAAGATGAAACAACTAGCGGCGCCGGCAACTAAAGAGGTTTTAGAGGAAGAAATCACGCCACAAGTTCTCAAACAGACCGCATCTTTTTGAGGCGTCTTAGAGTGAGTGGGTCAGGTTGGGATCATGGAATTTTTCGGCATTACGCCGAAGCTCTGCGTAATTTTATTTATTTCTATTTTTTCTCTTGCGAGGATTTTTGTCCCCTCTCACTTGCCTTTGGTCTCTGGACATTGTGGTTTTCACGAAGCTTCTCAAGATTAGTTTTTTCTCTTCTCACATCTAATTCTCACGTCTTTAAACAGTCTTTCTGACACTCTTTGCAGACTCCTCTTGCAGAGTGAAAAGTCCGAAATTTCCGTCTCAAAAAACCGTGGTATACCGAAGGTGAAAACTCCCATGCAAAGGAAGACTATGAATCTCAAAAATGCAACCGACGCGGAAATTCTCAATGGCCTCGAGAAGCTCACAAAGTCTGAGAGAAAAATCACTCATTTGATTCTTTGGCATATTCTTGAAGTCGAGGGGCGAAAACTATTTTTGCAAGCGGGCTATGATTCCGTTTACAAATACCTCACTCGTCATTTGGGATATAGTGAAGGTGCTGCCTATGACCGGATGCAGGCGGCTCGCCTCTTAAGACAAGTTCCTACTGTTGCGACCAAGATTGAATCCGGCACTATCAACCTAACACAAATGGTGAAGGTTCAACAGTCGCTTCATCACGAGAAAAAAGTCGGCAATACGGTGACCAAAGAAGAAGCTCGGGAACTCATCGAAAAGGTGGAAAGCAAAACCACCTTTGAAACCGAAAAAATTCTGGCCTGCGAACTTAATCAGGCGCTGAAGACCTATCAAAAAATCAAACCTCAGCAAGATGACAGTGTGAGGCTGGAGCTCACTCTCACCGCGCGACAATACGAAGACTTGAAAAAAGCCCAGAGCCTTCTTTCTCACATTATAACCGACAATAATTTGGCAGAGGCGATTGCTTATTTGGCTCAGAACTTTATTCAGAAAAAAGAAGGCCGCCCGAAGATGGCTGATGGCAAAGCTAGCTCCCCAGCAACAACGTCAAAAAATAATTCCCAAAAAGGACAGAAACCTGAATCTCCGACAACCTCTTGTTCAACGCAGAGCTTCGGGGCAATGCCAAAAGCAACCCAGCCTTCTTACGGAATATCTAACTCAAAACGCAGATATATTGCGGCCAGTGTTCGTCGGACGGTTTTTGCGAAGGCACAACACTGCTGCGAGCATATTCATCCGCAAACTCAAAAGCGATGTGGCTCAAAATACCAGCTGCAAGTGGATCACATAAAACCGCTGGCCAAAGGTGGATCTGATGATATTGCTAACTTGCGAATTCTCTGCGGAGTTCACAATCGGGAAGAGGCGCTCCGCTGGGGGCTTCGCCGAAACCCGCACTAAAAAGCTGGGCTACACAAACTACCAATGAGGGGATCAGAGAATTCTATCGCGCGCTTGGATGCACAACTGATCGCAGCGCTCGTTGAATTCGTGACCGACGTGGGCCTTGATCCATTTCCAGGTGATGGCATGTTTGGCTGCGAGCCCATCGAGCTCGGCAAGTTCCACCTCGAGCCCGCGGGGGCGAAGATCGCTTCCCCGCCACACCGTCATGGAATCAACGAGGATGCGCGAATCGCTGAAAAGAGTCGCGGTGGTTTTTTCAGTAAGGGATTTCAACGCTTCGATCGCCGCGCGGAACTCCATCGGATTGCTCGAAGCTTTTTTGATGCCCGCGGATTTCTCAGAGACAACAAAACCATCACGGACAATCACAAAAGCCCAGGCGCCACGACCCTCTTTGGCGCTGCCATCGGTGTAGATATCCACAACCGGAGCTCGTCGAAATAGGAATTTCAAAACAGCATTTATCATTCAGCAATGTCCCCAATAACGGAATCAATATGCCACGAATTTGAGCAGCAACACAATCAAATTAACGCAGTACCAAGTGAAGACAAAAAGGCTTCAAAACGTATTCTCGGTATGTTGCTATTTCAAAATTCAACTTCAATACTCAATTCATCTGCGCAGCTCAGAAACAAAAATTTAAAATGGAGCTTTAAAATGACTTATAAAAATGGGTATTCCGACTTTCTTGTGGGAAGCAGTGCGTAGCTGGTTGAAATCTGCCTAAGTTTTGGGCTTTTATT
>JBDHWW010000032.1:0-35750 GCA_039810425.1 Pseudobdellovibrionaceae bacterium | reverse complement strand
CGCTAAGACAGCCGATTCATCTTGTCCTCAAGAGCTCAGGAAGTTCTTGTTTTGTTCCTGGCCATCGTAAGATGGAGCTGTTGATAAAGTCCCATGCCAAGAGGTATGGGATTCAACTTTATGAGGTTTCACTGAACTGGTCGCATATTCATTTGTTGGTTAAACTTCCCTCTCGGGACGCTTATTTGGCTTTTATCAGAACCCTGACTTCTTTACTGGTGAGCCTATTATCAAAGCTTAAAGGGAGGTCCCTCAAGGGCCTTTTTGATCTTCGCCCTTTTACTAAGATTTTGTCTTGGGGGAAGCAGTTTAGGGCTGTGGTCGCCTATCATGAACTTAATGATTTAGAGGGGCGTGGGCTTCTGGTGAGAAAGAAGAAAACTCAACGCTCGGGATAGTCATAGCTGCGAGGCCCCTGTGCCTTTTCCCAGCGTCTTGACTGAGGGGCCTAATGCTGCGAATCACTCGTTCTAAAATGGAGAGCCGGTTTTTGCCACCGTCAAAGATCTTTGCTAAAGTTCCAAGATGGCAGAAAAAGCCCGGTTTTTAATCATTCGTTTCTCCGCATTTGGGGATGTGACTCAGAGTCTCAGCATCCCGTCGGCAATTAAAAAGGCCTATCCAGAGGCGGAGGTTCACTGGATCACGCGCAAGGATATGGCTCCGTTGTTGCGCCCTCACCCAGCGATTGACCGAATCTGGGAGTATGATCGCAAGACAGGGCTCAAGGGACTGTTTACCTTGCTAAATACCATGGGCGCTTTGCGCTTCAGCCACATTTACGATGCCCACAACAACCTGCGTTCGCGGCTGGTATACTGGCGCCTGGGTTTGCTCCGTTCGACAAAGTTTATCCGCCGCTCGCAAAAGCGCTGGAAAAGATTTTTACTGTTTAAACTTCATAAAAATACCTACGAGATGCCGTTCTCTGGGCAGCGCGATCTGCTGGAACCGCTGATCCCTTGGGGAATTGAAAAGTCTTTGCCGCCAGCCCCGCAGATTTTTATCGACCCGACAGACATCGAAAAAGCCGATGCGCTTTTAGGAGAGTGGAAAGATAAACAATATATCGCTCTGGCTCCGTCAGCGGCTTACTTTCTAAAGCGCTGGCCGGTTTCGCACTTTAAGCAACTGATTCAGTTGTTACCAGAAATGAATTTTGTTCTTCTGGGTGGCCCCGAAGACCGCTTCATTGAAGAGCTTCACAACATCGCGCCCGAACGCACTCTGAATACAGCCGGCAAAGCTCCCCTGGCTGTGAGCGCAGCCCTGGTTAAAAAATCTCAAGTGCTTGTCGCAAATGATACAGGGCTTTTGCACGTCGGCGAACAGCTCGGCAAGGCGACCATCGCATTGATGGGTCCGGCTCCGTTTGGTTTCCCATCCCGCCCCAGCACAAAGATCATGGAGTTGGATCTACCTTGCCGCCCGTGCAGCAAGCATGGCCAGGGTCCGTGTGTAAATCAAATCTATCACCAGTGCCTGGTGGATATTACTCCACCCCAGGTCGCCACCGAAGTCCGCGGCAAACTGGGAGTGAGCCCTTCATGATGCCGATGCTTTATCGCTTCTTACTTTATCCGCTCATGTTTGGGATTTTGCAAGTCCTCCGTCCGCTCTTGGGTAAAAAAGCGCAGCAGGTCGTTCTCGATAAGAATAGTCATTTTTTTGAAGTGAAAACCAAGACGGCGGAGTGGATTGCCGCGCATCGCCCGTTTTGGATCCACGCCGCGAGCGGTGAAATCGAGTATGCCCGCCCCGTGATCCGGGAGCTTAAAAACAAGTTTCCAAATGTCCCGGTGATCGTGACGTTCTCCTCTCCTTCTGCAAAGAAAATCATCAAAAGCCTTGCGGATGTTGATGCCTGGGGCAGTCTGCCTTGGGATTTTCATGGCGACTGCACGGAATTTGTTGAAAAGTGGCAACCGCGCGCATGGCTGATCGCCCGCACTGATGTGTGGCCCGTGATGGCGATGGTTTGTCGGGAAAAAAATATTCCAAGCCTTCTGTTTGCAGCGACGTTTGCGGAAAACAGCTCTCGCCGTCGGGGAGTGTCGGCGAAAATCACGACGTGGGCTCTCAATCAGTTGTCGGAAGTTCACTGCGTGTCTATCGATGACGTCAAGCAACTCGAAAGGCTCCGGCTGCAAGTGCCGGTTCATGTTCATGGTGACACCCGCTTTGATCAGGTTTTCTATCGCTTGCAGCACCCAAAAGTGATCAAAAGTGAGCTCCGCCCCACGGTGGGAAGTCCGGTTTTTGTTGCGGGCTCAACCTGGCCTGAAGATGAAAAAGTCGTTTTGCCGGGGTTTGCGGCCATTCGGAAAAACTGTAAAATGATTTTAGCTCCACATGAGATTCATGAAGTTCACCTGCGAGATTTAGAAGATCAGTTGAAGGCCCTCGGCCTTACTTACTGCAAATACTCGACGGCCCGCGAATGGAAAAACGAAGACGTCCTGATTGTGGACCAAGTGGGTATTCTCGCTGAGATCTATACGTGGGGCGGCGTCGCGTTTGTGGGGGGATCGTTCCGCAAACAGGTACACAGCGTGATGGAACCCCTTGCCGCGGGCTTGCCAGTCCTTGTCGGCCCCTATCATCACAACAATCGCGAGGCACTCGTTTTTAAAAACAAAACCGCGGGAGGGCATCCAGCAGTGACTGAGGTGCTGGATTCAAAATCGTTCGCAGCCGCACTTTCTACTCTCATCTCAAGCCGTTCTTCTTTCCCCCAGGCTTTGCAAAAAGAACTTTCACCGTATCTGCATTCAAGCCGGAGCGTCGTGAACTGGTGTGAACAAAGAACTTTAGTGCCCGTAGCACTTACGTAAAAACTCAAGACTGCGAATCCCAAACCAGGAGTAGGACTCTCCGTCGACGATGGCCCCGGCAAGACCGTCGCTGCGGAGATCTTCGATTTTTTTATGGAACGGATAGGGTTCCGAAGAAAACAACACCAGCGCGTCTTGGAAATCCTGAATCTCGATGACGGGATACTTTTCTTCGGGGAACTCAACGACCTGCGCGCCCAACTGCCCAAGGACTGAGCCGATAAAAGTCTCGCGGCTGACAGCCATCCACGGCTTTTTCCAGATCACATACAAAACCGGCCGCGGCCCCGGACGCATCGGGGAAATCACCCACTCAATCAAGCCCGGAATATTTTCTTCACTCCAGTGCAAGGGCCCTTTGTCGACAATGGCCTGCAGCTCCAGAGACCAAGTGACGAGCTGCTGATTCTTAAACTCCGCTCCGAGGCGCTGGAGTTCAAACTGCAGCGCCGCCAAAGAATGAACATTTGTCGCCAGGACTGGGAATGGGCTTTCTTCGGCCATCTCAAGGGGATTTTCCTCTTGATCCATCAAAATGAGATCCGGCTTGAGGTCCTGAATCATGTCCCAGTGGGCCTCTTTGGTGCCACCGATGATCGGAATATTTTTTACTTTGTCAGCCGGGTGAATACAGAAACGGGTTCTTCCCACCACGGTGATTCCTGCGCGCAATAATGTTTCAGTCCAAGAGGGCACCATCGAGACAATTCGCATCCTTTGATAGCACCAATTATTGCTTAATGAGTCAAGATTGCTGTGTTGTCACTTGACCCTTTCCGTGTGCCTAAGGAAAAATTGAGGTTTATTTTTGACGGAGAGCATATTCATGAACTCGGCTGCATTTTTGAAGAAGAAACCTGAACTCAGTCCCTACAAAAAAGGCGACGTCCTCGTCCTTTTCGGGGAGCTTTTTCAGCGTGGCTATGCGAACGGTTTGGTTGAGGAAGCAGAAGCCCGTGGTATGACAATTGTCCGCGCCACTGTGGGCCGGCGCGAAGAAGGCAGGCTTCGCCCTCTGACCGCCGAAGAATCCGCCAGCATTCCAAAGCCCTTCATCAATGTCCCTCTTGAGGCCGGCTTTGACCTTGAGCCGGATGCAGCAGGACGCGCTCCGATTGACCAGCTCAAAGAAGTAAAGCTTTCAGATTGGGAAAACGTAAAGATGGACTTTGCCTCCTTGGAGCAGAGCCGCCAAAAAGCAATCGTTCGTTTTCGCCAGAACGTTGGCACATTTATGAACGAGCTTGAGGCCCATATCCCCACCGGTGCCAATGTTATTTTTGCGCACTTGATGGCGGGCGGAGTGCCTCGCACAAAAATCGTGATGCCTCTTATGAACCGGACCTGCAAAGGCAGTGGCGACCGCTACTTGGCTTCCGAAACTCTTTGGAAATCCGATATCGGCAAATTCTGCTCATTGAACTTCCGCGAAGTCACGGCAGAAACTTTACATCATTTGCTCGACCTTTCAGCGCCCCTTCGCCAAAAGATCGAAGCCAAAGGGGGCCACGTGGCCTACACGGCCTATGGTTACCACGGCACGGAAATCTTGATTAACAACGAATACCACTGGCAGACCTACACACCTTACATTCAGGGCTGGGCAAAATTGGACCTGGAAAAGATTGCGATAGCGGCCCATGCAAAAGGCATCAATGTGTGTGTTTACAATTGTCCAGAGATTCTCACCAACTCAAGTTCAATCTTCCAGGGGGTTGAAGTATCGCTTTATCCTCTGACGGAAGCTATCGAAAAAGAGTGCGGAAAGACGGCCGCTGGACAAAAAATTGTTGCCGATTGCAAGGCACTCCTCAAAGACAGCGCGAGCCTCGGTGATATCGCAAAGATTGTCGACTCTTACTTCAACCAACCTGAAATCAAAGCTCATTGCATCTTTGAGAAGTGGCCTCAGCACAGCAGCAAGCAACAACTGGAAACCATGCTCAAAGCCTCTGACGACCTCGTCTCACTTCACCAGGACGAAAAGAAACTCATCACTTTTGAACTCAGCGAAGTCGTATTTAAATCCTGCGGCTATGTTATGTTACATGATTCGTGGAAACCTCAAGTCCCTGTGGCTTGGATCGGCCACGATCTTGTGGCACGCTGTATTCACTGATGGCACAACAAAACGGACTGACAAACGGCGCGGACTACAGTTATGGCGGAATCCACCTGCGGGGCATGTCCCTCTCGGGCATCCGCACGGCCATCTCAATGCCTGAGCTCTCGCTTTCTTTCGATGTGGCTCAGGGTTATCCCTTTCTTTTAAACCTCAAGCAATACTTTATAAGTCATGGCCACTTAGATCATGCGGCTGGGATTCCTTACATCATCTCCCAGAAAGCGATGAACCGTCAGGAAACGCCGAAGTTCTACATGCCTCCAAGCTTGGTTGAACCCATGGATCGCATTATGAAGACCTGGCAAGAGATCGAAAAGCACGAATACAAGTACGAGTTTTGTCCCCTCGAGGCCGATTGCGAAATTCCGGTGAAGGGGCCGTTTTTTGTGAAGGCCTTCCCGACCCTGCATCGGGTGGAGTCCTTCGGCTCCACCCTGTTTGAAACCAGCAAGAAGCTTGCGAAAAAGTACCAGGGTCTCGACCAAAAAGAACTGGTGAGACTCAAGAATGAAGGCCATGCCCTCGACGAAGTGATTCACACGCCGCTCTTAAGTTTTACCGGTGATACGCAGATTGAGTTTCTAGAAAGCCGCCCCTGGGTCCGCGATTCGCGGATCCTGATGATGGAGGCCACTTACCTTGATGACCGTAAGTCGATCGAGCAGGCCCGCCAGTGGGGTCACACGCACCTTGATGAGATCCTGCCCCACTTAGACGAAATTAAAAGTGAAAAGATCGTGTTGATACACACCTCAAGCCGCTATACCTGGGACGAAGCCCAGAAAATCCTGCGCGAGAAGATCCCGGCACGGCATCGCGAGCGCGTGGAGCTGTTTCCAGGGCGGTAGCCAAGTTTCAGCCACAAAAGCCTAACGGCCCAACAGATCATTTTCATCAAGCCAGATTTTACGGCTTTTAATTTTCTTCGTTTTAAAGTGCTGCAACCATTCCGCAGGCTTGCGCTTATTCCAAACCGCCGCCAAACGTGTGGCAAAATAAAGAGGGCTGTAACCTTGTCCTTGATATTCTTTGGGGGCCTTGATCGCGGTCATCATCTCGGGGCCGAAATAACTTTGTGGAATCATGCGTTCATTGCCAATGATTTCACCGATAATGATCACGTCCTTCGCCTGCCCCATCACCGTGCGGTTTAAGGCAAGCCCCGGCTCGCCTTCAGCGGCGTGCCCTGTTGGCGCAATCACGAGCTTTCCGCTATCGACTTTTTCACCGAGAGCTTGAATTAGGTCTTTTGTTTGATCATTCGCCTTTTTATTCCACGAAAAGAAGTAGAACGTCACTTCCGGCGGGGGACTTTTAACTTTCGCTACAAGATCTTTCTCAGAATAATTCCCCTTATCATCATAAGGAGTCAGATTCACCAACTCGCAGTTTTTACAGCCGCCCTTGAACGCCTCAAACACCGGTGTGATTTTCTTTTCAAAATCTTCTTGTTTTTCCGTCGAGAAGTAACCAATCACCACCTTGTTATCCTCTGCGGCCATAGCCTTTAAAGAAACCGTTGTGGTGCCAGAAAACAAGAGTGAAAAAGCGATCAAACGCAGAGCGATATTTTGCATAGAAAATATTATGAACTCGACTTTTTAGCGATGTCGACCAAAATATGATTCAACATTGCATCATGACTAAGACTTGGAAGCAAATTCAAATTTTTCATAGCGGAGACGAGTTCTTTGCTGAATTAATCTCGAGTATCCGGCGCGCGGAAAAGACGATCACGCTGGAGTTCTATATTTTTGAAATCGATGCCTTGACCGATATTCTTTTAAAAGAACTTCAGCTTGCGGTCTTACGTGGTTGCGAAGTGCGCTTGCTTGTCGATGGCGTCGGCAGTTTGTTCTATCTGGACGCCCTTCAAAAACGCTGTGTTCGCGAAGGCGTGCATTTTCGTATTTATCACCCGCTCCCCAGCTTTTTGCAATGGGTCGCCCGTTTGCCTCGCGCGCTGTTCTCAAAGGCTCCGGAAGTTTTCCGGCGCGCGAACCGCCGCAATCACCGAAAAACCGTGGTGATTGACGGCGAAATCGCTTTTGTCGGCAGTTTCAATATGACCCGCGTTCATTTTGAAAAAATGGTGGGCACTATTGCCTGGCGCGACTCAGCGGTTAAAATCAAAGGCGACGCGATTGAAAGTCTTATCGCCGCGTTTGATGGCGCCTGGGCCTTTGCGCGGAACCCCCCCATGACCCCGGCTCACCTGGCTTTTCTGCGCGAGAAAGCGACCACCGTCCTCCGCGGCCATGAAATGCTTCGCTTGAATGTAAATGATAAAATCCGCCGCCATCTTTATAAAGACCTTTGCCGCCGCATTCTTTACGCCAAAACCCGCGTCTATGTTGTCACGGCCTACTTCCTGCCGAAGCGAGCGGTCCTGCGGGCTCTTGCCAAGGCCGCGAAACGCGGTGTGGATGTGAAAATAATTATCCCGGGACCGAGCGATGTCCCTTTGGTCAAATGGGCCGCTTACGAACTTCCATACAAGCTCCAAAAAGAAGGGGTGCAACTCTTCGAATATCAGAAGCGTGTGCTGCACGCTAAATACATGGTTATTGATGACTGGAGCACGATCGGCTCGTTTAATTTGAATCATCGGAGTATATTGCACGACCTGGAAGTCGAAGGCGTGCTCACGGATGCTGAAAGTCTAAGCAACCTCACCCAGCAATTTGCGAAAGACCTCCAGGCCTCCCAAATCCTTGGGCCTAAATATTACGAGAAAGGCTCCCTTTGGTTCCATTGGCTTGCCAAAACTCTGTTCAAACTGCGATATTGGTTCTAACAGTCTGAATACTTGGGGAGTTCAATGAGCACGATAAAGATCGCCGTTACTGGCGGCCCGTCTGGCGGCAAAACCACTTTGATTGAAGCGCTTCAAAAAGAAATGGGAAAAACCGTTTCTGTCGTGCCGGAATCAGCCAGCATTCTTTATCGTGGCGGGTTTCCGCGCATCAAATCCCGCAACGGTCTGATTCACGGGCAAAAAGCGATTTACTATACTCAAAAAGAACTCGAGGATCTGATTTTCAATGAACATATGCCAAAGCTCCTGGTCTGTGACCGCGGCTCAATGGACGCTTTGGCCTACTGGCCGGAAGATCCACAAAGCTTTTTCGATCTGATTCAATCTGCACCCGAGCGAGAGTACGCACGCTACGACTGGGTCGTCCACCTGGATACGGCCGCGACCGAGAATTACGACAACATGAACCCCATTCGCACTGAATCGCCGACCGAAGCAATGATCCTGAATCAAAGAATTCTCGATGCCTGGGCACGGCATCCACGCCGCATTCGTATCAATCAGAAAAAAGACTTCCTTTCGAAGATGGCTGCGGCTCACGGGGTGATCCAAGCAATTTTGAATGGCGAAAGTGTCGAACAGATTCGCAAAACTTTCGAATAATTCGAGATAAATGTTTGCATCGATGGGCTCCCATCGGCCACAATAGGCTCTTATGAGAGTACTTCGATTTCTTTTTTTGACACTGGTATTTGCGACCGCCGCAACTGCGGCCGCGGCCTCCATTCCTCTGTTCTTCCAGGCTGACAAAAATAACATTCAAGTTCTTCCACAGCGTTTTGAGTACAACCTCGCGGACGAAGACCATATTAAAATCGGTGACATTGATATCGACGGCACGACATTTGGTTTTCAAATTGCGCCGTCCGTGAGTTTTCCGGGAAAGTACCAAGCACGTTTCATCTGGCCCGCGGGCCTTTTGAAAGAGGGTTCTCTTTTGCTGAAAGACAATACCGGCAAGGCGGTTTGGACCACGAACTTCAATCGCAAAACGATTAAGCTCCTTGCCAATCGCGAAAATAGTGAAACCGAAAAGAGCGAAGGCAAAGCGGGACGCACCCAGCTTGCGGAGTTGGTCGTTGATCAACTGAATCCGGCGCTGATTGAAGACATGAAGTATTTCCCGTTCATGAACTTCTGTATCTCACGCACAAATCAGGATACGCGTATTTATCTTTGTTCAAAAGAATTGTATCTGACGGCAAAAGACAATCGTATGATAGTTCGGGCCCGCTCTCAAGGCAGACGCACGCCGTTCGTGGAAATCAACGGCAAGAGCGTCAGCTATCAAGGCGTCATTTTCCTGAATAATGAAAGCGAAAATATCGGCTTCCGCGCGATGACTCAATCAGGGACCGTGCTGGAAGTGGAAACCCGCATGAAACCGGTGGATTTCAAAGACGTGGTTTTGACTCCGGATAAGAAGGAACTCGTGATCACGGCCTCAGGAGCGGAGCCCGTTAACGAAGAAAAAGTAAAACGTTTATCCGATGCCGAGTGGCAATTCAAAATCGATGCGGAACGTCCGGTTTTGTACCTCAAGGGCGAAGGCAATATTCCTATGCGGCAAGAGTTTTACGTTAAAGGCGACGTCCCGATGGATGCCGCACGCCCTTCTATCGAGCAAAACTCTTACGATCGTATTTACAAGCCGGACCTCACTCTGCGCGGCACATCTGCGCCCGGCACATCTGTCAGCTCCAATGCCCCGAATGAAAAAGTCGATAAACTTGAAGACAATCGCTTCCGCTGGCACCTGACGGAGATTCCAGCAGGTGAAATATCACGCCACTACTTGCGCGTGAGCCACGAGCAGAGCTCCTATCTTGCCGCATATGATGTTTATCGTGACTTCCCGTTTGAAGTCGGCGGTTTTCTTGCATACTGGACGCCGTCCGCGCAATTCTATGGGGACCTCTCAGTCACGTGGTGGATGGAAAATTTCATGGGAAGCGACGCGAACTGGTCGCGGCTGCATTGGGGCCTCAACCTGAAAGAATCCCTGATGCTTACAAAGAAGGATGGCGAAGCCAACGTGAACATCACTCACCTCGAGCTATTGTGGCGCGCGACTCCTGGCTTTCACTTCCAAGACAGAACGTGGGGCCTGTCGATCCCTTACGAGGTCATTCAAGGAAATGGCCTGAGTGTGAGCGGTTTTGGTTTGGGTGCATTCTATAGCGATAAAGCACAGGCACGTTATCAGCGCTATATGCATTGGTATGAGGTCAAGTTCGATTACCTCACAGGCTTGGGCAGCGGTGATGTGAAACTGAAAGGCGCTATGAATTTGCTTGGAACCGCTTACTATCACACGGATAAACATATGAGTTGGAGTTACGGCCTGGGCGCGAGCCAATATAGCTTTGACCCCGGCACTTCAAAAATGCAGTTTATCCTTCGCGGTGGCATGAACTACCGCTTCTAACGGTCCAAGGCCCTGCTACAAAGTAGCGCGGAATCTTTTGAAACTGATCCACACAAGAGCGACAGCCATGACCGCGAGAACTACGAGATGGTTTGTGACCATTTGCCAGTCACCGCCCTTCAGCATAATATTGCGCAGAACAAGAAGGAAGTGCGTGAGGGGGTTTACATAAGCGATCATCCTCATCCATAGCGGCATATTTTCAAGAGGAAACATCAGACCCGAAAGTTGGATCGCCGGAAAGAGAAATAAAAATCCCGCCATCATCGACTGCTGTTGATTGCGTGTCATCGTAGAGATCAAAGTCCCGATGGCGACCGTGACACAGACAAAAATCAATGCTGCCAATAGCAAAACCAGAAAACGGCCACGCATCGGCACGTCAAAACCAAATATCGCAACGCCTAAAATCAACGGAATATTACTGACTCCTAAAATCACATACGGCAGAGTTTTACCGATAATAATTTCTCGAGCCGTCACCGGCGCTGAAATCAGCATCTCAAAGGTGCCCACTTCTTTTTCTTTAGAGACAGACATGCTTGTCAATAAGATCGTGATCAGGCAAATCAGCATCGCCATCACTCCAGGCACCATGAACACCGCCGTTCGCATCGTCGGATTATAGAGAACCCTTAAATCAAACTGCAGGGGCGTTGTGGCAGCAGCCAGCTTCAAATCTTCCATAACCACCCGGCGGGTGATGGCTTTGATATAGGCCTCGATACTTTGCGCTCTTAGGACATTTGAAGCGTTTACCAAAAGTTGGACGCGTCCATCCCCTCTGTCGATGGATGGACCTAAACCCTCCGGCGGTGCGACCAAAACAGCATCCGCATCCCCGGACTGAATTTGCTCAAAGGCCTCTGGCTTGCCGGAAACCGCCGGAATAAACCAGCCCGAACTCAAAGCCCGCTGGTAGACATGCCCTAAAATCACGTCATTGTGAGTGGAGACCACGGACAGGCGAACGTTTTTAATATCGCTTGAAAGCGCGACCCCAAACAATACCATCTGAATGATCGGCGCCACAAATAGGAGTATACGCATCTTTGGATCGCGCAGCACTTGGCGGAATTCTTTTTGAATAAAGCCCAGAATGGTCGGATTCATTCTCATGGCTCAAGATCCTTTTTAAAGTTACGAACGGCGATCGTCACCATCACAAGACAAATCGCCGTGAGCGCCAGAAAAGGAATTTGCAGATCCGCGATCCCCGCTCCTTTCAGAAACACGTCGCGCGAAATAACCATAAACCAACGCGCCGGCAAAATGGCGGTGAAGTAATAGAAAAATTTCGGCATGCTCTCCACCGGAAAGATAAATCCCGAAAGGAGCAATGACGGCAACATCCCTGACATCATCGAAAACTGCATCGAGATCTGCTGTTTTCGCGTCAGCACTGAAATCAGCAGCCCTTGGGCCAGATAGGTCGCGAGAAACATCAAAGCCCCGAGCAAAAACACCCCGTGGCTTCCGCGGAAAGGCACTTCGAAGAAAATTCTGGCCATCAAGTAGACAAACAAAGCCCCGCCCAAGGCCAACAGCAAATATGGCAAGAGCTTTCCAAGAATGATCTCGAGCGGTTCTGCCGGGGTGGTCAACAACATCTCCATGGAGCCGTTTTCCCATTCCCGCGCTACGGTCAGCGAGGTTAAAAGAATAGAAAGGATCGAAAGAATCACAACCATCAGCCCCGGCACAATGAACCATTGGCTATTCAGCTCAGGGTTGTACAAAAACCGCGTCTGCAGTTTCACGGGCTCTGGAAACCTCATCTCCAGAATGTTTTCAGCCGCCAATTGTTGCATCGACAGCAGGTAGTCACTCACGCTGCCGATGGTGGAATTGTCCGAGCCATCTAGCAGGGCTTGAGCGGGCGCCTCCCGTCCGGAGCGGAGGGAGTATTCAAATTGCGGCGGGATAATCAAAGCAGCCCGGGATTTTTCGGATTGAATATTCTCAAGGGCCTCGCGCTGGCTATAGACCGGCTGGATCACAAAGTAATTCGAGCTTCCCATGGTTTCCATTAGTTGCCGGGTGGCCTGGGTCTTATCCCCATCAAAGACCGCAATGGGAATATCTTTTACGTTGAACTCAATGGCCAGACCGAAGATCGTCGTCAGCATCACAGGGAACAGCAACGCCATGGCCAAGGTGAATGGATCGCGCAGCACATGAAAGAATTCCTTCCGGGACATCGCCCGGACCCGCGCCCAGTTCACGACTCCTTCCCTTCCACCAGACGGATAAAGACGTCCTCCAGGGTTGGCGGAATCTGGCGGTATTTAAAGCGCCGACTATTTTCATCAAGGAAGCTCTTCCACGATGCGGGATCTTTCGGCAAAACATGATAGCTCAAACCGTGGGGTTCGAAAGATTCAAAGAGCCCGCTTGCTTTGAGTTTTTCGAGCTCCACATAGGGAATCGGTTCCGGCCCCGTGAGCTCATAGAGCGGCTCTGGAAACGTGTTCTTTTTCAGAGCCGCGGGGCTGTCTAGCGCGATGAGTTCACCCGTGCGCAGGAGAGCGATCCGGTCACATTGCTCGACCTCATCCATGTAGTGAGACGTCACAAAAACCGTTTTGTTCTGTTTTGCGAGGCCTTTGATAAGGCCCCAGAACTTCGCCCGAACGGCTGAGGTCACACCCGCGGTCGGCTCGTCTAGAAAAATAATTTCCGGGTCGTGCAGCAACGAGGCAACCAACGCCATCTGTTGCTTCATCCCGCCCGGCAAGTCTTTGACGGTGGTGTCCATCGCCCGGTGAAAAGAAACAAACTCAAAAAGCTCTTGCTTGCGCCTTAAGAAAGTGCCGTGGTCGATCTTGCGAAGAGCGGCCATGAACGCCAAATTCTCTTCGACCGTCATATCATCATATAAAGTGAATTTCTGTGACATATAGCCGACCTTGGATTTCAGCACATCGATCTGTGCAGGATCATTGCCAGGGATTCCCGCCACGAAGACTTCGCCAGAGGTTGGAATCAGCAAACCACAGAGCACACGGATGGTGGTGGTCTTCCCCGCGCCGTTGGCACCGAGAAAGCCAAAAATCTCACCGCGCGGAACCTCGAAGGTGATGTCATTGACGGCTTTAAAATCGCCAAATTGGATCACCAGATTTTTGACCTCAACCGCTTTGTCACTCATAAGCCCGCCCGCTTAATAAACAATTCGTCGAAGCTGGCGACTTTTTCCTGCGCTAAAAGCTCCTTGGGAATACCGCTTGCGATCCATTGGCCCGCTTCCATGAGATGAGCCCGCGCGCAGCGCTCTGCTTCATCAAGGTATGCTGTCGCAACGATGACGAGAATCTTCTGGTCGGCCAGCGCATAAAGGAGGTCCCAGAACTCCCGACGACTGATCGGGTCTACTCCGTTTGTTGGCTCATCTAAAAACATGACTTGAGGCGAACGCAAAAGCGCGCACATCAGCCCTAGCTTCTTATACATTCCGCCCGAGAGCTTGCCGGCGGGCCGATCGACAAAATCCGTAAGGCGTGTCATACGCAAAAGCTCTTCCTTTTTCTTTTGGTAAATCTCTTCCGGAATAGAATACAGCGCTTTAAAAAACTCAAGATGCTCATCGATGGAAAGATCCGCATAAAGGCTCTGCTGTTGGGGCATATAGGCAATGCCCGGACTGATCTCGGAGAAATGAACTTCGCGCCCGCCCGCGGAGTAGCGTACACTCCCCGCCTCGGGCCGCAAGAGTTGCAATAAAGTCCGCAGCAAAGTGGTTTTACCGGCGCCCTCGGGCCCAATCAAACCATGCATCAGACCCGCTTCGAAATTCATTGAAACCCCGGCCAAGGCTTGATTCGGCCCCAACTTTTTAGAGAGATTCTCTGTCTGAATTCCGATTTCACCAAGGTTCATGGCTTATTCCTCAGGCAGTTTTACTTCCACCGTCATACCCGGCTTTAAAATTTCCTCTTTATTGTCAAAAGCGATTTTAACTCCGAAAACCAACCGCGTTCTTTCTTCGCGGGTTTGCACATTCTTTGGCGTGAACTCGGCTTCATCGTTGATGTGGGCGATCTTTCCGTGAAACTCACGGTTCTGCAGTTCAGGCAGGAGTCCGGCGAGTTCTTCACCGAGTTTCAATTTCGCAATCATCTGCTGGGGGACGTATATATATGCATAAATATCCTGCAGATCGGCCATAGTAAAAAGCCGCATCCCCGGATTCACCATTTCCCCCGGCTCGTGATATTTATTCAGAATCGTGCCCGCTAATGGGGCGGTAATTTTACACCAAGCGATCTTGAGATCGCTGTCTCTTTTACGATTCAAAATCTGATCATAGGACTCTTTGGCTTCGGCGCCTTGACGATAAAGCCGGGCCGCCCGCGAGTAATTATCTTCCGCAATGCCGGCCGCAAGCTTGTAGTCTTCGCACGAAAGCTCCATCAGCGCTTGTCCTTGAGTCACCTTATCCCCCTCATTCACAAGCCTGGTTGCGACGACAGAGCTGACCCGCGCCGGAATATCGATGCGGGTCGCTTCAATCGTTCCCGCGTACAGGAACTTTGCCGGAAAAAACGTGATCTTCAAGATATAAATCACGGCCACAAGGACGACGACGGCCAAAACAATCAAGGGCTTTTTGTTTTTCATTATCGAGTCCTTCCTGTGCTGCTAGAGAGATAATCCAGGTTCGCCGCTTGCTCTAAAACCTGATGGTCAATTTCTGCCGCGGCGACTTGGGCTTCAAGCAACCGGAGATTTGCCGACTGAACGTCCAAGAAGCGCACCCGGCCGCTGCGATAAGAGTCATAGGTGAGCTTTTCAATTTGCCGTGATTCCTGAACATTTTGCTGGCTGATTTGTTGTTGCCGATGGAGGTTTGACAGCACATTCTGAATCTTGAGCCAATCACGAGCAAAATCCTGACGGCGCTGTTCGCGCTGAAAGGCGGCGGCCAAAGCCTCGCTGGATTTTTGCGAAACCTGATTCGGCGTCAGCTGTCCTTCAAAAATCGGAAAACTGAGACTCACGCCGAAGGTGTTCTGATTCGCCTGCTCGGGAATAACAAAGTTCGGGTAAATCAACTGAGACTTCGCCTGCAACTGAATTTTCGGCCAATAGCCGCCCCGGCCGCTGGCAGCCGCGAAGCGCGAAGAGTCTTCCGCTTTCTGCAAAGACACCAACTCAGGATGATCGGCCGCGGGTTTCTCGGTTTCTTTGATTTTAAACGACGCCATAGTCTGGTCAACTCGATCAAGATCAATGACCACCGTCGGGGTTTCAACTCCACGCGGAAGCCTTCTCAGAATATCTGATGAGACCGGCCTTGTGGTATCATACACCTCACCCCCACCGGTGAGGGCAAACAAATCGCGTAGAGCCCGGGCAAGATCCGCCTGCGCTTGGTTAAAGCGCATCTCATAAGCCAGGGATTCTTTGTGCGAAGAAATTTGATCAAGGCGGCTCACCGCGCCGGCCTTATAACGAAGATCGATATCACGATTCTGTGCCATCGACAGAGTCAGAGCATCCGCCGTCACCGCGAGGTTCTCAATTGCCAGTTGCACCCGGAAATAGCCGATCCTCAAGCTTAAGCGCATCTGAGCTTCGTACGCTTGATAGTCCGCGTGACGGGCCTCGCCGAGGGCAAACAAACTGTCAAATGCCCTGTGATCGCGGCCGCCGTCAAACAGCGTGTAAGTCAATGCCGGGCCCAGCGCGTAGTTGTCATGAGTCCCAAAAACCAGGGAGCCACCCCCAAGGTTTTTCTGGGGAACATTGGTTTGATAAAAGTAGTAGCCATCAATACTCAACCGAGGCCAAAGTGACGATTTCGCCGTGTGCGCCTGGGACGAGGCCGCATCCCATCTTGCGGCAGCGGCTTTTAACGCAGGCGAATTCTGCAAGGCCTGGCTTTCCGCCAGTTCAAGACCGAGCGTCAGTTTCTGAGCCTGCGCAAACACCAGAGGGGAACTTAGTAATATCCAGCCCAAAAGAAAGTTTTTGCCCATACACCAAGAGTGATACGAGTGCCGAGGCCTGTCATTAGATTTTATACGGATTCAGGGAACTACTTCTTTTTGAAGAAACCGGAAACCATCTTTTTGAGATCCATGTTCAAAAGATCTTCTTGCTTACCGACAGAAGCCAATTGATTGAGCTCACGACGCGCCACAATCATAGACGAGTTCAAAGCCAAACACTTCTCGAAAGACTTGCGAGCTCCACTGACGTCGCCTTTCGCTTTTTGCACCAGACCCGTCACGAACGGAAACAAAGCATCGTACTTTTCATCCGGCGGGACCTGCATGAGTTCGAACTCGATATCTTTGAGCTGCTGAACTTTCTTTTGCGGATCCAAGGTACCAACCTTTGCCCATGCGTTGTACAAGTGCGCCTGCTGCAAGCTTGGATTCAAATCCATGACTTGAGTCATAAAGTTGGCTGCCTTTGTGTATTGATTCAACTGCAAAGCATTCTTTGCCTCTTCCTGCAAGGACGTCGCACGTAATTTCTTTTCCGCTTCTGACTTCAAATTCGATTGCTTGAACTGCTGACGTTGGCCCGCATCGAGGAACGAGGTACACGCTTCCGTCACGCGTTGGCGGATCTGCCCCCAGAGTCTGAAGGCCTCACCTTTTTGTTCTCGTGGCTGCTCACCCAGCATCGGCAAAAACTCATCGACCATGCCGCTGACAGTTGCCACGGTTTCTTGACCGAGACCGAAGTACTCCACCACCTGCAGATGATTCTTACCCTGCAAATCAACAGAGATTTTACGAAGCGCTTTCAACTGCTCTTGTGGACTCACAACAGCCTGAGACTTCGAGAATGAAATCAGACCTTTTGTCAGCAAGAAATGAATCGCCTTATGAACCGCCGCTTCGTGATAGCCCGGCTGGCCTAAGAGATCCATCAAAGTCACACCGCGATTGAGGTTTTCCAAGAAACCCTCAAGGCTTTGAACCAAAGACATTTTCAATGCCGGATGATCTTCACGATACGTCGAACTGCGTGTAATACGGTAGCTCGCCCACATCATATGCATGGATTTGAGCCATGCCGCGCTCAGCTTTGAAGCGATCCAGTCATGTAAAAAATAAGACAGAGAGTCTGAATCAATGCTCGGCTCAATCATCTCAACTTCAACCGAAGAAAAGTTGATACGGATCATTTGATCCACAATCGTACGAGACAAACGGATATTCATCTGTTCAGTCAGAATCAAGTCAAATGCATGCGGGCTTAGTTTATTGGCTTGAATCATACGCTGACCAAGACGGCGCGGGCTCTTATCACTGAGGGCCTGTTGCACGTCTTCAGGAGTCGCATAGCCGCTTTGGATCAACATTTCACCGAGGTAGGTTGTCTTATCCTCGATATCCACGCCCACGATCACACCATTAGAGAAAGAAACCCCCGAGACGTTACCGTCCGTGCCGTAGATGTTTAAATGCCCGGAGCTTTTTGTTTCAACCAGCAAGCTGTAAACGAAAGGCAAATCAAAACCACTGACTTCTTCCAAAGACTCGATGAGCTTTCTCTTCTCGCGAGTCGAAACCATCGTGCGTCCGAAAATTTGATACAAATTTTTACGTGGCGAAGGCTCTTCTTTACGATTGGCTTCGTCAACTTTTACGAGCCTTAAAGCTTCATTCAAATCAAACGGCTTTTTCAGGAACGCAAAGGCTTGAGTCTTCTTTGTTGCATCTTGAATGAAATCCTTATCGGAGTAGATACCACTCATCAGAACAGTTTTAAAGCGCGCTTTATTGCCCAGCTCCTTGCGGATCTTCGTGACATAGTCTACGCCCATTATCTGAGGCAAAAGGCAGTCGATGAAAAGCATATCAATCTTCTCTTTATTGAGCACTTCCGTGGCCGCATCTGGTTCTGTCACCAAATAGACCTCATGGCCAACACGCGAGAACGCCTCTTTAAGGGCTGCCCCTAATGTGCTGTCATCTTCTAAAACTAAGATTTTTACTTTTGCATCTTCCACGTAAATCCTTCTCGGTAGAAAATGCTTGGAATTTAACGGAGTTAAGGCCCGATCTGGACCTTAAACTTTGGCGGGGAAGCAAAAACACGACCTTGGGCCCGCCCTGATCCCGGCTACTTCTTGATAAACTTAAAATACTTGGATTCGATGACATCCATTTCCATCGCGTTACCTTCGTCGTCCTGGACCGTCGGCGGGGGCGTCACGCTGCTGTCCGTGAACTCTGTTCCAAGACGAAACAAGACGTTCTTTTCTGAGCCGGACTCGTCATTGTAATACGGCACAAAGAAAGACTGAACTTTCGCATTTGAGGGCAAGAACCCATCAACCATATTGATTTGATCCACGATCACCTTTGGGCACTCTTTAAATGTGATCGACGCCGCAGGAGCCGTGCTCATCCACTTGATCCACTCACGGATACCGCAAGAGTTGATGCTCTTCAAACTTCCCATTTGAATTTCAATTTGGCCGGCACCGGCAAGGCTCAACTGGGTGAAGTCCGCATCTTCATCAATAGATCCGCCCAAGACGACATTGAGTTTGTCGCCCGCTTTGTTCATTTGAACATCAAATTTTCCCACGATGCACTCCTTGCCCTACTACTATGGCTTATGAATTTAAACGCTCGGATCATTTTTGACTACAAAAAATGTAACGTCATCAATGAGCGCCTGCCCTTGACGATGGTCCTGCATCATTTGAGCAAGACGCGCCACGGACTCGTTGGCTGTTGGATAGTCCTTGTTGGCATTGATCAGGGCTTTAATAAAGTCCCGTTCGCCCCAACTCATCTTTGCCCCATTTTGAATATCAGGAATACCGTCAGTATAGAAGAATACCATATCTTCGGGCTCTAGCGTAACGGTCGTTTGCTTATACTTTGTCTCACGATTTTGACCCAAACGTGGATTATTCACTTCATTCAAAGGAATTAAATCCTTTTTCTTAAGCGCGCTGCCGCCCTTTTTGATCAAGAATGGCGCCTCATGAGACGCATTGGCGTATGTCAACTCGGAGGTCTCAGGATCAAAAGAAGCCAAGAAAAAGGTCATCATGATACGCCCTTTGGATACATCATAAATAGAGCGGTTCAGAAGCTCCAGCGCCTGCGCCGGAGAGATATTCAGCCTTTCAATAATGGTGGAAGCGGATTTCGCCGCACTTGTAATAAGCGCCGCCGGCGCTCCGTGCCCCGTCGCATCCCCAATCCACAAAAAGATCTTTTTATCGACCTGACAATAGTGCCACCAGTCACCGCCGCATTCACTGGCCGGTTCGTAAAAACCAGAAATTGAAAGCGGGCCGATTTTAGCTTCTGTTTCTGGGAACAGAGTCTCCTGCACGGTCTTAGCGGTTTGCAGCTCGGACTCCATGCGCGCTTTTTGCGCCGTCTCCTCGAGCAAACGCGAAACTTCGGCCGCCATCAAATTAAAGTTATCAGCCAGTGCGCCCACCTCATCCGTTGATTTTACTTCCACGCGGATATTAAAATCGCCTTCAGATACTTTTTTGGTCGCCTGGAACAAAGAAGTTAACGCGCTCGTGATGGTGCTTGAGGCGAGTAAACTGATAATTGCTGTTGCGGCGAGCAGGATCCCGAAGAAGATCAAAGATTTGCGAATCAGGATCTCAACCGCCCCAAGAGCTTTTTTCTTTTCCACGGTGGAGATCACCAACAGGTCGCCAAAGCCCGCGCGTGAATAAGAAACAAGCCATTCAGTACCACCGCTGTCTTTAACAGTCTCCGCCCCCTGAGCCACTTTGCTATCTTTATTGTCCAAAAGGCGGAGTGGGAAGCTTGCCTGCAACAGAGTTCCAACCGTTCCCTCAGGGCCAAACAAAACCGTTCCATCCTGAGACGCCAGAAACAGTCTTTGTGAAGACTGAGTTTTGAACATCTCCGCCACTTCCGAAAGGCGCGCGATCATCATGAATACGGTGCTCTGATTTTCATTCGCGCCTTTTACTTTTTCGAAAATAAACAAACGATCATCGTGGTACGGGGCCTTCACGATCCGGCTTGCTTGCTCAAGTTCGGCAAAATATCCCGGCAGCAATTTCTCAAGACCGAGTAAAATCCCGTCGGTCGACCTGGCGGTTTTTTCCGCGAGATTGGCTTTCTCGTATTTTTTCGCGTCCACATTGTATTTGAAGGCGACAACGGACTCCAGACTAAAGTCGTTGGCGAAAATCAGATTGGTTTGCGAAGTAAACTCACCATTTGTCAAATAGTCTTGAAATATTGGCCTGGCTTCATTCAAAAGTGAGTTTAGTTGGGCCTTTACCTGTGAAGCCATGGCCCCTGAGACGTTGCTCGAAGAGTCGAAAACGTAGGCAACCTTGTCGTTTTCGAAGATTTGCACAGCTAAGAATAGATAGATGGACAACGTTAGCAGCGGAATTAACGTCAGTAACAACAGAATTTTATATCTTATTGATATGCCAGACTTTTTCACCAATATGAGTATGCCCCACCAAATCTACCCTGTGTAGGTCTAGGTTTTGTATCTTGGTCAAAAGTCCATAATTTTTTTCATCCAAGTAGCCGATATGACTAGTGGATGATTGTATTTAAACGGTTTTCGACAACTGACAGAGTGATTTTAAGCGGGTCCGCAGTGATCCTCTTATTACTATCGTATTTGTTGTACGATGACTCGTTCCTATTCCCGCCGGAGACTAACAATGAACCTGCCATCGGCGTGATCTCCACTTCCGCGAATGATGTCCGCCGTAAAAACAACGGCAACTTCGTTTGGCTTCCGGGAAACAAGAAAGACCAAATTTATAACCGCGACAGCATCTTCACTGGGGATGGCTCGCAGGCAGCGGTCCAATTGAACGACGGCTCACTCATCCAAATCCAAGAAAACTCCCTGGTGAATTTGAATCTAAAGAACGGTCAAATGCAGTTGGATCTGCGCTTTGGTCAATTCGTCGGTAACGGCAGCTCGAAGATTCAAGTGAAGACCGGTGACGAGGAGTATACGATCGAGGGTAAAAACGCGAAGTTTGAAATCAATCGCTCCCAATCCGGCAACTTGGGCATCAAAGTCCTTTCTGGAAACGCCGAGATCTCCGGCAGAGCCGGCAAACAGACTTTGAAGTCCGACGAGTCTCTGGAAATCTCTAAAAAAGGCGCCGAGAGAGCGCCAACCGACGCCAAGATCACGCTGCTGACCAAAGACGATTCCCTCATGTATCGTGCGGCCGACAAACAACCGTTGCCCTTTGCCTGGGAAGGCAAGGGTCTTTTGAACCAATACCAAATCGAGATTGCAAAGACCGAGGACTTTAAGAAGGTCCTGGCCTTGCGAACGACTCCTGAGCAGAAATTCGCGGTGAAAGACTCCTTAAATGAAGGCACCTACTTCTGGCGGGTCAAAGGCCTCGACAACCGCGGTAAAGAAATCACAACGTCGGTTGTGCAAAAGTTCTATCTCAGTTATATGTTACCTCCGGCGATCACGACACCAGAGGATAATGTCACTCTGAAAAACAAAGTCTATGACAAAGGCGGCGGCGTGCAATCCAGCACGCAAATCACTTGGACAGCGGACGAACGCCCCCTTCGTTATCAATGGCAGCTCAGCAAAACTTCGGAGTTCACCGAAAACGTCGTTGAAAAGACTTTGGCGGCAAAAACGATTGAGACTCCGGCTCTCTCTCAGGGCACCTACTATACGCGTGTTCGCGGCATTGACAAAGACAACCACCTGTCTCCATGGTCACAGATTCATGCGTTTAACTTTGAAGTCACAAATGAAGAAAAACCACCGGCACCGCGCTTGGTGGAAAAGCGTATTCATTTCCAAATGCCAAAACTTGCCGAGGACCGCGCTCCTTCCGCGACCACGGCGCCCGAAGTGGCTTGGACAAGTGTTGATGCCGCGAAAAATTACCGCTGGGAAATCGCCAAGAATGCCAAGTTTGCCGGGTCTGTGGCAGCGGAAACTTCAAACACAAAAGCCGTTTGGACGCAGCACAAGCCGGGTAAATACTATTTCCGCGTCTTTACGAAAACCGCTCTTGGCCAATTGAGTGACGCCAGCGAGACGGGCACGCTCGAAGTCTATGGCGATGCGCCGGCGCTGAAGGCAATTCCGTCCGTCGTGGTGAAGAGCAACGACGTTCACGCGACCCCTCCGGAAAAAGAATCGCGGGCGACGTGGTCGCCGATTCCCGAAGCAAAAACTTACCTTGTTCAAATGGACACGTCTGAAGAGTTCGCCAATCCAACACAGACCGAAGTTCCTGCCACCGAGAGCGCGGTCCGCCTGCCTGAGCCTGGCAAGTACTTCGTTCGCGTGAAAGCCGTGAACGAGTCCAACCAAGATATAAGCGACTTCTCAAACGTTCAAACTGTCGACTACGTCTTTAAACGCACGCTCAAAGGCCCGGACCTGATTGAGCCCTACGATAAGACAACCATTTTCTTGCAAAAGGACATGGAGCCATTCATTTGGCTTGAGTGGGGCTCCGTACCGGATGCGACGAAGTACATTCTGGAAGTTTCGCCGCAAGCGGACTTCTCAAATACGGTCATTTCCAAAGAAATGACCGCGACGCGCTTCCTCGTGAAAGAGAGGATCCCTTATGGCGCGATTTACTGGCGTGTCAGGGCGGTTCATCAAGATGAGAGCCTCAACAGTGATTGGTCAGCAAGGCAGTTTATGTTCATCCACCAAAGAAATGACGGGTTCTAATGAAGGCGCACTACCCGTTATTTGATACATTGCTTGAACCGACATTCATCCTTAGCGCTGAGGGTAAAGTCGTCTATTGCAACGAACCCGCCGCGATCATCTGCGAGATGTCCGTGCGCAAAATCAGCCGCGGGGTCCCGTTCAAGGATCTTTTTACTTTCAGCGACGAGATCGACGGTCTCGCCAATCTGACGAGTGTCAAAGACCCAACGCCTTATAAAGAAGTGAACTTCGAAACACCGGGTGGCCAAAAAGGCAAAGTTCAGGTGACAATTCAACCGATTCAAAACGAGCAAGGCGACCAGCATTGGATCCTCTTCGTTCGAGACGTGACGTTGGAAGAGCGCCTGCAGAAAAAATACCGCGCCGAGCTTGAGCAAAAAGAAGATGTCATCCTCGACTTGCAAAAAGCCCGTGCCGAACTTGAAAAGTACTCTAAAAACCTCGAAAAAATGGTCGAGGAACGCACGCAACAAATTTCAAGCTTGAACCGCTTGATGAAAGCGTTGCTTGATAGTTTGAGCCAAGGCTTCTTCGTCTTTGACAAAAACGGCCTCTGCCTGGAAGTGTCTTCCAAGGCTTGCGAACACACGGTGGAGTCATACCCTTCTGGCCGCATGATTTGGGATGTCTTGAAACTCGGCACAGGGAAAATCGATGGCTTCAAAAAATGGATGATGACATGCTTCTCAGAGCTCCTGCCTTTTGAGGACCTAGCTCCTCTAGGTCCCGCGGAGTTCCCGCACAGCAAGGGACGCAGTATTTCACTGGAGTACTTCCCGCTTCGCAATGCCGAAAACCAAATCGAAGGCGTTGTGGTCGTGGCCTCAGATATCACTTCCCTCGTTGAGGCCCGCAAACAGGCTGAAAACGAAAAGCATCATGCGAAATTGATCATCAACATGATCCGCAGCAAAAACGAAATGAGTCGCTTCATCCGCGAGTCCCAAGTAATGCTGACAGAACTCAGGGGCGCCATTAATAAACCACAACTTCAATGGGATCCAGAGGTGATCTTCCGCTCGTTGCACACCTTGAAAGGTGGCGCGGCGCTTTTCTCCGTCCACACAATGGCCGAGGCCTGCCATAATGCCGAGACTCGTTTGGCCAACTATAATGAGGCTCAAACGCAGGAAAGTGCCGACAAGCTCAAAAGCCAATGCCAAGCCGTTGAACTGCAGTTCAACGCTTTCCTGAATGAAACAAAAGACATTCTTGGCACTTCGATCCTGTCTCAGGAACGCTTGCTCGAGATTTCAGCCACGGAACTCAATACGCTTCTTGAGAACCTGCAAACCATTCCACAGGCAAAAGCCCTCGCCGAAAATGCCCTGGCCCACTTGCTCTTTGAGCCCATTAAGAACTTCTTTGAGCCTTACAAGGAAGTCGCTTTCCGCGTCGCTGAAAAAGAAAATAAAATGATCCGCAATATCGAGTTTAAAAACGCCATGATTCCCATCGTGCCAGAGATCTACGGACCTTTGTTTGCAACTTTCGTACACGCGTTTAGAAACTCCGTGGACCATGGTATCGAGCCGCCGGATGTGCGCCACAAGCTCGGCAAATCCGAGGGAGGCGAAATCATCGTGTCGTTCTCTCGCCAAGACCTCCCAACGCCCACTTTGAGAATTTCGCTCAAAGACGACGGCGGCGGTGTGGATCCAGCAAAGATTCGCGCGAAGCTTGCGGGTCAAGGTATCAAGACAGTGGGTGAATCTGACCAAGAGGTCATTCAGCATATCTTTGACTCCCAGTTCTCAACCAAAGAACAAGTCACAGAGACTTCCGGCCGCGGTGTCGGTATGGATGCGATCAGATACGAAGCCACCGCCTTGGGTGGTAAGGCCTGGGTCGAATCTGAACTCGGCAAAGGCCATACTCTCATTGTCGAAGTGCCTTACCTGACAAAGGCACCGATAAAAAAAGCCGCCTAACCCGCCAAACTACGCTTTGTTGTGTTTCTGGAAAGCCGTCTTCAATTTGTCTTCGAAGATCTTGGCGGAGAAAGGTTTCACGATGTACTGAGAGGCGCCGGCCAGAACCGCTTCCGTCACCTGATCACGTTCAGCTTCAGACGTTAAAAGCACGAATGGCAAATTCGCCCACTCCGCTTGGGCCCGAATGTGCTTCAACAAATCGATGCCCTTCATGTTTGGCATATTCCAGTCGGAAATGACGAGTTGGATACTGTTATTTGGCGTATTCAGCTGAATCAGCAGGCGAAGCGCTTCTTCGCCATCGCTTGCTTCCTGAATATTTTTGAAGCCCATGCCCTTGAGTTGGTTCTTCACCAAATCCCGGATCGAAGGCATATCATCAATGACCAAGATTCTTGTGTCCAAAGGGAACATAGCAAGCTCCTAACTTTCCTACTCTCTTAGTGTAAGAAAGTTTCCCGGGGCTACACAAGCAGGTCTTTAGCGTCTCGACCTAAGTTAGACCTATTCTTCAGTGACCCAGATATAATCAGCTCTTGGGCCGTAAACACTAGACGGGTTGAGCTCTTGTTCCACCTCGTCTGTCGTCATCCCGCGAACATTCACATAGGAAAACACGAGTGGCTTCTGCTGTGTCCGGGCGGTCATTCGATCCGGCAGTCCGCCGCCATACATAGCATGAAAATCACCCACCGTAATGACGAGCACTTGGTCCGGATGAGCTTTGATATACTCCGCCGCTTTCCACGCCATCGTATCATCCCAAGTGCTTTGCGCTTCGAAGTAACGCTCGCCGGCCTCAGGATTCGGCAAATGAGGCATCATCGCAAGAAAACGCTCTTTATAAGACGCCCGCCCCAACTGAAAGTTCGGCGGTAACAATTGCAACTCCTCGGGAGTCAGCCCCGCAATCCCCACTTTGGAGATTCTGCCGGTCAACGAGCGAGGCGCATTGAGCGCAAGAGTGCGCTCGCCGAACTCATAACGAGGAAACAAAGCCTGATCGCGGTAAAAATCGTAACTCGGGCTGCCCCATTGGATTTTTTGCAAAAAATCACCTTCCGAAAGGCTCCCGGTCCGGTAGGAGTCCACAAGGTCCTGGTCTGAAAAATAGAAAAACTCAAGGCCTGCTGAAACCTTCAGGCCCTGCATGCGCAAAGCCTGCATCAATTCTATTTGCCCCTGCTGGGCAGTCTTAAAGCCGTGATTTTCACCCATAACAATGATAGTTCCTGGGCGGACTTGGGATGCCACCTGCTGGAGGTCGACTAAGTTTTGCGGCTGGCGGCCATCTCGGAGAGGAACCCCCTGGGCCCGGACCGTCAGAAAGCTCATAACAAGGACTCCAAAAAGCATGAATGCGTTCACCGGTGTCTCCTTCGTTGGACTTTTACCTGCAAATAATCATTTTGGCTGTTGAATCTTACAAGGTCTTTTGTTACCTTGGGCCCCTTTGAAAGGGTATTGCGATCTTAAGATGCCGCATCGCCCCACGATTTGAGACAGTGGCGCCTGAAGGGCGTTACTAATTTACGGAGAAGTATCATGGCAAAAAAGTCTGGAAGAATCATCGTTACTCTTGAGTGCACTGAAGCTCGCGCTGAAGGTAAGCCTGTTTCTCGCTACACTACGACTAAGAACAAACAAAAGACTCCAGGTCGTATGGAAAAGAAGAAGTACAACCCCAATTTGCAACGTCACACCGTACACAGAGAAACCAAGTAATCCATGATCCTGACGGACCAGCAGATTCTGGAGAGCATGAACGCAGGGCTCATTAAAGTTGAGCCTTACATTCGTGAATGCCTAGGCACGAACTCTTACGATGTTCACTTGGGTAAAACTCTCGGGGTCTATGTCGACAGTGTGCTGGACGCGAAGAAACACAATAAGATTGAGCTCTTTGAAATTCCTGACGAAGGCTTTGTCCTGACTCCTGAAAACTTCTACTTAGGGGTCACCCAGGAATACACAGAAACCCACAAGCACGTTCCGTTCTTGGAAGGTAAATCCAGCGTCGGCCGTCTCGGCATCGACATCCACGCCACCGCCGGTAAAGGCGATGTTGGCTTCTGCAACTTCTGGACACTTGAAATTTCAGTTAAAAAACCCGTGCGTGTCTATGCGGGAATGCCTATTGGTCAGTTGATCTATTTCGAGATCAAAGGTGACATCATCAATCCATACAATGCAAAGCCATCTGCAAAATACAACGACAAGCAGGCCATCCCTGTCGAGTCGATGATGTGGAAGAATCGCTTCTAGTTTTTATCGCAAATATCATTCACAAGAAAGCACGGCATGGTTACTAGAGCCTGGTACTTAGGGTTCTTCGCGGAAGCCTGGGTCGTGACGGATCGAGCCCGCTTCTTCATCGGTGATCAAAGAAGCTTTGGCACTCTTATTCTGTTTTTTAGCCTTCGCCACTTGGTCAGCGATGTAACTCAAAATGTCAGCGAGATCCTGGCGATTGGCCGCCACCGTCCACTTGCTTGGGTCATTCTTCCAGGGGAGCCACTTCAACAAGTAGTCCTTCGCGCCGCCGGGTGGCTGACCGTAGTGCAGGATATACGTGAACAATGCCAAAAGGTCTTTTTCTTTGATCAGTTTCTGATCCTTCGTAAGCTCTTTCAAAATGCCTTGAAAGGAAGGAAACGCATTTTTCGCCTCGGCAAGATGGATCTCTCCGTCATGATCGGTGTCGTACTTCGACATCGTCATCTCCAGGTACTGAATCACATGCGGAGCAAGGTCGGCATCCATCAGCTTCACCGTGTTCTGATTGTTTGGAACATGGCCGGCCGCCTTTAAAATATTCGTCAAGAAATCTTCGGTATCATCCATGCTGAGTCTTTTAAAAAACTTCGCGTATTCCGGAGTCGCCGTCATATAGGCCGCTGTCTGCTGAATATAGACTTTGTGAATACAGGCCTCCGCCACGAAGGCCTGTTCAGCCGCTTTACCAGCCGGGCTGAGGCACGCTTCTTCGACATCCTTGCGGAATAAGTTATTAACTGTGATACCAGACAAAATCATCCCGACGATGTCTGTCATCTCGGGGAAATTGACGTAGGTGTCCCCGTTGCTGTGAGCCGTAAAAATATTCGCCTCGCGGAAACGAGACTCAATAAACGTCGTATTTTTCTCATCAAGAAGCCCCATGGCCACAATCGCCGGCTTCACCTGATCAAACAACGCCTGTGCCTCGGGCAGCTCAATGCCTTCATAGCGCTCCAAGCGGCTGACGTTCGTCGTTGCCGCACGAATGAGCGTCCGGCCCAGAATGCGGTTCAAGTTCAAACGCGCGACACTCGCATTGTTGTATGTAAGCTTTTGAATATTGGAGATAATCAAATGCCCATCTTTATCCACCGGCTGAGCCACATCACCCGCAATCATCATCGAAAGCTCCGTCAAGCCTGTTTTCAGGTAAGTCGTGATCTTTGGGTCTTTCAATTTTTTAGTCACCTGACTTTGCAAGTCGGCGGGCTTCATCGGTGTTGCCGTGAGGGAGTACAAATAGGCTTCGGTCTCATACCAGACCTGCAACTCGGTCCGGACGTTCTCGATGCTCGTCGGCGTAATGCCGTTGGGCACAGAGCCCTTCAAACGCAGCTCGGCTGGCCACAAAATGCGGTTCAAAACCACCTTCACGATTTGATCAATGGATTGTGGAGTGATTTCTTTAGGAATCAAATCAAGCTCCACAAGGCGTGCCGCAATCAGGTTCACTTCCTCCACTGAAATGAGCTGGTTCTTTTTCTTAAGCACAATGTCTTTAGTCACCGTCAGAACTTGATCCGAAAGCGTTTTGAAGGCCTCAAGGAAGCGGGGGCTCCCATACGGCTCCGCCTTTATGAAGTAGCTATGATACAAATACGAACTATAGAAACGCGCAGAGAATTTTAAGAAATCACTCCACTGGGCTTTTTTAATAAGCGTATCATTTTCAGAGAAAACGATGTTCTTGATGTCTTTCACAAGCGGAATGTACTTCTGCACATCCAGCGCCGGATGTTTTGTAGGATCATCACTTGGATACAAGCGATCAATCTCTGCCAGCAAACCCACGAGGTTATCAACGCTGTAAGAGTCTTCGAACAAAACTCCCAAATCGCCCGCACTGTTTTGCAGGTTATTTGCCGCGTCTTTAAAAAAATTCTGAGCCGCGCCGTAGTCAAAGCCCGAGCGATCCCACTGGGTGCTATAGACCTGATAATACGGTAGTGTCTTTTCAACGATGGTTTTCAAGGCCGCCACTTTGTTTTTACCGCGTTCGAAATCGCGGTTTGTGATATTGACGTCCGTTCCCCCGAGGACCACTTTTTTGATTTTCATAGCCTCGTTGATGAGCTTTTCAGAAACCTGAAACTCGTTCCAGGCATCCGCGAATGTCAGCAGGATATCCGTGATCTCTTGCTTCGTGACACAAGAAACTTTCGCGGCCCCACAAGAAGCGTCCACGGGCTTTTGTTCAAGTAAATCCTGGAAAGCCCCCAAAAGGTCTTCCAAAGCCCGAGCCAAGTAGTCCAAGCGGATGCCCGCCCCCGTCTCCGAGGCGGATTTTATGAAGTAGTAATAACGAAGATACAGTAAATAACCGCGCGCACCGAGAAGAACGAAGCTCTTCCACTCAGTCGGGCCGATCGAGTTCGGATCACCGCCGGAGATGGCCTTCTTCACCTTTTTGATGACCGGCATGCCACGCTCAATTTCATTTGCTGCCGGCCAGTCTTGGCCGGTAAAATTTGAAAACTCACGCAAGAAAACCACGAAGTGATCCAGCTCATAGGACTGGTTATCCTCTTTGATCATGTTCGCCAAAGAGCGCGCGGCATTTTGGATCTCGTCACTGGCTTTTTCAAAGTAGCGAATGTCCTCTTGGACATTCGCAGAGGTGTTCACGGACCACTTCTGCGCGATCAATTTCATATAGGGATTCAAACGCAAAGTGATGCTCTTAAGATCATCGAGCATATTGATGATCTTATCTAGCTCTGTTCGCGTGATGTAATCAATACTGCCCCCCAAGAAGAGCTGTTTGATTCTCATGGTTTCGTTACGAAGCTCGGGCGTGATCTCGGGTGCGTTTTCGTCAAGAAAGTTGGCCTTCAAGAAGTCCGCAAGCTCGGTGGCTTCAAAGCGGTCCGCACTACGGCCATAGACATATTTTTTAAATTTGATGATCGCATTCAAGGCACAATCCCAAGCGGCTGAGACATTCGCATCCGAAGCGGTTCCGGCCATGAAGGCTTCAATCACCGGCTGAAGGCTGGACAAACACTGGGTGCCGCTGATTTTTTGCTGCGGAGTCTCTGGCGGAGCCTCGCCGACTTTTGGTGTGCACGAGGTCGTCACCAGGACGAAACTCAAAAGCCAGCAAAGGTGTTTTTTAGAAAACATACGTCATACCCCCGTAGACACGGTCGTTTGCACGGTATTGATTCAAGAAGCCTGAAGGCTTATAGGTCTCATCATCAGTGCCAAGGAAATCCGCCCCCATCACCAGAGCCCACTCTTGCGTTGGATAGAACAGGAACTCTGTGTTCACCATCGAACCTTTTTGGTCTTTGTCATAGAGATAACTGAATTTCGTCACCAATGGGCGGCGGTAGAATCGCGCAAGCTCCCCTTGTACTTTGATCTTAGCTGCATTTGTAAACTTCAAACGCTGGTCGTAAAGGTTGATATCATCCGGTTTGCCGTCACTGCCGATATCCTGGATGTTCCCACCGTCAACACGCAGGTAGGAAAGCTGCATGAGGATGGAGCGCGAAAAAAAATTCGGGATCGTCCACTCAAGGCCCGCCGAGTAGGCACGGATACCACTCAACTGCTGGATCGCCCAGTCTATTTCCGGCGTCACCGTTTGCGGATTATCCTGGATGTAAGACGCTACCACACGCGTGTTGCCAACCGTGTAACCCATATCCGCAGAGAACACCGAGTGATAAGTCACATCCGGCGACACGATCACGCCTCCGGTACCATCCGTCATTTGGTACTTCACGTTGCGCTTTAACAACAGTTGATTCACCGGTGTGTAGCCGGCACTGCCCGCCACCCAGAAACCTTTTTCTTTGTTCCCGATGCGCGTGAACATCGCCGTTCCACCATGCCCTGCGAGCTTTGCCGTCTCAGGAATGCTGAGTTGATATATGATTGGCGTCGGCTTGCTGTTAAAGAGTTCCGCTTCACGGCTGGGAGCATGGTACCACCGGCTGTCCGCCACAAGACCACCGTTCTCTTCGCGAACATCGGCGGCGATACTTGGGATAAAAATCGGCGTCGCCAGCAACATTACTTGCCAATTATCACGATTCACATCGAAGAAGACTCCGGTCAGGCCTTGTTCCTCAGGACGAAGCGCATCGAGCTCGAAGTACGGTTGCCATACGCCAAGGTTCCACTCGTGATCAGCTTCACTCCAGGTGTTTTTCTTACGACCCACATAGAAGCGATAGCCGTCCGTGCGCGGAGAGGTGTAAAGCTCATGCACCACAATGTGCGATTGACTCATCGAGAAGAACGTCCCGGCAGAAAAATCCGCAGCATTCTCAAGCCATGCGGTTTCTCCGACGTAACTGAGTTGCCCAGAAAGGAATTGGCTGTAGGTCAGATTCGGCGCATCCGGGAGCTCGGTAAAGTACTTCATGCCTTCCAGACGGAGCTGACCGTAAATACGGTGACTGGTTTTTTCAGTGACCAGGACCTCAGACGTCAGTTTCGGCAAGGGGATCACGCTATCGGCCGCAGAGGCCCCGGCAAAAGAAACCAGCACCGACAGATATGCTATCAGCGCTAAAGAACCTCGGTTTTTAGTCCCCTTAAGGGATGCCTTTTTCAGCAGCCTCACAGAAGAGCAAGAAGATCGGATTTCAGCCATTCAGTCAACGCCTCTTAACTACAAACGACCGCTTAAGGGACACGGAAGCCCTCAATTGGCCCTTGTATGACACGGTGAAAAAAAACATCCCTATCCCTGCATAATTTTCAAGCATACCAAAGGTCGTTAGGGAGGGATTCCTGCTTCAGGCGCTGCTCCTCGGAGAGATAGGCCCACGATGGGGGCGAGAGTGCCGCTCTGAGGGTGAATCGAACGCGCTTCATCCGCTGCGCCTTCGTCGGATTAAAACAACCTTGCAGATTAAAGAATTGCAGTGGATTTTTCTTCACCTACCTCCATGATCCCATCTCTAAACACAAAGGCAAGTAGACTCCGTCTTTAGGACCTTTTTCTGTGTATTGGTCGTAAAGATAGCCCCATAAATCCCCCTGGGTCCACATAAGGTCCACGCCATTGGGATTGCTGCCGGCGCGGCCGGATCCCCACTGCCAAAACTCAGCTTGTGGGTCGGAAAACGTAACTCCCCTTTTTCTCTGTGGGTCAAAACCTCAGAGCGGATTAAAGGACCCAATTCACGGATGATTTTTTCGACTTGTTGTATCTCGGGCAACATGACTTGATTAAAGTGTATTTTTTCTTATAGAGTCAAAGAGCTGGAGTCAGGCACAGCTTTCAAAGGAGACCTTCATGACTATTCAAAAACTTCTCGACATGATGTGGAAGGACTATTGCGAACTCAATCCGGCCGCGAAGAAGATTCATGATCTTTTTGTGGCTGAGGGCGAAACGGTTTTGAATGACCATATTGCCTTGCGCACGTTCAATCACCCGCGCCTGGGTATCCGCCAAATGGCGAAACACTTCGAAGCGATGGGTTACAAAATGACTGACAACGAGTATCACTTCACGGAAAAAAAACTCTATGCACGCCACTGGCAGCACAGTGACGAGACTTTGCCGAAGATCTTCATCAGCGAGCTTGAACTTGAAAAAGTCTCTCCATTCATTCGCGACACCGTGAACAAGCTGGTGGATCAAATTCCGGATTCTGTTTTAAACTCTGAGGCTTTCACTTTGTCCGGCCGCCCTTGGAACATGAGCAATGAGCTTTATGAGAAAATGGCGAAAGAAAGTGAATATGCTTCTTGGGTGGCGGCCCACGGTTTTAGACCGAACCATTTCACCGTGTTCATTAATTCATTGAAAAAGTTTAACGACATCCTGTCCCTCAATAAGTTTGTCACCGCAAAAGGTTTTGTTTTGAACAAATCTGGCGGCGAAGTGAAAGGCACTCCGGCTGATTACCTCGAGCAAAGTTCAACAATGGCGAGTGAAATTCCCGTGAGGTTCAGTGATGGCACCTACAATATTCCGGGCTGTTACTACGAGTTCGCAAAGCGCTATCCGTTAGCGAATGGTCATCTCTATCAAGGTTTCGTTGCGAAGTCGGCTGACAAGATTTTCGAGTCCACGAATAAGATGTAACACCACAAATCTTCGGTTTGATTCGCTGTTTCTTGCCGAAATGCCGCGGAGCTTAGGCAATCTTTCTGATAAGGTGATGAAATGTTTCCTTGTCCGTTTCAAGCGCATTCCAAGTCGGGTGTGCGTGCAAAAAGATACGAACAAGCTGCGGGTCGAACTGTGTACCCGAGCAGCGTTTGAGCTCGGCATACACGATGTCATCTGGAAGGCCTTTGCGATAAGCGCGCGTTTGCGACATCGCATCGTAGGTATCAACAACGAGGATCACGCGCGCAAGCACGTTGATCTTGTCGCCGATAAGTTTGTCGGGATACCCCTCGCCATCCATGCGTTCATGGTGGCCGCGGATCGGAGCCAAAAGTTCACGGAAAAAACTATGGGTTGCAAGGGGACGAACAATTTGTTCGCTCATGCACGGATGATTTTTCATGATATCAAGTTCGCGAGGATCCAGTTTTCCGGGTTTGCCGATGATTTCCGGATCCACACCGATCTTGCCGATGTCGTGGAAGATTCCGGCAAACTCCGCCATCTTCTGTTCATACTCATTGAGACCGGCATCGCGAGCAAGTTTGCGCGCCATTTCGCCAACACGGAGGCAATGGGCGTACGTGCCCGGATCAACGACTTTCAAAGATTGCATTAGCGCCTGAGCAGCATCATAAGCCCAGCTCGGAACATCACCCCACGACGAAGACATAGGAGGCCTCCCCACAACCTTCTTTTCGTCTTGTTTTCGGGTTTTCTTGAGGTGTTTTCACGGCCTATGGCTGTTGTTTACGTCTGTTGACATTCTAATCTCAGATTGAAACACTTTATAGAGAGCCCAGTCTGGCGGCAGGTGGAGGTCCCCATGAAAAAAGCATTTTTATTGGCATCACTTTTGATGTCTTCGACCGCCCTTGGCCAGCAAATCACCGTCCAAAAAATAAAGGGGAACAAGGCCATCGTCGAATTCTCAGGCGGCATCCTCTCTCAAGGTCGCACTTACAACATCGATGGAGGCTCATCCCGCAGTAGTGGCGGTGGTGGAGCCAGCGGCACCCGGGACCATATCATTGGTGGCAGCTTCGGTTTTCGTTCCGGCACGGACACCACAAGTATCAATACCGGCACGACGAGTGCCAGCATCAGTTCGGGCAGTTCGGATATGAATTTACTGGCGCGCTTTGGCTGGAACCTCGGGCATTACGAAGCTGGTCCGCTTCTCATTTACCGTAGCGTTGATTCGGACTATCAAGCTCTGCACTACAGCAGCGTCGGAGTGGGCGGATTTTTTGATTACAACTTTGGCCCGAACCGCAGCGGCGAATCGACAATCTACGCGGCCACCGTTGAAGGAAGCTACGGCACCTACTCGCCTAAAAGTGGCACTGGCGGCAACGTCATCGGCCTGTTTGCAGGCCTGAGCGCAAAGTGGTTCGGCCTTTCCAATACGATGGCCCTTCGCGGCGACCTCGGCTATGACTACGACAAAATCACCATCAGCAGTTCCAGCATTACTTCAACTGGGTTGGCACTCAGAGTGGGTCTTTCGAATTACTTCTAAAACTGGCCCCTTTAAATGTTGCTGGCAGGAGTCTTGCTCTTGCCATGCTTCATGCAGCTTCATTGTCCATATTGCACTTCCCACACCAAAGATCCGGCCGAGTCTCCGAACTCTGTTGTGTGTTTCGGATTTTTTACCCGCCAAAGTGATCAAAAACGTCTTCAACGCTATCGCTGCCGGCAGTGTAAAAAAACCTTCTCAGAAGCCAAACTGAGTCGTTGTTACTACCAGAAAAAACGCCATCTCAACGGCCCCTTATATGAACTCTACGTCAGTGGACTATCGCAAAGACGCCTTGCTCAAGTCTTACGAGTAAATCGTAAAACCGTGGTCAGGAAATTCTTGTTTTTAGGCAGATATGCTTATGATTATTTACTTAAAACCAATGGGCTTTACCCTAAATCCACCTCAGTGCAATTTGATGACCTAGAGACTTTTGAACACACCAAGTGTAAACCGCTTTCTGTCATCATCGCCGTTGAAGAGGGCTCACGAAGGATCTTGGGCTTTCAAGTTGCTAGAATGCCAGCTAAAGGCCTACTCGCCAAAGTCGCTCGGAAAAAGTACGGTCCTCGTAAAGATGAGCGCCCCCAGGCCCGAAGGGCGCTCTTTCAAGAACTTAAAGCGAGTGCCGAAGACACAGCTTTATTTGAGTCCGATCAGAACCCCCATTATGGTGGAGATCTCAAAAGACACTTCCCCCACTCTAGGCATGTTGCCTACAAAGGACGAAGAGGTTGCGTCGTCGGACAGGGAGAGCTCAAAGCCGGAGGATATGATCCACTTTTTAGCCTAAATCATTCCTTTGCCATGGCTAGGGCCAACATGAATCGGCTGTTCCGTAGAACCTGGTGCACAACCAAGCTTCCAGAGAGACTAAGCTTACACTTGGCCCTCTATGCCCTTTATCACAATCTGAGTCTTATAAAAAAAATGCGCAAAGTTCAATAGTCCCTCCCCTTCCAAAGATCTTACTATTACCCACAAGTTTGCTAGACAAAGGACCTGATTCCACACTGAGTTTTTGATCATTCCTAAGTTTCCAA
>JBDHWW010000031.1:0-36167 GCA_039810425.1 Pseudobdellovibrionaceae bacterium | reverse complement strand
ATCAGGCTGAGGGGACCATCGCGCGCCTCCGTTACTTTTTGGGAGGCGACCGCCCCAGTCAAACTGCCCACCAGACAGTGTCCTTCGCCCTGATAATGAGCGCAAGTTAGATGTCAAAGTTTCCAAGGGTGGTATTTCAAGGTTGCCTCCACCGGATCTAGCGACCCGGCTTCAAAGGCTCCCACCTATCCTACACATGAAAACTCTAAAATCACTGCCAAGCTACAGTAAAGGTTCACGGGGTCTTTCCGTCTTTCTGCGGGTACTCGGCATTTTCACCGAGAATTCAATTTCGCGAGGCATTTGGTTGAGACACCGGAGAAGTCGTTACGCCATTCGTGCAGGTCGGAACTTACCCGACAAGGAATTTCGCTACCTTAGGACCGTTATAGTTACGGCCGCCGTTTACTGGGGCTTCAATTCTCGGCTTCGCTTGCGCTAACCAATCCTTTTAACCTTCCAGCACCGGGCAGGCGTCAGCATGTATACTTCGTCTTGAGACTTTGCACATGCCTGTGTTTTTGATAAACAGTCGCTACTCCCATTTCTCTGCGACCCACAAAAGCTTGGGGAGCAAGTCCTTACACTCTCATGGGCACACCTTTTCCCGAAGTTACGGTGTTAAGTTGCCGAGTTCCTTAACCAAAATTCACCCCATCGCCTTAGGATATTCACCCCACTCACCTGAGTCGGTTTACGGTACGGGCGATCTCTTAAACTATCGAAACTTTTCTTGAAAACATGGACTTTCTCGCTTCCGGGACAAAGTCCCTCGCATTCACGCCTCAGTGTTATGTGCCGCGGATTTGCCTACGACACCACCTACACGCTTACACCTCAATCCAATAAGAGGCCGAGATATCCTATTCTGTCATTCCTATAGCAATCCGAGATCGGTAACGGAATATTAACCGTTTTGCCATCGACTACGCCACTTGGCCTCGTCTTAGGACCCGACTAACCCTGGGAGGATTATCCTTGCCCAGGAATCCTTGAGTTTTCGGCGCCCGGGTTTTTCACCCGAGTTCAACGCTACTTATGTCAGCATGATCACTTCTAGTTCGTCCAGCTGTCCTACCGGTCAACCTTCATCCTATACTAGAACGCTCCCCTACCCCTGTACTTGCGTACAAGCCATAGCTTCGGTACTACACTTAGCCCCGTTGTATCTTCCGCGCAGAGTCACTAGACTAGTGAGCTATTACGCTTTCTTTAAAGGATTGCTGCTTCTAAGCCAACCTCCTAGTTGTCAAAGTAACTCCACAACGTTCTCCACTTAGTGTAGATTTTGGGACCTTAGCTGATGGTCTGGGCTCTTTCCCTCTCGTCACAGGACCTTATCACCCTATGACTGCCTTCCAGGGTACATATCAACGGCATTCGGAGTTTATTTGGGTTTGGTAATCTGGTAAAGACCCCTAGCCCATTCAGTGCTCTACCTCCGTGATACAATTTACCTGAAGCTATACCTAAATATATTTCGGGGAGAACCAGCTATCACCCAGTTTGATTGGCCTTTCACCCCTAATCACAGATCATCAAAAGAATTTTCAACTTCAACTTGTTCGGTCCTCCACGAGGTGTTACCCTCGCTTCAACCTGTCCATGATTAGATCACCGGGTTTCGGGTCTATCCCTGCAGACTAAATCGCCCTATTCAGACTCGCTTTCGCTACGGCTACACCTGTCACGGCTTAACCTTGCCTGCAAAGATAACTCGCTGACTCATTATGCAAAAGGTACGCGGTCGCTCATATAAAGAGCTTCCACTGCTTGTAGACTTACGGTTTCAGGTTCTATTTCACTCCCCTCTCGGGGTTCTTTTCACCTTTCCCTCACGGTACTTGTCCTCTATCGGTCACTAAGGAATATTTAGGCTTAGAAGGTGGTCCTCCTAGATTCCCACAGGATTTCACGTGTCCTGTGGTACTCGGGATGCCACTAGCGCTCTCGACTTTTTCGGTTACGGGACTATCACCCTGTTTTGTCAGCCTTTCCAGACTGTTCACCTAAAATCTTAAGTCGCACATTATGGTCCCACGACCCCTCATTCAAAAAATGAATGAGGTTTAGCCTGATCCCCGTTCGCTCGCCACTACTGGGGGAATCTCGTATTTGATTTATTTTCCTGAGGGTACTGAGATGTTTCACTTCCCCTCGTTCGCCTTTTACAGTTATGTATTCACTGCAAAATACCATTAATTGGTGAGTTGCCTCATTCGGAAATCTCCGGATCAAAGTGTGTGTGCCACTCCCCGAAGCTTATCGCAGCTTACCACGTCCTTCATCGCTTCTTAGTGCCAAGGCATCCACCGTAAGCCCTTTGTAGCTTTAAAATGGTAATTAACCTCGCTAAAAATCAATTAAATCAATCTATTCAATTGTCAAAGAACTAAAAAAACATTCGAGTGACTTTCAATTGGTGGGCCTGAGAAGACTTGAACTTCTGACCCCACGCTTATCAAGCGTGTGCTCTAACCAACTGAGCTACAGGCCCTTAAAGCCTTCACTCTTTCAAAACTAAATAGCTAGAAAAAATTTTTGGGACTCACTCTCGATCCGAAGATCGGAGTTGACCTAAGAATGTTCAACCGAAGTTGAGAAAATTCCTTAGAAAGGAGGTGATCCAGCCGCAGGTTCCCCTACGGCTACCTTGTTACGACTTCACCCCAATCATCGACCATACCTTGGGCGCCTGCCTCCTTGCGGTTAGCGCAGCGACTTCTGGTACAGCCGACTTTCATGGTGTGACGGGCGGTGTGTACAAGGCCCGGGAACGTATTCACCGCGGCGTTCTGATCCGCGATTACTAGCGATTCCACCTTCATGGGGTCGAGTTGCAGACCCCAATCTGAACTTAGATAACTTTTGTAGGATTGGCACCATCTTGCGATTTAGCATCCGTCTGTAGTTACCATTGTAGCACGTGTGTAGCCCTAGGCATAAGGGCCATGAGGACTTGACGTCATCCCCACCTTCCTCCGGTTTAACACCGGCAGTCCATCTAGAGTGCCCAACTGAATGCTGGCAACTAAATGCAGGGGTTGCGCTCGTTGCGGGACTTAACCCAACATCTCACGACACGAGCTGACGACAGCCATGCAGCACCTGTGTACCGACCCTTGCGGGCGACGACATTTCTGCCAGTCTTCCAGTACATGTCAAGCCTAGGTAAGGTTCTTCGCGTTGCATCGAATTAAACCACATGCTCCACCGCTTGTGCGGGCCCCCGTCAATTTCTTTGAGTTTTAATCTTGCGACCGTACTCCCCAGGCGGGATACTTAACGCGTTAGCTTCGTCACTGAAGGGGTCAATACCTCCAACAACAAGTATCCATCGTTTATGGCGTGGACTACCAGGGTATCTAATCCTGTTTGATCCCCACGCTTTCGGGTCTGAGTGTCAGTGTTAGGCCAGTTACCCGCCTTCGCCACCGGTATTCCTCTTGATATCTACGTATTTCACCACTACACCAAGAATTCTAGTAACCTCTCCTACACTCAAGCTTCGCAGTATCAAGTGCACTTCCAGGGTTGAGCCCTGGGCTTTCACACCTGACTTACAAAGCCACCTGCACCCGCTTTACGCCCAATAATTCCGAACAACGCTAGGATCCCTCGTCTTACCGCGGCTGCTGGCACGAAGTTAGCCGATCCTTTCTTACAGGGTACATTCATTGTGTTATTCCCCTGCGACAGAGCTTTACGACCCGAAGGCCTTCATCACTCACGCGGCGTCGCTGCATCAGAGTTTCCTCCATTGTGCAATATTCCCTACTGCTGCCTCCCGTAGGAGTCTGGACCGTGTCTCAGTTCCAGTGTGACTGATCATCCTCTCAGACCAGTTAGAGATCGTCGCCTTGGTGAGCCATTACCTCACCAACTAGCTAATCTCACGCGGACTCATCTTCAAGCGAAAAACCTTTAACCCCTAGATCCTCAGATCCTGTGGTCTTATTCGGTATTAGCTAATCTTTCGACTAGTTATCCCCAACTCGAAGGCAGATTATCCACGCATTACTCACCCGTGCGCCACTAGTACTCATATTGCTACTTTCCCCGTTCGACTTGCATGTATTAGGCACGCCGCCAGCGTTTGTTCTGAGCCAGAATCAAACTCTCCAGTTATAATTCTGTTTAGAATAAACACTAGCTTACGCTATTGTTTGTTCGAATATTTTTTTGAAATTGTGAGCTATACATTACTGTACGCTCAAAGAGCCCAAAAATTTTTCTATCTAGCTATTCAGTTTTCAAAGAGCGAAATCTCTTAACAATTTTCTACTTATCATTGCGAGAGGTAATGTTTTTATTCGCTTACCTTTCACCCGTCAACATCTTTTTTTCTTTTTTCGTTTTTTTCTTTATCGAAAAATTTACTTTAAAAATGTCTACTTTGAACATGCTTGGTGGAGGCAACAGGGATCGAACCTGCGACCTTCTGAATGCAAATCAGATGCTCTCCCAGCTGAGCTATGCCCCCGTTCAAAGTTCGGCTGTTTTCCTTCATTCGGCGTCAAAGGTCAATAGCAATTTTAAAATTATTTTCGAGCAGAAAAACTGCCCAAAAGACAAACAAATACACCGGCTATGTAAAGAGCCGGTGTATTTTCGTAAGTATTTGATTTTATTTTATTATATTTTGATTTAGGCGCATGCCTTAGATCTTGATGCGATTAGTCGATTAAGCCATTTTCTTTCAAAGGTCAGGTCAAAACCGACCTGTTCGCCGCCAGACAAAATCGAAAAATAGACTTTTTTTAGAATTTCAACCTCGCCATCAGCCCCAGATTCAGCACCCATCGACTCTTCGATAGCTTCAAAGACACTTAATAGGTCTGGAGTCGTCACGACTTTAGGGATGCGTGTGATATCGAGGCCTAGAGTCTCGACAGGTTTAAAGCCAATAAGCGTGTCTGTGAACAGAACCTTATGGCCGCCTTTAAGATTCAGCTGGATGAATGGTTTTCCGTCTGCATCCATACGGTGAAGGATCTCTCCAATGTCTAGCATAGAGAAGGTAAAGATCTTCCCATCGAGATCTTGGAAGATTTGAATCTTACCGCCTTCGCCGACTTTGGCCTTCAGGCCGCGTGATGAATCGACGTAATTCAGTATGCTGTCCAAATCAGTGGTGGTCGATTTATGTTTATTGGAGCTACTCAACTAACCCTCCCCGAATAGCACTCTAATTCCTACAATTCCCCTATCGTCGATCGAATTGTGGGACTTTATGTTTTTCTTCATTTTCCTCTGAATCCGGTCTTGTAGCGGGCTCCAGTGTCTCAAAGCTGAACGCAGAGAGCCTTGTGGGAAGCGTCTACATTTGAGATATATAGAAGCAGGAATAGTAATCGCACATTGTCCGGAGAAGACATGTTAATCACACGCTGGCAGGCCCCTCTTACGCCGAATAAACCTCAAGCTCATATGATCCTTGAATCAGAAGGGCTTGAACCTTACGAAGAAACCTATGATCCACAAATGAAAGTGCATGAGCATCGCCATCCGTTTTGCGAGGTTCGCCTTATCATAGAGGGTGAACTGCTTTTTAATATCTCGGGGAACCAGTTCTTACTGAGGCCCGGTGATCGTGTGGAAGTGCCGGCAAATACGAAACACTCCCATACAGCCCAGGGCAGCGGGACCTGCGTTTGTATTTGCGCGCAAAGAGCTATTTAAAAAATAGTGGCCAGATCCCTTTCCTGGTCATTTTATTTTTTCGTCAATGCTTCGGTGGTGAAAAATATTATGGTTTTTTTTCTTTTCGGACCCACTGCAGATACTCCTTCAATGATTTTTCAAACCCACGCGTAGATGGGTCATAGAATTTCTTATCCTCCAGGCCCTCTGGCAGATAGCTTTGCTCGACCCAAGCGTTTTCAAAATTGTGTGGGTATTTGTAGTCCCCGCCGTAACCCAGCTCTTTTGAAAGCGCGGTTTTTGAGGACCGTAAATGCAATGGAATTGGCAGCGTCTTTGTTTCTTTCACGACTTCACGGGCATCGTTCAATGCCATATAAGAACGGTTTGATTTCGGGCAAGACGCCAAATAGGTCGTCACCTGCGCCAAGGTCAGTGCCGCTTCTGGAAGGCCTATAGCTTCTACCGCCTGAAGGCCCGCGACCGCGAGCGAAAGGCCGCGAGGATCGGCGTTCCCAATATCTTCTGAAGCCAGGATAATTAATCGACGGGCGATGAAAACAGGGTCTTCCCCCCCTTCCAGCATGCGGGCCATGTAGTAAATGGCCGCATCGGGATCGCTTCCACGGACACTCTTAATAAACGCGGAGATCACATCGTAGTGCATCTCCGAAAGCTTGTCGTATCCAAGCGGGCTCACTTGCAGAAGCTCTCGCAGGGATTCAATATTTAGTGGGAAGCTTGCTTGCTCCGCCCGGGAATCCGGACTTTTTTCGAAGCGGTAATAATCTAAGATGATTTCAAGCGAATTAATAAGGCGGCGAGCGTCCCCATCGGCGATCGCGAGGAGGTTTTTACAGGCCTCGGGCCTCAAAAGGGTTTCACATGTCACTTCATAAAAGCGGCACACCCTATCAACGATGGTTTGGAGCTGGCCCGTGGTCAGCCTCTCAAACACAACGACGCGGCTCCGGCTGAGAAGGGCTTTGTTGAGCTCGTAGCTCGGGTTTTCCGTCGTCGCGCCGATGAGGATGAGATCGCCTTTTTCTACATAGGGAAGGAGGATGTCTTGCTGGCCTTTATTAAAGCGATGGATCTCGTCGACAAAAAGAAGCGTCTTCTGGTTGTACTGAAGACGGCGCTCACGACCGGCCTCGCCGACTTCACGAAGAACTTTGGCACCGGAGTCTACAGCATTGAGGTTTACAAAGTGCGCCTGAATATGCTGGGCCAGAGCCAGGGCGAAGGTCGTTTTACCAGTTCCTGGAGGGCCCCAAATAATAAGACTTGGAACCATTCCCTTGCGAAGCATTTGGCCGAGCTTGGAACGCGAGCCGATGGTTTTTTCTTGGCCAATGATTTCATCGAGGTTCTTGGGACGCAAGACTTCGGAAAGCGGAACGGATGTTTGGGATTGCGCGACTGAAAAAAGGTCCATGCAGGAAGAGATAGTCCAGGTCTTCCCGCTTGGCAAATCTATTGATAAAGAAGCCTGACATCTGTTTTCGTTTTAAATGGCTTTTCGTCGCCGCCTGGAGATTTTTGAAAGCCCTTGACCGTCATTGTTCCAACGGCGGTAAAATTTTTATCAGGGTCTGGAACTGTCGCTCCTCCACAACGGATACGGCAAAGAGAAGCCGTCTGCTTAAGTGTTGGAGTCGTTGCGCTCGACGCAGGCACCAGCGAACCGTCCCAGCCCGCTTTACTGTTGAAGTCGTAGAAAAGGGCTAATAGCTCATCTCCTGAGATCGAGCACGTATAATTAAATGCGCTACTAACGAACTCGAAATCGATAGATATAACATAAGCCGTGTCCGTGACATTCTTCCAGCCAAGGGTCGCTCCTTGGTAGCCAAAGTAATATCCGGTGATATCTTGCTGGACGGCAGTCTGTGGATTTTTGGAGATAGCAACAATATTAGCGCAAGATTGTGCCGTGCTATTGATCAGGTAAGAGCTCGTTCCCATCGGTGTTACCACAAGATCACCCTCTTGAGCCTTACTGCAACTCAACGCAGATAGTAGCATTAAGGAGATGCCAACGAATGTTATGTTATTCATAATTACTCTCCCCCTGCGTGAACTCCGGCACTTTCAGCCTGCGCTAAAATTCGCGGAGTTAAGAAAATTAAAAGCTCAGAACGCTGCTTGTCTGTACTAGTTCCTTTAAACAGCGCGCCGAGAACCGGGATGTCTTTTAACCAAGGAACACCTACCGTACCTTCGGTCAAATCGGAGCGGTAGATACCGCCGATAACCGCTGTCTGACCGTTCTTCACGATCACGCGAGTATTAGCTTCGCGGCTGTTCACGGAGAAAGTATCATCCGTTGTGCTCGCAGCAGCACCCTTGATCTGACGATTTACAGCCACCTTCATTATAACAGTTCCTTCGCTGGTTACCTGTGGGGTGACCTCAAGTTTCAGGGTTAATGGCTTAAATTGATACGTTATAAGCGGTGGACCGTTCGGTTGTGTCGTGAGTGTCTTAACTGGCAACTCGTTGGTTTGGCTGATATCCGCTTTTTCATTTGAAAGGGTCACAATTCTTGGTGATGACAGGACCTTTACCTTCTCTTCTTTCTCAAAAAGAGCTAGGGAGGCCGAGATATCGCCAAAAATATCCAAGGTCCCCACATTCAAACCGAAACCTAACCCTCCCGGCGTAACAGTCGCTGAACCAATGGTCAGATTCGGACGGAGGTTTCTTGGACCATTCGCCCCGTCACCGATTTGCACGGCCGCGCCGTTAAAGCCCCACTGAATACCGACAGTTCTTTGGAAGCTATCCAAAGCCTCTACGATCTTGCCCTCAATCAATACTTGCGGCGGAGCTGCGTCCAACCCTTGGATAAGCTTCACCACACGATTGAGACTCTCTTCGACGTCTGTCACAACAATAGTGCTAGTCCGAAGATCGCTGACGACCTTGCCTCTTTCAGTGAGGAAATCCTTGATCTTTTTGTCGAGCTCATCAACCTTCGCATATGAAATATTGAATGCGCGCACTTTAAGTGGTTCGACATTTTTTCGAGCGAGGGCAAGTTTCGTTGCATCGTCTTCTTCTTTGCGCAACTCTTCCAGCGGAACAATACGTAAAACGTTTCCTTGACGGCTGTAACCAAGCTTGCGCGCCTTCATAATGACCACAAGCGCTTGATCCCAAGGCACTTGACGGAGTTTTAGGGCGATATTGCCTTTCACATCATCCGTTATAACCATGTTCACGCCACTTTCTTCCGTGATGAACTTCAAAGCGTCGCGCACGTCGATGCTGCCGGTTTCGATGGAGATTTTACGCCCATAGAACTTAGTATTGCCTGATAGGAACTCCTCAAGAGACTGATTCGCAAGGATCTTGTTACTGTTAAGATCAACATTCACATCGCTATCACCCTTCGTCATGGAAGCTTGCTCGCCCTCGTCATCACCATGGTGAGTTGAGCCTGCTTCCGCGACCATTTCACCTCCATGACCTGAGCTCACGATAAGAAGAGCGTTGCCCTCTTGCTGAACTGTCGGCTCGCCGAAACCATCTCGCATTTGAATGACTATACGAGACGTTTTTGAACCCGGACTCTGATAAGCATCGACGGCACCTACGGCACCTTTGATATCCTTAGTATTCAAAGTTCTCTTGAGACGCTTGGGTAGATTTGAGTTTTGAATTTCAACAATGTACTGCTTCAAGTCGGGGTTTACCCGGGTTGTGTAATTGAGCGGACCACTCCCCTCAACGATAACCGTGCCACCATTGTCATTCGCCTTAAATTTCAAACCTGTAATATCCACGGCGCGTTCACCAGAAGCATGGACAACCGGCTGCTCAGGAGCGGGAATCGGAGCGCCTTCTTCCACGATCGCTGGTGGTGGTGGCTCTTCAATGGCCGGCGGAGCTATTGACTCTTCGATAGCCGGAGGTGGCGGCTCCTGAGCCACTGGCTTGTCCTCGACCGGAGGTGTTTCTGCGGGCAGAGCCTCCTCGGCTGGAGCCTGAGGCTGCAACTCGTTCATAGCCTGGGCATCCAAGTCATCATTGGTAAACTGTTTGTCTGCCGAGCTTGCTTGATTGATCTCGTCCTCAAGAGCGAGATCTGGATCATGGCTGGAAGGCGACGACTGAGCCTGGGCCGCGCCCTTATCACTACCGCCACTGTCGGCATTATCAAATTCCGCGAAATCATCCGAAGCGGATGAACCGGAGCTTGAAGAATCGTTATTTGAATAGGACTCGGTCGTCAGCGAATCGTCTTCTTCTGTTTGCTGAGAAGCACAGCTCAGCAACGACGATACCAAAGCCCCTATGATCATCAGTCTAATGAATCCTTTCATTAGTTCCTCCTGATTCTATGCGAACCTATTTCTTAAGTTCGAGTATCTTAACTTCTTTAGTCTGGACGCCTTCATTTTCAATAGTTTCGACAACTACGACCTCACCCTCACGGATAGCGATAACTTGTCCTGAGTTGCGTCCAATTTTTGTACGTTTACCAATCATATATATCTTGCCATCCGGGTCTTTCACCATCGCTTTTGGATGACGGACTTCCCACAGAATAGCGACCACATTAAAACGACTTAAATCCCATCTTTGCAGAGGATCAGACAAATCTATTACCTTCGCCGGTCCTGCCACTGGCGGCGGACGATACGTTCGGTATGGCTTAAACGGATCGCGGCGGCCCGTTGGATCGTAAGTGTACTGGTCATCCGAAGCAAACTGCGGAGCTACACTCACACCGGACTCCTCATGAGGGGACGCCTCTTCTGCCGGCTCGGTCGCTGGTATCATCGGAGGAGTGGCTTCCGCCGCCGGCACATCGGGTGAAGCGGGGACCCCTTCTACGTTCGCCGGCACCTGTGGTGGCTGAGTGGGGGGCGGAGGGATACTCCCTCCCGCTTGCGGCGTGGGCGCTGTCTCCTGCATAAATTCAGGCGGCAGATCGCCCGGAGATGGAGGTTCCATTTTTTGAGCTCCAGCACCTGCTGGCGGAGTTTGAGTATGTCCTGGAGTCATGAATTTCAAACTCATGAAAAAGGCTAACCACAAACCTACCGAAGCCATCACAATGTATGTAATCACCCAGCGTGTTGACCTCACTCAGCCCGCCCCTGTGAATTCGGAGCAGCTCCCGCCGCCCCCCCTTTGGGCTTTTCGGGCTCAGGAGCGAGTTTGTAACTGACAACCTGTCCTTCAAAACGCAAGGGCCTCTCTTTCGTATCGTTCTGCGCCACTACAGAGAAGTTCAAAACCCGTGTCAATCGCTCCAGATTTGAAGTTAAAAATACGAACTGCGCAATTTGTGCATAGCTGCCTTCTAACGTCACATCGACAGGCAATTCTTCAACAACTTCTTTTTTTGCGACGATACCCGGTTTTTTAAGCTTTACACTCACTCCGGCCATTTTAGCAACACTATCAATTCCCCGAATCATTTCAGAGGATTTTAAATCCGAGGGAAGTTTTTTTGCGATAAAGGCATACTGTTGGCTGAGTTTTCTAACCGCATCCTTCATACGCGCCTCTTCGGCTAAAGTCGCCTCTGTGTCCTTCTTCTTGGCTTCTGCTTGCTGCAGTTGTCCTGCCATGACCGCAACCTGTGCTTCCAGAGCCTTGCCATCATCGTACATCATAAAGTAATATGCGAGCCCTACCATTATACCAATAATGATTGCCTTTCCATTCGATAGCCCTGCTAGCTTTTCAAACAGCTGATTCATGGACGTGGCCCCATCTTTTCTAAGACACAACTGATTTCAAACTTTTTTAAAGTCATCCCATCTTGAATATGTTCGCTGGAGCTCACCAGAACCACTTCCTGCAAGAAAACGCTTTTAGACAAGGAGTCCATAAAGGTTGAAATATCGATGTCACTTGTGGAAAATCCCGCAAGAAGAACTTTGCCTGCTTTAATATCCAAACGAGTAAACCAAACTCTCTCTGGAATAACCTGTTGAAAAAGATCAAGAACTTTCACTTCACGGAAGCGATCCTTGGCAAGCTTCTCGAGAACTGTAATACGCGCCTGAATTTTCTTTTCATCCTCTTTAAACTTTTTAATTTCTTGAACTGAGCTCTCCGCTTTAGCGTTGAACGCCTGCAACTGAGCCAAAGAGTTCTGTTTACGAGCAAGCTCCGCACGGATTGTAGGAATATTTTGTTGCTCGTAAATATAGAGACTGAGGGGTGCGATTAAAATAACCAACAACTTGACTAGGGCGTCCTTACGAACCTGTTCCGTTACGACGATTTCGCCGCCATCCTCTACTGCACCTGAGCCCCCGCTGCTGGAAACTTGTTTTGAGCTTGCTAAGTTAATACGAATCATTAGCCGTCTCCCAGCTTGCGCATGCCGAGGCCCGTCGCAATAGCGGCAAAATGACTAATTTGACTCAAGTACTCACGAGAGAATTTTTTTGGATTCGCGTTAATTTTTGCAAACGGATTAAATGGCTCAAACGGGATTCCCGTCACACGTGAAACATTGTCGATCAAGCCCGTCGTCGATGAGCTGCCACCTGTGTAAAAACAACGAGTCAAAGCCAGACCGTTTGTGGTCGCGCTCAAGAAGTCGAGACTGTTACGAACCTCTTCCGTCACCATATCATTCGTGGAAGCAATAATATTGTGAACGTCCGCCGGAACTTCCCCGCGGCGCGAGACCGCACTCAACTTCAAAGCCTCTGCTTCTTGAGCGGAAATACCGAGGCTCTTGTGAATCTCGTTCGTGTAATTCAAACCACCGACTGGAATATCGCGGCAGAAAACGACATCGCCATTGTGGATCACGACAAAGTTGGTGATCGAAGCGCCGAAATTCAAAATACCGACGACATCGCGGGTGAATTTTCCGTAGTTCGCTTCAAAACAGTTTGCAAGAGCGAAACCGCTCACATCCAAAACACTGCATTTTAGGCCCGTGGCTTCAACCACCGCAGAGTATTGGAATACGAGCTCGTTCTGGGCGGCGATCAACAACAAGTCAATGGTGTCCTCGGAAGAGCTCGTTCCAAGAACGTGGTGGGCAAGACTGATGTTATTGATGTCGAAAGGAATGTATTGTTCCGCTTCGAAACGAATCTGATCCTGAATGAGTTTTGGATCCATTTTAGGAATAGTGATTTTCTTAACAATGACCGCTGTTCCCCACATACCCGTAGAGACATGCTTTCTTTTGGAACCGATCTCACCAATGAGGCCTTGTACTGCGATACCAACAGAAGTGACGTCAGAAATCTCGCCGGCCGCGACCGAATTGGCCGGCGTTGGCGCAAATCCAAAAGAATTGAGCTGAGCCCCACCACGCGAGACATCAAGTTCTGCAATTTTTATAGAACTCGTTCCAATGTCGAGTCCTAAAACTTTTTTAGACGGAAAGAGCATGTTTTATAGCCACCACTTCAGACTCTGGTCTAAAAAATTAAATACTTTAGTTAAGGCCTATAACCAAATATTTAGACGCAGGTCTGTTACTAAAATTATTTCTGTACGGAGCGCGAATGTCAAACGAGTGGGTCTAGCTAAAGGCTGGAAGAAACAGATTAAAATACCACAGGGCTATAGTCTGGCCGCCAAACATATAGATTACCGCACCAAGGGCCAGATACGGACCGAAGGGAATCATCGTTTTCAAACCTTCTTTTTGTTTTCTTGCGAGAATAAGCCCCACGACACTGCCGACAATTGCAGAAGTCATAATCACAAACGGCACAGCCTTCCATCCCATGACCGCCCCGATCCAAGCTAAAAGCTTGATATCGCCACCCCCCATGCCCTCCTGCTTGGTGAAAACGTAGTAGAGATAGGCCATCGCCCAAAGAAATCCGCCACCCATAAGCACTCCCAAAAGCGCATCCAAGAATTCCCGCTGAGGATTCAGCCACGCCCCGATGAGCCCGATCACAATGCCAGACAAGGTAAATTCATCTGGAAGAATCATGTGATCAAAATCAATGAAGACGCAACAAACAAGAGGGAATATGAACAGCAACGCTTCCAGCAAATTCCAAGTTAGCCCCAAGTAGAAATACGCCAAAGTAAATAAGCCCGCGGTCAGTAACTCGACAAAAAAGTAACGGAAGGAAAATTTAGCCCCACAGTGGCGGCACTTACCGCGCAAAATGAGCCAGGAAATCATGGGAATGTTATCGTACCAAGCCACATTTTTTCCGCAGTTCTGACAATGACTGCGTGGCGTGACGATACTCTCGCCTTTCGGCATACGATAGATAATGACATTGGCAAAACTGCCAATGCAGGCACCGAGAAGAAAGAATGCGACGTAGAAAAATCCATCTAAATCAGACAATGTCTTTTCTCCTGAAAGTAAGGCAGGCAAATACAAAAAAAATCAATGCCCAACCAAAGGAATGGGCAATCATCCACAGCACGTCCTGGCTATCAAAACCGAGTTCGAGGAAGTAATAACTTTTCCAGTTAAAACGGAAAAGATTTGGGGTCACCCAAGTCACAATCTTCACGCCATTGATAAAGAGCATCTCTTTACTTTTCTCGGCAAAAAACTGTAAATCAGGGATCCATTGACCGAGCATCAGGATACCAAAAGCCATCAAGAGCGCTAAAATCGGACGAACAACAGTACTAAAAAAGATGACGAGGGATAAAACAATTGCCGCTTCAAACCAAATCGAAGAGAGGATGACAAAGAAACTACTGAAACTCGGGTTCGCCCCCAAAAGGAAATACAGCACAAATCCCAAGACTAAAACCATCATGGTATTCAGGGCAAGAATCCCAACCACTTTTCCCATGAGAAATTGATCCCGGGAAATAGGACGTGCCAATACCAGCAACAATGTTTGTTTCTCGATTTCCTTGGCGAGAAGAAAGGCCCCCGCAAAAAGCGAAATGCCGACCGAAGCAACCTCAATAGCGGTGAACCCCAAGTTGGCTAAAATTCGTTGCTGTTCACTAAAAGAGAGCGCTCCCAACAGCAAACTGATTCCGAGGAGAACCGCCGCCATAAAGACAATAACGATGAATAAGCGTTCGCGGATCATCTCTTGAAGGGTGGTTTTAGCAATCACTAAAACTTTTTTCACGAGACCCCTCCCTCTTTGACCTCTTTGGCAAAGCGGAAAGCATCCTCAAGACTCGTGTACTGTTGCATAAACGGCGTGAGCTCGCCATCGTAAATGACAATTCCTTTATTAATAACAACCAAGTGGGAGCAAAGTTCTTCCATGTCCTGTAAAAGATGACTGCTGAAAAACAAACTGGTCCCGCGTTTGGCTTCATCGCGCAAAATATCTTTTACCAAGCCACGGCCATCGGGGTCCAGGCCGGACATCGGCTCATCTAAAATAAGTAAATCCGGCCTATTGAGAATCGCCTGCGCGATCCCCACTCTTTGCAACATCCCTTTGGAAAATTGGCGCAACTTCTTATCGCGAGCCTCAAACAGATCCACCCGCTTCAGAGCTTCATGGGCACGACCGATAAATTCTTTCCCGGAGTCCTGCACGAGATTCCAATGCAGGCGAAGGAATTCCATCCCGCTCAAAAATTCATACAAATAAGGTCGTTCCGGCAAATAGCCAATGCGTCGTTTGGCGTTGGGATCCAAAGGTTTACCAAAAAAGAGGATTTCCCCGGAGTCGCGGCACATAAAATCAAGCATGCACTTGATCGAAGTCGTTTTTCCAGACCCATTGCTTCCAACAAAACCCGTGGTCTCGCCGGAGGGGAGGGAAAAGGTCACGTCCTTCAGAATATGGCGGGGTTTTTCGAAAAACCCGCCAGGAAATGTTTTATTTAGCTTCTTAACTTCTAGAATAGCCATGAGGCTTATTCTATTCAGATTCGGTGAATTTTCAAATAAAGACTTCTGTAGCCCTCAAAGGCTGGACATCACTTTGACCTGTTCTTGCTTTTCTTAGGGCCAGAACAAAGGCTTCAGCGGCATCGCTTTCGGTCAAGCATGGAATACTATAGTCCGTACATGCCCGGCGGATATCGAAACTCGCTTCGATCGCCCGGCGGCCGGCCGTCGTATTGATAACCAAACTGACATGACCCGAGCGAATTCTATCCACACAGTGAGGGCGGCCCTCATCGACTTTACGAAGCGCCAGACATTGAACACCTTTCTGGTTAAAATAGGCGGCCGTCCCTGACGTTGCGGAAATCGAATAGCCCATCTTGACAAGGATTCGGGCCAAACCAAGCAAGTTCTCTTTATCTTTATCACGCAAAGAGAAGAAGACTTCGCCTTTTTGCGGCAGGGAAACATTGCTCGAAATAAAGGCCTTCATAAGTGCCTCGGCATAATCATTTCCACGCCCCATGCTTTCGCCCGTTGATTTCATTTCTGGACCAAGAATAGAATCGGCCTCTGGGAACTTCTTGAACGGGAAGACAACACCCTTTACGGAAACCGTCGAAACATCCCGCCATTGGAGGCTCTCAAGCTTCAGCTGAGATTTCGTCACTCCGCAAACCGCCGCAACTCCCAAATCGATCAACGGAATGCCCGTGGCTTTGGCGATAAATGGAACTGAACGGGAGCTTCGAGGATTTGCTTCTAGCACGTAGATCACATCATTTTTAATCGCCAACTGGAGATTCAGATGCCCAATCACCTTCAAGCGCTCCGCGAGTTGAATACTTAGGAGTTCAATGCGTTCACACGTAGACTCCTTCAAACGCTGGGGAGGCAAAACGCCCATGCTATCACCAGAATGTACTCCGGCCGCCTCGATATGCTCAACGATCCCGCCGATCAGGGTCCAATCCAAGCCACGAACCAAGTCCACGTCCACCTCAAGAGCCCCCACGAGGAACTGATCAATCATACAAGGACGCTCCACAGAGATGAAATCACGATGACGTTCGAAGTAGCTTTGCAACTCTTCACGATTCTCGACAACTTCCATACGACGGCCGCCAAGAACGTAGCTTGGGCGAAGAATCATCGGATATCCGACATGAGGTTCTTTCACCAGTGCCTCGTCGAGGCTTGCCGCCATCGCGGAGTTTGGAATCTTCAAATCGAGTTCACGACAAATTTTGCTGAAGAGGCCGCGGTCTTCCGCAAGTTCAATTGTTTCAAGATTGGAACCGAGGACTGTAAAACCGGCCTGCTGTAGCTCTGGCGCCAAGTTAATGGGTGTTTGACCACCCAGCTGAGTGACAAAACCCATTGGCTTCGCGTAGCGCATAATCTCAATTAAACTCTCTGCAGTGAGTGGTTCAAAGAACAAAACATCCGAGGTATCGTAGTCCGTCGACACCGTTTCAGGGTTCGAGTTCACCATGATGACCGGGTAGCCGGCTTTTTGGAAGGCCTTTACGCCACGAACACAAGAGTAGTCAAACTCTATCCCTTGCCCGATACGGTTCGGCCCGCTGCCAATCAATACAACCGGATTCTTACTTTTCAAAGGCACGCTCTTATTAAACCAGTAAGAAGAATAGAAGTAAGGTGTGGAGGATTCAAACTCGCCCGCGCAAGTATCCACCTGCTGGAAGCGAGGGTGAAGATTATGCTTATCACGTAAATCGCGGAGATCTTGCTCCGATTTGCCAACCAGGGCAGCTAAGCGCGCATCACTAAAGCCTTTGCGTTTTCCCTCAAGCAAGAGATCACTCTTCGCCGGACTAAATTCGCCTCTAAATTTCTTTTCGAATAAAACCAGCGCTTCGATTTGCTCGAGAAACCAAGGGTTGATCTGAGTTAAATCCTGCACTTCAGCGACCGTCATCCCCTCTCGGAAGCTTTGGAAGAGATGATAAATCCGCTGGCTATTCGGATATGAAAGTCTATCAATGGAAAGAGTGACATCCGGCACGCCCTGCGGAGTCTTTTCCATCGAACAAAGAGCTTTCATCAAAGACTCTTGCAAAGTACGGCCAATCCCCATGACTTCACCGACGCTCTTCATTTGTGTATTCAAAGCATCTTTAGAACCCGGGAATTTCTCGAAAGCAAACCGAGGGATCTTAGTCACAACGTAATCCAGCGCCGGCTCATAGCAGGAAGGCGTCGTCTTCGTGATATCGTTGCGGATTTCGTCTAAACGGTAGCCAATGGCCAACAATGCGGCAATCTTGGCTATGGGGAAGCCCGTTGCTTTACTTGCAAGTGCTGAAGAACGGCTCACACGCGGGTTCATCTCGATCACCACGCGCTCCCCTGTCTTCGGATGAGTCGCGAACTGAATATTCGCGCCACCTGTTGCGAGGCCGACTTCATTGATGATTTTGTAGGCCTCATCACGCATCGATTGATATTCTTGATCACTTAACGTCTGCTGAGGAGCCACGGTGATACTGTCACCAGTATGCACGCCGCAAGGATCCAAATTCTCGATGGTACAAACGACCACGAAAGAACCCGCCGCATCACGCATGACCTCAAGCTCATACTCTTTCCAGCCAAGAATGCTTTCTTCAACAAGAACTTCGGAGGTGGGGCTCTCGTGAAGAGCGCCTACGAGCATTTTCTGATAAGCTTCCGGAGTATAGGCGATACCACCGCCCCCTCCCCCCAACGTGTAGTTCGGGCGCAAAATCAGCGGATAGCCGAGTTGGTCAGCAACTTGCTGACCTTGCTCGTAGGTCCGCACCATGTGGCTCTTCGGATACTTGGCGCCAACAGTATCGAGAATACCGCGGAAAATTTCGCGATCTTCGGCAGCCTCAATCACTTTTGGGGTCGCCCCCAGAAGCTCGACTTTGTATTTTTCAAGAATGCCTTGCTTGTGCAGCTCTAGCGCGAGATTCAGAGCCGTTTGGCCCCCCAGAGTGGGGATCACCGCATCCGGCTTTTCTTTAGCAATGATTTTTTCGAGGAAGTCGGCTTTGAGTGGCTCAACATAAACTCGTGTCGCCACTTCGGGATCGGTCATGATCGTCGCGGGATTCGAGTTCACCAGAATGACCTCGAGTCCTTCTTTCATGAGCGCCTTGCAGGCTTGGGTTCCGGAATAGTCAAATTCACAGGCCTGGCCGATAACAATGGGGCCGCTACCGATAATCAAGACTCTTTTAATATCAGCTCTGCGAGGCAAGGAAGACTCCTATAGTGCTTGCGAGCTTTACAAACCCAGCTTTCCGTCGTTGGTGTAAATCATCTCCGGGTTCACGTGTCTGTACTGCTCGTATTTAAAACGCATTTTAATCAGGCGAAGCATCATCACGTCGGGATCTAAATCAGGATCTTTGCGGTGACGTTTCACTTCTTCCAGAATGAATTTTTTCGCCAGTTCCGGATGAAAGCAAAATCCACGGGTGAACATAAAGGTCTCCCCGTGCGGAATCAAACGGGCTTCAAAAAGCTCTTCTTCGGCAAATCCAAAAATCCATGGAGAGGATTTCACAACAAGCTTCTTATTCGCCAAAAGATCTTTGATGTAAACGTCGCTGCCCTTGATCTTGATAAATTCAAAAATAGAATGGCGGTTTTGTTTCAAAATCTCTAATTGCTGCAACTCCTGCGGAGAAAAACGCAATTCACGCTCGAGCATACAAGCGTCTAAGGGAGTTTGTCCATAGCCGCTGAGCTCTCGAGTAAAGAAATACCAGTCATAGAATTGCGACATGCGCAGTTCATAATACTCCGAATGCTCATCCAAGGTGCCGGAGTTTTCAAAGAATTCCTTTTTGGCACGCGCCAATTCGATTTTGAACAGGTCCCCAGCAAAGTGGTTGAGGATTTTTTCTATGAGTTTTTCGTACTCGTTCATAAAACTTTCTCTATAAAAAACTTAAACAAGTTCTTGGCCTCGTGAGGCCCGGGACATGCTTCGGGATGGTACTGAATTCCCAGATACTTCTTCTCAGGATTATAGAATCCCGCCACCGTTCCATCATTCAAATTTATCTGGGTGACGCGGGCCTCAACCGGCAAAGTTTTCGGATCCACGGCATAACCGTGGTTTTGGCTCGTCATGTAGATCTGCCCCAGAAGGTCATCCTTAATTGGATGGTTGGCCCCGCGGTGACCAAACTTCAATTTATAGGTCTTGGCCCCCAGAGCGAGCGACAAAACCTGATGACCCATGCAAATTCCAAAAACCGGCTTTTGGCCGATTAAATCACGAATGGTCTGTGGCGCCACTTGAACGTCCGCAGGATCGCCTGGACCATTTGTCAACATCACAAAATCAGGATTGGCCGAGAGAACTTCCCGTGTGGTCGCGCGGCTTGGGTAAATCGTAAGTTCCGAACAGTATTTTTGCAATTCACGCAAAATATTCTCTTTAGAGCCAAAATCCAGCACAGCCACCTTTGGTCCGCCCAAGAAATCGCCACGGCGGGTTTCCTTGGTTCTACGGCTCGCGAGATAAACCCAGTCTTTATCGAGTTTTTTCTTTTCAGCAATTAAAGTCGCTGCCTTATTCTTCGCATCGGCTTCAGTTTCGGCCTGAACGAGGGCTCCCCAAGGGGTCCCGCCAGAACGAAGGCGCAGAACGAGTTCGCGGGTATCAAGCTCAGAAACCGCTGGAATTCCACTTTCATGCAGACGCTGAATCCAAGTTTTATCACGACCCGATTCTTGAAGCTGAAGAGCGATAAATCCTTCGATCCACAACTTGCCGGATTCCCAAACTTGGCTATCGACACCGTAGTTCCCCATCATGGGAGCTGTCATCACTACGATTTGGCTAAAGTAAGATGGATCGGTGGCGATCTCCTCATAGCCCGCATGTGAGGTGTTAAAAACGACCTCACCCGCGCGGTCTTCACCGCCGTGCCATTTTCCAAAATAAACTTCGCCGGTTTCTAAAACGAGAAAAGCTTTTTTCATGACACCGCCTTCTGGGACAAAACATCTGCAAGCAACGCCTGACGCACATAAGTGCCCCACTTCACCTGCTCAAGAATCTGACAGCGGGGATCCTGATTCACGTCGAGATCCAACTCCACTCCGTAGTTGACCGGCCCCGGATGCATCACCAAACCGTCGGATTTCCAAGATTTTAACTTTTGCAAATTCAAACCGTATTGTTCACGATAGCTCGTGACTGAAAATTTCTCTGCGTGACGCTCGTGCTGAACTCTTAAGGCCATGACGGATGTGGCCCACGAAAGCCCTTCTGCCAAGCGAGAAAAATATCTGCCTTGATAACCGTCAGGTAAAAACTCTTTCGGCCCGCAGACCGCGATCTCATACCCGAGAATCTTCGCGAGCTGAAAATGCGAACCGATCACACGACTGTGTTTAACGTCGCCGATAACGAGTAATTTTTCTTTCGCTAAATCACGCCGGTTTGCTTTCATCGTCATTGCGTCCAACAAAGCTTGAGTGGGATGCCCCTTTTTACCCCAGCCCGCATTCAAAATCGGCATTTTGATTTTCTTTTGCAGCCCATGGAGATCAACTTCATCCCCGCAACGCATGACAACCACGGAGGGCTCCATCGCGGCGATATTGAGAACTGTGTCCTCAATACTTTCACCTTTTTCCAAACTTGTGCCCGCAGCGCCGTCTAACAACAAGGGGTGCACCCCTAAACGTCCCGCGGCGGCTTCGAAACTGAAACGCGTGCGGGTGCTGGGCTCAAAAAATAACAACGCCGCGGTTTTCGCGGCGAACTTTTGGGAGCCCGGGTGCTTGGAAAACTCCAAGGCCGAGAGAAAAATAGACTCAATTTTTGGAAAATCTAGATTTGAAATTTCAATCAGTGCCGAGGAAGGATAAGACATCTGAGATAAGAGAATATTGGCTGGGCCTAGAGTGTGTCAATGGCCGCGCGACTAATGCACGCCAGAAAAAACACGTTGCCAGCGGACGCTCGGATAGCGATCCCCCCCCCAACGTTTTTGCCAGTCTAAAGAAAGCCAAACAAAGAGGACTTTGCCAAAAATTTGACCGGTTGGCACAGTGCCCCAGTAGCGGGAATCATCACTCGCATCTCGGTTGTCACCCAAAAGAAAGATTTCTCCTGGAGGAACTACCAAGGGACCAAAATTCTGCTCTTCACGATTTCTTTGGAAAATCACCCGGCGGAAAGTGCCCAGATCACGCTCAACATAGATATCAAACGCCTCTGGGTTCGGGTTGTCTTCCGGATGCGCCGGTGTCTCGATCTCATAGTCTAGCGGGGTTTCGTTGATCACGAGCTTTCCACCCGTGATTTGGATTTTATCTCCAGGCAGACCGATCACTCGCTTCACGTAGCTTGTATCCGGCTGGTTAGGATAGGAAAATACCACCAAGTCACCCCTTTCGGGCACCTTTTCATTCAAGGGGGAGTTCATCCAGGGGAAATGAAAACCATAGGCAAGACGGTAGGAAAAAATAAAATCGCCCGCTTTAAGGGTCGGCTGCATGGAGCCCGTCGGCACTTTGTAAGCGGTCATGATGAAGCTTCTGACAAAAAGTGCCAGCAAAACCGAAATCAGAATTGTTACGAGGTAGTCCTTCCATTGACCGCTCAACATGGGACTATTGTACTGATTTAAATAGTCTTTGCCAGCGAATTTGTCTTGGGTCACAAATATATGAGACGGAAGTGAGGGTGTTCTCGCAGCTCATCCAGATCACAGAAGCTGGACCTACGAGGTACTTCTCGGGAACAAAGCCCCAGACGCGACCGTCACTCGACTGATCGCGGTTGTCGCCCATAAAGAAATACTCATGTTCCGGAACTTTATACTCTTTGCTTTCGCTACTTGCTGTAGGTGGGCCATAGAACCGCACGACATGTTTTTGTTCGCCGACAGACTCGACATAGTATTTGAAGCCGTCATCATCAAGTGGAGCATGCTCTTGGAGCGCCCACTCTTCACCATTCACGGTGATTTTCCCACTCCCTTGCACGATGACAGTATCTCCAGGCAGGCCGATCAAGCGCTTGATATAGAAGACATCCGGATTTTCCGGATAGCGAAAGACCAGGACCTCTCCTCGTTGCGGCGTGCGCCACCGTGCGAGCCAATAGTCAGAAAATGGGATCTTAAAGCCTAAAGAGTATTTTTTAACAAAGATATGATCGTGGATCAGCAGATTGGGAATCATGCTTCCCGACGGGATTACAAACGGCTCAATAATAATCCAGCGAATACCGAAAACAATAAGCAGCGGCAAAAGAAAAGTCCCGATGGCCTGAGGCCAAGTTCCTTTAAGACTTTTCTTTGCTTGATCCATGGTTCACTCGACTTGCTATTGCGACTAGTTCACAGAGTGGAAGAAACGTCCCCAACGAATTGTCAGAGGGTTGCAAAGGACCGGCACCATCGGAATGGTCTCTTCGCAGCTCAGCCAAATAAACATCGCACGCCCAAGGATGTTTTGTTCAGGCAAGAAGCCCCAGACGCGGCTGTCGGCTGAATTATTACGGTTGTCGCCCATTACAAACAACTGACCCTCAGGCACCGTCACGGGACCATAGCTTTCATACACGTCGCCACGACGAAGAAGCACACTGTGGTCTTTCGAGCCAAGGGCTTCTGTGAAGAAAACATAGTTATTCTTGTCATCGCCGAGGTTGCCGTCGCGCTGGAAGTCTGCATCGCGGAGCCAGTTGAAATCATCTTGGCTGACTGGTACTTTCTTCTCTTGCGGCTTGTCGTTGATGAATAGAGTCCCGTTTTCATAATAGATCTTATCGCCAGGCTCTCCGACCACACGTTTGATGAAGAAGGTGCTCATGTCTTTAGGGTATTTGAAGACGATCACTTCGCCGCGTTTGGGCTCGCCAAACTTCACCAACCAGTTTTCACTGAAAGGAACGCGAATGCCGTAAACGAGCTTGTTCACGAAGATGTGATCGTGAATCAACAAAGATGGTAACATCGAACCGGATGGAATCACGTAAGCTTCGATAAAGCCCCAACGGATGAATAGAGCAATGAAAACGGCCAAAAAGAGCGAGCCCCATCCATCAGTCCAAAAGTGCTTAGTACGAAAATTCCAGCTGCCTTTATTCTCGCCGCTCATGATCTAATCCTCAACCTTCAAAATGGCCAAGAAGGCTTCCTGAGGCACATCAACAGTTCCGATCTGCTTCATGCGCTTCTTGCCTTCTTTTTGTTTCTCTAGAAGCTTACGCTTACGGGAAATATCACCACCATAACACTTCGCCGTCACGTCTTTTCTGAGGGCCCCGAGGGTCTCACGAGCGACGATCTTGGCACCGATCGCCGCCTGAATAGCCACTTGGTATTGCTGTCGTGGGATCAATTCCTTCATCTTTTCCGTCAAAGCACGGCCACGAGTGATCGCTTTTGAACGATGAATAATCAGGGAAAGCGCGTCAATCGGCTCGCCGTTGATCAAAATATCCATTTTCACAAGGTCGGCCTCTTCGAAATCCATGAATTCATACTCTAAGGACGCATAGCCCTTAGAGATCGACTTCAAGCGGTCGTAGAAATCCATCACCATTTCATTCATCGGCAGCTTGTACTCGATGATGACTTTGGTTTCATTCACGTAGTCCATTTTTTGCTGAATGCCACGTTTATCTTCACAAAGCTTGAGAATGCCGCCGATATATTCCGTCGGAGTATGGATGGTCACTTTCACAAAGGGCTCTTCAAACTTCGCAATCGCTGTTTCCGCCGGCATTTGCGATGGATTCTCGAGCATCATCATCGTGCCGTCGGTTTTTGTGATTCTGTACACAACCGTCGGCGCCGTTGTAATCAGATCCAAATTGAACTCACGCTCCAAACGCTCTTGCACGATCTCCATATGAAGAAGGCCCAAGAAGCCGCAGCGGTAGCCAAAGCCCAAGGCCATGGACTTTTCCACTTCGAAAGTCAAAGAGGAGTCATTTAAGCACAGCTTATCCAAAGCATCGCGCAAGCTTTCGTATTCGGAAGCCACAATGGGGAAAATCCCCGCAAAAACCATCGGCTTGATTTTCTGGAAACCAGGAAGCGGCTCCGTCGCGCCGTGCTTTGCCGCAGTCACGGTGTCACCGACCTTTACATCGCGGATATCTTTAATACCACAGATGACGAAGCCCACCTCGCCGGCCTCAAGCACGTCGAGCATGTCCGGGAACGGCGTGTATTTACCCATACGCAAAACTTCATAGTCGCGATCTGTGGCCATGAACTTAATGCGATCGCCTTTTTTAATCACGCCGTCCATCATACGCACCAGGACAACAACCCCTTGGTAGGCGTCGAACCAAGAGTCGAAGATCAACGCACGTGGCGTTTTACTGCGATCGGCATCCGGAGGCGGAACTTTTGCGACGATCGACTCAAGGATATCGGTGATACCGATTTTCTCTTTCGCAGAAGCGTGAATGATACCTGTGCAATCCAAACCAACAGTGTCTTCGATTTGCTTTGTGACTCCTTCCGGATCTGCGGAAGGAAGATCGATTTTATTCAATACCGGAATGATTTCCAGATCATTTTCGATCGCAAGATAGACGTTCGCGAGGGTCTGTGCTTCAACGCCTTGAGCGGCATCAACCACAAGGATCGCACCTTCGCAAGCTGCAAGCGACCGAGAGACCTCGTAAGAGAAATCCACGTGCCCCGGAGTGTCGATCAAATTGATCTGATACGTGTTACCGTCTTTGGACTTGAACTTCAGGCACACCGTCTGAGCTTTGATGGTGATCCCGCGTTCGCGCTCGAGTTCCATGTTATCCAGGAACTGATCTTTCTTTTCACGGTCAGAAAGTGCGCCCGTCGCCTGAAGCAGTCCATCCGCAAGAGTGGACTTCCCATGGTCGATGTGGGCGATGATAGAAAAATTTCGAATAAACTTGGGATCCATTAATTTCCAGTTCCGCCCGCGAGGGTCGAAGCGCCTTCTTCAAGAGAGGGATTAAGCCAAACCTTTTACAGCTTCTTTGAGTTGATCAACTTTATTCAGTTTTTCCCAAGTGAAGCCTTCTTCGTTACGACCGAAGTGTCCGTAGGCGGACGTCGCGCTGTAGATTGGGCGAAGGAGATCGAACTCTTTCGTGATTCTTGCTGGACGTAAATCCCATACTTTACGGACCGCTTTTTCCAAAACTTCCGCGCCCACTTTGCTAGTGCCGTAGTCATTCACAGTGATGCTCACTGGCTCGGCAACTCCGATCGCATATGCGACTTGGATCAAGCAACGATCGGCAAGGCCCGCGCCAACGATGTTCTTCGCGATATGGCGAGCCGCATAGGCGGCAGAACGGTCCACTTTCGAAGGATCTTTACCGGAGAAGGCACCTCCACCATGAGCACCATGACCGCCATAAGTATCAACGATGATTTTACGGCCCGTCAAACCGGCATCACCCATAGGACCGCCCGTGACGAAACGGCCGGTTGGGTTCACGTGGAATTTCGTACTGTTGTCGATCCATTTTGAAGGGATGTGTTTTTTGATGAGTTCATTTAAAACGAATTCTTTGATCGTTGCATTGTTCACGTCCTCAGCGTGCTGAGTAGAAATAACGATCGTGTCGATGCGTTTTGCAAGACCGTTTTCATACTGAACCGTGACCTGTGACTTTGCATCCGGACGGAGCCAGTCGACTTTGTTTGTTTTTCGCAACGCCGCCAATTCACGCACGAGTGTGTGTGACATCGCAATGGAAAGAGGCATCAACTCCGGAGTTTCATTCACAGCGTAGCCAAACATCAAGCCCTGATCGCCGGCGCCTTGATCGTCGCTCAGAGTTTCTTTCACGCCGACAGCGATGTCTGGGCTCTGTTGGCCGACCGCCACCATCACCCCACAAGTTTTGTAGTCAAAGCCTTTGTCCGTGTCATCGTAGCCGATGCGTTTAACAACGTTCCGAGCGACTTCAGCGAAATTGACTTTGGCCCCGGTGGAGATCTCACCCGCAACAACAACCAAGCCCGTGGTGAGCATCGTTTCACAAGCGACGCGGCCCTTAGGGTCTTGAGATAGAATTGCATCCAAAATACCGTCACTGATTTGATCCGCCATTTTATCCGGGTGGCCTTCAGAAACAGATTCACTTGTAAAAAGGTAGTTTTTCAATTTCGTGTCCTCGTTTGGTAAGCCGGCGTAACCAGTCTTTGTTTTGGCCGCCGTGTTGACGATTCTATGATTTTTCTTGTAACGGCGCAAATTAACGCAAACCGAGGTAGGGGTCAATAAAAAGCCCCCGGTTTTTAAGGCCGGGGGCTCCAAAGATTTGCTCTATTTTTAAAGACTTATCCCACCTTTTTGGCAGTCTTCGATTCGAACTCTAAACGAGAGTTTAGCTGATCCATTTTGCCCTCGCGGCTGAGCTCAGGTTTTTTATGGTGCTGCATGATTTTGCGGGTTTTTAGGAATTGTTTTTCTAGTTTTTCCACAACCAAATCCACCGCCGTATAAGCGTCCATATTGTACGAAGTGGCTTTAAAATATTTTTCGCGGGTGTTTACCGTTACCTCCACACAGAATTCATTTTTGATTTTGCTGAAATAGACATTTCCGTAGCCCTCTTTAAGCAAGAACTTCCCGATCTCTTCCATCTTCTCTTCGGTGTAAGTGACCAGCGCATCTGAGTGATCTAGGTGCTTAAAGGTATAATTGAGTTTCATGTCTTCTCCTCTGGACGGTTGGGGCCTCTTCTCCGGGGCCTTGGTCTTAGTTTCTTATCGGCCAAGCTCGACCAAAGATGAGTGGAACTTGGTGGTTTTTATTCGAACATAAAAATGATGCTGCGCCTCCTGTCGTGAGTTGAGATCCCTAGGGGGAGGGGTCTTCTCACCATGAGACGGGTCTAGGGTGTAAAAAGGTTAATTCAATTTGAGACGCTGTTTCCCGGCATAAAGAGGGGCTACGTTCATTTGCTTTTTCTCATGCCCTGCTTTCACTGATGGAAAAGAGTCTTGGGGCCTCTTAAGCTTTTGGCTCTGGAGGAATCATGAAAAGAATTTTGTTAAATGCTCTCGTAAGTGCCTTAGTGTTAATGGGGATGAGTTTGCAAACAATGGCCGCGGAGCTGGGTCCCGGCAATATCGTCGGCCGCTATAAGGTCTCCGCCAGCGTCGGATTTCAAAAAGTCTATTTGAAGTTCTACGTTATCAACCCCAATGAATTTGAAATTCAAAGGGTTTATCCCAGTGGCAAAGAAGACGAAGTTTGTAACGGCACTTATAGTTTGAGCTCTCATCTAGCGTGGAATCTCGCAAAGCTCGCAAAAAGCACGGTTTTTGAAGGCGTCTTTACCTGCCCGTCAAATCGCCAAAAGCATGTTGATTTTGATATCGATTTTAAAAATAGAACCCTCGAAGATCTCGTGAAAGGCACCACTGTCACGGTGACCAGCTCCCTGGCCCCAGGCTATGCGATTGATGCCTTCGTTAAGAAACAGTAGAAACGTCTCGATTTGAGAACATCGGCGGTTTTATACCACATGATTCCGTGGCTTGCTTTATACTGGTGGAATCATGTCGCTCAGCCAGCTATTTCGAAAATCAAGATTAGCCACCGTTAAAAAAGTCGCAGCAGTCGCTGTCGTTAGCGGAGCCGTGGGCTTTGCCGCGATGACCAAGACCGTGGATTCTAAAGGCGATGTAATCAACTCCCCTTCCAGTAGTGGCAGCAGTGCTTCTTCGGCGAACTCAGGAGCCGCGGGTTTTGCCACCTCCAACCCGGTGATTAAGCCGTCCTCGGGTGACTCTTTAGGCGCCGCTTCTGATTCCGGCGCGGAAAATTGCGTGAAGAATCCAACGCTAGAAAACTGCAACTACGGTTCGATCAGCCAAAGGGACTGGGACGAGTTTTTGCCACCAAACGGAATTGTGGTGCGCGATGCCCGCGGCAACGTGGTCTTTAAAAAATGCCGGAGCCTGACTGAAGGTGCGACAGCCGCCAAAACTGAAATGGATCAGGAAAAAGAACGCTTCAATAAGTTCACAACGGCGATGAATCTGAATACCAGCAGTTCTCGCGATGTCGGCGACTCGTCGTACAGTGAAACTTATGATTGTCGAGTTCAGCCATCAACCGCGGCGCCAAAAGAAGAGCCCTGCCCGACTTTGAAAAACTATACAGAGCTGAAGGACTACTATCGCCAACAGTACTATCAGATGTCGAATGAACTCCAGAGCATCGCGGCTAAGAACTTCGTTTGCCGAGGAGTCCGAGATACAATCATGACCGCGGCGGACCCGAATTGGAAAAACGACCGCGGTGTTGCAAGTGATGGCAAACCTGCGACTGCGGTTTTTGGCAACCGCGGCGTTCAATAACCTTATAGGCCCTTGATGATTTCCGCATTCGAAAAACGGTGGCTTGGAGAGGTCTCCGGCACCGTGAAGAGCGGGCTGCGCGTACACCAGCGGCGCGCAGTTTCGATATCGCGCAAATCCTTCGTATGCAGTGCAAACTCGGTCAGCAGAGTCGCCGAGAAGATGTTGCCCAGGCTATAGGCAAAGGAACGCGCGCCGGTTTGCAAATCCTCCAACCCCGCAGGACCCACTGCAAGCACCTTATGGAAATAGGCCTCAAGGTCCTTGAGCGCTTTTTCAATGGCCTGTACTTCGCCTTTGAGTTGCTGGCCAGCCATAGGTTCTTTCATGATATTTTGCAAGCGCAGGCTGATTTCTTTCATAAACGGCTTAAAGGCATTTTCCTTCTCGATGGCGCGCAGAACATCGAGACTGAGAACGTTGGTCGTTCCTTCCCAGATTGAAAAGACCTGAGCGTCACGAAGCATGCGAGGCATCTTGGTATCCTCGACATAACCCGCACCACCGAAGACCTCCATCACCTCACTTGTGACGGACATGACTCTTTTTCCTGCAAACAGCTTTATCACGGGAGTCAACAATCGAAGCAAGGCACCTTCTTCTGAGGTGGCCTTACCGGTTTCTTCTTTACCGAGAAGCTCAACCGCCCTCATTACAATATGAAAGCTTGCGGCGTAATCCACATACTGATCCATCAGCGTTTCCACGTGAAGCGCATGATCAATGATCTTTTTACCGAAAGCGACACGACGAGTGGAATAGTCTTTCGCCAAAACGAGGCCTCGGCGCATATGACCCACCGAGCAGATGGAGTTATATACCCGAGTAATATTGAACAAGCTTGCGATCTTCTTTACGCCACCGCCTTCGCCGCCGACAAGACGCGCCGGGGTTCCCTGCAGACTCAGCTCCGCCGTGGGCAGTGCTTTTGTGCCGAGCTTGTCCTTCAAACGATGGACCACGATCTTATTGAGTTCGTTTTTGTCATTGCGAAGCTCCAGATAGAACAGACTTAAACCACGGCTTCCCGGATCAGAGCCTTCAATGCGCGCCAAAGTCATCGCCATCTGAGACGTTGTCGCGGAAGTAAACCATTTCGTGCCGTGAAGTTCGTATTGATCACCGACTTTTTTAGCGACGGTCGAAGTACCGCCAACATCAGAGCCGCCGGCTCTTTCCGTCATCCATTGGCCTGACGTCCAAAAGTTGTTTGGATCGCGGCTTGTGAGATATTTATAAGCTTTGTTCTTTAAATAGTCGTCACCATAGAGTTCAATCGCGCGAGCCGCCCCATCAGTCATGGCCAGCGGGCAAGAGCAGATGGCCGACGAAGGATGATAAAGATACAGCAACGCCATTTGATATATACGCGAGTATTCAGCGTACTTGCGCTCGTAGCCTGCAGCGATGAGTCCTTCTTCGGCAGCGACCTTTTCAAGATTCTTCCAGCCCTGACAAGTTTCGATGTCATCGATACGACGGCCCCATGGATCGTACGGAATATGCTTCGGCGGATTGCGCTCGGCCTCATCGGCCCATTCGAGCATTTCTGAAACCGCCCGTTGCCCGAGATGCTTTAAGTGAGGCGTGAGATTTGACATAATCTGCGCCGGAATTCGCCAATGCAAATAAGCTTGCAAGAGACGATCTTCGGTATATTGGTTTTTCAACTGCGGAGCTTCTTGAAAAAATTCAGACATTCTGCCCCCCTTGAGGCTGCAGTTCTATTCTGTTCCTATCTGGCTCCGAGATCAATCATTTGCCTAGTCACGAGACAAGTAGCAATTGAGAAGACGTGAATCGAGTCCCAGCGTCTGCAAGAGGGAATTTATAGAATTTCTAGAAGAACTTTTTACGTTGGCTCGAAGGTAAGATCTTCAGCATATCTCGGTACTTAGCCACTGTGCGGCGGGCAATTTGAATGCCCTCAACCTTTAGCAACTCCACGATCTTCTGATCTGACAATGGATTCTTTGGGTCTTCTTTAGTCACGAGATCTTTGATCTTCAACTTTACAGATTCGCTCGCGAGCGCATCACCATCCGACGAACTGATACCGGAATTGAAGAAGTATTTAAGCTCGTAAATACCTTGTGGAGTATGAACGTACTTCGCTGTTGTCACACGGCTGACGGTCGATTCGTGCATACCAATATCGTTCGCGATATCCCGGAGAATCATCGGCTTCAAGAATGCCGCTCCCTTTTCAAAGAACTCACGCTGATGCTTCACAATACTTTCAGCCACCTTATAGATCGTTCTTTGTCTTTGATGGATCGACTTTATCAGCCAAACTGCGGAGCGCAGCTTTTCCTGGATGTAATCGTGGGTTTTATCTGCAGACTTCTTGTCGCCTGATTTCAAAACATTCTTGTAGAAATTTGAAATCTTCAAACGCGGGAGACCGTCTTCATTCAATGAAACAACGAAGTCTTCACCGACTTTGTAAACGTAAACGTCCGGGGTCACATACTGAGTCTCGGTGCTGACGAACGCGCGGCCTGGTTTCGGGTCCATGGAATAGATGATCTTGCACATCTCAACCACTTCTTCGATATCACGGCCCATTGCTTTCGCAATCGCATCGTAATTCTTTTTTTCGAGGTCTTTCAGGTGATTGTTAATCAAAGTCACAAGATCTTGAGTGTCCTCTTCGAGATGCTTTGCTTGAATCAGCAAGCATTCTTTCAGGTCACGAGCACCGACCCCCGGAGGGTCGAACTCGTGAATAAGGCTCAATGTATCTTCGAGATCGGCGATATCAAGTTTCTCTTCGGCAGCGATCTGTTCCAGCGGAGTTTTGATATAGCCGTCGTCGTCCATGAAGTTCAACAAAAGGTCGGCGACTTTCTCTTCGTGTTCGCTGAAGCCGTTCATTTTGACCTGCCAATAAAGATGGTCATGCAATGTCTGAGACGCGGAAATCGCGTTCTCATAGTTCATGATCTCTTCACTGCCGGCCATCCCCGATTGCGGGGGCTTTTGATTTTGTTCGAAATAGCTCTCCCATTCGAACTCATCTTGCTTTTGCGGGTCTTGGGCGTGGCTATCTGCTACTTCGGCATTGCCGCCCTCTACTTCCGTAGCGGCGTCTTTGGTCCGTTGTAGGTCTTCTTCTTTAAGGACTTCGGCCTCTTCGAGAATCGGGTTTTCTTCGAGTTCAGAACGCACTGCGGACTCAAGCTCCATACGCGACATCTGCAACAGTTTAATAGCTTGTTGCAGCTGGGGCGTGATCACCAAGGATTGGCTTAAGTTCATCGTCTGGCGAAGAGCCACTAGTTATATCTCCTAAAGTCTGAAGTTTTCGCCGAGGTAGAATTTACGGGCCAGTTCGGAATTCGCGATTTCATCGGTGCTTCCGCTGACCTGAATTTTACCGTCTTTCAATATATAAGCATAATCGCAAATGCCCAGAGTCTCACGCACGTTATGATCTGTGATCAAAACTCCTATACCTTTGGCCTTAAGCTCGCGAATAATACTCTGAATATCATTGACCGCAATCGGGTCAATCCCGGCGAAAGGCTCGTCGAGGAGCAAAAACTTCGGCGATCCCGCCAGAGCCCGGGCGATCTCAACACGGCGGCGTTCACCCCCGGAAAGAGCGTATCCATAACTATCGCGGATATGAGTAATGCGGAAGTCAGAGAGCAACGCCTCAAGCTTCTCGGCACGCTGGGCCCCACTGTAACCGTGGGCTTCTAGCGCCACGACAATATTATCAGTCACTGTCAGCTTCCGGAAAATGCTGGGCTCCTGAGCAAGGTAACTCAAGCCAATACGAGCGCGGCGGTACATGGGCTCTTTGGAAATATCCTGGGCATCGAGTTCAATCAGGCCCGAATCCGGCTTCACAAGCCCCACCACCATGTAGAACGATGTTGTCTTACCCGCGCCATTCGGTCCCAGCAAGCCAACAACTTGGCCGGACTCCACCGAAAAAGAAGCTCCGTCCACCACTTGGCGTTTTTTGTATGCTTTTGAGATTTCTTTAATCTGCAGATAGCTCACTCGGTACTAATCCTTCTTTTCAAGGCTTGCTCGGACCTTCTCTACTTTAACCTTTTTTCCGCCATCAAGAAAGATGATTTCCTCACCGGAAAGCTCATCGTTGTTTTGTATGACCTTTGGTTTTCCGCGGAAGGTAAAAATATTCTTAAAAAGGTCCAAATTCACGGTCTCAGCCGTCGCCATTTTGTCCGCATCATTGACGCGAACGCCACCCTGCATCTGAATATAGTTGATCAAGTCGGTTTTGCCTTTGTATTGGAAAATCGCCGCGGGACCTTGCATACGCAAGTTATCGTATTTCACTTCGACGTTTCCGTTGAACTTCGCCTGACGGGATTGTCCCGAAAAATCGGCATTGTCACTCGCAATAAAAAATTCCTTACCATCTTTGAACTTCTTCGAACCGTGAACGTTTTGATTGATCGTCATACGGTTGTCGTCGACCAGAACGAGCATATTCACACCATCCAAGATGAACCCATCACCCATCTCGTCCTTCGGTCCTTGCATATTCACTTTTTCAGGACTCTGAATTTGCCGCTTCTTGGCATTGTAGAAGATGGAGGGCGTCTTAAAGGTGTAGCCATTTTCAGATTTAGTCACAACATTGCCACGGATGTGCAGGTCTTTGGACTTTCCATCGATCGAGCCGCGGTCCCCGGTGACGGTGAAGCCCAGCTTTTCCTTATTATAGAAAAGCACCCGTACATTGCGAAGCTCCCAGCTCGAGGCTTGATCACCTTCGGCTGTCTCCGAGAAAAGTTCCCAGTCACGGCTGCCCTGCTGGGTTTCAACAAGATGAACGCCCTTCGCCTTTTGTGAAGCCGAAACGATCTTGCTCTTATCAGGTTCTTTGTTTTTTTCTTGTTCTTGATCTTCCACGTTTTCATCGCGGGTCAACTGAATCGGAGCGTCGTCTCTTTTGTGTTCAAGTCTATTTGGGAAAATAATCAGGACCTCAACGAAGAGGGCGACGAGGAGAATAACGAATAAGGTGTTCTTGAGGTTCATAATCAGCCACGTACCGCGTCTTGGACCCCAAGCTTTTTGGAACGAATTCCAATCTTAAAGGGCTTCTTTCGAAGCCCTTGGAAAACTAATTCGAGGTCTGCTCGTTAGAGCGCTTCATTACGGCGAAGTTAATCTCGCCAGCGCCAGCTTCAGTCACTGTAAACATGACCTTTTTCACCGTCAAGAAGTCCACGTCTTTATCACTTTGAATCGTGACTTTTCTCCACGCGTTTAAGTCTTCTTCATCTTGACCACGGGCATTGTCGACCGCGGTTTTAACTTTGTTCTTCAAACCGGTCTCAAATTCCGCCTTTTTCTTATCCAAAGCGATCTTGAGCGGCTCATAGAGGTTCTTAATCATCCACTCTTCATTGCCTTTGACTTCGTCAAAAGTAGCGACGCGCGTCTTATCGATAAGAACTTCTTTTTTCGAAACCGTCACAACGATCGAAGGCTTCAACTCTTTAACGATCGCCGCCTTCGGCAGAACCACTTCCTTCGGGATGTAAAGAATTTCTCCCGTTGAGTTGTAATTTTGCAGAAGGAAGATCACGAGGACCGTGAACATATCCACCATGGCGGTCAGGGACAGAATCGCAGTAACGCCACGTTTGGCTTTACTCTTTTTCAAAATATTATGATAGCGGTGTCTCTCACCAGGTCTAAAAATCGCCATATTAAATCGGCGCTCCTGTCGCCACTGAGATCGCAGGGAATCCAGATTGCAAGCAATCATCCATTCCCCGAATAAGTTGTTCGTATGGCAAGTCGTCAGCCATCGTCACAACCGCATCGGTTTTCTCTGGATAAAGCTGCTTCACTCTTTGCAACTGAGCCATCAAGCCAGCATCGTCGAACTCACCGCCTTTTACAGGCAAACTAATCACCTGTTTACCGACAGTCAGGATGTAACCGGTTTCTTTAATATCGATTTTCAAAACCACATCCGATTTTGGCGGCGGAGTTGGCTTCTTATCATCGAGCTGCTTTCCGTAGAGAGAGCTACCGATTTGCATCATATTGACCTGAGTCCATACGGCGGTGATCAAAAGGAACGTGATCAACACGGACATCAAGTCGATCACGGGAACGAGATTTAACTCGACGTTCCTCGCGCGACCTTTCTTTTTACCACCCTCTTCTACATGTGCCATGGCTCTATATCCTTAGCTAAAAATTAATCTTTAATCTTATCTCTGTTAGCTACCACGAGATTCAAAAGAGTCATGCTGGTTTCCACGACTTCGTTCTCTGTCTTTTGAATCTGGTGCTGGAACAATCCATAGGTGATGATCGCCAAGATCGCTACGGAAAGACCAAAAGCCGTACAATTCAAGGCATGCGAGATACCTTCTGAAAGCTTTTGAGCTTTCGTCGCCGGATCGGCGGCAGATACCGCCCGGAAAGAGCCGATCATACCCATGATCGTACCCAGGAGACCCGCGAGTACGGCGATGTTACCGAAGACCGCAAGGAAAGAAGTCCAACCTTCCACTTTTGGCATTTCTCTCATAACCGCTGCATCCATTGCCACTTGAATCTCTTCATCTGGGCGCTTATTCATAGCTTGGACAAGGCCGGCCTTTACTGTGTTCGTCAAAGGAGCTGGACGAGCATCGCAGAACGAAATCGCCTGGCGAAGGTCACCACTCACGACCATCCGGAAGATTTGATCCGTAAAATCTTTCTTATCAACCGCAAGCGCTTTGAATTTCATGACGCGCTCAACAATCAAAAAGACGGAAACGATCGCGATCAGCGCGATCACGTACATCACAAATCCACCTTCAGTGAAGGCTCGTTGGATGAAGTTCATGTTTTCAGTTGCTGCCGCGGCTTGCATAGCTGCCGCTGCTGCTGCATCGATAGGTGTTGCTGTAGGGTTCACGACTTTTCCTCCTTAAGGAATTTATAATCTTAAAAAATTAATTTTCTGCTCTAAAGTAGAACGGGTAATTAACCTCCGCCACGGTACCCGCCGGTGGATCCGGGAATCTCCATGTGGACAGGCGATCTCTTACACAGTTTTCAACCGCACGATTGTTCAGGGAAGAACTCACCACTTTGGCATTCAAAGCGCGTCCATGATCCGCAATCGTCCAACCGATAACCACTTTACCTTCAAGACGTTGTGTCTTGTTCAACTTGTTCAACTCCCGCTCGTAACAACCGCGGATCTCACGAAGGCCGGCACGAATCACACGGCGAACAGCTTCACGGTCGATAGTCCCCACGAAGTCTTCTTCTGCACCCCCTGGCTCGATCGCCACAGAGTTTTTATCACCGAGACCACTGCCTGTTCCGTAACCAGTGCCGCGGCCTTTTGTTCCAACACCCGCGATACCCACAGTGGCGGTTCCTTTACCACC
>JBDHWW010000030.1:0-37264 GCA_039810425.1 Pseudobdellovibrionaceae bacterium | reverse complement strand
TTCTTTTCTCCCGACGGGACTCCGGAAAGAGCTTACTTCTTGATGGGTGTGAACGATGCCTTGGCTTTGTGGGAAGGAGCTCGCGGTATTACTGGGACCCCACTGCAATCCAACGCTAACTGGGCCTGGGCGAATCAGAATTTAAAGCCTGCCATGGGTTTTTCACCAATGCATTTTTGGGATGAGGGGAATGCCGGAGTGAGTGCCGGGGAAGTCAACGCTACGAATGTGAGTGCGGTGACGCCTCCGTGGATGCACTACTACTTTTTAGCGATCTTGGGCATCGGCAAAGAAAAAGGGTTTTTAACCAGTGGTAACCTCAGCTGGCTTTCAGTTCTCGTCAATAGCCAATTTATTGAACCACAGTTTGACCCGCATCTTGGTGCCGCATATGCCATGCCAATTAAAAAGAAGGATGGCACATACTTCCAATCTTGGACTGAAATACAGCAAAATGGTTTCACCCCTGCGCAAATCGATTCTACTAAAACGACTTACGGGCAAAGCAACTATTATCCGATCCTGGAAACCTGCGCCGCCGCCTATACCGCCAACGAATCTGGCGGAGCCGCCGCGTGGACTTGGCTCAATACAAATGCGCGCCCTAAAGGAGCTTTCGCCGGCGAAGACTTGCCTTGGAACGTGACTCCACGCTCGGGGGCTACGGTGCCATTGCCGGGGCTTTAAGATTGGGTCGCAACCTCATTTTGGGTAACATAATGCCGTCTTGGCGGGTGACTTCCGCTAATTCGGCCCTGCTGAAACGGTAAAACGTTGCCGTAGTGCCTGATTTTCTATGTTAAGAAAAGGTAAGTCCTGCTAGTATTTTTTAAAATGTTGAATATCAGATTAAAAAAATCAGTGAATTTGTTAATGCTCTTGGCGGGCGTATTATTCCTTCAACCGATGTGGACCCCTGGCTCCTTCGCTCTGGCAAGGAAGAGACCACCGCGGGCCTTCAGCTTTTTCATGGAAGGCGGCAAGGCCTCTCAGGAAGAATGCGATGGGGAACGCAAAATTCCCCGCAGGATGAAGCATCTTAAGGAGTACGCTAAAGCCGGTGCTTACTTGGGTTCGGAAGTACAAACATTCGAGATCAAGAGTAAAGACGAAGCGGAAATGTGGAAGCATTTTTTCAATTCGAAAAGCGCCTGCAACACGGTTCTGGCGAAAACGCCTTCATCTGCAAATAAGCTCCTGAAGGACGCAAAGCAAGAGCTTCCACCGGATGAGGCCGCAGAGTCTGACGATGATGACAAGGCGGATGAGTCGCAAGAGGGCCCTTCTGAAGGCCCACAAAAAGAAAGCGCCACCGCGGATCCCGCCGTTCCTCCGGCGGCGGCATCCGGTAAGTAAAAACGAAGCCGTGCGGGTGACACACGATCGTTTTTATGCCCGAGACTTATTTTAAGCGAATTTGCTCATCATCAGAGTTCTTACATAATCAATATGGCCACGCAGGGAATAGAAATCGTTGGCGAAAGCGGCACGGACACGCATCTTGCTGATCTCGGCATCAATACGCTCGAAGCTCCGGCGAAGAGCTTTCAGACGCTCCGGATTGTTTTCGTTTTTAAATTTTTCTTCCAAAATCAAAAGCTCGCGGTAACGGCGGCGGATCTTGATTTGCGTGCGCCAGCGAAAGAACGCGGGCACCGCGCGGATAGCCGGAATTAACAACACCGCAATGGGCAAGAAGACCACGACGAAGCGGCTGACCAGGCTCGCAAGCCAGAATGGCAGGCTTCGGTAAAAGAGAGACTTTCCCGATTTATAAAATCTTTGCGCATCTTCGCTGATTTTGATGGCATGTTCTGCGGCGACAGGAAACTCGCCGCGTTTTTGATAAAGGTTTGGGCGGCTATGGATCTCGGTTGCCGCATCGAGGATTAGGTCCGATAAAGCCGGGTGCAGATTTTCGGTGGCAACAAGCTCCACCATGGGGCCCACGAGCTGGATATAGTGATCAGGAATGTTTTGACCCAGGTCAATCACTCCTTCAGGCAGCTCCAGCACATTGAGATAGTCAATCTTACGGTTGATGGCCGCGGCTTGCTTAAAGTTATAAAGCCTCACGTCGTCAGACTTGAGCAGTTTGCGAACATCGTCGTTGGAGGCGCTCTCGGTCATAATGAAAGCCGCATCGATTTGTTTTTTATCCAAAGCGGCAATAGCGTCGTCCGCATCCAAACTGAGGAGCTTTGTCGTGCCCGGTTCTTTTTCTTTAATACCGTTGGAGCTCAAAAGTCTAAGGGCAAACTTACGAGTGCCGGACCCGTCAGAGCCGACGGCGATGGCCTTGCCGGCAAGTTCAGAAAGCAATTCGATCTTTTTGCCGCGGTAAAACACCATCAACGGCATGTAAGTGATGCTGCCCAAAGAAACCAGGTTGTCGGTTTTAATTTCTTTGTCGCGAATGCCGGCTTGGACGAGGCCGATATCCACTTTGGATTTTGGATCGGCGAGGCGCTCAAGGTTTTGCAAGGAGCCATTCGAAGTCAAAACATTGACGGTGACGCCATTCTTGGCAAGTGCTTTAGCATAACGAAGCGCGGTTTTTTGAAAGTAACTTTCTTCAGGGCCCGCCGAGAAGGTGATCGTTGATGGAGGAGCGCTTCGCACAAAGGCAACCACGCCACCAAGGATTACCAGCAAGGCCATCGACAAAACCGTGATGGCGACGGTGGGGCCGATGTCGAAAAGCTCCATGATGGTGCGGAGACCATAGCGGTATTCTCTTTGTTCATCAGGATCTTGAGGGTTTTTTGTGAATATGTTTTTCATGATTTTTCCTATTCAACATGGCCGATCTTGAGCATGAATTGGCGGTTGCCGACGTCCACCGCGACTAGGTGGAGGTTCGGGTAAGCAGGGACGAGCTTTTTAGGCTCTACCATCACTTTTAAAACGTGGTTTTCGTATTTATCTTCCCCGAGGTACTCAAACGTGCAAATGCCGACAAGCGCGGCATCAAGGCGATCTTTCACCGCATCCAATGCGAATTTCGTCAAGAACTTGAGGTCGATCCCTTCGACACTGAGTTTACGCAGGCGGATTTCAAAAACATCCGGTGCCGTGGTTTCAAAATCCACCGTCGTGTCGAAGGGGATGTTAATGAAGTACTTGTGCCACTTTCCTGAGACATGAAGGCCGTCGTCCTTTAAAGCCATCTCGAAGTCACGGATATCAGCCATCTTGTTTTTTTTGATATCGCCGAGGGCCTTGCTGTTAAAGATATTCTGATTCAAACGAATCAAAAGCGAAGGCGCGGTCTTCAGGGCGACACGTTGCTGCCGAGGACCGCGCTGAGAAGGCGCGGGAACCTCTTCTAGCTGCGAATCGACGTCAATGACCAAGTAGTCTTCGCCGCCGCCATCCACCTTGTCATGACTGACGCGCAGGCCGCCGAGCGCGATGTCTTTAAGGTAGGGCAGAAGTTTACTCAGCTGCAGTTTGAGCGTAAGGGCGTTTTTACGGGCGCTGATTTCGTCATTGAGGTTCATTTCTTTTTCGCCGCTAAAGGCGAGGATCGTATTCACCGATTTGGCAGTGGCTTCCATCCGGGCCTGTTCCATTGGAATGGCTTGGATTTGCAATTCGAGCAATTTTTTTTGCAGTTTGAGGTCCTCAATTTTTACGGGATCTTTTTCGTCCCTGATATCACGCCGGAGAACCGCCATCTCCGACTTTAGCTTGGCCGTTTTACGGTCATAGGTCGACATGTCGCCCGAAAGAGCGGACAGATAGCCCCGGGCGGAGGCCAGGCCCAACGACAAAAGCTCCGTTGGCACTATGATGCGATCGTTTTTACCATCATTGGAGCTTGCAGGGTAAAAATAAGTTTCTTTGAGGGGAAACTCTAAAACGAGATGGCCGTCTTTGGTGACTGAAGGTTTCATTGTCAAGCGGAATTTAAATTCGCCGAGACCCGGTTCGACATTCATCGTCCGCATTTCTTCGAGCGGCACCTGAATTTTACCGGTTAAATACAGCTCGTCACTTTTGTCATTGAGTTCAATCTTGAGGGCTTTGAACATCTGAGCTTTTGCAACGCGGGCTTGGAGTTGTTCGTTAATGAAGGCTTTTGAAATGAAAACGCTGGCTACCCGGCGTTTCAGAGGGTTTTCTTTATCATAGGCGGCGTGTGCCCCGCGCGGAGCCCCCGCCAGAGCGAAAAGAAGGGGAAGGGTGAGTGCTTGAATCATGCAAAATTATTCTAACGAAAATGAAAGCGTGTCAATTGGGGATTTGATCCTTGCGGCATTCACTTGCTTTTTCTGGGTTATGTAAAAATACTTTTCAGCATTTTTTTATGAAGTGTAAAACTTCAAAACTGTCGTGTTTTATTCTGAAAAAATGAAGGCGACGGGTTTCCCAGCTAGTGTTCGGGCTTCTATACTAAAAGCAAGACACAAGGAGTGAGTCATGAACTCGTTAGATATCGCCATCGCATGTGTGGTGGTTTTTTATACCTGGTACCGTACGAATAGCAGAAAAATTCAGGCGCGTACGGAACGCATCAATAGAATCAGCATCCACGGTCCGGACGCCCGTATTTGCTATATGAATATGTCTGGGAAAAGATTCATCTGGCAAATCACCATTGAGTCCGTCAAGAAAAGAGGCCAAGACTGGGTCATAACCGCTTGGTGTCACGAGAAAAATGAATTCCTCGTGTTTTATGCAAGCCGCATATATGAGTATTTTGACTTAAAAAGATTTCAGGAGATCACAAACGTCCCCGCGTATTTCTCGGAAAGATTTAGTCATAAACATCAAAAACGGACTGTCTGAAACTTTGACTGATTGGGTAGACTCACTGTCAAAAAAAGAGACGATTGTAGAAACTTAAATATTTTTTCAAAGATGGTCTACAATGGATATTAAAGAGCGGGGTACACACGGAGGTCCGAACATGAACTCAAATGATTTTCCAAACTTTGAGAACTTCGGCAACTATGTATTACTGAAGAAAATCGCTATCGGAGGAATGGCTGAAGTGTTCTTGGCCCGTCCGGCAAGTCATAAAGGCAATGGCCGTGTGGTCGTTATTAAACGCATTCTGCCCCATGCCGCCAGTGACATTGAGTTTATTAAAATGTTCCAGGGTGAAATTAGGGTTTGTATGGGCTTTAACCATCCCCACACGGTGCAAATCCACGATTTCGGGGAATGCAACCGCCAACCCTACATTTCCATGGAGTATATCGAAGGTAAAAATCTTAAAGATGTTCTTTGTAAATTTGCAGAAAAGGGCGAACTCATGCCGATACCGATGGCGCTCAGCCTGCTCGCGCAAGCGGCTTCCGGCTTGAGTTACGCCCATACTTTTGTGAACAAAATCACCGGGGAGGAAGTGAAAGCGATTCATCGCGATATTTCTCCGCACAATCTGTTGGTGAGTTATGATGGCAATTTGAAGGTCATTGATTTTGGTATCGCAAAGGCCGCCAGCACCATGATCGAGGCCACCCGTGCCGGCACAATTAAGGGAAAATTCGCCTATATGTCACCAGAGCAAATCACCGGTGAGCATCTCGATGCTCGCGTGGATATTTTTGCGCTGGGTATCGTCGCGTGGGAGCTGCTCACAAATCGTCGCCCATTCTATCGTACCGGCGATTCGGAGATGACGATCCTCGCAACGATCTCGAACTGTGATTACAATATCAAAGCGCCGTCTTACTACAATGGTGCAATTCCCCCGGAGCTTGATCAGGTTATTCTTAAAGCACTTCGCAAGAATCCCAGTGAAAGATACGCAAGTGCTGCAGAATTCCAGGCGGCCCTTCGCCGGGTCATGCAAACCCATTTCCCGGACTACTCTTATTCCGAAAACGCGCGCCTGCTGCAGAAAATGTTTGAGACTGAGATTGAGCAGGAGCGTAATGAAGTCCGCCTTCTCAATACGAATGTGCAGCTTTCATTGAGCAATTCGGCGGCCCTTTCCGCGAATGCCGAAGCGGCGGCAACAGTTTTGGTTCACGCTCACGCTTCTCCGCCGCCAGCTTCACAGAAAGCAGTGAGCCCCGCCATCGATGTCGACCAGCGTCTGCGTGGTATCGAAAAGATGATGAAAGAAAAAGCGTCGGCTCGCCACTATATGCTTTTTGCATTCTATCTGCTGTCGGTGATCATGTTGAAGTTAGATGAGTCTTATGGCTTCTTTAATTTCTTGATTCCGCAAGGCAAGATGGCGGGACAAGCCCAAGCGGCGGCTCCGGCCCCTATGGCGGCCCCGGCGCGGCGGGTGCCGGCACGGGCCGTTCAGCGATCACAACAGCGTTACGCGGCTCCTCAGCAGGGGGCGGCGGGTAAAAAACCCACGGTGCGCAGAACTGTTGTCACCCAAGATCGGGCCGAGTAGGACTCTGATGCCCGAGAGGGTTTCTTCTATTGCATGCGGCCTTCCTCGAAATCGATAAAGGCTTGCTTAATTTCACCGATGGAGTTCATGACAAAGGGGCCATAGCCGACGATCGGTTCTTCAATCGGTTCTCCACCCATAAAGAGCAACTTCGTGTCTTCAAGGACTTTGAACGTGAGTTCAGCGCCGTCACGTTCAAACACCGCCAGCGCGGCTTCGCCGATTTTTTCACCAGTACCGACTTCGATTTTGCCACTTAAGACAAAGGCAGCGGAGGTGTGGCCGGCGGGAACTTTCAACGTGACGTGGTGACCGGCTTTCAAATTCAGGTCCCAAAGATTGATCGGAGTAAATGTCATGCCAGGGCCTTTGGCGTCCTGATAGTTTCCGGCAATCACGCGCAAAACTCCAGCCCCCTCTGGCAGTGCCACCGCCGGGATGTTCTCGTCTTTCAAACCTTGATAGCGAGGTTTTGACATTTTGTCTTTTCTTGGCAAGTTCACCCAAAGCTGAATCATTTCAAAGTTGCCGCCGCGTTTTGCGAACTCGGGGCCGTGAAACTCTTCATGCACAAGTCCCGAAGCGGCGGTCATCCACTGCACGTCCCCCGGGCCAATCACGCCCCCACCGCCAGCGGAATCGCGATGCTCGACTTCACCGGAGTAAACAATCGTCACCGTTTCAAAGCCGCGGTGAGGATGCTCACCAACACCTTTGCGCTCGTTCGTCGGCGGAAAGGTTGCCGGGCCCGCGTAATCCATCAGCAGAAATGGCGAAATCTCTTTGGCCAAATCATTATAAGTAAAGATTGAGCGGACGGGAAAGCCATCGCCAACCCAGTGGCGTTGTTCATTTTTGCGGGTGAATAATAGTTTCTTCATAAAACCGTCCTTTCTGTTAAAGCTAATATACTGTTTTTTGGGAGCCCTGACTAGTCGGTATAATATAGAAACATTATTCAATGTATTGTATAATAAGCCTTCCCCGTATCGAAGGGGTTTATTGCCCACGTTGACTTCTGAGGGCGTTTCGGTTATATTCGTTCTTGAGGCTGACGAGGACGCCTCTACCGCCAAAGAGAAGCTCACCTCGTGAAGACAGGCGCCGCTGCGCCGACACAAATAAACTCTTTTGGTTACCAACGCGGTTACAGGTAACAAGACAAAGGAGATTTTGTGGCCATTTCACAAATCCAACATTTAAAAAACAAAGCGAAACTACTGCAAAAGGCCAAAGCTAAAGCCGGAAAGTCGATTGCGCTCAAAGACGCTCTTGAGATCATCGCGAAGCACGCGAACTTCGCTTCGTGGCGCGAGCTCAAAGAGAATCTCGATGCCAATGCTATTCTTGTGCGGCACCTTGGGCCTTCAGTCTGGAATGTTTGGTACTCGTCGTATGAGGAGGCCGTTCGCGATCTGAATCAGCGCGCAGACCGCTTTCTGTTGCCCTATCAAAAACAGTTTTTCATCTGTGACATTCACTACGTCAACCGTCTTAATATTGACGCGGAGGATGCGGATCTGAAACGGGTTGGCAATAATTGGGTCGCGCCCAAGGATGCGGCGGCCTGGGAACGCCTCCTTAAGAAAATGAAATAGAATGTATTTTACCCACCGCCAAGCATCTGTGGCGGTGGGGATGATCGTGGTGCGGAAGCCGCCATTTCTCAGTTTGAGAAACTCGCCCACTCTTTCGACAAAATGGCGAAGTTCGAGTTTTAGTGCGGATCGGGGTAAAATGAATGCATGATCACAGAGCTATGGAATGCTTTCCCACGTATGCTGGTTGAACGGATCAACGGTCTTCTTGATGAGGCGGAGCCGACCGCCATGAAGGCGTTTCATCTCTATAAAGCCTGTCAGGCAGAGAAGCTTTGGATGGGCACTTTCGAAAAATTCTCCAATCACTTGCGTGACTTTTTTGCCGTGCCTAAAGCAGATCGTAAGAAGAGTTTTTTTGACGCCTATCTTGAAAGGCCGATGGGCAGCGAAGTTTACGCCGATTTTCACTTAACATTCAGAACGGCGCTTGTCAGTAATAGATCACTGCTTGATATCGCAAGTTGGGCCCATCATCTCGTGCGTGTCGGCTACAAAACGAACAGCGTGATTATTTCGGAAGATATTTTTACGAAAACTTTGAACTACATCACGAATCCGCCGCACTTTGAGAAAGACCAGAATATTGAATTCGAAGATTTTTGTGACGCCTGGAAGAGGACCGTCTACAAAGTTTTCGGCAAGAAATATGATTCTGAACTGAACGCCATCTTGCGTGAGTTGCGCTGGTTAAATGCGCAGCTTCGCGAAGCCGACGATGAGGCCAAGGAAAAAGGTTTTTATCCAACCATTTATTTAACTCAAACCGAGATCGATTGGACGGTCGCGGTTCATAAGGCGGCAGTGACATCGGCGCCGATGCCGAAGTTTCCCCTGTCGCGCGGCCCCCAGAAGCAACGCCTGATAGAGCTGCAGCGGGCGATTGATTTGTACCGGATTGTGCAAAACGCGCAACACCCGGATTTGTTGAAACACAGGGAAAGCATCCGAACGACCATCATTGAGCGCTGCGAGAGCCTGCTGCGAGACAAGGCGGCGTAGGGCCCGCGATGGCTCCACAAGTCGTGAAAAGAGGATCGTTGTTTATACTTTTTAGTCTTGCAGTGAGGTGTAAAAAACAGGCATACTCACTCTTGTAAGAAAGCTACTGTGAAAGCGTAGAATGGATAACTTAAGGTCCTAGCTTAGAACGCAAACGGCTTTTTTGATAACCAAAACGCTTAATAGTTCGGTAGCGGATGAGGGAAGACATAAGTTCTTCCCTCATTTATTTTGCGCGGCTCATAAGTTTAGTGCCTTTGAACGCGAACGAGGCGGGGACGCAAAATAAAATAAGCAATAAGCCCGAACAGGGCGCCGCCTAAATGGGCTCCATGACCGATCGGCAAGCCGCCGCCTTCAGCTTGGCTGGCAAGTCCCCAGACGTCAAGGCCGACAAAAGCCAGCGCGCCCCACATTGCAGGCAGCGGAACAACCCCAAACAAAAGCAACTTCTCTTTAGGGTAAAGCAAACAAAACAAAATCAAGACGGCAGCAATCGCGCCCGAGGCCCCGACAGCAGGAAGTTCCGGCTTGCCAAGTACAAAGGCTGAAACTGCGGCGTGGGCGAAAGAACTAAAAATGCCCGCCGCCATATAGAATACGAAAAATATTTTCGCGCCTAAGATCGATTCGATCGCGTCGCCAAAGCCATGCAGCACATACATGTTCAGCAACAAGTGAAAAAACATTTCATGAGAAAACACCGAAGTGACCAGCACCCACCAGCGCCCTTGCTGAAGAGCTTCCCAGCTGACGGCAAAATTATTATGCATGAACCACAGGCGGTCGTCGCCTCCGGTGGACCACATGAGAAAGACTAAGATATTCAAAACAATGATGATGGGAACAAGTCTGACTGATCGCATGGGGTTAGTATGTCTAGGAATGCGCAAAGAGGGAATAAATTTTATTCCGCTTTTCACAAGCGGTGGCTTCAATTTTCATTTCTTGGCCGGTCCAGGGGTGAGTGAACTGCAGGCAGGAGGCTTTGAGGCAAAGACCGGGAATTCCCAAATCATCCCTAAAGAAGCGATTGTGGTAAGAGTCGCCATGTTCAATATCCCCCTAAAGCGGGTGGGCGATGCGATCAAAATGACCCGCGGGCTTATCAATGGCAAAAAAATGTTCGTCTTGAAAAAGTATCTTCATGGGAGGCTAAAGTCCTACTGCCGCGTGCCGAGGTTAGGTAGACAACGGGGCCATTCAATGTAAAAGTCTTAACATGCAAATGCAAGAACTTGGCAAATCTATCGATCAGGTGCTTTCAAATGAGTTTGACGCTGTCATTTTAGAAGAATTTTGTTCAAAAGTGCAGTCGCCGATTCACTTTTTAAGAACCAGCCACGAGTACAATCTGGATACGGCTCCGGCGGCTGTGACCCGCACGATGGATATTTTCGCGCCTCAAAAAGTTTCATTCGCAAAAATCGTGAGCGGAGACGGGCACGAAAACTCCGCGCAAATAACGATCCAGGATCCTGGAAAGCAGTGTCGCTATAAATTTTCTTTTAACGAATTGTGCGCGGTTTTTTATCCAGAGGCCCGCTTTCGTATTACGGACAGCTGGAAGAGTTCCCTCGCAGTGCATTTGGGAATTCTGACGTCGGACCTGGCAAATCTTTTTAAAAAAGAAATTGTCGTTTCCATCGCGCACAGCGAGCCCCACAATCCGCCGTTTTGGGAACAGATGGAGCTTGCGCCGAAACTCAGCTTTTATGCGTTATCTTCAGGGATCTTAAAATTGATTGTATCCAAAGGCGTGCCCGAGGTGACGGTGGCGGCCCGTGTGGGCTCGGATTCGCCTTATCAGCGTTTTATGAACACCGAGCACTGGGCTTTGCTTTCTTTCCGCATCGGCAAGCGCCAGCAGGTTGATATCGCCCAGTACACCGATGCAAAACGCATTCGCATGAAGTGTGCGCTGTTGGACTTGGGCTTCTTGGAAAATGGTTATGGTAAAGTCGCAAGAATCAAGGAACTGACTTCGGTTGACATTCCATCGGACAGTTCCAAAGAAAAAATTGAAGCCACCCAAGAGGATTTCGTGGAACGCGTGCTAAAACAAATCGCCGCATATCTGCCGTAGAAAAAATCAAAAACGGGCCCCTGCACAGGACGGAAGCAGGCCGGCCGTCGGAGCCAGCTCTCCCTAAAGGCGGAAACGTGATTTTATTTTTGCGAGTGTATCGGGGTGGCTGCGCACTTTCAGCGTAACGCCTTTACCATCGTAGGATTCGCCGAGGACGCGCATCTTTGAGCGGATTTCGCCGATGGCCCCTTGAACATCGTAGGGGACGAGCAGGTCTTCATCGACCATGTCGGTTTCAAAATAACTGATGAGTTTTAAACGAAGTTCCGCCACGTCTTTCGGATTTGTCGCTGACATGAAGTGCGCGTGCGGAAACTCCTGTTCAAGCTTTGTGCGCTCTTCTTTCGATAGGCGGTCGACTTTATTTAAAATCAATAAATTTTGAATTCCGCTCGCACCGACTTCACCAAGAACGGTTTTCGTCACCTGTAATTGCGAACGAAAGGTCGGATCTGACGAGTCGACGGTGTACAACAACAACGATGCGTTCAAGGCTTCATCTAAAGTGGATTTGAACGACGCGACGAGATCATGCGGCAGTTTTTTGATAAAGCCGACCGTGTCTGAAATCAAAATGCGCGGCACGGATTCCGGATAAAGAACGCGCACGGTTGTATCGAGTGTCGCAAAAAGTTTATCAGCGACCAGCACTTCGCTGCCGGTCAGGGCACGCATCAACGAAGACTTTCCGGCATTGGTGTAGCCGACAAGCGCCACCGAGATTTCCTGGCCACGGCGGGCCCGGCGCGTATCATGCTCTTGTGAAATCGATGAGAGCTCTTGTTTGAGTTCCTTAATACGATCGCGGATTTTGCGGCGGTCCAGTTCCACAGTGGATTCACCGGCGCCTTTGGCGCCAACACCACCGCCCCCGCGGTCTTCGCCGCCACCGGTTTCGCGCAGGCGAGGGGCCACGTAGGTGAGTCTCGCGATTTCAACCTGCAAGCGGGCCGCGCGGGTGTGCGCATGACGGCTAAAGATTTCAATGATCACGCCGGTGCGGTCTAAAACCTGCACACCGGTGGCACTTTCTAAATTGCGCAACTGAGACGGGGAAAGATCACAGTCAAAGATCACGACCTCGGCGCGCTCTTTCGGCGCTTCATCCAAGCTATTATCGAGATCTTCCTCTTCAGTTTCAGGGTCTTCGGGAGATTCGCCGTCTTTATCAGCCACTTGATTCTTTTCAAACTTCAATGCGGCTTTATGTTTTTTCTTTACAGCCATCGGGCCGACAACGCCGGAGCCGCCCGTCCACGTCGCGAGTTCTTTGAGTTTGCCATCGCCGAGAACGGTGGCGCCGCGTTCGGAGCTCCGACGCTGGGAGGTTTGTCCGGTCACGTTGTAACCCAAGGTGGTGACAAGGCGAGAAAGCTCCGCCAGAGACCCTTGAATCTCTTCATCGGAAACTCGGGGCAATTGCACGCCAACTAAGAGGGCTTTGAGCGGTTTTGTATTTGTAAAGGAATCCATCATAGTGAAGGCCCAATCTACCATGTATGACGTGAGACAGGTACTAAGAAAGCGCAAATGGGGTCTTATTTGCCACGCTTACTTAAAGAACAAAGGAATAACTTCGATGGCAATCAGAAAGATAATGATGAGCTCCAAAAGCTGATTTTTCTTTTCATTGCCTTCCGAGACGAAGATCTTTGAAATCTGCGCCAAGTTCTCGAGCTTTTGATTGACGCTGTCTTGCCAGTCTTTGAATCGGAAACGCAGGGAAGCCGCGCGGAAAATCTTGGCAAGATAGAAATCCCCCACGACTTTCATGCTGTTCTCAACACTCTCAACCGTGTCGGCAATATCCAGGTAAAACTTCGCCGCCTCTTTGGAAAGACGGTTGTAGTAGCTCTGGAAGATATTGAACTTCTGCTTTTCAAGTGAGTTATAAAGATACGTCAACTTCTCATCGAGCAAGTCATCATAGTAACGCATCTCTAAAAGCTGGCAGAGGGAGAACTCGATCACATCGACGATATCCAGAGAGCCCGAAGGCTCGATAATCAGAGCGGAGTTCCAGTCAATCACTGCAAGGTCGTCGTTGCTGTACTGGAAGGTGCTGTCTAAGATCGTCTTCTTGGTTTGTTCCGAGAGGTTCTCGTTATTCTCTGACAAGATCAGACGGAAGATGTCGTAGCGGTTAAAGATCTCCATCGTATTTTTTTCGCAGCCATCCAGTTTGCGGAAGAAGTAGCAGATGTAATCTTCGTAAGTTTCCCAGTTCGTGGTTTGTACGCGCTCGGGATTCATTGTCAGAAGAATTTGTTCGACTTTTTGTTTTGCGAGTAAATCGAGGTTGTTGTCGTTTTCAAGGAAGTTCCCGAGCTCGATCAGCCGGTTCCACGACAAATTATCGGGCATTCCGAAAGACATCGTGATCGACAGCGCGCCGAAGTGCCAGATCTTTGCTGAGATCTCAAGATCGAGCGGATGCCCCAAAGCATCGTACTTGGAAACTTCGATGTTGAGGGACAGCGGTGCATTGTTGATGATCATGGCCTTGGAAGAACGATTTAAGCGGAACCTTTGGGCCGTAGTGGTGGTTTCAAAAATCTTTTGAGCGGCCTCGAGATTCACATCGCGGCCGATATCAAATACGCGGTAGATAAGAATGCGTCCGTTCATCATGGCTGTACGTCCTTCCTGGAGAATTGATCGTAAAGGATTTTCTATTGAGACGCAAGTCTCCTTGGGGGTTTGTGCTTTTCCCAGCCGACTTTCATGGGGCGATCTTTCTCCACTATGAGCGGCGGATTCAGGCGATGCTCACGTAAGTACTGCACCAGCTTTTGCGGATTTTGTTTCTCCGGCTTTGTCCACGCGGCGAAAGACTCTTTCGGCAGAAAGATCGGACTGCGCTCGTGGCCGATGCGATGAACGAAGGCTAGAGCCGGCGAGGTCAGAAGGGCGAAGCTTGCGACCTCTTCGCCGGTTTTTTTATCCATCCAGTGATCATAAATTCCCGCAGCGAAAAGAGGCTCGTGATCTTTGCGTTCAAAGGCCACCATGTTGCCGGCGTATTCATGTTCATAGATCGGTTCAACGAATTTGCTCATGGGAACGAGGCAGCGCTTACTCTCGAAAGGCTGCCGCCACGTCGGCTTCTCAATCACCGTTTCAATCCGTGCATTATAAGTGGCGAATTTCTGTTTCCTCTCAGCCGCCCAGGAAGGGATCAGAGAGAAGTTCATCAGGTGCGCTCCATCGTGGGTCAAAACCGGGGCGTTGGTGTAGGGGGTGATCCGTTCAACCCAGGGAGGAGTGCCGCTCGAAATGGAAATTCCAAAGAGGGTTTCTAGATCTAGGGCCTGGAGCTTCACAATGTATTGTGCACACATAAGGTCCTACCGTAGTGCATCTATCACGTGATTTCAAAGGTTTACGAAAAAAGTTAAAAAAAACACGAGACCCCTCTTGCCGGTACGGGAAATGTACGGTTATATTCAAAGTACGGGAAATGTACGGGCACGAAGGTGCGTTAAAAGTACGAGTGTGTAAAGAGGCCGCCCGCGAGACCTAGCCAGAGAAGCAACGTGGGATGAAGAAAGTAGTAAGGAGAGTGTGATGCAAAATTTAACTGCAAATCAAAAGAAAGTTCTCGAGTACATCGAGAAGTATCAAGAAAAAAACGGCTTCCCTCCGACCTACGAAACCATCGCGAAGCATTTTGGCTATGCGACAAAGTCTTCGGTACAGCACTATGTCGAAGCTTTGACAAAGAAAGGTTACCTGACCAAGGAGCGCCATCTTTCTCAGAGTCTGACCGTTCACAAAGAGGGGAACTTGGTTCCTCTGCTCGGTAAGGTGGCCGCGGGCCGCCCTATCGAGAACCGTAAATTTAACGAACGCATCGAAGTGCCTCTCAGTATGCTTAAGGGGGCCGGCGAGTATTTTGCTCTGCAGGTTTCCGGGGATTCGATGATCGGTGAGGGCATTCTTGATGGTGATTACGTTGTGATCCGCAGCCAAGAATCTGCCACCAACGGCGAGATCGTCGTTGCTGAAGTTGATGATGAAGCGACGATCAAACGTTTTTACAAGAAGCGGGATCATGTCGAATTACATTCCGCCAATCCTCAATACAAGCCCATTATTGTGGAAGAGGATCGGCAACTGAAGATCTCAGGAATTTACTGCGGACTGCTGCGCTTCCAATAACAGGTAATAAAACATATGAGCTTAGTTCTAGTGAAGCCCTCTCTCGAGGAGCTAAGGCAGCTTATTGGCTCGGCCCAGCACCTTGAGAGGGAAAAGAGCGATTTTTCTTTGTTTCGCGGGGGTTTCCCAAAGGGCTCGATTATTGAAATCAGCGGTTTTGGCAAAACGGAGTTAGTGAGTTTGTTTCTGAAAGAACATCCAGACATGAAAGTGGTTTGGATCGAAAAGGAGTTAACGATCAACCCCTACGCGCTTTTTCAAAAAGGGGTGAAGACAGAAAATGTATTATTTATTGAAGCTGGAAAGCAACTTGCTTGGTGTGTCAATCAAGCTCTCCAATCAGGATGTTTTCAAGCCTTAGTAACTAATCTTGATGTAGACCGACCGACTGACGAAAAAGATTTAAGACGCTATCAGCTTCTCTCTGAGAGATGCGGTGCCCACTTTTTTCTTTTGTCTGAGGATATGCATCAATGCTGGGTGCCGAATTTACAATTAAAGGTTTCGAAGAAAAAACTTGGTTTCAATATTGAAACCGAAAAAAGGAGGATGGGATGACAGTCGTATGCTTAGAATTCGAACAACCGCAAAACCTGCAAGCCCTTGCAGAAATTTTTTATCGTGCAACTCCTCAGGTGATGACCCGGGGGGACCGCTTCCTCTTCATGGATATATCGAAGTGCTTAGGGCTTTATTCGGTGAATACCTTTATTCAACGGACGCTGGTTACACTGCGAAAAGCGGGAGTGCGGGCCAAGATCGGAGTTGGTGAGGATGTGCCCACGGCCTTGTCGTTTGCGGTGTTGGACCAACGGGACAAACTCGCGCTGCCGATTGACACTTTGAAATACTATTTCGATCCGCTCGGGGAACAAGTGGAACTCACTCAGAAAGTCGTAAAAATGACGGAGCTTTTAAAAAGCCTCGGCGTTCGCACTCTGAAAGATTTTTTGAAGTTTTCCGTGCGTGAGATCAGTACGCGTTTTAGTACTGTGGGGCTGATGGCTTATTACCGTGTGATGGGTGAAAGCCCGGTGCCATGGAAAGCGTTTAAGCCCAGTGAAGTGATTACGGAGCGTCATGAATTTGATCTGGAAAGTCCGGTCGACAATCTCGAGCCGGTTTATTTCAAGATGAAGACGATGCTGGATCGCATGCAGTTACGGCTGCGAGGCAAAGGCAAGCGGGCTCGCCAGTTTGATATTATTCTTCGTCAAGAACATGCGCTGAATCCGGCAGAGCAAGATTATAAAATTTCGATCTGTCTGCAGCTTCCATATGTATCGCAAAAAGTGATTCTGCAAGTGGCAAAGGAAATGGTTGACGCGCAAATGGCGGCAAAGCCGATCCGGCACCGTATCACGGAGTTCTCGTTAGTTGTCACCGAAGAAATCCCGTATGCCATGAACCAAAAGAGTTTATTTAATCAGCGTCGGGAGGAGAACGAAGAGTCTTTTTTTCAATTCGTATCGCGAGTCGCGACGCGAATTGGAGAAAAAGCAGTTTTCTTCACGCGGATACGGGAGAGTTATATACCCGAGAAGACCTGGGAGAGGGAAGCCGAGCCACCCAAGATTCCCCCTCCCGTGGACCGCCTGGCGGAGCGTCCCCTACGACTTCTGCCGTCGCCGAGCCAGGTGCACTTCTGGGGTAAGCATCTCTGCTGGGATGACAATGTCGACGAGGTGGTAAGCCTCGAAAACCGCGAGATTGTTTTCTCAGAATGGTGGGAAAACTCTCTCGAAAGAGTGTACTACCGGCTGACGACCCGCAAGGGACGCCAGCTCTGGTTGTACCGGACGGCCCAGGGGGATTTTTTGCAGGGAGAGTTTGATTGAGCCGGCAGGAAGCTTCGAATGACAGGACGCTCAGGCTAGTTCGAAGACAGTAGAAGTTTTTAAGTTATCAACAAGCGAGACAATAATGAGTTACGTCGAGTTACGCGCAAAATCGAATTTCAGCTTTTTAACCGGAGCCTCTCACCCGGCGGAGCTTGTTGAAACTGCGATTGCTCAGGGATTGAGTGGAATTGCTATCACGGATTTGGATGGTGTGTATGGAATGCCAAGAGGTTACCAGGTTGCTAAAGGTCATCCTGATTTTAAGTATCTTGTCGGTACTGAATGCGTGTTTGTAGATCATCCGAATATCACGGTGCTCGCTCAAACCCGCGCATCCTATGGCCGCATCTGCCAGTTGCTGACAAAAGCAAAGCGCGGCAATGAAAAAGGAAAAACTCATTTGGAGTTTTCGACCTTTTTAGAGTTTTTGGGAATGCAAAAGTCGCCAGAGGTTTTTGTCTTGCCAAGAGTTTCTAAAGAAACTCGCGTCGGTGATCTGAAAGAAGTCTTCGGTGCCGCGCAAGTGTCTTTGCCTTTGACCATTTATTTGGATGGCAACGACAAGAAGCGGGTCGCGGAGCTGACAGAGTACTCACGGTATTTTGATCTGCCACTTGTGGCATCAAATGATGTGGAGTATCACGAGAATAAGCGAAAGATGATTCAGGATGTTTTGATTTCAATCCGTGAAGGAAAAACATTGCAGGAAATCGGCTTTAAACTTCAGCCGAACGCCGAGAGATACCTCAAAACACCTGCGCAAATGGAATTACTCTATAAGGATTTTCCGGGGTCGCTCTTAAAGACCCTGGAAATCGCACAAGCCTGTACATTTTCTCCGTCGGAATTGCGCTATCGCTATCCGTCGGAATGGATTCCAGTGGGGTTCGAGGCTCAGTCTTACTTGGAACACCTGATTTGGAAAAATGCGCCGGAGCGCTACCCGAAGGGGATGTCCGACCGGGTAAAGCAGCAGCTCCTGCATGAGCTTAGCCTCATTCAGGAGCTTAAATTCGCAGATTATTTTTTAACGATTTATGACATCGTCGAGTTCGCAAAGAAAAAAGATATTCTCTGCCAGGGCCGTGGCTCGGCAGCAAACTCGGTGGTGTGTTACGTGCTGGGAATTACGGCGATTGATCCGATACAGATGGATCTTTTATTTGAACGCTTTATTAGTGTCGAGCGTGGTGAGCCGCCGGATATTGATATCGATTTTGAGCATGAACGCCGGGAAGAGGTGATTCAGTACATTTACGAAAAGTATGGTCGCCATCGCGCGGCCATGGTGAGTGCTGTGATTACTTATCAGAATCGCAGCGCTTTTCGTGAGGTTTGCAAAGCTTTTGGACTGTCTGTCGGCGCGCTTTCAGCAAAGAAAGTAGAAAGGGATTTCAATGAACTCGTTAAAGATACGCCAGAGCCCGGGAAGTTACGCCAAAAAATCGACACAATTACCGATGCGATTATTAATTTCCCACGCCATATTTCCATTCATAGCGGAGGGTTCACACTCAGTGCAGACCCAATTGTGGATATTGTGCCTGTTGAACCTGCTCGTATGGATGGGCGCACTATTATTCAATGGGATAAGTATGACTTAGATACTTTAGGGCTTATCAAAGTGGATATTCTTTCGCTCGGAATGCTCAGTTGTTTACAAAAATCTTTGAAACTGACGGGAAAGAAGCTCTATGAAATTCCACAGGATGACAAAGCAACCTACGATATGATTTGTGAGCGCGACACCGTCGGAACCTTTCAGATCGAATCGCGGGCGCAGATGCAGATGCTGGGACGGCTTAAGCCACGGAATTTTTATGATCTTGTTGTCGAAGTCGCCATTGTCCGTCCTGGTCCCATTGTCGGCAATATGATTCACCCGTATCTTAAGCGCCGGCGGGGACTTGAAAAAATTGAATATCCCAATGAAGTCGTGAAACGCGTGCTTGGTAAAACATTGGGCGTACCCTTGTTCCAAGAACAGATTATGAAACTCGCGATTGATCTCGCGAACTTTACCCCAGGAGAAGCCGATGTCCTTCGTAAATCTATCAATGCTTGGCGTAGTAGTGCTCCTATTGGTGTTATGGCCGACCGACTTAAGCGAGGACTCCTCAATAACGGAATGACCGAGGCCTTTGCCAATCAGATCTTTGATCAGATTCAAGGTTTCAGCCATTACGGTTTTCCAGAAAGCCACTCGGCCTCATTTGCGCTGCTCGCCTACGCCAGTTGCTATTTGAAATGCCATCATCCGGCGGAGTTTGCCTGCTCGCTTGTGAATAGCCAGCCGATGGGATTCTATCGTAACGATACGATTATTTACGATGCCCTTAGGCATGGTGTCAGAGTTTTGCCAGTGTCGGTGCTGCACTCTGAATGGGATTGCGCGATTGCGGGGCCCCATACGATTCGCCTGGGCTTTCGGGTGACAAACGGTATTGCCAAGAAAGATGTCGATTTTTTGATACAAGAGCGGAGGCGCGAGCGATTCCGCAGCCTCGGGGATTTTGTTCGCCGCTCAAAGCTGAAAAAGGAGGTTCTACATAGGATGGCCATGGCCGGCCGTTTTGAAGAATTCCAATGGGACACGCGCGAAGCGCTGTGGGCTGTGCTTGAATATCAAAATATGTTTCAAAAGCCGGTTGGAAACCAGTTGAGCTTTTTTAGTGATCTAGAAGTCGTTCCGATGTCATCGACGCAAATTGGGTTTCAGAAGCTGGATGGTTTTGAAAAAATTCAAACCGATTACGAGGCCTTTTCGATTTCCACCCACGGTCATCCAATGGCAGAAATCCGTAAGAACCTGCCGGGGATTGCTAAAGACACTTCTAAAACATTGCGCGAATCTGTAAATGGCCGAAGGCTCACCGTGACGGGTTTGGTTTTGATCCGACAAAAACCGCCGACCGCAAAGGGCGTTTGCTTCTGCACAATGGAAGATGAGTTCGGGTTCATTGATATTATTCTGTGGCGCAAGAATTTTGAAAAATACCGCGAAGTATTTCTGAATCATTGCTTCATTACAGTGGGCGGAGTGGTGCAGAAGGACGGAAATACCACGAGTTTACTCGTCGATAGGATTAAGCCCGTATGGAATACCGCGCACTTGGATACGACACCGTTGCCGCTAGAGCCCACGCAGTATTTTTATTGAATCAATACGATGGCCAGCTTAAAATTTTTGAATTCAAGGAGAAAAATATGAAATACACCGGCGGTTGTCACTGTGGCAATGTCCGCTTCGAAGTTGAAATGGAGATTGATAAGCTCATTTCTTGCAACTGTTCTATCTGTCACAAGAAAGGCCACTTGCTGGCGTTTGCGCCAGAAAGTCAGTTTAAACTTTTAAAGGGTGAAGACTCTTTAAAAGAATATTTGTTCAATAAGAAAGTGATTCATCACTACTTCTGCACGAACTGCGGAATCGGCCCTTTCGGCATGGGTAAAAAGCCGGGCGGTGAAGTCTCGCGCGCGATCAATGCCCGCTGCCTCGACCATGTTGATATCGATAAGTTCGAAATCATGAAGTTTAACGGCCGTGATCTCGTCTAAGATCTGACCAAAAGCGCGTGAATTCGAAGACGTTTTTAGTTATCTAGTACTTGTCTTTAAGATACAGGATGGCGGACGGTCGGCGTCGGCGTCGGCGTGGGCCAGCTCCCCCTTATCAACATTAAAGGGGCCGTTTTTAAAGTCTGCACTCGCTGGCAAGTTGGCCGAGCGAGTGACAGAGGCGGATATACGACGAGTGCGCGGCCTTCCAGCCTTGGATGGATAAGAGCTGTGACTGGTAGTAGCGCTCCTGATCATTCAAGAGATCATTGGCGGTGCTGCGGCCGGCCTGGAAGCGCTTCAAGTTGTCCTGATATAGGTTGCTGGAAATTTTCAAAGTCTGCTCACGGGTCAGGGCCGAATCGAGCTGAACGCGAAAGTCGTTTTCAGACACCTTCCATTGCGCCTCGAGGTCTCGTTGCGAACGTTGCAGGTCCAGTTCGCTGCGAAGTTTGAGTTCGGCCGCCTGGCGGTAAGCGGTGTAGTTTTCTAAACGGCTGAACAGCGGAACTGTCAAGGTCACGCCGCCCACCCATTGCGGAGTCCAAAGATCGTTGGTCGCAGCACTGCGCTCGTTGCCGTATGTGAGGGTAAAGTCCAAAGACGGGAAGATCTCAGCAAACTTGCTCTTGCGTGCATAGTCCGCAGCGTCCGTTTTGTTTTGGAATGTCTGCCACTCGGGATGGTTTTGCGCAGAAAAACTCAAAGTCTTCTTTTTCATTTTTCTAAGCTGAACAGCCCACGGCCAAGCTGTTTCAATTTCAACACCTGGGATGTAGACCTGAAGTGCTTCTTTAGCTTGAACTTCAGCCAACTCAGCATCTGTTACGCGGGCTTCGGCATTCTTTAAGTCGATGGTGACCTGATCTAATTCTTGGCGCGAAAGGATCCCTTTGCTGTAACGCTTTTCAGCGACATTCAAGTAAACTCTTTGTGCCTCGGTGATTTTTTTGCGGATCTCGGTTTCTAAGTGAGCCGAGATATAATCCAAGGCTTTTCCCGCGATGGCCCCCTCCATGCGGATCTTGGTGGCCTGCAAATCCCAGCGAAGACTGGTGGTTGCTGAATCGGCGGCTCGGTAGTAGAAGTAATCACCGCCAAAACGGAAGAGATTCCAGTTCGAGCGAAGTCCATAGCTGCGTGAAACATAATGATTGTCGAGATCGGGGCCGATCTCCAAATAAGTTCCTGAAAGACTCAAGTCAGGCAAGAAACGCATTTGCGATTGCAGGCGGGCACTTTCAGCAGAACGGAGTTCGGATTCCTTGGCTTGAACTTCTTCGATTTTTTTGACGGCACCGTTCACGGCGTCCTCAAAGCCCAGCTTTACCTGCGCAGACGTTTGCATGGCCAGTGTCAAAATTCCGATAGCTGCGATGATTTTCATTGTTTCTGATTCCTTTTCGCCGTCCAATTCAAATAACTCACCTGCAGAGCCGGGACAACGTACAGGGTTAACAGCATCGAAACACCTAAACCGCCGCTCACTGCGATCCCGAGCGGCTGCAAAATTCTTCCGCCCTCGCCAAATCCCAAAGCAATCGGCAACATTCCCAGAGTTGTCGTCAGAGATGTCATCAGAATCGGACGCAAACGCGTGCGAGCCGCTTCAAGGGCTGCTTCATGGGGTTTCCTGCCCTTTTCCACAAGCCGGGTCAGGAAGTCGACCAGGATAATACTGTTTGCCACGGCAATCCCGTTGAGCAGAATCACGCCGAGCAGAGAGTTCAATGACAATGTACTTCTAAAGATAAAGAGCGACAGAAGAACACCGATGAGACCCAGTGGCACCGCCATAAATACCAGAACGGAGTTCGCGACGTGCCCCAACTGCAGGATCATCGTCAGCAAAATCAAACCGGTACTGATCGCTAGCGCCCAAGTCAGCTGATGAATGGCCTCGTCGACTTCTTTTTCAGGATTTTCAAAACTGACCGAGACGTCCTTAGCGACCGCACTTTTCTTTTTCCATTCCTCAACATCGGCCTGCGCTTTTTTAAGAAAATCTTTTGATTGCGATTTTTCTTCTTTCTTCAGGCGTCCATAGATCAAGTACTGCGGCTCTTGATCCACGCGCAAAATAGAAGGAAGGATTTTTTCAATCGTGATATTCGCGAGCGCCTTGAGCGGAATTAACTTACCCGCCACGCTGAGTGGCAAGGCGCCCAGGTCTTCAGCGCTTTTTACGTATTCCGTCGGGTATTTCAGGCGGATCGCCGTTAAACGGTTATCCATCGTGAGGTAGCCGATCGTTCGGCCCTCGGTCGCGACACGGCTGTAATCCGCTAAGTCTGACGGGCTGACGCGGGAGCCGGCCTTAGCAATCTCGGGCCACAGTTCCAAGCGCGGTTGAACGGCAATACCTTCAGGATTGTCGGTCTCAGGGCGGGCCCAAAGCCTGCGGTAGTATTGCTTTTCTTGAAGCGTGTCGTTGATTTCTTTTGTGGCGAGCACCATTTTACCGGCGTCATCACCACGAACGGAAATCAACAGGTTTTCTGGATCGGGCAGGGGCAACTCCGATGGATTCCATTGGTTGACCCAGTAATTCACGGTCGGCGAGTTGGGGAACTCGCTCTCGATGTCCTTGACGGTCTTGGCAACGTCCTTTTTGTTTTTGAGGCGAAGCATGATGGTGCAATTGCCAGGGCTGTTGATTTGAGTGAAAGTGTAAAGCACTTGTCCCTCAAGATACTTCAGGAGCCTTGCTTCGGTTTCCTCACTCTGTGTTTCCATCTGGCGGACCAGGGTATTGCCTTGCACGCTCATGCCGACAATCACCCAGTCGGTATCCGGGGTCCCGATGATTTCTTTCGGTAAGCGCGGAAGCACGAACTGAACCAATACGAGCAATAAAACGACGAGGCCGGCATAAACGCCTTTTCGCCAGTTTGATTTTTGCAAAAATAAATCCAAAGTGCGTGCATAGAAATTTTCCAGCATGACGAAGTACTTCTCGATCGGCGAAGTCACATGGAAATGACTTTCGCTCTTCATCATTTGCAAACGCACCGTCGGCACGAGAACCAAAGCGACTATCGCCGAAAGGCCGTGTGAAAATACCACGGCTTTTGCCAAGTCACCCAGAATCGCTGAGCTCAGCCCGCGGGTAAAGATCAGGGGCGCAAACACCACAATCGACGCAACCGTTGAGGCAATAATCGGGAGTTTTACTTCGTTCACGGCCTCAAGCAAAATATCGAGCTTTTCTTTATAGCTGATATTGGCGTTGGCCTTTTCAAAGTGGCGGAAAATGTTTTCCATCACCACGACCGAGCCGTCGACGTTCATTCCCGCCGACAGCGCCAAACCGCCCAGCGAGATCAAGTTCAAGTTCATATTGGTGAGCTTCATTAAAATAAAAGCCAACACGATGCTCATCGGAATTTCAATCGCCGCGGTGACGACGTTCTTAAAGCTTCCGATGAATAAGAACAAAACCAAAACCGCAAGTCCCGCAGCGATGCCAACCTCGTGAAGCACGTTACTCACAGATGAGCGGATGAACTCCGATGGATCGACCATCACCTTGTATTCGATATCCGGCGGCAAGAGATGTTTTTTAGATTCGACGATCTGAACGATCTCTTCAGACATTTTCTTGATATTGCCGCCGGATTTTGGCGAGGCAAACAGAATCACACTGAGCGCACCGCTGGTACGAATCACGCGGGTTTGGTCAACTGGAGTCGTGTAATCGATCTTTGCCACATGAGTCAGGTGAATGGTGCGGCCCTGCGGAGTCGTAATTAAAACGCGCGACAGATCGTCGATGTCCATCACAGCGCTGCGAACGATGACTTGCAGCCACTTTGTCGCGATTTGAACGTTGCCGCCCTGATAGCTTTCCATCGCCACCATCACCGCGCGAGTGATATCCACCGGCAAGAGCTGGTACTCCGTCAACGCGTCAGGATTGATTTCAATCTGGATTTCCTTCTTCGCCGGATTCCACAGAGTCGCCTCCGCCGCGTCTTGAACTTTTTTAAGATCGGGACTCAGGATCGGGTCTAAAATTTTGTAAAGATCATCAAGGTTGCGCTTGGGGCTATAGAAGCTCGCCGCAAAAAAGCCGGTGTTTTCATTCCAGGTGAAAACGCCGGTGCCACGCCGAACTTCTTCCGGCATGGAAGCCGTTACTTGGTTCACCAGGTTTTCAACCTCTTTGATGGCATCGTTCGGGGGAGTGTCCCACGGAAAATCAATGCGGTAAGAAACCTGGCCTTTGTTGTAATTGGCCTCGATACCCTCGGTTTTTACTAACTTGGTATTGAGCGAGCCTAAGCTGTACTCGAGATTGCGGCCATAGCTATCCAGGAACTGGCGCGCCGTCATGTCGCCGTATGGAATCTGCGCCTGAATGACGGGCTTGCTACTGTTGGGAAAAAGCGAAACCGGAAGACTGAGACCGCAGACAATACCAATAAGACTTAAGACCCCGAGAAGAAGATAAACGCGAAGCGGGCTTGCATACAGAGATTTCATTTTTAGTCTTTTTCGATTTTAACGGCTTTATTGTCTTGTACGTACTGGCTTGCACGCTCGATCAGAGCGTCGTTGGCCGAGAGTCCCTTTTTGATTTCAACAAGGCCTGCTTGGCGTGAACCGAGCTCCACCTCTTTGTACTTCGCAATGCTCTTGTCATCCACGATGCGCACATAAGGGACCGCGCCCTTGTACACAACCGCTTGCTCGGAAACACGGATCGCAGTGCCATTTTTCAACGTCACTTGAATTTTACCGATGCTGCCAGCCGAAAGCCGCGGGTTTTTATTTTTGAAAAGCAAGTTCGCCGTCGCAGTCCCCGTCGTTGGGTTCACCAACGGGCTGATGCCTTCGAATGAGAGATCTTCTGCTTTTTCCATTAAGCTTGTTGTGAAAGCGACTTGGGCCTTGTGCGTGATCTTTTCAAGATCACTGCCTGGAATTTCAGCAGTCACACGTAATTGGCTTGGATCAACCACCGTCGCAATACGTTGACCGCGAGTCACTTGCGTACCCACCGTCACTTCGATTTGGCTGACAACGCCGCTCACGGGAGCCACGATTTTTGCCGGAGCGTATTGATAAACCGGATCGAGCTGCTGAATTTTGAAAAGCACTTGGCCTTTCTTGACGTGCGCACCTAAGGTCACCACCTCGCGCACTACGCCCTCAACTTCGGCTAAGATGGCTCCGCTCACCCTCGACTCCACGCGGGCAGGGTAGGACAAAGACTCAGAGTTTTCCGTGAGTTCGACTTTTTTAATTTGCACGACCGGAGTCGTGTCTGTCGCCGCCCATGAAACAGATCCCGCCAAAAACAGACCCGCCAAGCTCCATACCTTCATAGAAACTCCTCTTTTTAGATAAGTTTTTGTTTTTTAGCATGGGTTGAGGGGAGATACTATGGAAGCAAGGGGGTATTGTTAAAATTGCAGGAGTGCAGAGCTTAGACCAGCCAGTGGGAGCCCAAGGCATAGAGCCCAGACACGACAAGAACTCCGCCGGCAATTTTCTGCTTGCGTATATTTGCTTTTAGCATAGATGGGCGCACCATGAGAGAAACGGCGCTCAATGCCGGGAGGCCGCCCAGCCAGAACAAAGCCATCAGGAGGCCGCCGGCAAACGGACTTTTGCTCGCCGCAGCCGCCGTCACGTAGGTGTAAAGCCACATGCAGGGCAGCAAACCCGCCAGGAGCCCAATCACAAAGCTGCTGCGGCCGAATTTCCAGGCGCGAAGGCGGCGATAGAGATCTTGAAAAAACGCCGCCGCAAAAAAATGCGAACGCGCACCCCAATCAAAAGAAAAAAAATACTGTAAACCCAAAGCAATAAGGGTGAAGCCCAGCAGACCCGCGCCGACCAGACGGACCCAGCGGAATTCCGAACTCATCACGAAGTCACCGAAGAAGCCGGCAAGCGCGCCAAGGCCCACGTACACCAGCAAGCGGCCGAGGTGATAGTGCCAGAGCTGCCCGCGCGATCCCGTCAGAGCCGCGAAGGGCCCGCACATCCCGGCGCAGTGCCAGCTTCCGAGAAAACTCGAAGTGAGGATCGCAAGAGGCAACAGGAGCGAACTCATTGTTTGGGTCCTACGAGAATAATTTCTTTTTCGGTTTCAAACGGTTTTTCAACTTCGTTCTGGTCAAGTAGCAAAATTTTTGTTTTGAGCTGGCCAGTTTTGGCAACAAGGCCCGGTTTAAAGCGCACAAAGAAGTGCCACTCTGTCATTTTACCCGGATCGAGATCGAGCGGATTTTGCGCAATCGTGAGTGCAATGCCTTGCGCTGCCCAGTCGGCCGGTGGGCGCAGCAAGTAAATAGCTTTCTTAAAGTTCTGATTTTGAATCTGCAAGCGGAAGTGGTTGAGAATCAGATCTTCACCGGTCTCGCTTTTAATTTGAGTATAAGGCGCTTCTTTAGCGCGCAGAACAAAGACCTGCGCCGTTTCGCGGGTCGCGACGTTGTAAGCCAGTCCTGAAACCGACAGAAGAATAAGGATCATGTAAATGATCGAACGGGGTTTTTTCAAACTCACCGGGCTGCGATCCAGAGTTTTGTAACCAATCAACCCTGTCGGTTTTTTGACCTTCGTCATGATCTCATCGCAGGCATCAGCACAGGCCGTGCAGGCGATACACTCCATTTGCAGGCCTTTGCGGATGTCGATTCCCGTCGGGCAGACTTGCACGCAACGATTGCAGCTGACGCAATCGCCTTGTTTTTCCCCCGGAGGAACTTTGCCTTTGCGGGGTTCGCCGCGGGATTCGTCATAGACGATCGCAAGCGATTTCTGGTCAAGTAAGACGCTTTGGAAGCGGCCGTAAGGGCACATGATGATACAGAACTGTTCACGGAACCAGCCAAAATCAAACAGCACGGCGGCTGTCATAAAGCTCACGAATAAGAAAGTATCCCATTGCTGCGAAGGACTTTCCTGAATCATTTTAACCAGCGCTTCCGATCCCACGAAGTACGCGGCAAAGCTATGCGCGATGAGCGATGAAACCAGGGTAAAAAGAATCCAAGTCAATGTGAGTTTGATAAATTTCTTGAAACTCATATCTGCTTGGCGAAGTTGCCGCCGTTGAATGTAGTTTCCTTGAACGAGCTGCTCAATACGACGGAAAACCGCATCAATAAACACGGTCTGGGGGCACGCCCAGCCACACCACACACGTCCCCAGATGGAAGTTACAAAGGCAAGGCCCAGTGTGACGGTGGCGAGAACGAAGAAAATCAACGGGGCATCGTGGGCCCAGAATGTGATTCCAAAAATCGCAAACTTGCGGGCGGGGATGTTGAGCAAAATACTTTGTTCGCCGTTGATTTGGGTCCAAGGCAGGCCCAGAAAGATCGCAAGCAAAACGAACTGTGTCCAGCGACGGTGCTTGTGGAAAAATCCCCGGACTTCTGCGGGAATGATGTATGCACGGTCGCCGAATTCATCGATACTTGTGAGTCTTTCCGGATCTAAAGCCATACTTTCCTCATTTATTTGATCTCGTCCCCTTGGGGAGCCTTCGCATTTGGCGGGTTGCTACCTTTTTTAGATAAAATATACGCCGCTAAGCCGTAAACCTCATCTCTTGACAACATGCTTTCCCAGGGCGGCATTCCTTTTTCAGGGACGCCCTTACGGATGACGTCAACGAGAGCCATGCGGGTTCCTTTGCCATGGAGCCAAAAGTTATCAGTCAAGTTCGGGCCGATCAAGCCACCCAGTTGGGGGCCGTGACAAGCGGCACATTTGCTGTTGAAGGCCACCGCCCCAAGTTCAACGAGCTTCGGATTTTTCATTTCCTCAGCAAGCATCTCTTCGGTTTCTGTCACAGCCGGCGCGTGCTGAGCGGCCGCTGATTCCAGATTTTTCATAGAGGCCGCGAGTTCATCTTTTAAAGTCGGTCCGCCGCCCACTTCATAGTGAAGGACGTAAAGAAAGGCGAAGATGATTGTCAGAAAGAACGTCCAAAGCCACCAGGTCGGCAAGGGGTTGTCGTACTCTTGAATCCCGTCATATTCATGATCTGTCAGGGGATCATTGATTTGGTTTTTGATATCGTCGCTCATTAGTTGTCTCCGTCGGTCAGGGGGATTTGTTCCATTTTTCGATAGTTCGCCTTATTTTCTTTTAGCGACGTCCAAATCAGGACGCCGATGAAGAAACTAAAAAAGATAACCAAACCGAGGCCTGTTAATTGGGTGTCAGTGAAAAAAGCCAGTCCATCTTGTTTCATGGCTGTTTTCCTTTTTGTCCCAATGCTTGCAAGTATGCGATGAGAGCAATGATTTGCTTTTGCTCCAACTTCGGAATGTTCACGCCGTTGGCTTTGAGATCTTCGGCGATCACCATGGCCTCTTTCTGAGCTTTAATATCGGCGTTCGCCACGGTGTCTTCATCATAAGGCACACCCAAAGTTTTCATCACCGAAAGTTTTTTACGAAGCATGATGAAATCCGTCTCCTTTTCCACCATCCAGCCATAGGACGGCATGATGGATTTCGGAGTCACCGCGCGTGGATCGATCATGTGCTGGAAGTGCCAGAGGTTTGGATACCGCTTGCCAACCCGGGCGAGGTCCGGTCCGATACGTTTTGAGCCCCATTGGAAGGGACGATCGTACATGGACTCTTCTATGGTTGACGCTTTTCCGTAACGCAATACCTCAGCAGCAATCGGGCGAATCTGCTGGGAGTGACAGACATAGCAGCCTTCGCTGACATAGAGATCCCGGCCAGCAAGCTCGAGCGGGGTGTAAGGCTCGACCATATTGGCGGGAGTGATGTACTTGTGTAATGACAGAGTCGGATAGATCTCAATGATACTGCCTACAGCAATCGCAATAAATGCAAGGACTGAGAAAACCGTGGCCATGCCTTCAAGTTTACTGTGACCCACTTTTGGATCTGGTTCTGCAAAAACGGCGTTGCGCATGGGCACTTGGGCTTCACTGTCAGACTGCTCTGCCGGCGCGGCCTGGATGGTTTTGCAGACATTGTAGACCATCATGAAGAAGCCGGCGATGAAAAACGTTCCGCCGAGAGCGCGCACCCAGAAAAGGGGTACGATACGCACAACGGTTTCAATGAAGTCCGGATAAACGAGCTTGCCTTCCGGAGTCAGCGCGCGCCACATGAGACCTTCCGTAATCCCTGCGGTGACCATGGAAATGTAATACAGCAAGACTCCGAGAGTCGCGATCCAAAAGTGATTGGTCGCCAGCTTTTCCGAGTAGAGTTTTGTTTTCCAAAGGCGTGGTACCAAGAAGTAAATCATGCCGAAAGTCAGCATCCCGTTCCAGCCGAGGGCGCCGGCGTGAACGTGCCCGATAATCCAGTCCGTGTAGTGCCCCAGAGCACTGACAGATTTAATCGAAAGCAATGGACCTTCAAAGGTCGCCATCCCATAGAAAGTTAAAGCGGTGACAAAGAACTTAATGATCGGATCGGTTCTGAGCAAGTGCCAAGCTCCACGCAGAGTCAGCAAGCCGTTGATCATACCGCCCCAGCTTGGGGCCCACAGCATCAGACTGAAAACCATGCCCAAGGTTTGGGCCCACTCCGGGAGAGAAGTGTAAAGCAAGTGGTGAGGACCGGCCCAGATGTAAAGAAAGACCAAGCTCCAGAAGTGAATGATCGAAAGCTGATAAGAGTACACCGGACGATTTGCCGCCTTGGGCACGTAGTAATACATCAGGCCCAAGAACGGAGTGGTCAGGAAGAACGCCACCGCATTGTGACCATACCACCACTGTACCAGTGCATCTTGAATGCCGGCATAGACCGGATAGCTTTGCAAGAAGCTCACGGGGATTTCAATCGAGTTTACGATATGCAAAACCGCGACGGTGATGATTGTTGCGATATAGAACCAGATCGCAACATAGAGATGTCTTTCGCGGCGTTTGCTGATAGTTCCAAAAAAGTTCACGGCAAAGACCACCCAGATCACCGTGATCGCGATATCAATCGGCCATTCAAGCTCCGCGTATTCTTTGGACTGGGAATAGCCCAGTGGCAAAGTGATCGCAGCGGATAAAATAATCAGCTGCCAGCCCCAAAAGTGCAAGCGACTGAGGGCGTCCGAGAACATCCGGGTCTTTAGCAGCCTTTGTGATGAGTGATAGATCCCGGCAAAAATCGCATTCCCGGCAAAAGCAAAGATCGCGGCGTTGGTATGAAGCGGACGAAGGCGGCCGAAAGTCACCCACTCCAAATTCATATTCATCGGCCACCAGGCCAATTGCAGGGCGGCGATCAAGCCGAAGATAAAGGCGGCTCCGGCCCAGATTATAGTCGCCAGGAGAAACTTTTTAACGATGTCATCATCGTAGAAGATTTTCTCCAGAATCGTATTGTTATGGAGTGCGGGGTTTTTCACGGTCAGTCCTTTCTTGTGGATCATCTAATAAAATTCTGTGTGCCGGGGTTTCAACGTCATCAAACTGTCCTCGGGCGGTCGCCCAGAAAAAGGCCGCCGTAAAACCGAAGCCAAGGATCAGTGCCATCGGGATCATGAGAGCAAGGATATTCACCGGGTCCCCCGGAGTGATGACAAAAGAATCAAAACGGAACTCACCGGCATTAAGATCGCAGCCACCATGGGGCTGACAAATCCGCCAAGCGCGAGCGCTCCGCCTAAAGTGTTATAGATAAGCGAAATTGCGAGATTGCGTCGGACCGTGAAGCGGGCGTCACGGGCGATTTGCAAAAGCTCATAGAACGGCATCAAACCGCCGCGGGTAAAGTACACATCCGCCGACATCAGGCTGAGATCGACACTGCCTTTGACGGCAATCCCGATGTCCGCCGCTTTCAATGCCAAGGCATCGTTTGCGCCGTCGCCGATCATACAGCTCTGGAAAGAGTGTTGAACTACGTCGAGTTTTTTTTCAGGACTCATTTCGGCATGACATTGGCTTTCAGGAATTTGGCACAAGGTGGCGATTTTAGCGACACGCCGTTTGCGATCGCCAGAAAGAATGTGCAGTTTGAAGCCCCGCAATTTTTCGAGCACGAATTTGCTTTCAGCCCGCAAGGGGTCTTCAAAAAAGAGATGAGCCTTTAAAAGACCCTCGCCGCGATACTCGACAACGAGGTAATCAAGGATGTTTAGTTCTTGGCTGCGAGTCAGTGAATAGAGCTTGCCATCGAAGCGGCCAAAGACACCTTGGCCGAGGGTTTCTTGGCGGTCTTGCAGAGGGAGGCTCCCAAGGCCCGGCCATTCCCGGCGAAGTGCAAAGGCCACCGGATGCGTGCTTTGGTTTTCTAGGGCCAGGATGATTTTTTTATCTTCCTCCGAAAGCGCGCCTTCGACCAAAGCCAATTTGAGAGTGCCTTCCGTCAGAGTGCCGGTTTTATCAAAAAAGAGGTTCTTAGTCTCCCGCAACTTTTCAAAAACATCGGAGTGGCGGATGAGAATCCCTTTTTTCTGAGCTTTGCGAAGCGAAAGCCCGTACGCCAGAGGGGAGCCGAACGCCAGCGCGCAAGGACAAGCGATCACAATCAAGGCGAGCGCTCTTTCAAGGGCCTCGTTGAAATTTACTTGTGAGTAGAAAATGAAAAACAAAATGGCCAGGCCGGTAACTCCGGCAATCAGGGCTTGAGCCAGTTTGTCTGACAGAGTGATAAAGCGGCTTTTTTGAACCGAATCAGAACGAAGCTGTTGCAGGATTTTCCCCCAGCGGGTGTCGAGAGCGGTCTTTTCAATGCGCAGCCGGGCTTCAGGGCTTAAGAGGCGGCTTCCGGCGAACAGAGTCATTCCTTCGCGGAATTGCTCGGGCAGCGATTCCCCGTTAAAAAGGGACATGTCCACTTCAGCTTGGGCGCTGAGCAAAACACCGTCCGCAGGAATTTTCTCGCCTTGAAGAACGCGGACCTCAGCGCCGGGCTGCAGGTCGCGGCGGCCTTCAATGCCTTCAAGCATCGCGTCTTGATGCAGATATTTCTGCTGAACGCGTTTTAACAAGTATCGGCTGGCAAGAATTAAAAACAAGAAGCTTGCCGTCGAGTCGTAATAGACCGGTCCTTCGCCCCGCACCAAGTTGTAAGTCGAAAGCAAGAAGCCTGAAAACATCGCAATCACGATTGGCAAATCGACATTGATCACTCGGTATTTAAGGAAGTTCCAAGCCCCTTGATAAAACGGGCGGGCGGAGTAGAAAAGGATCGGTAAGAAGAGGCCAAAGCTCACCCAGTTAAAAAGTGCCGCCATCGGGCCTTCAAGCCCGCCATAGACAGGCACCACGAAGAGCATCATGTTGCCAGCGCATGCGCCGGCAACACCGATGCGCTGTAAAGCGCGGCGGTTTTCTTGTCTTTGCTTTTCGCGCACCTCTTGGCTCGCAATCAAAGCGGTCGGGTGATAGCCGAGTTCTTCAATCATTGCCGCGACTTCCATCCACGCCGCTGAGGGCGCGCCGGGTTTTAAAATCACGTGCACGGTCGATTCGCCGAAATGGACCCGCGCCTCAGAAATATGGGCGCTGAACTCGGGCAGGCGTTCTAAGAGGTGGACGCACGAAGAACAGTGCAGACCCTCGGCATAAAAGGTGAGGCTTTCGGCCATGACCCGTGACAATGCCTGATGTTTTTCCAGCAATCGTTGAAAATGGATGGCGTTAATGCCTTTATCGTTAGAGTTCTCTAACTTATAAAGAGCTTCACACGCCGAACAACAAAACGAGTTGCCGAGTTCCGCAAGCAGAGTCTTGCAATAAAGGCATTTTGAGGCTTGGAGACCGAGACTTTCCATGTTCCCAGACTAAAGAGATTCTGGAAAATGAAACATGACGGCGGTCATGTTTGGAGAAATAAAGACTAAAAGCAAGTCCTCTCCTTCAGCAATGTTTTGTTTAGTATATTTATATGGCGGCCGCTTTGGCCAATCAGAGATTCCTTCTCAAATTGGGCCAAAGTCCGCATCACGGTTTCAGGAGTCGTGCCGGCCCACTCCGCGATCTCGCGCCGGGTCCAACTTTGACTGTGGAAATGTTCCTGTAAGAAAATCAAGGCCTCCGCGATTCTTTCGGAAGCCCCCTTATCCATTTGGCCAACCCAGCGCTCCTCGGCTTGGCGAAGGTCTTTCGCGACATGGTTCAGCAATCGCAACGCGACTTCCGGATGATCTTTAAACACGGAAAGGATTTCCGCTTTCGGGACGAAACAAAGTTCTACATCATCCACCGCGAGGGCTGTCGCATGGTAAGGCTCATTGGCAAAAAGCGAACGATAGCCCAGAATTCCGCCAGGCCCCATGATTCTCAGCGTATGAGCGGAGCCGTCCTCAGAAACCTTTTCGAGTTTAACGAGCCCGCTTTGCACGAAAAACAAGCCGAGAGGTTCGTTTTCCGCATAGAAAATAATTTGATCACGCTTGAAATGGCAGGGGATTTTAGCCTTCTCAAGGCTAAGGGGAATATTCGGGTTGCTGGCACAAATGATGTTTTGTGCTTTCGAGCCACAGTTCTCGCAACTCGGCCTCTGGGGCTCGCAGAGTGGAGTTTTTGGAGGGGAACTCATCTTAGTAATCTAGGCTAAAAAGGGGATAACTGCAACTAAAGCTGGGACGATTTGCAGCAGGGCTCCTCGCCAGAGTTTCGGTTTTGAAATTAACAAGACCAGGCCCGCGGCACAAATGGATGCCAGAGCATAGATGACGAGGGTGGCCCCGGCGGCGCGAGTCATTTCGGCGCTGTGGAGGTGAAGCCCCAGAAAAATCGCAATCACAAGAAAGAGATTATAGAACCCTTGGTTGAATGCCAGCGGCTTTGTGACCGCGACATCTTCGGGACGAACCCCGAAAATCTTGTTGGTGCGCTTTCTTCCCCAGAGGAAGCTTTCTAGAACAAAGATGTAGAGGTGAATGAGGGCCGGGATCATGGGAAGTAGATTTTTCATAAGCCGATGATAATAACCCAGGCCGAGCAAAGTCCAACAATCTGCAATTGACTTGGAGAGTAAACCCAATGCGGTCCATAGGCTGCTGAAGAATGAGGCTATTGATTGTATTTATCAAAAATACACCGGAAATAGCTTCAAAGATTTTTTAAAAGGCCCTAACCTTGAGCCCTATGACACTTCATACGCCTCTGCAAGAAGCCTTGGTTTTCCTGGGTGCCACTGTGATCCTCGTCCCTCTTTTTCTTCGTTTGGGGCTGGGAACAGTTCTCGGCTATCTGACTGCGGGGAGTCTTATTGGGCCACAGGTTCTCGGCTGGGTTTCGGACTCCGAAAATGTGCGCCACTACTCCGAGTTCGGGGTTGTGTTCCTGCTTTTCGTGATCGGTCTTGAGCTTCAACCAAAACGCCTTTGGAGTTTGCGTAAGACACTGATTGGTTTTGGCGGATTGCAGATTCTGATTTGTACTTTGGCATTTTTTCTTCTGGGGAAGCTGTGGGATCTCACGAACCCTGCGAGCTTTGTGATTGGCTTTTCGCTGGCACTGTCATCGACGGCCTTTGCGCTGCAAACTTTGGCAGAACGCAAGGTTTTAAATACCCAATATGGCCGCTCGTCATTTGCGGTTCTGTTGATGCAAGACGTGGCGGCGATCCCGGCGCTTGCGATTATTCCGACGCTCGGGGTGATGACGGACTCCATGCCTAAAGCGAATTGGCTAGAGGCGGGGATGGTCGTCGTAGCGCTTTTGCTGACAAGCCGTTTTGTGATGACTCCGTTCTTGCGTCTTGTGGCTTCAGCCAAAAGCCGCGAGCTTTTCACCGGCGTCACCTTGTTGATTGTCATGGGGGTGGCGTTTCTCATGCTCAAAATCGGGCTTTCGATGGCGTTGGGCGCGTTTATCGCCGGCGTGCTTTTGTCAGAGTCTGAATACCGCCACGAACTGGAAGCGGACCTAGAACCTTTCAAGGGTCTGCTGATGGGGCTATTTTTCATATCGGTGGGTATGGCTGTGAACTGGAAGTTCTTCATGGAGGATCCGGCGAAAATCGTGGGCCTCGTGCTGCTCTATATGGTGGTGAAGGGCGTGCTGGTCTATGCTGTCGGCCGCATGATGCGGCTAAACGCGGGCGGCTCGCGCAACTTGGCGGTGTATCTGGTGCAGGGCGGGGAATTCGCTTTTGTTATTTTCGGTGTCGGTGAAGGCTCGCGCGTTTTATCGCACGAGGTTTCGGACTACCTGACTTTGATTGTGACGCTGTCGATGATTCTGAGTCCATTTATTATTTTAGCCCATGACAAACTGGATGAGTGGCGCGCCCTGAAAGCGCCGATGCCGAAGTACGACGATATTGAAGATAACAACAGCCAGGTGATAATCGCCGGCTTTGGCCGCTTCGGCCAGATCTTCGGCCGCATTTTGCGGACGCAGGACATTCCTTTCACGGCGATTGATCACGATTCAACGCAAATTGAATTGCTGGGACGCTTTAGTCAGAAGGTTTATTTCGGAGACGCCTCCCGGGCGGAGCTGCTGGAATCTGCCGGCGCAAAAAACGCCAAATTCCTCGTGATCGCCGTTGACGATACCGAGACGGCTCTGAATATCGCGCGCGTCGTTCGTGAAGAGTTCCCGAATTTGAAAATCTTTGCGCGGGCTCGCAACCGCCAGCATGTCTTTGACCTTAAGGATCTCGGCGTCCACGTTATCCAGCGCGAGACGTTTGAATCCAGCCTCGCGTTGACGAAGACTTTGTTATTGGAGCTCGGCTTTCCCCGCGAACGCACGAATTCGTTGATAGATCGCTTTCGTACTCATGATTTGCTGATGATCGAAGAGCAGTACAAGGTCCGTCACGATGAAAAGATTTTTATCGATATTTCGCGCCAAGGAGCCGAGCAGCTCGCGCGGGTTTTGCGTGAAGACATAGAGAAGACTTATATTGAAACCCCATCGACGCTCGGAAAAACCGAAGCTCATTCCGGGGAGACGTCGAACACTTAGAGCCCGCTGAGAGAGCGGGTGTAGCGTTTGATGAAATCTTCGAGAGTTTTATAGGCTTCAAGGTCTGAGACTCCGGCAATCAGGCGCTGCGAGATGATATTTCCGAACATGAAGATATCAAGACCCTTAATCAGATTTTTCACGTCGGTGTCGCGATGTATCTTGCCGTTTTTTTGTAAGTCCAGCAGGCGCTCTTCCAGGTGGGGCTGGTAGAACATCGGAATTTTTTCGCGAATGCGTTTGCAAAACTTCGCATCGACGATTGCCTGCGAAAGTACAATTTTAAAAAAGTCGAAATTCTTTTTACAATCTAACTCGTATTTAAACTTGGCAAAACCCAAGAGCTCCGCCTCCAAGCTTTCCTGAGGAGGGTAGGTCAGTTTTGTGTGGACGTCCTCTTCCAGGACATAGCGCTCAATGATAGCGACAAGGAGGCCCATTTTACCTTCAAAGTAACGACCAATCAGGGACTCATTCACGCCGGCCTTCTTTGCAATCATACGGGTTGTTGCACCCTTAAAGCCGTGCTTTGAAAAGACCTCTTCAGCAGCCTTCAAAAGAGACCGTTCTGAGGCTGATCTGTCTCTTTTCTTAGTCTTGCTTTGGTCCTTGGTCTGATCCTTCGAGGTGCTTTTGTTCATCTTAATTTGAGATTTTTCATTCATGCTAAAAACCTCTAAATTATTGAAACCTCCATATCCACATGCCTGGCGTTATGACTTTCGCGATTTGACGACTTCGTAGGTGCTGGGAGCGGTTTTG
>JBDHWW010000029.1:0-37287 GCA_039810425.1 Pseudobdellovibrionaceae bacterium | reverse complement strand
CTTCGTCGAGTAAGGACAGCTCCGCTGGTTGTTCAATGGATTAGTGCGTGCTTCGACCATAGTGACTTAGAGGGCAATAAATTTGAAGATGATTTTGACCCTTATAAGGAAGTTTGAATGAGCAAAATAACTTACCGAAGGGCAGATATAACAAATAAAGAAGAAATTCAGTTCATTGCTCGCACTGATATTGAAATACCAGCACTTTTCGATGCTGACTTTTCAACTGATGAAAAAGCATTTCAAGATGAATTGAAAAGGATGGAAAAACTAACTACCGATGATTTTTTTGATGTCGCTGTTAGCGATGCTGGCGAAGTGGTTGGATTTCACATAATCAAGAAAAGTGCGTATTTTGATAGATTTGCTGGATGTATTTATACGCTATGGGTATCTCCGAAGTTTCGTAAGCAAGGAATTGCTACTGAACTAAAAAGTCGTGGCGAAGTTTGGGCAAAAGAACTCAAACTTGACCACATCTATACATGGGTTCATGTAGATAATAATAAAATGCTAAAACTGAACAATGATTTGGGATATAAATCAACTCATCACAAAATGATTAAAAAAATCTAAATCCCCGAAGCCTTTGGTGGTGTTCCACTGTTGCCAATCAAAACTTTACTTCGGTCTAAGTAGATTGCGTATGTGGTTGCCGTATCTAAATGTCCAAGCCAACTCGCCACGCCCACAAAATCAGTTTCGCCTTTATCAAAGCACCAGTTCGTGAAGCCCTTACGACCACTATAAAGACCCAACGCTTTGCCATCGGCATTACAATTTAAGGCTTGGGCTAATGACTTAATTTTTTTATAATTTGGCTTATGAAAATTTCTGTTTTCAATAATACTCACGGCATTTTTTTGTTCATCCCATTTTATGGGGATGTGCTTGGTTCGTTTATTTTCTGGAACGCCTTGAAGTTTCTCCTGATAGACCATCACCACATCAAGACCTGACTTCAAATCCGTGTATTTGGAATAGTGCTTTCCTCCGTTGGAGGTTTTCATCAATTCTTCGGGGCGAAGACCTAAATAAAAGGTCGCTTTGAAGAAATTGATTTCATTGGCAGTAAAGCCATGATTGGGGGCAATGCTAACGATTTGGTCTAAAAGATTTTGGGTCATAGGGAGGGCTTCTTTGCGAACCCCCGTTTTTGTTTGCGAGCCTTTGCTTATCTTCTCACGGAAATTACCTTTGGGCTGTGGAATGATTTTAAAATATCCACTCCCTTTGGCGGTCGCAAATTTTCCCCATTCGTTCATCATGGAAATCATTTTTTGCGAGTAGTTGAGTGAGTATTGATTATCAATGAAGTATTTAAAAATAATTTTAGAATTTTCGGCGTAGGTTTCGGGAACCAGTTTCAAAGAGTTTATAATTTCTTGTATAGTCGCAAAGACATAAAGTTTCTTATTGAGGTGCTTATCAGTTCCAATATTTTCATTCCTGATTTTTTGTTCAAAGATATTGACCATCTCTTGCGGAAAAAGTGTTTGATTGATGGTTCTACTTCGGGCGTATCGCTTGAATGTGCGGTCTTGCCGAGCCACTTCTTCACGAGTTGCTTTATTCAGTTTTCTAAAATCCTTTAACTTCGTCTTGGCTTCTAACGCCGTCATTTCCGCAGATAAACCAAAGCGGTAATAAATCGCTTCATCAATTTTTTGGTGAGGATTGACGGGCTTTCCATTTTCATATTTCTTCAAGTAAAGACTAAAACTTTTTCCCTTTTGTTTGGGGCGAATATAGTAAGAACCAACACTGGGAAGATTTGTTTCAATTGTTGTGGTGATGGAAATTTTCTGGGAAATCTTCGTCTTGATTTTTTTCGCTGACGGTTTGGATTTCGTTTTTTTGTTTTGCTTCTTGATTTGTTTTCTTACTTTTTTCTTCGCCATGCTTTTCCTTTCGGTAAAAACACGCAGGAAATTAAGAAAAAATCGCCTACATCGCCGACCTGATGGTCGGCGAAACCCTCTAAAAACCTAATGATTTCAATGATTTATTGAAGAAAATTGGTAGTGAGGGGCGGACTTGAACCGCCGACCTACGGATTATGATTCCGTTGCTCTAACCAGCTGAGCTACCCCACCACACCGTCATTTTGACGCTCCAAAGCTTGGGCTTGCACTTCTGTTTGGCCCCCATGTCTTGAAGAACAACTTTTCTAACGATCCCCAGACCTGATGTCAACCCCTGAGTCGGCTCCTTTTTCATTAATGTCGGACAAAAAGTGAGGCGCTCCAGGTCTTTAGTATTGACTAGAGCTTCCATTCAAAATGCAATTGAATCTGTCATTTTCGGAAATAGGACGTTTCTTGAATTTGCCTAATACTAAAGCAACTTAGGATCCACTAATTGGGAAGGGGGACCCTCAATGCATCTACGGACGCGTCTTCGAAATCATTGGGCTTTGAGCATTATCGGCGTCATTGCCACATTTAACCTAGCTGGCTGTTCTCAGGACAAGCCAACCACTCCTTCAGGAAAACTCTGGGGAATTTTCTCGCCGACGGCCGTAACAGGCATCAACATCGTGGGCGAAGATCTCCAGCCCTTGGCGGGCGCCCAAATCCTCATCGGTATGGAGGAAGGGACTCCATTTGCTGGCAATTATATGACAGCGGACGCGGTGGGCCACATCGACCTGCCCACAGCTTGGACTGACGCTCAAGCTGTGACGATCGAAGCCCCGGGGTATGTTCGTGCCACTTACTTTGCCCAAGCTCCGGGCGATCGCACGTACCGTTTGCATAAAAGGAGCCAAACGAATACCACCCAGTTCGAAGTGAGTGGCACGACGACGGGCCATAAGATTCAAGACCGCGATGGTATCATCGATTTCGGTTTGGTGATCCCGGCGATGACTCGCAAGGATTTCTTGGCGTTTAATATCGATGCCGTGATCAGCCCGCAATTCGATGTCATCTCGATCCTGGGTCAAGATGCTGAGGTTCCAAGCAACCTCACGTTCCCGAAGCAAAAAGAATCTTACATTTTGCCGGTCACGATCGATAAACCTAAGTATCGCACCTACTTCGCAGAGGGCGGGGTGCAAAAAGTTTTCGCTGCCCGTGGCCGCTTTCCGTTCAAGCAAGTGGTGGACAAGCTTCGTAACAATGCTCCGATGTATGAACTCGTGAATGACTTCACGATTTCTGGTGGTGGTTTGAAAGATTTGAACATCACAAAATCCAGCACTCAGATGGATTTGTCCGTGACCGATATGGACTTCAAAAACAAGGTCAACATAACAGCCCCGGCAATCGCGGGCGATGAAACCATGATCGCAGTCGGGGTGGCTCACTTTAACGAATATATGGTTCCCACGGACGTGAAAGTTGTGAAGTCAGGCCAAAAACAAAGCCTTGCGACTTTAGATAGCACAGGTTCTGTTTTGTCTGTTTTGAAAAAATCGAAAGACTTGGATGCAAGTGGGCCGGGTACAGATCGTTTGAGCGCGGTGTTGGTACCCGTTGGAAATGGCGTGACTCCGCAGTTCTTGCCGATCATGGCGGATCCAGCAATGGCGGCAAACGGCGATCTTTTGTTGCAAAAGATGAACTCGATCCCTGGCGTAAACGCGATTGCGACTTATGCGGTGGTATCTCAAGTTCTACAGACGGCTCAAGGCGGGGCGAGTGTGTTGGTGAACAGCAGCTACTGGGAAATGTACGCTCCACAATGGCCTGAGACCCTGTCTTTGCCGACGTGGCCGGGCGGCAATCACTTGCCAGGCCGGAAGCACTGGGAGGTCAATTTCCTTGGCAGTCTGAATGTTTCTACGGTTGATCTCGGTCCGGCGATGATCAATAATGCTACTCATGTCACGCACACTTCTTTGGATTTCTAGTTCGGTATTGGTGCTCCTCGGATCCGGCTGCAGTCTTTTCGACCGTCAGCAGGATCCGGAGAACGCAATTCTGAAGCAATCTATACATCAGAAAGTATACTTCGCGGCCTACGACAGCGTTTGGCGGGCGGCGCATACTTCGATCAAGTATCCCATCGCCGTTGAAAACCAAGACACGGGTTATTTAGAGACCGAGTTCATCAAGGGGGTGGATGGTTTCTTGCCACCCGAAGTGTCCAAGCCTCCATCCGCGGGTATTCGCTATAAATTGGTATTCAATTTCGCTAAAGGAAGAACCGAAGGCCGCGAATCTACACGCGTGACGATTGAGAAAAAGATCGAGCGTCTGCGCGACTTCTTTTCTGAAGCCGACGGCGTTGCCTCTGACGGCCTTGAAGAGCGCGTGCTGTTCTATCGCATTGAGCGCGAAATCGTCATCGCCGAAGCTTTGAAGAAAGCCGGAGGGTAGCTTTCGTTTTCCGCCAACTTTCGGGACGTGGATGTTAGGATTATTCTTCGCTCAAAGCTTTCGGCGTGAACTCTGAGGGTTTTAGATTCTGATCCACTTTGATGTTTGAAAGGGTGATTTCGGTGGCGCGGTTGTTTTGTATATTGCGGATTTTAATTTTTCCCGCGCGCCACTTGCCGTCGCCGACTTTTTTGTAGTCGCTGAATTCAATGATTTTAAGTAACTTGCCTTGCTTGTCATAGGCCTCTGACTTATTGGGCAGAAATTCATTCTGCGCAATATAGCTGACCACCTTCGAGTAGTGGCCTGATGCTTGGTTGACATCGCTTTCCACCACGTAAAGGGTTTGGCCATGGACCTTCACCTCGTTCTTAAGAGTATTCTTGGCGCTTGTTTCGGTATTGATATTGAAATCTTCCGTGTTCAGTTCAGACCCCAAGATCGAGTTTGACTCGCTGGAGGTTGAAGCCAAGCGACGGGTCTGCTTGCTTGAAGGCAAGTACAGCCATTTCTCTTCCTTGCCGTCTTTGTAAGTCGCCAGCAGAGAAGTGCCTTTGAGGTCTTTCGGAGTTTGCATGTGGACCATGACGTAGTGTTCTTTTTTACTTGGGCTAAGGCGCATGATTTTCATGCCGCGCTCTTTTGAACTCTTGTCGGCTTCGATGATTTTCATGGTGGCGTCGAACTCCTCATCTTTGGCACTCATGCGGCTTGAAATTTCAGCGGCGATCTTTTGGACATCCATCGGCGGAATCGCCGCGTGGGCCGGAGTAGCGACGCCAAAAAGCAAGAAGGTGAGGCTGACGGCGGACAGGCTGGCCATGAATTTCTCCTTTGTTCTTGGACTCCAATTCGGAGTTTTTAACAACCAGGGGCAGCTCTTCAAAAGTGTCGGCAGAAGAATGAGGTCCCCCACCAGACCCGCCACCATGGACAACACCATGTAAAACCCAAAAGTTCTATTCATTGCGAAATACGAGACAAGAAATACGGAAAACCCCGCAAGCAGGGTTAAACTTGATATGAGACAAGGATTCCCCTCGAGCCATAGCGCCTTTTCAACGTCCAAACGGTTAATAGAGCTGCTCTTTTGAATACTACGCAAGCGCGCCAGGAAATAGACGGTATTGTTAAACGCCAAACCCAGCGCGATCGAGAAGATAATCGCGATACTCGGTTTGATCGGAGTTTGTGAAATCGCAAGGAATCCGAGCAGCACCGCCGGCGGTACCAGGTTCGGAATACAGGCCACAAGCGACCAGCGCGCCGATCTAAACACGAAAATCAGTATCACAAAGATCACAAACATCGACTGCCAGAAGCCAAAGATCAATTCACGCGAGAGCTGGTTATTCAAGGTGTGAATCGTTGAGCCCATGCCCGAGGCATTGACGATAAAGCCCGGAAAAGTTTTACGCGCATCGCGGGTCATGAACTCAACAAGGCGATGGAGCTCGTTTGCTGGCAGATCCTGCGCGCGAATCGCGATCCGCGTGCGCGAAGAATCCGTGTTGAGGTAGTTTTTTAAAGGGCTTTGGTCTGATAGGGAGTAAAGAAACAAAATCTCTGCGGCGGAGGCTTTGCTCGCCGGCAAGCGTGTTTGGGTTAAGTTCGAGGCGGCCAGCAGATCAGGCAGCCCCACGGCGCTGCCGACGCCAAGGTGCTTACGATAACGGCGAATCAAACTGTCAAGTTGCGAAAGCAGCTTCGGATCGCTCCAGATATCTTTCGTCCCGCGAAGCTCTATATCGATCGGAATCATCCCGCCCAATTCGTGGTCAATCAGCTCGGTGGAGTTGCGCACCTGATGATCGCTCGGCAGGTCATCAAACAGGCGGGCCGTCCATGACAGCGTTTGTCCTTTGAGGGCCAAAGCCACGGACACGCCAATGATCAGCAAAGCCACAACGCCGCTTTTCTGGAAAAAGTAAAGACTCCAGCGCGCCTTGGCCCACGCCCATTTCCGCGCCTGGGGTTTTGGCAGCAAAATCAGCAACGGCACGAGAAGGAGGTAAGAAACAATCCAGCAAATAGAGATCGCCATCGCGACCGTCAAGCCGAAGTCGCGGATGAGTGGCACCTTCGTGGTCGCGAGACTTAAGAAACCGATCATCGGCGTGAGGGCCGCTAAGAAATTCGGGCCGAGCAGTACGCGCATCGTTCTAATGACTAGACGGTGATGAGGCCTCGGCGGTGCGGTCTTAGTTTCTTCCACCAAGCGGAGCATTGAGTGAATACACAGTGACATCACCGTAATCGTCGCAAGGATCGGAATCGTCGTTGAAAGCACCGTAAACGAATACCCCAACATCGCCATCGCAGCGAGGATCATCAGATTCGCGACAACAGTGATGATAAAAGAAATAATCACCGGCGTGAAATTCGCAAAAACAATAGTGAGCACGGTCAGGCACGCCAAAAACCCCAAGCCGACGAAGTTGCGGACCTCGCTTTGCAGCAGCACGCTGATATCGGATTGCACCGCCGGAGTTCCGCCGATCTCGACTTTTGAAAACGGCAACCTCTTTTGTGCAATCGTTTCGATTTCAGACTTCATCGTCTGCAAATCCGCAGAGCCGGAGTCCTTCAGATAAACGACGATAGAAACCGTCTTTGCGTCTTTAGCCACCAAAGCGGGTGTCAGTAAAGCATTCTTCATCACCTGGCTCAGCCAACTCTGGGTGGGAAGAGATTCGAGCAAGGGCCCCACACTAAGGCCTTCTTTGTTATTCACCGCCCCTTCAACAGTCGCGATGCTGAGGGCGCTTTTCACGCCGTCAATCCGGCCCATCTCCTCAGTTGTTTGTTTAAGTAACTGAATTTTATCCACCTCAAGCCAAGTGTGTTGTTTGTCAAGAAGTTGTAAGGTCGCAATGAACGGCTGCGAATCTGATATCTGAAAAGTTTTTTTTGTTTTTGCATCTAGCGCCAACAGCGGATTTTGTTTGGGCAGAAACTGGCTCAAGGAATACTTTGTTTGCAAGCGTGAGAAAGTCAAAACGCTTAATACTGTCAGTGCGCTCATCAAAATTAAAATACCGACGCAGACTCTTTTAACAAAAACTGGAAGTTTATCCTTAGCCAATGATGGATAGGTCACTGAGATTCCTTTGTAAGAGTTCGATATTTAGTTCTTATTTTCTAAGTAGAGTGTTAATAATATTATTATACCTTCCAACGGGGAACAAGATGCAGATCCGTCGTTTCAGATTTTTGTTCTTAGCACTCGTCATTTTTTTTCTGAGCCGTGTTGTGTTCGCAAACGCCGTTGTCCAAACAGAATTTGAGATGCTGCTTCCGAGGTCTTTTCAACAAGATCTCGTAGAGCAAGAGTGGGACACCTTGCAGAAACAAGAATTCAAGTTGAACTGGGAGCTCCCGGATCAAACGCTGGATACGCCTGATGTGAAGGTGTTCATGACCGGATTAAAACTCGATCTCAAGACGCGATTGCAAAAGCCAAATATCGGCGATGGCGGCGAAACAGTTGCGCTGGCATCGCGCGGCCTTGATGCCGGACTTTTCATTCAGGCAGTTGCCATTGATCAATACATTCAACGCGAGGTCGGCGGAGTGGTCGGACGCTTCCGGGTGCAGGCAAAATGTGAAGGAGTGAATCTTCACTTAAAACCGGGTCAAGCAACTCTGACAATGCAACTCAGCCCGGTTTTTGACGGCGCAATTTTACGGGCGCAAGTGGATGATGCAAACCTTACTTGGACTTCTGACGCGTGGGAGATCACCACGATGAAATGTTCGGGCGCAGAGGGATTTGAAGATGTCGTTCGCAATGAAATCCGCCAGCGCACCGGAGACGCTACTATTGTCACAAGTCAAAAAACGACCTTGATGCGATACGTACGTAACTATGTCAACTCATACTCCCTAAACCTTTCCAAGCCCCGCAGCCTCATTACGGCGCGTCCAGACATTAAAGTTTCAATGAGTGTCACGGATTTTACGGGCACCAAAAAAATGGCGGTCGCGCGTGGAATTTTTCGGGTGGAGTTTACGCGCCTAAAGTCTCACGGTGAAGTGAGTTTGCGCCTGTCAAAGGGCGCGTTCGGCGAAAACCAATCAGCGACGATCCGCGTGCCTGAAAGCTTCATTATCGCCGTGGCAAAGCAAGCTTACGCCGGGAACACGTGGGCAGAGAAAGTTTATTCCCGGGATATTCCAGGGTTTCAAACGCTGATGACATCACGTTTTACGCAGTTCTTCGTTTGGCGCGATTTGATGAGCTATCCAAAAGATGCAAAATTCTTATTTGAACTCTATTCGCCCGAGAACATCAGGCTGACGGGAAAGCGCCTGAGCTATGACGTGAACGTGCCACTTTATGCGAAAATGTCCGCGCCCCGTTCCGGAGGTTATGTGCCGTTTATGAATTTTTCAGTGCCAATGACGAGCAAGGTGAATCTGTCACTTGATAATGGCAAGTTCTCCGCGAAGTTCACAAGCGTCGGGCTCGGTCTGCAAGCAGAGTGGGACCCCGGCTATGTGGCGAAGTATGCGCCGTCAAAAACCTTTGCGGCGTCCGCCATTCGCAAGCGCATACAAAGTGCGGTGCAGGGGGCGACGCTCCATTATACGTTGCCAGTCATTCCGGTAGCCAGCGGCGTGTCTTTGCTCGTTCAGAAAGTGCAGAGCACAAATGGCGGAGACCTGGTGCTGTCTTTAAAACAACCGGTCCATGCCACTCCGGCTCCGAAGTAGTTTTCACCAACTACGGCTCAGGGAGAGTCGGTAGTTGTCGTTCTCGTTATACACGCCGAGAGGTGTCGCCGCGTTGCCAGAGATGATTTCAGCACTTGCTTGAAGGGTCCAGGTGTCGAAAAGCCGGCGTGCCACAGAGTACTGCTGAAAGTTGCCGTGATGGAGAGTATCGTAAAGGCCAAGAGCCGTCACAGTCCAATTGTCGCCCCACGAGAAGCGGCCGCCGGCCATCCAAGCGCGGCGGAAGATTTCTGTCACAGACATATTCGAGGCGTTTTCCTTTTCGGTATTGATAAAAGAATACTGAACGAGCGCGACGAGAAGCCCTTCGGAGCCGATATTGAAGTTTCTTTCCAGGCCGACGATGCTTTCATGAGTCCAGCCTGGTAAAAGGGGGTCATCGCCATAGCTTTGCGAATAGTTCGTGGCGTACTTTAAAAGAAAGTTCCAATGGCTACTGACCCAGGAAAATCCACTGGCGCGTTGGCGGTAGAATTTCAGGTGAAGCTTCACGTCGGGATCTGTTTGAATAATTATAGTGGGCGACACTTGAATCACGTTGCCGGTGATTTCCGGCTGCACGATGGGAAACTGAGTGATGCCGTCATAGCCGGTCCAGCTCAGGTCAATGGCGCCTAAGTGCCATTGCAGGCGAAGTCCAATGTTGTTATCCGCCGCCTGATCAAGCGCAACGCGGCTATCGTAAGTATAACGAAGATTCTCTGGAAGAATGAGGGCGACGTTGTTATCCACGGTACGTGGAATATAGACTTTGCGTGGCAGCCAGCGACTCTGAATTCCCGGCAAAATTGATTCACGGTTTTTAGGAATGTAGATCAGCTCTTGATCGGATTTCTCTGAACTGTGCGAGAAAAGCACCGAGCCCATGCCGAGCTTCACCGCGCGAAGCGGGTCGTAATATTGGCGCATATTCACGATATCCATCGGGTTATAACCGTCCGTCACGCCCCAATGAAGAATGTTGCTCCCGACTTGGACGCTGGTTGTTTCACCGCGCAGTTTGAAATAAGCTTCGCCGGCGTCGGCAAAGATCTTTTCTTCATTGGATTTATTCTGTGGGTCCCATTGAAATGCCGGTTTAAAAAAGAACCGATAAGCCCGGCCGTGGCTCCCGGTTAAAACCGGGACCAACGAGAGGCGATTGAGAGTGTTGTTGGTGTCTTCGCCATAGTCTTGGGGCCAATAGACACTTTCTATTTTTGCGTCCGTGGTGAGGTCCCAGCCGTCTTTGGCGTGCGCCAAAAATGGAAGCAAGCAAATGACTATGAGAATCCCAAGACGCAGCTTCATGCTTTAAAAAAACATGGTTTGTGCCTATGGGGCTACCGTGAGGCTGCGAAAACTTCGTCCTGGTTTAGGTAACTATTTGCGGCACCCTGTTTAAGGCTTCGGCAGGCAAATTCTCCCCAGTTCTTTTTTACAGATTGTGGCCGTAGGCACACCAAATGCACTCTTGGGGGCGAGTCCAAATTTTGAACGTGGAGGCATCTATGAAGAACGTGATTCAATCCGTGGTTTTTGCTGTGTTCCTTGTCCTTGGTGCTTGTGCCAAAGACAATGGCGGCGGTAATTCCGACCCGGCAGTTGCAACAGTCCCTGCTGCAAACACCTGCGTTGCGGGTCAGGTCTACACCCAACAATATGGCTGCTTACCTCAAGCAAACTGCCCGGCGAATACCGGCCTGTACAATAATCAGTGCATTCCAGCGGCTTACAATACCGTCTATAACACAGGATGCAACGGTGGTTACAACACGGGCTACAACGGCGGATGCAACGGTGGCTACTATAATAACGGTGGTTATTACAATAACGGCGGCTCTTATAACTCTTACTACTATCAGTACAGAAACTACCCGACGGGCTACTACGGTGGTGGTTACTACGGATATCCAACGGGCTACTACGGTGGTGCAGGCGTCGGTATCAGCGGTGGTATCTACATCGGTGGTGGCATCCGCGCAGGCGTCCCAGGTATGTACTACGGCTACTAGTGCTTGTTCATGCCAAAGAGTTCTTTGGCTTTATCCAAGCTCTTTGCCCACCAGCCTTCGTGAGGGACCGTGCCATCAGGTGATAGCTTATCCACCAAGAGTGGGAGGTAAGTCGCCACCTGTTGGCTGAGTGTTTCCGGTGCCATCCCCACGCTACTAGCGACTTTTTGTAACAACGCCGGGCCCAGCACATTCGTGATTTGGTCCGCCGTCACTGATTTATTCGGTGTATTGCCAATCCAAGATTGGACGGTCTCTCCGAGTCCCTTATCCTGAAATTTTTTAATCAACCCATCCATCCCGCCACATTCATCAATGATTTTTGAGACGGCTTGCGTGAGTTGGGTGTTTGAAGAGCCAAAAACACTGGCGGCTTTTTCTTGAATGGAATCCATCATGCTCATACGAATCCTCCTTACTAAAGTGTTTTGAACAGGTTTACACTAGACGACACTTTTCGTAGGGTTTGGAAGAGTTGTGGTGATTTTATCCTTCCGTCGTCTGTTTTCTAGGATAAAACAAACTGAGCGGGTCTTTGCGAAGGCGCGCAAGCACTGCGCGATAAATCTGATTCCGTTGCGGCGTTTGAATACGGCGTGCACGGATGGCAACAAACATCGCCATGCTGAAGGCCACAACCACGTTCAAGAAGCCGCACGCCACGATGCCGATGACGGCCAACCAGAAATCGGAAGTGGAGAGCGTGGCAACCCCTAAGGTCACGACGGCGGACGCGAGTGAGCCGGACGAAAGGGTCACATGGCGGACATCTATCGGGAGACCTGAGAACGTGCCTAGCGCTGGAATCAAGCCAAGAAAAAAGCCCAGAGAAACATTCCCGGCAAAGCCGGAAATGTTTTTTCTAAAGAACAAAGCAATGCGTTTTGCGCCAGACTCGCCAAACACATAGATCATGCGGCGATTTTGCGAAATCGCGGAAGTCAAACGATGATAAACAAACCAGTTGTCCATCCAACCCGCAATGATACTGGACACCCACAAGAGAACTCCGGTAAAGGCCGCATAAGGAGCCATGCCGCCCAAAATCGAAAGCGAGTGGAGGGTGTGGTGAGCGGCGTCCGGATTCTGCAGGTGCTGGTGGAAGGCCATGAGCCACACGATGGAAATCACAATCATCGAAGGGACCACGGCATAGATATTCCCGAGAACGGCAATGAACTGGGAGCGCATCAAATTAATGATTTCATCAACCAGTTTTTCCAAGGATTCAGGATCATTCACCTTATGCATTTTCGCGGCCAGCGCTGGAGCGGTCATTGCCGGCTGCTTGGTCGCCAGAGTAAAGCCCATGAGTTGGATCGCAACGAAACTGATCGCGTAGTTAATAGACGCAAAAAGACCCGTAAAGAAAACAGAGGCGGATAAGCGATAGAGTAAGAATTTAATTACGGTCGTGATTGCCGTTAAGAATCCGCCGCCGATTGCTTTCTGTAAAATATAGACATACTCGGAGCGGTTGCGGGTAATGTAGTGCTCACCGGTCTCGGCGCTCCGCTCAACGATCTTTTTGGAAATCAAAGCCATGTTATCGGCAAAAAGCGCACCCACCTTATGAAAACGGATATTTTCCACGATCAGCGTTGAAACAAACTGAGAAACCGCCTCGGGATTTTTATCATGGCGGAGAACGAGCTCAATCAAATTACGAATGCGGCGGAGCTGAGCTTCCATCCGGTCGAGCAAGAAGACAATGCCGATGCTGACCCCGTATTCGCTTAAGTGATTATAAACTTCGGTGATCGCAAGCTGACAGCGGTCAACGAGCTTTTCAAGTTGAAGCGCCAGAACCATGCGCTGATCAGAGTCTGGAGTGTCGACCATCTTATTTGCGAGAAGCGGCAATTCAAAGAAGGGGAGTTCTCGGAAATGCTTGCCTTCAATGCGGCTGCGGATCGGCGTTGAAAGGCCGGCGCCGCGCACTTGGGTGCCTAAAAGCAAAATCGCGTCTTTCGCGTCGCCAATGAGCGAGTTCCAAGAGCCCTCCGAACTGTCCTCGTAGCTAAAGATCGCGAGAAAGTCTTCGAAGATTTTTTTATCAAGCTGTCCAAGCCAGGCATAGTCTTCTTCATTTTTAAAAGTCTGACTAAAGAAGGAAGCGAGATTTTTATAATCCGGCGCCTTGGGCAGGAGTTTGTAATGAAGACGGTCCATCAGCTCGGCGCTAAAACCTTGCTGGTTTTGCACGCCTGTATTCACAAAGAGGTCCAGAGCGCTGGTATCGCGAATGATGGATCGTAATAATTGCGCGACGTTTTTCTTCCAAGCGGGATTGCGCTCAAGCACCAAGATCAAATATTTTGCCCGCAAGGCCTGGGGTTGGCCACTTTGAAAATCGAGTTCCGTTTTAATCAGGCCACGAGCCCGGATCCATTGAATCAAATCGGTCAGCCACTCAAGGCGTTTACGCAATATGCTCTCCGGCGCGGGGGGGGCACTGAGGAGAGTATCCAAGTTCCTTCTTGAATGAGGAGCTTGAGACCATTTGGTCATGAGCTCGCGGAGATTATGAAACATCTTTGAATTATGATGTGAATCTGGATGACAAACAAGATTTCAAAGCTTTTGCTACGTGTTATTGTCGATTCGCGGAAGAAGCAGACCCTCGCCACCGGCCGGCCCAATACAAAGCAGTCGTGGTACCGACGTAGCCGATCACCGCGCCGCCGAGTACATCGCTCAGGAAATGATCATGAATAATCACGCGCGTGAAGCCGAAGAATGCAGCGATGGCAAAGAATAACCACTTGGCACGCGGAAATGCCGTCGCCAACATCGTCGCGACGGTGAACATCACTTGGGTGTGTCCTGAGGCAAACGAATGAAAGTCCCAATGAGTGGTAAACGGGTGAAAGACAAAAGGATCAAAGACTTCGGATTTGTGTGGCCGCTGGCGACCCACGCAGAACTTCACGATATGAATGAAAACACCCGACGTCAGCAGGGCAAAAAAGAGATTCCGCGCCCAGATCCGGGTTTGAACAAACTGCGGGCGCGCCCATTTTCCAAATACATACAAAACCGCCGCCAGAATAAAGTAGTGCTCGCTAAGCCCGGCGTTTGTAATGTTCCGTGCAAAGAGCCACACCGGAGTTAGCTCCGGCTGCTTAAAATAGAGAGACAAGCTTTGATCCATCGTCAGGGCCGCAATAGCAGCTAAAATCAAGCCGACAACGGTCACGGCAAGAACCCGGCGCGTGGGGTACGTCTGTTGCATCATTCGGGTAGGCTATCAAAAAAATTCATATCTGTGTAGAGAATCAACGTAACATAATGGGTTTTGTCCCCAGTATTCCAAACACAATCTTGTCAATTATATGCTTGCCGAAACAAAGTGGGCTCGCCTTTAATAGTAGCAGGTCCAAGGCGCCACGACTTCTAAAAGGAATTGGGGGAATCGCGTGCCACGAAAGACTTCACTGCTTGTGTTTGCTCAGATTGTTCTAGCACTTTCTTTTTCCAAGGCCGCGTCGCCGGATTACTACACGGTTCAGGATGATACGACGGCGGCTTTGCAAAAAGAATTCATGGATCCGGTTGCAACCCTGTCGGATGTGGTGGATGCGGCGGCAAAGGCCACGGCTTCAATAGATCTGATGACTTGGAAGCATCACCAAGAACCTTTGAAAGATCCTTCCATCCCTTACAACCGTATGGATCAGTACGGCACGTGGGTCAAAGATCCGCGCGACGGCACCTGCTATAACACGCGCGCCAAAGCTTTGATCCGGGCGTCGTCGACCCCCGTTCGCTTTAGCGGTTCCCGGGGTTGCACCGTCAAAAGCGGTGAGTGGAACGATCCGTACTCGGGCAATCAGTACGCCGATGCTGGGGATTTGCAGATTGACCACGTGGTTCCTCTGAAAAACTCGTACATCAGTGGTGCTTGGCAATGGGATGGGAAAAAACGCTGCCTATTCGCAAACTTCCTTTCAAATGACTATCATCTGTTGGCGGTGAACGGCCCTGATAATATGAAAAAGGGCGATCGCACGCCGGAAGGTTTTATGCCCCCGAACAGGGCATATGCCTGCGACTATTTAGCAAGTTGGCTGAAAATAAAATTAATTTGGAATTTGGCGCTGACGCCACCGGAAGCCCGAGCCATCAGCCGTCTCAAACAAGAAAATCACTGCGACGCGGATACTTTGAGCATAGCGACGCAAGAATTGAGTCAACAACGCCGGGAAGTTCTTGCTAACATGGGCCTTTGTGCGAGCAAAAACATTAACTAGAGCTCACAGAGGGAATTGATGAATCCGACGACTTTGGAAATCCTCGGGACGGGGATTTTTGCTATTGCCATCCTTCATACGTTTTTAGTTCAAAAGATTCTGCATTTTTCACATCGTTTTTCTAAAGACTCCTTCATGCATGGGCTTTTGCATTTGCTGAGTGAGATCGAAATCGTTTTTGGCGCTTGGGCCGCTGTTTTCTTGGGCTGCATGTTTTTTCTTTCCGGAGGCAAGGCGGCGATCGAGTTTCAAGAGGGGCTCAACTTCACCGAGCCCCTATTTGTTTTTGTGATTATGGTGATTGCGGCGACTCGCCCGGTCTTGGGTTTGGCCCGTGACGGCATTCAATTCGTCAGCGCGTGCTTAAGAAGGGTTTTTAAAACACCGGAGAAACTGACGGATATTTTCGTCGTGCTGACATTGGGGCCGTTGAGCGGCAGTTTTATCACCGAACCCGCGGCGATGACCGTCACGGCATTGCTTTTGGTGTCGATGTTCCATAGTCCTTCAGAGCGCCTGGCTTATTTTGTCATGGCGGTGCTGTTTGTGAACGTGTCTGTGGGGGGGGCGCTGACACCATTTGCGGCGCCACCGATTTTGATGGTGGCCGGCCGTTGGCAGTGGGATTTGGCCTTCGTGTTTCAGCATTTTGGATTAAAGAGCATCGTCACTGTGACAACGAATGCGTTGGGTTTGGTGATCTTCTTCAGAAAAGATATTGAGAAATATTGCTTTAGTCTCTTTGAAGCGGATCAGCGTCAAGATCGCAAAGGGGCACGGATTCCTTTCGGCGTGACAGTGGTGCATCTGGTTTTCCTCGTGGCGGTGGTTTTAACCGCGCACTATCAAAATGTGTTCATGGGGATCTTTCTGTTTTTCTTGGGTTTGACTGCCGCGACAAAAAAATACCAAGAAAACCTGCGCTTGCGCGAAAGCCTGCTGGTGGCGTTTTTTCTTGGCGGCATCATCGTTTTTGGTTCATTCCAAAAATGGTGGTTAGAGCCGCTCTTGTCTTCGATGTCGGATGCGGTGTTGTTTAGCGGTGCAACTTTGTTGACGGCGATCACCGACAATGCGGCTTTGACCTACTTAGGTTCGCAAGTTCCAAGCCTGACACTGGATTCGCGCTATGCCCTTGTTGCCGGCGCCATTGCCGGTGGCGGCCTGACGGTGATTGCCAATGCTCCGAACCCGGCAGGCTTCAGTATCCTGAATCATAAATTTCCGGGTGGAAATGTCAGCCCGCTGAAGCTTTTCCTCGCGGCGGTTCTTCCGACCCTCGTGGCGGTGGGCTGTCTTTGGCTGATCCCGCATTGACCAGAGAGAGGTTTAGTAACCATAGCCGCTTAAAAAAATTTGCGTCGTACCACTATCTGTAGAGATGGTGGCTTGGCCATTTTGATAGCCGACAAACCAAGGACGGAAGAAGACGCGAATCATGCAACGTTCGCCGTCATAGAGCCGCGAAGGGCAGTTGTCGATGGAGTTGTATGACGTGCCAAAAGTGTAGATGCTGTAGATGCGCGTGATTCCACCGTAGCTCGTAAAGCTAAAATCCTGGAAAGTTGTATAGCCTACGGGCCAAGAACCAAAGGTGTAAGAATAAGACTGCGATGTCTGGGGGGCTTCGGCTTGCGGAGTCGGGATTTGCAGAGGAACATTTTCAGGTTCGTGCGCGGCCGGGGCGCCGGCAGCAACACTTTGTGCGCCAGCAAGATTTAAGAGAGCCGCAAAGATCAGGGAATAAATTCGGGTGACCATAAAACCTCCAGCGTGCACTGAGTGACAACAGGCTAAGACAGTTTGGTCGCGGTCGTATGAGGGAAGAGTGAAAAAAAAGGGAACTCTTGCGAGTTCCCTTACTTAAACAGCTAAGCTGTAACTAAGATTACTTAGTTGCAGGAGCAGCTTCTGTAGCAGGAGCAGCTTCAGCTTTTTCAGCACCTTTTTTGTGCTTTTTCTTAGCGTGTTTGTCAGCTTTTTTGCCTTCTTCTTTTTTAGCTTCTGCAGCAGGAGCAGTCGCAGGAGCTACAGCCGGAGCAGCAGCAGTTGGAGCCGCGTGTTCTTCAGCGTGAGCAACAACACCAGCAAATGCAAGAGCGATAACGATAGATACAAGTTTCATAGAGCCTCCAATTGGTCTATTTGTGTGAGCCATCTCTGACTCGTTTTGTTTACTTCGGCGCCCGGAGGACGCCTTTAAAACGTCATCAGATTATCAAGCCAGGTTAAAACCAACATTAAAGGCGCATTAAATGTTTTTAATCTCAAAATGAAGCTGCGCCCCATTGTCTGCATTGTTCTCTGCATAGAGCTTAGCATGGTGAAGAATAGCTATTTTCTGGGCAATGGCTAGGCCTAAGCCAAACCCTTTTGTATTGCGCTCAGCATTTGGCCCGCGGCTAAAGCGTTCAAATATGAGATTGAGCTGGTCTTTAGAGATCCCCGGACCGTGGTCGGCCACGACGATGGCGGTCATCCCTTTCGTCCATGTCAGCGTGATAGAAACCAACTCCCCGGTGGGCGAGTACTTGATCGCGTTTTCAATGATATTCACAAGCAAGTTTAATAACAAATCATAATCACCCCGCACTGATTGACGGCCGACAGCATTGTCATCAAGCAAATCGACTTTCACGCGGATGCTTTTGGCGTTGGCGATTTTCTCAACACGGCTGATGGCTTCAAACACCAACTCATCCATGAAAAGCTCTTGGAAGTTAAGACCACCCAAGCCGGCATCAACACGTGCCAACAGCAACATGTCTTTAACGATCTTCGCAAGGCTATCAACTTCTTGCAAAGAGCTGCGCAAAAATGCGTCAACTTCTTCTTTGTTGTATTCACGTTTCTGCATCACTTCGAGTTCGCCTTTTACGATCGCCAGCGGCGTCAACAATTGATGAGAGGCATCGGCGACGAAACGCTCTTGGGATTGGAATGCCTGATGGATACGAGCGAGCATCTCATTCAAGGTGAGTGACAATTTTTTAATCTCATCGTTGGCTTCAGGCACTGGCACACGCTGGTTAAGCTCGCCCGCATCAATCCCCTGCGCGGCCTGAATCATGTGTTTGACGGGTGCCAGCGCCCGCGATGAGAAGAAGAGGCCGCCGAGGGTCGCAATGAAAAGCACGAGTGGAATACCGATCTGGAGCAAGGTCAGGCGATTGCTGATCTGGGTTTCTAGCAACGTCATCGGCACAGCGATTTGCAGAATCACCTGTGGATGGGTTGAATTGTCCAGCGGAAAGCTGATCAGGCGGTAAGAGTCGGCTTCGGCGGAGGGGATTTTGCTGATATTGGAGATCGTGCGGTAGGTGGCCTCTTCGCCCTTTGTCAGGCGCTCAAAATCCTTTTTAAAGGGCGGATTGAAATCCCCGAAATCGCCCACGCGGGCCAGGACGGTGCCGGACGCATGCACGACTTGAATCAACGCCGTTCCGAGAGGAAAGGGAAGAACTTTGCCGGTATCGAGTTTCAGCGGAGGGAAGTTCAAATCTCCCTTCACGCCGATCTCGATCGACTGGGAAACGTCGACGGCATAGTTGAAAAGCGCATCATCGAAATCCTGCTGCAAGGTTTGAATCATGAACAGGAAAAGGAAGGTGTTAAACAGGATCGTCGTAGTGCCGAAAATCATGACGAAAATCAGCGTCAAACGCAGGCGAATGCTGATTTTGCCGAGAGGTTTAAGGATTTTCTTTGAGAACGTAGCCAACGCCTACCACCGTGTGGATGAGTTTTTTATTAAAAGGCGCATCGATCTTTTTGCGAAGCATGTTGATATAGACATCGATGACATTGCTTTCAGAATCAAAGTGGATATCCCATACATGTTCCGCAATAGAAACACGGCCAAGGGGGCGCTCGGCATTGCGGATCAGGTACTCTAGCAGCGCAAATTCTTTTGTCGTGAGACTCACCTCTTGACTGGATCGGCGCACTTTGCGGTGAAGCAAATCAACCTCGAGATCGGAGTATTGCAAAAGTGAATTTCCGCCGCTGGCCGCAGCGGGGGATTTCCGGCGAAGAAGTGCGCGCACGCGGGCCAAAAGCTCATCAAATGAATAGGGCTTGGTCAAGTAGTCATCAGCCCCGGCGTCCAGACCGGTAATTTTATCTTTGGTAGTTGAAAGCGCTGTCAGCATCAGAATCGGGCCTTCATAGCCGTCACGGCGAATGTGGCGGGCCGTTTCAATGCCATTTTGCTCCGGCAACATCACATCAAGAATCACAAGGTCGTATTCGCCTTGGGCCATGAAAGACTCGGCATCCACGCCATTCTCGGCAAGGTCGACGGCATAGCCCACTTCATTCAGGCCCTTTTTGAGGAAGTTTGCCATCTTAATTTGATCTTCAACGACGAGAATGCGCACAGGGGAACCTCAGTTTAGAACTCTGGAATCGAGGAAGAAGATTTAGCCGAACCGCCGGAAGATTCAACGGATTTAATACGTTGTTGTTCGTCGATGCCCATAGTCACGGAGCCGCCGCCGGTTTTTTGGCTGGCTTGGAGGATATTCAGAAGTTTGGCGCGGTCTTTGATGTTTTCGGGAAGGGTGTAAGGACCGCTATTGCCTTTGGGATTGTCGATGAAAACCTCGGTGTCGCCCTGAACCTCACGGACGGTTTTGACCTTGCCTGAAACTGTGGAGTCTTTCGCGTCTTGCTCGTAGAGGTTTGTATTGAGTTTGTTCTTTTTAGGACCTTCGGCGAAAGCCGGTAAGGCCAAAGAAAACGCGAGTACAGAGGCTAAAGCAAAGTTGAATTTTTTCATGGAGTCCCCCCAGTCTTTTTATTCTGCCAGAATTAAATTGCAGTGCAATAAGTGAGTGGATAGGATGACCCATTATGAGCTCAGAAAGCATTGCTCTTACTCAAACCGTGCAAAAAGGCGGGTGTGCTGCGAAAGTAGCGGCCTCGGAACTGCGAAAAATCCTCTCCCAGGTCCGCTTTCCCCAGGCCCATCCGGCCTTGCTTGTGGATGGCGGTTTGTTTGACGATGCCGCTATTTATAAAATCAATGATGACGTGGCGCTGGTTCAAACCCTCGATTTTTTCACACCGATTGTGGATACGCCAAAACTCTTCGGTCGGATTGCCGCCGCGAACTCTCTCAGCGATGTCTATGCCATGGGAGGGAAACCGATGACGGCGATGGGGATTTTGGCCTTTCCTTTGGCAAGCATGCCTGAGTCCGTGATCGTCGATGTTATGCAAGGGGCGAGCGATGTGATCGCCGAAGCCAAGGCCAACTTTGTCGGCGGGCATTCGATTGATGATGACACTTTGAAGTTCGGCCTTTCTGTGACTGGTTTTGTTCATCCAGACAAAGTGTGGTCGAACGCCAAGGCCCAGCCGGGGGATGTGTTGATCCTCACCAAAGCGCTGGGGACCGGCACGATGACCGCGGCGTTAAAACGTCGTGCGGCCTCGGAAAACGAGATCGGCGAGGCTCTGAAAAGCATGGCTCAATTAAACAATGCCGTCGATTTTTTGACGGCAGACGTGGTGGCGGCAATTCATTCTGCAACGGATATCACGGGCTTCGGCCTTTCGGGCCACAGCATGCAGATGGCAAAAGCGAGTCAAGTCAGCATGAAATTTTGCTTTGAAGCTCTGCCAAAGTTCGCCCGTGCCTTGGAGTTCCTTGAAAAGTCCTTCCTGACAAAAGCACATCGAAGCAATGCTCAGTACACGGCGGAAACCACTCAATTCGCAGGATTGTCCGAAGGGCAAAAGCAGTTGTTGCATGACCCGCAAACCAGCGGTGGCTTGCTCTTGTCGGTTCAAAAAAACCAAGCGCCTGAAGTCCTTCGCCAACTGCGAAAGGGCTTTGCGAAAGCGGAGATTGTGGGCGAGGTCCTCCCGCGTGAAAACTTTGTTTCACAGGTGTGCTTTGAGTAATATCCAAGACGCCGGTCTCCGGGGGCTGTTTACAAACAAAGTTCCTCTGATAGACGTCAGGGCGCCGGTTGAGTTTCAGCAGGGCGCGCTTCCGGGGGCGGTCAATCTGCCAATCATGGACAATGAAGAGCGCGCGCTGGTGGGAACGGCCTACAAAAACGTGGGGCGCGAAAAGGCCATCGAGCTCGGTCACTCTTTAGTGTCGGGGGAGGTCAAAGAGTCGCGCCTGCAGGCGTGGCGGGAGCAGATCCGCCGGCACCCCGAGACGGTCATTTACTGTTTCCGGGGCGGACTTCGGTCGCAAATCACTCAGCGCTGGTTGCATGAAGCCGGTGTCGATCGGCCAGTGATCACCGGTGGGTATAAAAAAGCCCGGCAGTTTTTGTTAGACGAAATCGAACAGTTTTCAAATCAGGGGAATTTTCTGATACTCACCGGGCCCACGGGGAGCGCAAAAACGCACCTCCTCAAACAAGCTTCGGAATTCTATCCGGCGATGGATTTAGAGGCTCTCGCACATCATCGCGGTTCCGCCTTCGGCGCCTGGGACATTCCCCAGCCGTCGCAAAAGGATTTTGAAAACCACATCGGCGCGGGGTTAATTCAATTGCGCGCTCACTTTCCACAAGGCCCGGCGCTGCTCGAAGACGAAAGTCGCATGATTGGTCAACGCACCTTGCCTGAAAGCTTTTTCCTGACAATGCGGGCCTCTCCGGTATTGTATGTTAACGAAAAATTCGAACAGAGGGTGGAGAATATTTTCGCAGATTATGTCCTGGGAACAGCGTTAGTTCGCGGTCCTGAGGCAGCGGCGCTGCAGGTTTTTGCCCGCTATCGGGCCTCGATCGAAGCGATTTCCCGCAGACTGGGCGGGCTTCGGGCACAAGAAGTGCTGCAAGATATGGCATTTTCTGAAGCGGAGTACCGCGCGGGCCGAGGACTTGAGGCTAACAAAGAGTGGATTCGCAAACTTTTGCTTTATTATTACGACCCGCTCTATTTAAAAAGCTTCGAGAAAAGGGAGCCGAAGGTGCTTCATCGAGGCCCCTCCGCTGAGATTTTAGGCTATCTAAGAAGTCTTCGTGCGGGATGTTAACCCTTTGAAAAAAGAGAATTATGATTAAAGATTGGTTGTTCAGAATTAAAAACCATGAAGGTTAAAGAACAGAAAACAGGAGAATGAATGAAAAAGTTGATTATTGCAGGTTCGTCTGCGGCCCTTTTGGTGGCTGTAGGTTGTACAAAAAAATTGGACACTGATTTGAAAAAAGCTAGCTACGCTATTGGGCAACAAATCGGCGGCAATATGAAACAACAAAACATCGAAGTCGACTCTGACGTTATGGCGATGGCGATGAAAGATGCTATCAAAGGCGATAGCAAAATGACGAAAGAGGAAATTCAACAAGCGATGATGAAGCTTCAAGAATCCGCAATGAAGAAGCAACAAGAAGCGGCTGAAGAGAACAAGAAAAAAGGCGCTGAGTTTTTGGAAAAGAACAAGTCCGCGGAAGGTGTAAAAGTCACTTCATCGGGTCTTCAGTATAAAGTTGAAAAAGAAGGCGATGGCAAAACTCCTTCTAAAACCGACACAGTTAAAGCTCAGTACAAAGGAACTTTGATTGACGGAACTCAATTCGACTCTTCTTACGATCGTGGACAACCTGCGGAGTTCCCAGTTCAAGGTGTGATTCCAGGCTGGTCCGAAGCGCTTCAAATGATGAAAGTGGGTTCTAAGTACAAACTCTTCGTCCCACCTGAATTGGCGTACGGTGCTTCGGGTCGTCCAGGCATCCCAGCAAACTCCGTGTTGGTATTTGAAGTTGAGTTGGTGGATATCGTGAAGCCAGGCGCTGGCGCTGGTGGCGCAGCGGCTCCTGCGGCGGCGACTCACGGTAAAGCTAAAAAAGAGAAAAAAGACGCTAAAGAAACTAAGTAATCGTGTTTGATTTAAGTGTAGATCCTTTTTTACACTTTGAAAGGCTCCTCCAAGAAGCCGAAAAGCGTGGGGAGCCTGAGCACAATGCAATGGCACTGGCGACCGCCGGTGCTGACCTGAAGCCCTCCGTTAGAATTGTCTATTACAAAGGGCTGATTCGCGGGGGCCTTTCTTTTTATGGTAATTATAACTCCGCAAAAGGCAAAGCCATCGCAGAGAACAATCAAGTCTGCGTGAATTTCTATTCGCCGAAAGAGTGGCAGCAGATCCGTATCACGGGTCGTGTTCACAGACTCACGCGTGAAGAGAGTGTGGCGTACTTTAATACGCGCGCACGCCTCAGCCAAATTGGTGCATGGGCCTCCAATCAAAGCTCTGAAATTCCAGGTACGGAGTATTTCGTTCAGCGTGTGGCCGAGTATGAAAAGTCTTTTGACGGCCAAGTGGTTCCATGCCCCGAAAACTGGGGGGGATACCACCTCATTCCGGAAGAGTTCGAGTTCTGGTACGGCAAAAACGGACGCCTGCACGAGCGTTATGTGTATCAGCGCAAGGACCCAAAGAGTCCTTGGCGCACTTTTATGCGCGCGCCCTAAGACACCCTCATTTTATCAATGCAAAGCTTGAGGTGCGATCAGATAGAACTCTGGGATTTCAACAGAGAAAGTTTCGCCCTCTTCGTTGACCATTTGATATGAACCCTTCATTGAACCGGAAGACGTGCTGAGTGGGCATGCGCTCTCGTATTCAAATGTTTGGCCAGCTGTGATCTTGGGTTGCAACCCCACAACTCCAGGGCCGCGAACATCTTCAGTGCGTCCAAGTCCATCGGTGATAATCCAGTGGCGACTCATGAGTTGGGCCATGCGGCTGCCGGTGTTTTTAATACTGATTTTATAGGCAAAAAAATGATAGTTCTGCTCCGGGCGTGATTCCGCTGGAATATAAGACGCCGTAACATCCACCTGAATATGAGGAGTCGTTGATTTCTGAATGGGCATAACATGTGCCAATTTAAAGTCGAATTCCGGGCCGGTCAATCACCAGATTTTCATATTGGCGATTTCAAAAACGATCGGGTAGTGATCCGAAGGCAGGCGAAGTTTGGCTTCCAATGTCATTGGAATGCCAACGCCCATGCCGAACTCATCTTTGTAACGGTAAACATAGGAGCTATTCGGCTTAAGCTCCGTCGCTAAAAGCGGTGAGAGGAAGCAGAAGTCAATCTGACGGCCTTCGGTGCGGCTCGAAGATCGCACCTGATAGAAAGTCGCTCTATTTTCTGTAGTCACATTACTTAGTTCAAGTACGTCTTTAAGTTCTGTGTTCTCGTAAAGCGCTTTGAACTCTTCGTCTGTGTTCTGCACGCCGGCGTTTCCGTTAAAGTCACCAACCACCATGACGGGGGTTCCGGGATGTTTTGCTTCGTACTCTTTGTAGATTTCAACCAAAGCTTGGAGCTCGGCTTGACGGCGCTCGAATCCTCCCGGATCAATACCCTCGGGATCAAGGCGGGATTTCAAGTGAGTCAGTAAAATTCCTAGGAACGGTTTTTCGACGTCCGTCTTGAAAAGCCTCAACTCTGCCACGTCGCGCGAAAACTTATGACTCGTCGTCGGGTTTTTGACGCTACTCACAGGATAGTTGTTCTCCATTGAGGCGCGCTCGTGGGGGTACAGGTAATTGATCAGGCGGTTTTTGTTCGACTGGAGATCAAAGTAAAACGGCATGTTCTTGCGAATCAAGAATCCCACGTCGATGTTCCGATTGGAGTTGCCTTCCGTCAAAATCGGGGAGTAGGCGCTGTTTAGGAATAATTCGTTAAAATTCTTGAGCGATTCCGCTCCGCCGACTTCACAGAGCATGATGATGTCGGCGTCGATGTCTTTGAGCGTCTTCGCCAGTTCCAGGCATTTTGCCAAAGGCTTGTTCTCATAGGTGGAGGTCGACAGGCGCTGCCACTTGGTCTCATCCAGTTTCAGCGCTTCCACTGCGGGAGCCTCGTCAAACAGCAGAAAGAGATTCTCTGCGTTGAGAAAACAAAATTTGATATTTAAGGCTTCAGACCATGCCATGCTCTTACATTGTAAGAAAAATCGTGGCAGAATCACAAACTAATTCTAGGGGTGACACATGCGATTTAAATCTTGGTTGGACAGTTTTGTTGTTGGAAAAGAGCCAAAAACGCCTAAAAACGCGAATATCGGCTATGTTTATTATTTGGGGACGAACGATAAAAATAAATTTCTCTCCCTCGCCGAAGAGCATGCGTTGAACTGGCAGCTTGCGGACCTCAAGAAAAACGAACGCGAGATGGTTTTCTTCGTTGGCGTCAAAGGCCCGGTTTGGATCATTCGCCCCCGCCGCAAAAATGAAACTCCCCAGCATCAGGGTCTTTTAGAAGAGTCCGACTATGCATTTAGCCGCGATTTGTTCGGAGCTTTGTTTGGTCACTTCAAGGCGCATGCATTGGCTCAGGTCCGACTTGAGTACATCGGCACTGATTTCGAACACGAACTCGGTTCGCTGGTGGGGATGGAAGTCGCTTCTTACAACTTCCGCTCTGTGTTTGAGGAAAAACCCCAAGAGTGGCCTGAAGTGTATTTGCAGAAATCTCTCGGAGACTTTGACAAGAGCACATTGCACCAAGCTCAGGCTCGCGCAATGGCGGTGAACGTGGCCCGCCACTTGGTGAATTTGCCACCGAATGAGCTCAATCCAAAAACATTCGTTGATTTTGCAAAGAAGATGGGATTCCCGGCAACCATGAAAATCGCGGTGTGGGATAAAGCGCGCTTAGAAAAAGAAAAAGCGGGTTTGATCTTAGGCGTGGGGCAAGGGGCCGAGTTTGGCCCTTACTTGTTGCACATAAAGTACCGTCCAACGGCGAAGAAATCGAATTTGAAACCGATCGCCTTCGTCGGTAAGGGAGTCACATTTGATACGGGTGGTTTGGATTTGAAACCTTCCGCAGCGATGCGCCTGATGAAAAAAGACATGGGGGGGGCGGCAAGCATCTTGGGCCTTGCTTCCTGGGTTGCGGCCATTAAGTATCCAGGGCCGGTGGATTTCTACATGGCGCTTGCTGAAAACTCTGTCGATGCAAAATCATTCCGCCCAAGTGATGTGTGCGTCGCCCGCAACGGTTTGAGCGTGGAAATCGACAACACCGATGCGGAAGGCCGCTTGGTGTTGGCGGATGCTTTGGACGTTGCTGTCACCCAGAAAGGTGCTGATGAGCCAGAAGTTGTTATTAACGTGGCGACTTTGACCGGCGCGATTAAAGTGGGCTTGGGTGTCGATATCGCGGGCTTGTTCTCGAACGACGATGAACTGGCGGATTCATTGAACTCCGCCGGCGTTCGCGCGGGGGATTTGAACTGGCGCATGCCTTTGTTCAACAAGTACTTCGGTGATTTGTCTTCGCCATTTGCGGATTTCAAAAACTCCGGCGGCAGTTTCGGCGGCGCGATCACGGCCGCACTCTTCCTGCAAAAATTCGTGCGCGGAAAAAAATGGGCTCACTTAGATGTGTACGCATGGACGGACAAGGCTCAAGGCGCGCTGGGCGCCCAGGGTGGCAGTGGCCAGCCGGTGCAAGCGCTGATCGAGTACCTCGAGTCGCGAATCTAACAGGAATTTTGATGGTAATAGTGAATGGCGCCGGCGGATGGCTTAGAATAACAAATCGCCGAGGATCTCATCGCGGCGATTCAGCGAAATAGAGTAGTGGCCTTCGTCGGAAATGAATTTTAACTTGGCCTTCGGCAAAAGTTTTTCCATTTCATAGGCGTACTTGTAATGAATGACATTGTCAGAACCGCCGTGCCACAAAGTCACAGGGCAGATGACCTCATTCAATGGAAATCCCCAAGAGCTCTTAATCACTTGAAGATCTTCTAGCAGAGCGCCTGGCCCCTGTGACAGGGCCGTTTTCAGAGTGCTGGTCAACAACGGGCCAATTTCGGCGTGGGCAAAGACCTCTTGATCCGGCGGCGAGAACTCGCTGGATTCGTTGAAAAGGAATTGGTCGACTTTTTCGATCCCGGACTTCCAAAGACGGCCCATGGTGTATTCCAAAACCGGCTGAGGAACGAAGGTCCGTAGCATCCACATGCGCACTTGAGTGGAGTTCATGTAGCGGCAGTTTTTTAAAGTTAAAGGAGCGGCTCCCGCAACCGAAGTCAGTTTGCGAACGCGCTCTTTCAAGAGGTGGGCCGTTGCCATGGCGTAGGGGGCGCCACCGCTCACGGTGATGATAGAAAGCTCTTGAATAGCTTTTTCATCCAAAAAAGCTTTGATCTGGTTGGCAAATTTATAAGGCGTGATTTTTTTCTGCAGGTCGGATTGGCCATAGCCGGGGCGGTCCATGGCAATCAGGCGAAAGGCGCCCCACTTTGATGAAGCCGCCATCAGGCCGCCGTGATCTGCGCATCCCGGAAAGCCATGAACGAACAAAACCACTGGTAAATCCTCAGAGCCCCACTCTTGAATGAGAAGCTTCTTTCCCGGTTCGCCATAGTAGTATTTGCGGTCACATGGTCTCATCCCGGTGAGTTTAGCAAACTCAACAGCCCGTGTCTTCAGCTTTGTTTGCCGTTGCATTACATTCATGTAATGACTGGGCCGGGGCGGGACGGTTTTTCGCTGGTGGAAAATAGGTTGCCCGGATTCTATGCTGATATTGCGATGACTAAGGGAACTCAATACCTTCGGTCTTGAGATAGCGTTCGCCGGTGCAGGTTGAGTCCGTGCAGCGCTTGAAATGAACGCAAGCGCCGGGTTTTTTCTCTTCTTGGATTCTGAGGACTTCGCCTTCATCGAAGTCTTCAGTGCCCGAACTGAGAATGCCGACAAGCTCATTCTGACGGTTAAATAGCGGAGAGCCGGAGCTTCCGGAAAAGGTGTCGGCCCGGACTCCCAGATGGAAACTGCCGGCCGAATTTTTCAAAACAGAACCTTCGTCGCGCTTCAAGGGCAAGCCCAGCGGATATGAAAGGCTCAATACGGGCTCATTCTCTTTAAGCACGTCCGCGCGGCCGATCTTCACCGGTTGGGCCTGGGTCACGTCGCGATCAAGTTCAACGATCGCATAGTCACGGGTGCTGGTGTGTTCAAGCTTGATGATTCGCTTACAAGCATAGACGTCATTGCCCCTGAGTTTCAAACCCATCGCTTTGATTTGGGTATATCCAAACATCACGAAGCTTTCGGTGCAGAATTTTTCTTCAGGCACACAGTGACCTGCCGTCAGAACTTGCCGAGGACCGATGAGAACTCCCGAGCAATGACCCAAGATATTCTGATCGAGGAATTTTTCATCTTTACAGATCGGGTAGGCTGAGCCCAACGGGCGGCCTTCAAAATTGAAGTCGTCATGGTCATCCTTTTTTAGGCGGTAGTCGCGAATAAAAAGCGCCGTTGCTTGGGCGAGCGGGCCGTCCTCATCAAAGGCACTGACGTCCTCGCGGGTGTCCTCGTTCCAAACAATGGAATGCTGGTCTTCCATCGGAAGTGCTTCCACAAAGTTATTTTTCGGAGTGCAGGCTCCAACGAGAGCCGCAGAGGCCAACAACAGGGTCAATTTCATAGGGGTTTATACTAGCAAAAACCCCCGGATGACGCCCCTGAATGCCGGGGGCTTTGTAAAGAAGGAAGGACTGTCTAAGAAGCTAACACTAGGTTAAGCGGACCTTCTTGTCGGGATCGAATATCTCCGCATTGAGGGCAAGTTTTTCGTCGCGGCTGGCCTCAACGAATCGCGGCACGATTCCCGTGGATACGAGGCACCCTTTGTCAGGATCATATTTGAAAATCTCACGCGTAATATACGAATCCTTATCGCGGCCGCAGATTTCGAGGATTTCGACCACGCGGCGTTTTCCATCGAAAGAACGTTCCGCCTGAACGATGAAATTGATCGTGTTGCCGAGGTCCATCTGGATCATTGAAAGCGGTGCTTCGATCCCTGAACGCAGAACCATCGATTCCATGCGGCGAAGGGCATCGGCGGCGCTATTGGCATGCACCGTCGTCAAACTGCCTTCGTGGCCCGTATTCATTGCCATTAGCATGTCCATGGCCTCAGCACCACGGCACTCTCCGATCACGATGCGGTCAGGACGCATACGAAGGGCATTCTTCAAAAGGCTTTCCATCGTGATCGCAGGCTCGCTGCCGGTGGCCGGCTTGGTTTCCATGCGAACAATATTCCGCACGTTGAGTTTTAACTCCGCGGTGTCTTCGATCGTGACCACGCGCTCGTGGTCGCTGATGAAAGAACTCATGACGTTCAACAACGTCGTCTTGCCGCTGCCGGTACCGCCACTGATCACCATGTTTTGTTTTGCATAAACGGCGCGATTTAAAAAGAAAGTCGCTTTGCCGTCGATAGAACCTTTTTGAATGAGTTCCTGATAACTCATGACGTGATCCGAGGATTTACGAATAGTAATTGTTGGGCCATCGAGAGCCACCGGTGGAACCACCAAGTGCAAACGCGAGCCGTCGGGCAGGCGGGCATCCAAGTAAGGAACACGACGATTCAATTCTTTACCGACGGTCACCGCCAGCGCGCGCACAAGGCGAGCGAGAGCTTCCGCATTTTGAAAGCTATGTTCCCCTTCTTGGATAAGGCCGTTTCTTTCGACAAAGATGCGATCCCAGCGGTTCACCATGATTTCAGAAATCGTTTTGTCATTCAGATAAACTTTGATGGGTCCCGCTTCTGACTTCCAGTCAGAAGTAGTGATATCGATGGTTCCTGCATTGAGCCCCGCAGGGCCGTTTTGTCCGTCGTCTTTCATGCTTAAAAAATCGGTATTTAGGCGCGTTGACTTTATAAGTTTTTGAAATAGGGAGCGAAAAATGAAAGAGGCTAGGCAAGCTGCAATCGTTCGGCGGCAAAGTCCATAAAGGCTTTGGTCTTAAGTGGAATGTCTTTTTGTACCGGAGTGAGAATATGGATCGGGATGGATTCCGAACTCCAGCCTTTTAGCACCTGGACCAAGCGGCCGCTCTGGAGGGCCTCGGAACATAAGAACTCCGGCACCAGACCTACGCCCCGGCCAAGCAATGTGCAGTGATAGATGAACTCCGGTGAGTTTGACGAGATCGGTCCTTGGATTTTCACCTTCACGTCTTGCCTTTCACGCCGGAGTCGCCACTGATCACGCGCTCCTGCGCGGAAGCTCAAGCACGGCACTTGTGACAGTTGCTCCGGTTTTGTGATCGGCGGTTGCTTTTCTAAGAACGCGGGTGCCGCCACGGGGATCGAGACAATGCTTGAAATGCGTTTTGATTTCATGGCGGCATTTTTCAGGTTCCCGATACGAAAAGCGACGTCGATGGATTCCTTCACGAGATCCAAGTAGGCGCCGGACAGGATCACTTCGACTTTGACCTTGGGGTGTTTCTTAATGAATTCATCAATGAGTGGCACAACGATGTGCTTGCCGTAGTCTTCGGGGGCCGTGATACGAAGCGTACCGCTGATTTCCTCCGCATGTGAAGTCATTGCGTTGTTCGCGTTTTCAAGATCCTGAATCAAGGGGGCGCAGCGGCGGTAATAGTCTTTACCGGTTTCGGTGAGTTGGAGTTGTCGTGTTGTGCGATAGAGGAGCTGAGTGCCGAGGGCTCTTTCTAGCGCAGCGAGTCTTCGACTGATTCTCGACTTAGGTTGTTTTAACAACGCGGCCGCCTTCGTAAAGCTTCCGGTCTCTATCACTTTGGTAAATATCAATATTTGGTTTAGATCGATACTCATTATTGTTGCACCTATGAAACAGTATATCTTGATTCTGTCTCCTATCGCAACAACTTAAAGAGGGCTAGGATAGGTCCTGTGAACAAGTCAACAAACCAGGAGGAATGACTTTATGAAACTCATGACCTTAATCGCTCCCGCTCTTTTAGTGGGCTTTATGGCAAAGGCAGAAACCAAAATTCCAGAGGGAACTTACAAACTCGATACCGCTCACTCAAAAGTCGGCTTCGAAGTGACGCACTTAGTGGTTGCAACCGTGGAAGGGAAATTCACGGAGTTTGAAGGCACCATCAAAATTGATCCGAAGTTGGATAAGTCGACTCTCGAGGTGTCGATCAAGGCGGCGTCAATCAACACGGATAACAAGGACCGTGACGAACACTTGCGCAGTCCAGAATTCTTTGATGCGAAGAAATTCGAAAAATTGACGTTTAAGTCTAAGAAAGTCACGGGCACTCCGGAAGCTTTGAAGATTTCCGGCGATTTGACGATTCATGGCGTGACGAAGCCTGTGACTTTGGAGGCAAAGTATACAGGTACGGTGAAAGATCCATGGGGTAACGACCGTGTTGCCTTCCGCGCGTCTACTAAAATCAACCGCAAAGACTATGGCTTGAATTGGTCTAAAGCAGTTGAAATCGGCCCGGTCGTGGGCGACGAAGTGACTCTTGATTTGAGAGTCGAAGCGATCAAAGAAAAAGCCCCTGCTGCGAAATAGGCTTTAACTTTTGAAAGGAGACCCTTATGACCAACTCAAAACGCATGCCTGTCTTGTTTGCCGGCCATGGGTCTCCTATGAATGCAATAGAGCATACTGAATTTGGTGATGCTCTTGCCAAGCTAGGTGGATCCCTCCCTCGGCCGAAAGCCATTCTGGTTGTGTCTGCCCACTGGCAAAGCTCTGGTACTCAGGTGGTGAGTGTTGATAAGCCGCAGACGATTCATGATTTTTATGGATTTCCAGAGAAACTTTTTAAGACCCAGTATCCTGCGCCGGGTGCGCCTGAGCTTGCGCATCGAATTCGTGAGCTCATGCCGGCTGTTAAAATGACCAAGGCGTGGGGCTTGGATCATGGTGCGTGGTCGGTGCTCATTCATCTTTTTCCTAAAGCAGATATTCCTGTTTTACAGCTGAGTCTGAATGAACTCTTTACGCCGGCTGAGCATCACGCGTTTGCCGAGGGTTTAAAGTGCCTTCGCGAAGAAGGGGTGATGATTGTCGCCAGTGGCAATATTGTTCACAACCTGCGCGCGGTGAAGTGGCATGGCGATCCGGCGCCCTATGCGTGGTCTTTGAATTTTGATACGAACGTCAAAAAAGCCATGGAAGAGCGCGATGTGCAAAAGCTCATCGACTACGGCAAGGTATGGCCTGAAGATGCGGCGATGGCGGTTCCGACTTCCGAGCATTACTTACCTCTGCTTTACGCCCTGGCAGTCACGGATGAAAAGGACACCCTCAGCTTTCCTATCGAGGGCTATCAAATGGCCGCTATTTCCATGCGCACAGCCCTGTGGATCTAAACGGGGCTTCGCACTTACTGGTATCCAAATAATTTTTTGGCGCGAATAAGATCCCGGACCCCGGTTGGAACGAGAGTCTCCCACTGGGGGTTTTTTTTGAGGATCATGTCATGCACCTGATCCGAGTGGGTGTACATTTCGGTCTCATCACAGCCCGCAATGTCACAAACCTGACCACTGTCTTTGAAGTGAGTGTAGATATGCCTTAAAGCCGGAGCGGGAAAGAAACTCTTCGCCGTCATGCACGTCATATCCGTCTTGTGGGGGTAAACGTACAGTTTTGTCTTGGCATCTAAAAGCTTGCCAAGGCCCTCAAGGATACCCCCCTGCAGGTTCTTGTAACGGGTCTCATCAAAGACGCGGTCTAAATGGGAAGCGCCGAGTACAATCGCCATGGGCTCTTGCGAGTACTGGCGGATGAAAGTTTTCAAAGAATAAAAATAGAAGAAGTTAGAAACCAAAACGTGCTGGCCTAAGCCGCACAGAGTTTCAATGCGATCGAGGAAGTCCTTGGTGTCGACTTCGCCATCAGGCTGCTGCAAGGTCCTCATCGTGAGCTCCATCACGGGCAGGCACTGGTCGTCTTTCAAATTGAAATCTTTTTTAAAGTGCGTGATGCCTTTGCTGAGAACATCCAAGTGGGTCTTTGTGACCGGGCGGTAAGTACCGCGCTGGATAAGCAACGCCTTTTTATAGGCCGCATCCGACACGTGCAGAATCTCTTTATTCGGGCCAAACAGAACCGCTTCAGAGAGGCCGCGGCGGACGAGTTCCAAGTTCATGAGGTGCGGATTGAAATGCTTCAGATCATCGCCCTTGAAATGCAAAACATCAATGATGATCTGGCCTTCTTTAAGATTGTCCACCAGGCAAGGAATGAACTCTTCGGCGTTATCGGTATGAAAGAAAGCCGCATCCACTAAGTTTACACCGAGGATGCCGAGCGCCTCTTGTTGTTGAAGGCGGTGACGGTCTTGCATGCGAACGTGCAGGATGATATCGCAGAAAGGTCCTTGCGGTCGTCTTTGGAAGCGAACGCCCATCCAGCCATGGCAGTATTTTTTGTCATTGGCGGAGCCGGTGGCCACCGTGTTGGCAAAAGTAAAGAACTGGGTTTGCGGGCCACGCTTGCCGCTGAGCCGCTCCACTAAGAGGGAATATTCGTGGCCCAGCATTTTTTCGAGGCGGGATTCGCAAACATACCGGCCGTGCTTTTCGCGGCCATAGATCTCGTCACTGAAGGTCATGTCGTAAGCGGAGATAGTTTTTGCAACTGTCTGGGAGGCTTTTCCGGCAACAAAGAAATGTCTCGCCACTTCTTGGCCGGCACCGATCTCAGCGAAGGTGCCGTAGACCGCCGGATTCAGATTAATCCGGTGGGCCTTGTTCAGAGTCGTCATTGCCGGTTCACTCATCAGTGCTCTCCTCGGTTGTCCCCGTCATTTTTGTGCGCTACTTTTACCCAGCCCGTGATGGCAAGGCTCATGGCCTTTTCCGCCGGCATGTCGATTTCTGTAATCTTTGAACGCGAAACGAGCATCGTGTAGCCGCCCAAACCGTAGCTCAGTGGAACAAACACCGCCACGCGGTCAACGAGATGGCCATTCACTTTGAGGTCGCTAAAGTCATCACGGGTCACGAGACCCAGCATTTTTATGTCGCCGACCTCAACCAGCACGACACTTTTGAGATCTTTTGAACCATTTTGTGAGAATAGGTTCATCACGTCCTTGAGCGGGGAGTAGATCGCCTTAATAAAGGGCACCTTCATCAACTGCCTTTCGATATTTCCGAAGAAACTCGCGGTCAGGATATTGTTCAGGAGAAGCCCCAACATGAAAATAAACACAATCGTCAGCAGCAAACCGATACCTGGAACATATAAAGACGGGAAGAAGCGCTGGATGGTTGTTCCCAGCATGCTTTCCATGATCACAATACCGGCGTAGATGATGTAAATCGTCACGGCGATAGGCAAGAAGGTGAAAAGACCCTTAAGGAAGATCTGACGGAGTGTTTTGAGGAAGTGATTCATATTGAAACCATTCTATTAGAGTCTCATTTTGATTGGTAGCCCAAAGCGAATGGGTGTGAACATACGTAAACATTTTGAGATTTCCACATCCATCCCAGTCTGAGGCGAAAGAGGCCTAAAGCCTTCCCGACCATTGTCCGATAAATACCTATCATCAAGGGAGCATGAGTGGATAGTCATTCGGCAATGCTTACAACGATATTTGCATTTTTTGTCGGCCTTTCTATGGCCAATGCCCAATCTTCCGGTCCGGAAACGGTGCCGGGGGAGTACATCGTAAAGTTCAAACCGATGGCGGCGCCGTCGGGTGCCCTGAATAAGGTCTCGAGTAAAATCAATATGAAGGGCTCTTTTCCACAGATGAACATGGTTCATATCTCGTTGAAGGGCGGCTCTGCCGACACCACTTCTATTGAAGAGTTATCCAGTGATCCGGATGTTGAATACATCGAACCCAACTTTGTCTTTAAGAAATCAGACTTTGACGACCGTGCGGGGCTTGGCGCGCCCGACAAGGTTTATGAAGCCAGTGAAGTTCAAGCTTTAGATCAGGTGTCGCCTTCAGCGACGGCCTATACGCAGAACGGCGCGCAGACCAAAGTATCAGACGCTTGGGCGGTTGAGTCGACGTCAACGACCTACCGTCCGATCGTGGCCATCGTTGATACGGGGCTGGATAAGAACCATCCGGTCTTTACAAGTTCCGACGCCTTATGGGTGAATACCCGCGAAGTCGTAAACGGGGTCGATGATGACTATAATGGTTATATCGATGACATCAACGGCTGGAACTTTATCAACAACACGCCGGACTACTATGATGACGACGGCCACGGGACCCACGTTGCCGGTATCATCGTCGGCACCAGTCTTAATATCTTTGCAAATCCCATCACTGAAACTGCGAAAATGCGCATTATGCCTTTGAAGTTCCTGGATGCGAACGGCTCAGGGACAACATCTAACGCCATCCGCGCGATTTACTATGCGGTGAATAATGGTGCACGCGTGATTAATAACTCTTGGGGGGGGTCGTCTTACAGCCGCGCCCTCCATGAGGCTCTGACTTTCGCGTACTCAAACCGTATGTTCATCGCCACGGCGGCGGGTAACAACAGTAAAAACAACGACGCGGTTTCCATGTATCCAGCAAACTACGACGTGCCTTCAAACGTTTCAGTAGCGGCAACAACAGACTACGACTACTTGGCAAGTTTCTCGAACTTCGGCTCCCGCTCAGTGCAAATCGCGAGTCCAGGGGTTTTGATCTTGAGTACTTTGCCGAACAATCGCACGGGCACTATGTCTGGCACGAGCATGGCGACGCCGTTCGTTGCTGGGATGGCGGCTCTTGCCATGCGAGAAGCTCCGTATCTCACGGGTTATCAAATTAAAGACATCATGATGGCGAAGGCGACTGCGGTTTCAAGCTTGCTTGGAAAAGTTTCAACTTCGGCGCGTATTAACTCCTACAACTTGATCGTTGAAGCAAAGGCCCAAGCAAATGTGTTGGCAAATCAGCCGGACTACTCTCCGGTCTATCAAGCCGATGCCCGGGGTCTTGCCTCTGAAGCAACTCCGCCAAAACCGGGTTGTGGAATGGTTTCAACGGCGTTGTTGAAAGGGCCAGGCAACAATAAGGACGGCTTCAGTGGCGCCGGTGTGCTGGCGGGCCTGTTCTTAATCCCAGTGATCGTGTGGACTGTTCTCAGACAGCGCGCCCTGGAAAAACAAAAAGCCGCTGATCCAGCAGGCCGCCGTAAGTTCGAGCGCTTCAAAATGGATTCCGACATCAGACTTATGGTCGGAGACCGCGAGCTTTCCGGTTCCCTCAAGACGATATCCCTCGGTGGTGCGTCGTTCAGCGCGGACGAAGCCCTCGAAAAGGGCGGAATTATCACTATGAAGATCGCAAGCCCGGATGGCCGGGACCTCGTAGAGGTTACAGGTCAAGTCGTGTGGAACGAAGCGAATCAATCTTACGGGGTTCAGTTCGCAGGTGCCGAGCAGTCAACTCTGGCCATGATCCAGAAGTGGACCGCGGGTTTGATGAAAGTATAATCAGCCTCTAACCACAGAGTGAAATAACACCAAAACCGGAGTCGAAGAGGCTCCGGTTTTTTTTGTTTGCGGAAAGGCCCCTCTTGACGACGCCAAGGCTTTGACAATTTCCTGTGACATGTTTTTTGAGAACGCATCTTTGATGCCGGTGCGTACCCAGTTCCGGCGGTAAGTTCTAGATTGTTCCATTTTCGGTGCTGCGGGAGCGCCCCTGATCGCATTGAAAGAGCAAAGCCCTTGCTCGAATTTGCGAGGAACATAACGAAGATCAGTGAAAGTGTTTCAATCTTATCGATCGTCATTGTTTGCGCAAAAAAACAAAAATTTCACAATGAGAATGCCAAGTGTTTCCCAAGGCTTGATCTGTTGACACCGGGTCTCCCGGATGGACCTGTCTTTGCAACGTTAAGGTTTGACGAGGTCTACGGGGGACGTTCATGGTTCAAATTAAAACACTCACGCTGCTATTTGGCTTCACCGCTTTGATGACGACAACGGCGTGCTCAAAACTCACCTTTCTTGGCCAGGACGTGGCCTGTAAAGCCCCAGACACCTCAGCGAAGTTTGGTGTGAATGATGGTCCTGTCATTCTTTACCCAACCATCGACACGGTTGCGACGAATACTGTCGTCGTCACCGGGAGCTGTTTTAGCGGCGTTCCCGTGGATATTATTAACCAGAGCAATACATAGTTTGCATTTTTCCCAGAAAAATTGTAGTCTGAGGAGATGGGCAAAGACGGAC
>JBDHWW010000028.1:0-38458 GCA_039810425.1 Pseudobdellovibrionaceae bacterium | reverse complement strand
TTCGTCGAGTAAGGACAGCTCCGCTGGTTGTTCAATGGATTAGTGCGTGCTTCGACCATAGTGACTTAGAGGGCAACCCAATGTGAAATCCACACTGGCAATGGAGATGTCTGGCCATCGCTCGTTTTTGGGCTTCAATCTGACAAAGGCCTTGAGAATATTGAACGATCAACAACTTCAGATGGCATGATGGCTGGCGCATTGGGCGCGGTAACTGACGACCGAACCAGTTATCCACAACGCCTCAACTGAAAATATCGGAAATCTGTGGATAACTGATGGAATTTTACAAATCAAATCGCCGAACTCGCTCTAGGTAATCGTGAGAGCTATAGAATCGAAGATATTCAGAGAATTGCTAACGATGACGCTCGTCGCACACAGACGAATGCGGGTTTATGGGTGACTTATAATTTCATTGCGATGGCCGGTGTAATTATCGGTACTGGCGGAGCGGCAGTGCCAGTAGTAGCTGTTGCAGGGCTAGTTGCATTTGTAAACTACAAGAATATCAAAGACCACGACCAAGCACAACAACTGGCCACTGACATAAAAGGTTTGAATAGTTTAAGCGAAGGAAAGCAAACTGTCATCGTTGATGACACAAACAAACTTGCAACCAATATTAGTGTTATCTTGCAGCAATTGCAATAATACCAACTTTTTAGAGGAGAATTAGAGCTACCATACCACTTCAGTCTTGGTTGATGGCTCTTTAAGATTTTACTGATAAAGCTGGCGACGAAAGTTTCCGGCTTTTTTTGCGCGTAATCCTGACCAAGAGCCACTTGTCTGCGCCGGTAAAAGAACCTTTGAAAGCCACCGGAACCGAAGGAACCCCAACCGCCGCCACAGTGGCGGCAGATTTTGGGCATAAAAAAAGCTGACTCGAAAGTCAGCTTTTCTGTCTCAACAGCTCAACCCGTGTGGGTTCGAGTACTGTTGGAATTGGTGCTCGAGGCCGGAATTGAACCGGCACGCCCCTGTAAAGGAAGCCCAGGATTTTCTTACCACTTCGATTTTCATCGCCGCTTTATCAGCGTTCGTGGTCTGGACTATATCTTCACCATAACTTTCGTCTTAGGTGTTTGGGTATCTAGTCTCTACGGCGTCCATCCTGCCTTGCGGTCTGATGTTCCCACGGTGTTGCCAGTTGAAAGGTTTCACCGGTATCCCCAAATCCACTTACTAAGTTTCCCTAGTAAGGCTCAAATTAGAACGATCTCTTTCGTCGTTCATCTTAAAGTCCCGTGCGTCTACCATTTTTGAATTGGGCAAAAAGGGGGCGCTGCGGCGAAAAACGCCGATAGCGGAGGTTTGGTTTTGGGTTCACGGTTTGGGCGGGACCGCCGGAGTCCGGCGGCTGTTATGGGGTTAGAATATGAAGCTTGATGGTGCGGCTCGTGCTGCACCGATGCTGCAATGAACTGGACGAAAAACCCCAGTGGTTAGAGGTCTTTGCCCGATTTAAGAAAGTCCGTTAGACTTGAATGGAATGGGAAAAAAGAGATGGCTTTACGGCGACCGTAAGCCTACGGATGCGGAAGCGATTGTGCTTCACGCCTGGGCGAAGGAATTAGCTGAACATTACGAAATGGATGCGGATTGGGTTGAGCAAGTCCTCATCGCTACGATTCCGCTGGAACCGATATGGGAATCGGAATCCGACCGCGTTTGCGACGGCGCGGAACTGCTGCAATGGTTTCGTCCGAACCTACTTGAGGCTTTGGAATCAACTTATCCCGATGATGTGATTGAGATTTTTTCCGATAAAGATGGAGCCATCCAAACCGAACGGCTGAACGTGCTGCAATGGAGAGAGGATGATTTCAGGTCTATTCTCCGTTCTCCTCTGCCGCTGCAACGCTTAAGTGAATTAGAATACGCGTCTGGAAATGAAAGCATCCTCTCAAAGTTCGGTAGCTACCTTGATTCTGAGCGAGAAGATTTTCTCCGCAACGGGCACATGACTAAACCATTTCCCGAGAGCGAATGGCTTTGTCACACCTTCGGTGGTCCCGAGCCCAAACCCGTTCCGCTCGACAAGGAAATGGCTGTCGCGCCGGATGTTATCAAGCGTCCGGCACTTTCCTCCGTTCAACTGATTTTAGGTGAATTAAAATCGGTGCCCAAAGGGACTCGCATCCCTGCTCAAGCGATGGACGCGGCCATTGATTCAATTTTTTCTGCGCCGTCGAAAACGACAGGAACAATTACGGCACCACCCATTGAGGTTGGTGCCGACGGGCTGGAGGTTCGCCCTGTGATTGATCGTCTAAAAGAGATAAAGAACACGAGCCTTGGTCGAAAACTTTGGTATGCCGCCCGAGAACGTGATGGCGGTTTTGTTTCGGATCTTCGGATTTTATCCAACGACGCGGAACTTGAAGAAAAAATCCACGAACTAAAAATGAGTGCCCCGTTTCAGCGAAAAGAAACTGAACTGCGCGAGAGTATTTTTAGCTTTATCAAAAAAGGTTATGCGCTTTTTACGACTGCAATTAGCAAACGAGCATCAAGCCGAAATGCGACCTTAGAACAAAACTTCCTGGATGATTTATGGATACTGCTCGTCGAGCAATTTAGTCCTGATCAACTCAATGTCCTTGCAGGAAAAAGCCTCGACTATTTTGGACCGCCTTTAGAAAAATCCAAGAAGTTTTCATGGACATATTCAAGTCCTTGTCTGGATATTTTTAGAAACCTCAGTTTATTTGCGCAAGATATTGGTGGCCACACAATGAACGAGGTCCGAGAAAGTCTTGACCCTCTCTTCGGTGAGATTTTCGATGATGACCTTCAGCTTTTTAAAATACCTTCTTGCACCTACTATCAAGCTTTGTATTTCATGGGCGGAACCGGCGTTGACCTTGATCAAACAATTCTCAATTATGCCATCGCGCGCGAACGCGGACGAGAAATTGAATCCGCAGCGAGGGAGCGAATCCTGACGGCACACCAAGCCTCCGAAGCACGGCGTAAACAATTAGCCGACGCACTGGAAGATATGCGCGCCATCGAAAGACTTTCGGGGCGAAAGGGATATTTCGTCGATCCCCATCAGGTTCGCAGTCGTGACCACACGCGAAAGCGCATCTTCGGTCAGTATCTGATGGAGGAAGGCTGTGCCGCTTATCATCCCAAAAACGAAAATCGAAAAATTCTCGAATTCAAAAAAGGACCACAACGAGCCACTATTCGCCTTCTCTATGAAGCCAGCCAAAGCAATACTGGCAATGGCGGTGTTGATAAAGAAACCATCATTCGCGCCATCTACCCCGAAGGTAAAGAACGAGAAGATGCGCTTGCCAAACTTTACTCCAAGAAAAAAGGCGAAACGTGGCGAATTGAAAGTTCTGTGTTTAGTCGCCATCCTGCGTGGAGCGAAGGATTCGTTTATGGATTCAAAGATGAAGGTGCTGACCGCGAGGACAAAATCTACTACGCGCTAAATCTTGAGTACGATCAAAAATCGCTGAAGAAAAAGAGCGGATCAAAAAACGAAAAATCTAAACCAGTGGCGAAATCCGAAAAAGACGCTGTTGGAAAAAACAAAAGAACTCTCCGCGTTTCTCCGAGGGCCGATAAATCAGGCTCAAAATCTCCTACGAAACGCGCACGATAATCCCCATCAAATTCCATCCAGTCTCAAATTGAGAAGCACCGAAATGATTTAAATTTCGCGTGCTTGAGGGCGAGCTTTACCCTCTTTCCTACGCGTGCAGCATCGCTGCAGCACTAAGCGCAACATCAACAGTCGTTTTCTGCTTCTGGCCACGGAGTTTAACCAACCGCTGGCCAGAAAGTAGGAACCTATGCGTAAGCATAACCAAGATCCTAAGAGCCAGGGGTCAAAAAAGTCGGCTCAAACTAAAAACAACAACCCATTCTTACGGGCGCCCGTAAAGGCCACAAAGTTCGACCACGAACTTTTAGCGGCACCGCTGATTAAGAATTATCAGCGCCGCTTGGACTTGATTGAGAGCATTCTCAATTCTCAAGCAAAGCAAGACGCACGTTTAGCCAAAGGGCTTCATAAGCTTTTGGGCGTTATCGAAATCAGTGCGCACAAAAAATATAAGCGCGACGTGGACGAAAAAGCACGCAAGGCATTTAACGAATTGGTCCAAAAACAATTCGGCATCATGCCACCGCGCGCGGCTGAATACATTACCGTGGCCAAAAACAAAGCGGTCATTGCGTTGGGCTTACCAATTTCGGCGTCCGTTGAAATTGCGCGTTTAAACGAAAACGCGCTTGAGCAATTCCTTGCCGCACACCCGAAAGCAAAGCTCAAGAAATTGAGCTACCGCGAAATCAAGGCACTCACGCGTAAAAATAATCCGAAAAAGCGTGCCCCCAAGCACACGAAGAAAAACTTCGTCTTGGCCTACCCGAAAAGCGAAAAAAGCAAGCGCACTTTCGCCACGGCGGCTGAACGAAAAACTACCGCCACCGCCGAACTAAAAGTGGCGTTCCATTCATTCAAGGCCGCAAACAAAAAAGGCGGAATGGATAAGGGTTCACGCGCGCTCCTAAAAGAAATGGTCGTTTGGATTGAGAAAAATCTTACGCAAGTAGCGAACAAAAATGCCGTTACCGTGAAAGTTCGCAAAGGGGGTGCGCAATGAAATCCCCTAAACCGAAATCCAAGACCTATTCGTTCCCGAAAAAAACAACCATCAAGCTCTTGAACGGAAAATGGCAAAAGCTCTTATCAGGATTGCCTGACGAATCAGTGGACGCCGCCGTCTTTGATGGTCCGTATCTACTGACCGATAAAAAGGTAGAGATTGATAAACTCATGCAATGCTACTTGAACGGTCAAGAGTACGTGCAAGTTGGAAAGCGTGGCTACAATAAAGCAAAATGGGACAACACCATCACGGGTCCGCAATTTTTTAAGGAACTCATGAGAGTTCTAAAACCCGGCGCGCATGTTGTTTCGTTTGCGCCGAATAAAAATGCGCACTTGATGGTGCTTGGAATGCAAGTAGCCGGACTCCATATCAAGGACACTCTTTTTTGGACTTACTCAAGCGGCGTGCAAAAAGGCGGCTACGTGGGTAAGCACATGAAAACGTCCAAGAGCCAAAAGTTTTCTAAAAAGCTTTCGGCTCAATATATGGACCACGCACCGGACTTACGAACGGCAACGGAACACATTATCCTTGCGCAAAAACCAATGACCGAAAAAACCATTGGTGCCAATGTTGCGAAATACGGAACCGGCGCATTGAACATTGGTGCCATTAGAGTTCAGCGCGCTGACGGCAAAGACGGCTACCCAACGAACATCATCACGGACGGTTCGGCGGCGGTGCTACACGCCGTAGGAAAAAATAGTGCGAACTACTTGTCCGCACCGTTTATGTCTTTGGATGAAATGTTGAGTCCGTTTCTCCAATACGAAAAGCCAAGAGATTCTGACCGTGATTTTGGTTTGGATAAATACAAACCTACGAAAAAGAAAAAGGACTCTTTTTCGCGTAAAAAATCAGAAAAGGTAAAGAGCACGGAACTCAAGGGCAAGAACTTCCACCTGACCGTCAAGCCAATTCGCCTAATGCAACATTTAGTGAGAATGGTGAGCGGCCCGGCCCAAGTGGTGATTGACCCGTTCATGGGTTCCGGCTCCACCGGCGTAGCGTGCGCGTTGGACGGACGTAGTTTTATCGGAATGGACGCTGATAAGCACTACTTTGGAATGGCGGACGAACGAATTAACCGCACCAAGAAATTAGCCCGTGACTACAAATCAGGTGACGCCGTTTTTATTTCTCTACAAATGGAACTTGAGAGCGTGAAAGCGGAACTGATTGCCTTGAGTAAGAAAATCATCAAGAGCAAAAAGCCATCCGCTAAAGACCACGAACGGCACGCCAAGCTGACCGAAAGAATGCGCGCAATTCTGCAAAGGCTTGCGGTCTTTAAGTAACCATCCAGACGGGTCTTGCGAATGCGCAAGACCCGTCAATTTTTTAACTAAAAAACAAAAGGAATATATATGTCTACTATTTATTACAGCCGAATCGAAATCGATTTTTCCAACGAAACACACAAGAATAATTTTAAAAATCTGACCAATACTGAAATTGGAAAAAATTAGCTTCTGGATTTTAGCGTCGTTTTTCCAATTCCATCGCAAGTCATTAAAGACGAAAAAGAGTTAGAGCTATTCAAGGATATTTTCTGGGATGGTTCCGAATCTTTTCCGTTTGATGAAAGCGATGATACGGCGGGATGCATGGAAGAGGATGGTCTATTTCTCCGCTACTACGTCGCAACAAAAAGTCGTCCGCCAATACGGTTCATTAAAGAACTTTATATGCATTACGAAGGCATTAAAAGAATCCAGCTATTTTATAATTCAGAGGACGACACAATTTTCTTAAATGAAAAAGAGGATGGACGATGCGAAGTAAAAAACTGCAGACACGACGATTGCACGTGGCATTTCGTAGATTGGAAAATTGAGATGGATTGGTCCGACTTTCCTCATCCCATATTTGAGGTCCAAAATACGCTCCAGCACCTGCGTAAACTATATCCGAACGAAAGTGAGGCAATGGTTGGACAGATTTATCAGTATTTGATTGCTCAGCTTTCGTTCTTTGCGCGATACAATTCAGGCACAATTATTCGGTCAAGAAGTCGGTTTGAAGAACAAGCAATGGATTGCGGAAATGAATATCTGGCTCTTACGGCCCTGACTGGCAACCACAAATTACCCGATAAAATGCCAAACCCTGCGGCAACTAAAAATGGAACAAAGAAATATACAAACTTGCTCGTGAAATATGGGAAGTTCAACGTGCGCGCGAAAAGAAACGACCCACTTCTTAAGCGCAACAAATCATAAGTTTCGGTGACGTTGCGGGCGCCCGTAAGGTTCCACACGCAAATGAATACGAACAAAAAGAGCGACCTTTATGGGTCGCTCTTTTTGTATTTCGGCCACTTGATTCAATTTCCCGCCAATTTCTATGCCAGCTTTAAAGCGGCCCTTTAGCTTTACATGCCCTTATATCCTATATCATTTTAAGTCGATGCTTTATAAGGCACTACTTTTTAATGGACTAATGGATTGAATCGAGCAAAAATTGATTTATGGGCGCTTGTGAGTTTCGGCTCCATCGCCTGCGCTTGAAACGGAGGTCTTATGATAGCGGCATTACTTATTGCCATTCCTGGCTTGTTGTTGGTTGGAGTTCCGATGGTCTGCGGAGCATGGATGTTGATAAAGGTGACGGTCGGCGTGACCTTTTTGGTTGTCGGGTTAATCAAGCACATCGGTTTTGCGATGAAGAGCTGGATTAAGCCGCATATTCATTACGTCCATCTCTCGGACCACGAAATTGAAACGCGCTACCGCGCACTAGACATTAAAAAGAACGGTTACAACCCGATGAGGCACGATTTCCACGTCAAGGAGTTGTTTCCGAGAAAACCGAACATTGAAAAAATCAAAGCTGCAGCGAAGGAGCTATTTCCTCATCGTTACCAGCATCTCCTACCGCAAGATGCTAAGGACGATTACCAACTCGCACGCAGTTTTCTAACAAATATGGCGGTCTGGCGCCATCATCAACGGACGACAGGCCAATGGTCGGAAGCCAAAGAAAAGCAATGGATCGAGATGCCATTTCTCCCGGTCGTCATGCGTGAGGTTGACGACGAGTTTGTGAACTGGTGCTTCCTCGCGGTAGGCGCCAAAGAAGAAAAAGAGCATCTTGCGAGCTAACGTCGACAGGGTTATCGCCCGAACAAAAGCCGCTGCTTTTCGTTCATAAAATCTAAAATGGGTATCTCAAGATCCGGCGTCACTGGCTTGAGGTACCGGATTTTAGGCGTCCCATCGTTATCGAACCAAAGCACCGCGATGGGTTCTTTTTCCGAGTTTCTAATCAGGTACCGAATCTTCGGATCAGGTAGTTCAACGAACGGATAATAGTTAATCTTTTCTTTTAAGCTCATAAAAACGCTCCTTTTTTGTTTTTAAAAATCATCGACCGAAACCGATCAGCCGTGACTCTGAATACTAAATGGATCTCTCAATGCTCCACGGTCACTTGTTGACCCGTGCGCCATTCATCGATCCAGAATAATTATTCTGGATATACTTATGTATCTACTCCTCCATAATATTATCGAATAATCCCTCAGATCCCGGATCATCCGATGATCCCCTATCTGCTGTTGTGATCACCTTGTTAATCAAGGTGATCACACTCCTAATTTTTTCGTGGTTCAGTTTTTCTTTTGGATTTAGAACCATCCAATTGGAAGAATCAGAGACCGGATTTCCTTTTGAATCCGTCAGCTGGATATATCCAAAATCCACAAGCTGCTTGACCGCCGAACGGCAAGCACCGATTGAGATCGAAAGCCTTTTACAAATACGACGACGACTAATGTAGACGATTCGTTTTTCCGCGTTACCGCCGAACTTGTGCGCGATTTGAATATAGAGAAGAACCCGAAGCGCGACATCGCTGAGGGCGTTCCGATTCAGCATAAAAATTGTTAGATGCTCGATTTCCATAAAATTGCCTCCATACCTGCTAAATGGATCTGCCTGTTTCCATTTAACAGGTATGAAAAAGAAATACCCGACGGTGGGCCGACCGCGAAAAATGAAGACCGTGGTTCTTGAGGTGTTGGGCGATTATATCGCCGTAACCGCTCTTGGTGGGCTTTTCTGGCTCTGGCTTGGGGGTGGGTCGCCAGCTTTGGCTATGCTCTCGGTGTCGGGCCTATTGTGGTTGCTTTGCGGCCTCATCGATGTCTACTGGCCGTAGGTCCAAATGAGATCCATTTAAAATTAGAGCATGGGGGGATTATGATCGCCTGGTATTGGTTAATCGTAGCTTTTATTTTTGGCGGAATCGTCGGATCTGAATCCGCCGACCGCGACAATAAGAAAAAGAAACGCGCTGACGAAAACGAGCGACCGTAATTAGGTCTCCGTCCGTTTCCCTTTCTTTAGCGGATCGGGATCGAACCCCTCCATGTTTTTTATTTTTCTATCCGAACAATTCCGTTCGTGACCAAACTCAACAGCATACTTTCAAAGTAGACGTAGCCATTGCGCTCCAAAGCATCGATCAATATATCGGCGTGCCGCAAACCGTAACCGCCGCCGGTAAGGGCGCCGCAAAATTTTTGTGACCGACTGGTTCTTGATTTTAAAAATAGACCGACGAGTGGCGTGATGTTTTTCCCGTTGTAGAATACCCAAACGTATTTTTTTAAAAGACCGTCTGCGCGGCGGCGATTAACCTCTAAAAAAGTTAGGTCAGAAAAAGTTGCGACATATTTTTTCCGCGACCGTTGGAGCTGGCCCCATGTTTTTTCGTTTGTCTGATACAGGTCCGAGTCTTTATATGCCAGTTTCATTATTTCCCCCTTTGTTTTGTTGTTCCAATTTTTCGAGCATTTCTAAAACAGTCTCCTCCGACAGCCCGAGCGAGTCCCAATTTTTAACAGCGTTGGCGCTTTTCATTTCGTCGGCGGTCGCCGTTCTATTTCGCTCCATAAAAATATGGTGGAGCTTTTCGTAGTATTCTTTTTCATCATCCGAAAAGCCGTGGTCGATTGCGTTTCGTGCAAGCTCGACCGCTTCATAGTTTTGTCGGTAGATCCGAGCAAGGCGCGCAAAACTCATCTCATCCGAAAAAATCTCCGCAATTTTTTGGCGCCACAAGTTTTTGATTTTTGGCGGCGGCACCGGAGTGACGACGACGGGTTTGTTAATTTTTTCGGTCGACTTTTTCTTTCGGCCTTTTTTCTTGTTTGCGGCGCGCGGATATTCTTTTAGAAAATTGATCTCAAGATCGAGGGCATCATTAAAAGGCTCGTGCACAAATGCCTTCGGCTCTTTTCCCATTTTTATTGTTTCGCCGATGATTTTTGTTTGTATGTCTTTGGTCAGCCGCCATCGATACGGATCGGTTATAAATGTGTATTTATTCGGTTCGCGGCGCGGAGAGTTTGGTTTGCGTGCGCCTTGTTTAACCGCGATCATTTTCACAAATTGAAGCCGCAGTAGTGCGCGCCGTAGTTGACGAGGCCCACATTCAAATTGTTTCGCAAGCTCGCTTTGCGTCCAAAAACACCCATGGTCGTCGTAGGTCGCAAACAAGGCGACTAGTCCGCGTTCAACCGCGCCTAAGACCTTCGTCCGTAGGGGTATTTTGTAGATTGGCGTATAGAAAATAATTAGGTCGCGTGCCGTTTTGGTGGCGTCTATTTCGTTCATAAAATCCCTTCCTGCTTGTTTAAATGGATTTTGCGAACGCGTATGCCGTCGACCCCGGGGTGGCCCTAAAAAGGCCGTACACGGCTTTTACCGCTGAAGTAGTAAACCCAGGGGCGACGGTCCCCGGGGTAGGAGGATAAATCTATCCAAATAGATTTAGATCAGAAAATAAAGAGTTGTCCGACCATAGGTCGGGACAAAAGAAATAAAATAGAAAACTCGTCACCGTTCCGTTTTTGGCTCCTTGGGGGAGCCGACCGGAACGAGCCGAGGTCAAAAGTTGAATCGGTCAGAGGTTAGACAATTGGTTGCGGTGTTATTCTTCGATCAGGTCTTTAACCTTTACGCCCATAGCGACCGCAATTTTTACGATAGTTTCAAACGACAAGCCTTGGCTGGTCTTGATCCGTTGAATGTTGCTTGGATTCTTAATGCCCAATGCGATTGATAAATCACTGTGGGAAAAATTCTTTTTCTCCATGACCTCCTGAATGATCAAGCGAGGAACTTCTCTTTTGTGCCGCTTACAAAACTCTTTAAGTTGTTTTTGTCGCTCTAATTCTTTTTCCTTAAAGCTCTTATATTTCGCAGTCGCTTTTTTAGCCATAACAACCCCTTTATCTCAATAATAACGCCACAAGCCTTTATAATCCATATCATTTTAGGTCGATGCTTTATAAAGCACTACTTTTTAGTGGATCAACACGCCGAGTCGAGCGAAAATTGAATCAGTTCCCCATAAAACCCACCTCAATAAGGCGGGACTTTAAAAGGGACTACCTGAGTAATCAGGCGCTTTGCCCGAATACTTGGGAATGGACGACTGAGTTATCGGGTTTGGACTAAGTAAGCCCAAACAATACCGATAAAATAAATGTGGAATAAGGGACGATGGGAAAAAAGAACGAGTTTGGACAAAGATTAGAAAAGCTCTGCAAAGAGCGCGGCATCGCGGTCAACGAACTGGCACGCCGTATTTCTATTTCCTCCAAAACCGTTCACGAGTGGGTTGGACTTTCTGGCCGACTTCCAAGAAATCCCGAACACATTAAAGCGTTGGCTCAGTTTTTCGGCGTGACTGTGAATTTCCTGCTGTTCGGCGAGGAAAGTCACATCAACTTGGAGAGCCTCATTTCCAAGACCGAGATCCATACCGGCCTTTATGAAATATCAATCCGCCGAGTGTCCCCAAAAAACAACGGCGGAAACAAAAGTGGAGGATAAGAAAATGAAAACGACAAACAAAACAATGATGGTAATCGGAATGCTGACGATACTCACCGCTTGCGGTAGCGGTGGTGGCGGAAATGGTAATGGCGGCGGAAGCACCGGCCCTGCTGGAAGTGCTACGTTTAGTAGCCTTACATACGGATCGACAAATAACGTCTGCTTTAGCACCTCAACCATCGGGACAGCTGCGAGTTGCAGCGTCGACGGAACTCCGAGCAACCAAACCAGCTCGGCGACTTGTAGTGCGGGCACTGCCTCGGTGGTGTGTAACGTCGGAGGCAAAAGCTTTGCTCTTGCGACAAGCGGTAGCTCGTCGGCAGATGCGGCATGCGTAGCGGCAGGGGGATCGGTTCAGGTGACCTGCAAAATCACGACGAATGGCGCCTGCACGAGCGCGAGCGGAGTATGGACCCCGGCGAATAATCCGGATGTGTCGACGTCCACAAACTGCGCAAATGCGGGCGGAGTGTTTTATTCAACCCTGCAACGACTTTCGGGATCAATGCCGAGCGCGGATCTCTCTGCGGGAAACAATATCATCAGCGCCGATCCAGCCGAAGTTGCCACGACGTTGGGACTATTCAACGTCAGCAACTTAGACAACACCAATTTATCGCTGGTTTCGATGGCCGCGACCGCCGCCATCGGTAGCTATTGGGAGTACCCATTTTATATGAACAGCTTAAGTATTTATAATTTCCGGTCGGACGCGGTCGAGTTTTCAGCAAGCTCTCCAATCGGCACAACAAACGGATTCATCACGATCAAAGCTAATTCGGCCATCGTGTACTACCACTAAGGTTGGTCACGATATGCGAAAACGAAAAGAACTCGATTATGTGAAACTCCGAGAGTGTTGCTTCAAATTAAAATCATTGGAGCACCTTCTCGAAAACCAGCAAGACGATCAACTGATGGAGCTGGACGAACTTGATCTCTGGTACGGCTTGGGCCTCATTCTCAAGGGCATTCGCCACGACGTTATGCAAGTGGCCCGCGATATTGAGGCTCAAGAAATTCAAGCCGCAAAAAAGGGAGCTTAGATGGCGACGATTAAACGAAAGAAAGCGAAGGCGACAAAAAAATCCAAAGAAATAGTCCGGTCGGATTCTCTTACGCTTGAGCAGATCCAAGAGCGCCTGACCAACACGATGCTGGCGAGTGGCCTCGCCTTGAAAGTATTAAAAAATATCCGCAAGCCTACTTCGCAACTGATCCAGGAACTTTTGGATATCGAGTTTCAGGTGGGCCATTTCGTCGGCGAATCGATGAAGATACACGCAGCACAAATGATTGCACCGAATCTTAGTGGCGCGCTGGCAAATGTTCTCTCGACCGTTCCGATGGGTGGCCGGGCTGTTCCTGATTCTTCTCAAAAAGAGCTATCTAAAAATCCACAGCGTCGGAAAAAATCAAAGAGCAAGCGAACGACTAGAAAGCGTCGGAAGCGTTAATAAATCTTCAATTGGATGAAGTTCAGCTATTCGCTCCTGAGCGCCTCGATCACCTGGAGTTTTTCGGCCTTTAACGCTGGGGTGAGGCCGCTCAAAACTCCGACGACAAAAATAGAAACGACCGACAAGAGAAGGGCTGAAAAATCGACGGTCCATTCAAAGGCGAGCTTAGTAACCAGCTTAGTGGCACCATAGATCGCGCCTTGATATAAAATAAATCCGAGCACCAGGCCGATTGCCCCCGCGATGCTACAGATTAAAATCGATTCGACTAAATACTGAACTCGGATGCTAAAATTGGTCGCGCCGAAAGCTTTACGAATACCGATCTCCTTAAATCTTTCGGATACTGAAACCAGCATCATATTCGTAATCCCGATCCCACCTACGCCAAGCGAAACCAAAGCAATCGCGGCGAGTAGTATAGTGAACAAGCTCAAAAACTTATTCATTTGCGCGATCAGCACACTGTCGGAACCAACTACGAACCTGGCCGACTTGCCATACTTCATATCGAAAAAAGCTTTTACCTTTTTGCCGACCTGTTCAACGTCAGCTCCTTGTTGAACTTGAAGTAAAACTTCGCGGATTCTGGAGTTCCACGGATCGCTTGTGCCTTGGAAGAACGTGTAAGGTAAATAAACCTGCAGGTTCGGCTTGTTCCATTCTTTGTTGCTCGTCTGCGAGGCCAGTACGCCGATCACGCGACAGCCGAATGATGATTCTCGCTGACTAACAGAAATGATCTGCCCGAGAGGCGACATATTCGTAAATAGTCGTTGATAAATATCGTAGCCAATCACGCAAACCGCGCTGCGATACTCGACATGGAACGGACTAAAGTTATTGCCTAAGATGACCTCTCTATTTGCCATGCTAAGACCATCTGAAGAAACGCCGAAGGCTCTAACATCATTGTCGACAATTTTACCGCCGTAGCTGACTTTGTTATCCCACGAATAAAGACTCGGAGAGATGCGAATCACTTCCGGGAAAACTTTCTTAATCGGCATTAAATCTCGATCCCAATCAAAGCTCTGAAATACTGCGGATACTTGATCGGTGGCTTTCAATTCCCAATTCGGATAGCCGTAAAAAACGACGGTGTTTACGCCCATTTCGGCGTAAGAGTCCAAAATTTTTCTTTTGGTAAACGATCCGATAGTAATCATCGATAAAACCGCAGCCACACCAATCACTATTCCAAGCATCGTCAGCATCGAACGGGTTCGGTTCTGACGTAAACTTTGAAAAGCGAGCGGGAAAAGCGTTCTGCCAACATGGAAATATCGATTTAAGATAGCGATACGACCTTTCGGTGGCTCTATTTTTTTGTAAGAAGAAATCTCTACGGCAGCGTCTTCGGAGTCGATGTGCTGTTGCGGCTTTTTATTTTCGACGACTTCCTTGATTTCGCCGTCGCGGAAGTGAACGACCTTGTTGCATTGCTGGGCGATTTCTGGATCGTGAGTAATGATGATGACCGTTCGGCCAGATCGATTCGCGGCTTTTAAAAGCTCCATGATCTGCTTTGAATTGTTTGTATCTAAACTGCCGGTCGGCTCGTCAGCTAAAATTATCTGTGTATCGTTTAGTAGAGCACGAGCTATTGAAACCCGTTGTTGCTGGCCACCAGAAAGTTGATTGGGATAGTGATGAGTCCTGCCGTGTAAGCCTAAATCCTCGACCAATTTCGCCGCACGGTGATTAGCATCTTTGTGAGTTGGGATTTCCGAGGGGTACTTGCTTGGCAAAAGAATATTTTCAATCACCGTGGCTTTTGAAAGCAGATGGAATTGCTGGAAAACAAATCCGATATGCCGATTGCGGAGAATTGCCAACTGTTCGTCATTCAACTTTGAAACGTCTTGACCAGAAATTTTAACTTGTCCCGAATACGAGCTAAGAAGGCATCCGATAATGTAGAGGAGAGTCGATTTCCCTGATCCAGATGGTCCTTGAATGGCGATAAGTTCGCCAGCCTCGATATCGAGGTTCAAGTTTCTCAAGACTGGCACCATCTCGCCCGATGCCGTCTTATAAGAAAAATTAAGGTTCTTAAGACTGATCAGACTCATTTATTGCTTCTCGATCAGCTTCAGGAAATCCACCTGTTGGATTTCCTGTCCTTCGGACAGACCTTCGGTGATTTCAAACGCGGTCTCATTTTGCAGACCGACCTTGATATTCTTTTTGGAGCCGTCTTTTAAAATAACAAAGTAGTTGTCGTTTTCCTTTTGAATGAACTCATGACCAAGGGTGAGGACGGCATCCTTTTTGTTGGTGATAATATCGACGACCGCACTCATTCCAGGCTTGAGCTGGGTATCCGCATCGGTGACTTCAATTTTCACGACATACTCGACCTGCGAGCGGCCACCCCATTGCTCCTTTTGCGTAGCCGCCTGAGAAATATCCCTGACGATTCCCTTGTAGTTTCGAGAAAGAATCGCGGAAACTTTGATCACCGCTTCAAACTCCGGTTTGATCTTCACGACGTCAATTTCAGGCGCATTCGCATTAACATACATTTTCGTAAGATCATCGATGCGCATAATGTATTCTTTGGGGTCATTCTGTTTTGCGAATTGCCCCTCATTTTTTATCAGTTGCGTGACTGTTCCGGTAAATGGAGCACGAATTGGGAAAACATTCTCCGCTGCTTGGAGCGATTGAGCGATGCTTAGGATGGGATCTCCAGCCTGTACCTTTTGTCCCTGCTTAACGAAAAGTTTTTTTACATAACCATCGTAAGGGGCAGCGACAATAGTCGTGCGAACAGGCTCCACCGTTCCTGCAATTGTCACGCGCTGAACCAAATCCTCGCGTACTACTTTTCCGATTCTTTCGGCAGAGCTTGAGTTGGAGTCTTTTAACTTCAGGTACAAACCAATTGCGAGGACCAAAACCACTGCAAAAGCGATCAAGAAGTTCCGCTTATTTTTCGTTGATAGATTCATAGAGCTTCCCTTCATGATAGCGATACTTCAATAGCTGCCCTCTCAGATCATAGTAGGACGTGTACATCTGAACTTTCGCGCTCAATAGATCACGGAGCGCGACGATAATATCCAAATACGAAACGCGACCATTACGGTATTCGGAGTCTAAAGAATTATAGGTTGTGGTTTCTAAATCGAGTAGCTCACGCGCCAGCGAAAAGTTTTTGGAGCTTTGCTGAAGGTCGAGCATGAGTTTTCTATTGTCGGAAGAAAATGTATTTAGGCCTGCGGCTATTGTGTTTTCAGCCTGGGTCTTGCGAACTTCGGCAATTGAGATATTTCTTCTGCGGATTCCCCAGTCCCAAAGATTGAACTTTAAGGTCAATAACGCATTCCAACTCGTGGTCTCATTTTGCGTGAGCCCAATGTTGTCCGCTAAATAGTCGCCAGTGTGGTAGGTGGCTCCGGCAGTCAGAAATAATTCGGGCCAGTAAGAACGCTTAACGATATAAACGTCGTTCTCATAAACCTTTTTCTGAAGGTCTGCGATACGATACTGAAAGTGCTGCGATAATTCAGGAGCCACGGTAGGAACAGTCGCAACTGAATCCATCTGGATTTCGATTGGAATGAAGTCGAACGGCTCAGTCTGGCTATTCATCTCGAATCCCAAAAGCCGCATCAACTCGACTCGGGATTTTTCGGTCGTTATCTGCGAAGTTTGAAGATCGATTTCGGCGCGCCGCAATTCGGTTTTGAAGCGCAAATAATCACGACGAGTTTTTACGCCTTGTTGATATTGGTTCGAGACAGCCTTGTACTGTTTGTTGATGGTATTGAACTGCTGCTCTTGAACCTCGGCCAAACTCTTAGCCAACGAGTAGCGCATGTACTCGGCACCGACGTCGAGAACGATTTTGTCTCGTTCGTTACGAAAATTAAGATCGGCAATGTCTTTCTGAATTTTTGCGGATTGATACTTCGTAAAGCTGATGCCGTTGTCGTAAAGGTTTTCGGTCAATTGCAGATTCAGTTCGCTGCCGTATATATTGCTGTAAATCGACGGGCGACTATCGCGTAAGCCGTGCGTTGTGTTGAAATCCAGCGACGGCAAGAATGTAGAATATGAGTTCGAGTATTCGAGATCACGCAGGTCGACCTCCACTCGTGAGGTACTGAGCGAAGGCGATTTATCAATTGCGATCTGAATTGCTTCTTTAAACGAAATTTTTTGAGAGGAAGCGGTGGCAGCAGAGCAGAGACTCGATAGAACAACCAAAGTAGTGATCAGCAAGCTTTGGTTTATCAATACAAATCCCCTCCGAAAAAAGTTTGGTGCCCCCAGCCAGACTTGAACTGGCACTCCCTTACGGGCAAGGATTTTCTTACCACTTCGACTTTCGCCGCCTACGCCGAATAAATCGGTTTCGTTTGTGGTCTGGACTATATCTTCACCGTGACTCTTGCGAGTTTTAGGTGCGCAGGTATCTAGTCTCTACGGCGCTCATCGAAAAAATTCTTTCGATGTTCCCACGGTGTTGGCATCTACCGAAGTAGTGAAGCGTTCACCGTTATCCCTGCGTCCACTCGTGAGGTTTCCCAAGCGAGGCTCCAATTTTTATATTTAAAAATCACTAATGATTTCAAATACTTGCGAAGTCCTTTGTGTCTACCGATTTCACCATGAGGGCACAACATTTATAACTTTCAAAAACCATAACTGAACACTCTTGACTTTTCAAGAAGTATCGACGCGTTACGGGCGCCCGTAACGATTTATGCCTGCTTACGCATCATCGATTTTAGAACGGTAATGTTCTCATCGTGCAACTCATAGCCCGTGTAGAACTCTTGGCAAACCTCGATACGGTTTCCAAGTTGAAGGCTGACGTAGGTAAGATTCACGAATTGCAGCAAGCGAATGGCGAATGAGTGGCGCAGATCGTGAGCCACACAATGCTTTTGCGGAGCCTGCGGAAACTTTTGCTCGCAAACTGTCCTCAACATCTCGGCTAACCGCGAATGCCGCAGTTTAAATTTTGTTTCGGCATCCACCTCGCACCATTTTTTAAAGGCAGAAGCGAACTCCTCGAAAACGACAACCCGTCGGCTTTGTTCGTTTTTTGTCGGGCAAATCAGATCGCTGGGTTTTGGAACCCAATTCGTCCAAGTTTTTCCCTTGGCTTGATACTCTTGTCTTCGGCGACGAACAGCTTCTTCGGTTCGGAGCATCTGTTTATCGACGGTAAGCACTCCTGCACGAAAATCCGCTTCGGTTAAGGCGAAAATTTCGCCCATACGACAGCCGGAATGAAACGCCATCTCGAAAACCAAGCGAAGATTTTCGTCCTTGATGAGTTTCATCACCGAGCCGAACTCTTTTTCGTTCAAGTAGCGAACAGAAACTCGTTTTTTCTTGTCCTTATCCAAAACAATATCCCGCTTTAGATACTTGAGGATCATATTCAAGCGGCTCGCAATTCTCCGCTGCTGATTATTTTCGGCGGTGGAGATCGCTTTTTGGATTTCTGACTTCGTCGCGGTTTGCAGCGGAATTGAACCGACAGCATCAACTGCGCGGCGAAAATCATTGTACGCGGCGGTTTTATCTTTCGTTTTCTTCGCGCTATATTTCCAATCGAAAAACTCGTCGAGCACGCCGTAGTTTTCTTGATTGAAGACTGTTTTTTTCTCAAGGCCGTGCTCAATGTAGAGCTTCTTTTGCAGATCCAAAGCGAGCTTGAGGCATTTCTCGAAGGCTTCGTTTTTATCGTCGGCAATTTTGTAGGCTTTATTTATGACCTTGAGTCGGTCGTCGCCATCAGGAAATTTGTAGCGAGGTTGATCGCGTCGGCCATCGGCGAAGCGGATGTCCATGATGAACGAAAACGAGCGGCGAGCATTCGGCCCTTCCTTGTTAGGAGTGGGCTTAATGAGTGTGAAAAACACCTCTGCATTTTCTGGAACTTTTGGCTCTCGTTTCATTCGCTTTAAAAAACTCTACCGCTTCGTAGATTTCCTCTCTCGTATGAGTGGGGTTTATACGCTGGGCGATTTCATAAAGCATCTTTGCTTCACGATAGGTCGCCATATCTACGATCTTATCGGTAGATTGGTCTACCTTTTTGAGGGATTTTTGGTCTACCATTCGTCCAGTTTTATTAGTCATATCCGCTACTTAATCAATACCCGAAAAAAGTTTTAAGTCCTGTGCGTCTACCAATTTCGCCACTCGAGCATTTAGAAATGAAGCGTCAGAAAAACACTATTTCGACCTCTTGTCATCTTCTTTATAACTTTCAAAATGTTTTTATTTTAAATTGATCGGTGCAATTGCGATTTTATTGTGCACAGAGCCTCGACAATCGGTCGTTGGAAGAAGAGGTTCTGGTTTTCCCCCGTTGGTTTGTCGGGGGCCTATTTGTTTGTTGTGGGTTCATTTCAGTCGTATCAATCTAAACTGTTGATGCGCTCTATGAAGCTTGGTATGTTGCCGAAAGTGACGAAATGCAGATCGTTTTTAATACTCACGTGGTTTTCCATTAGCTTGCTCTTCGGCACGCTCGTGATGTCTTCTCTTGCGATATGTGGTCATAGTGGGGGCGGGGTCCTTACCTCCGAATATCAATTCAACCAAAGTGTGAATGAGAGCCGGATTCCCATTGGCGACTGCTCGCATAGCATCTGCCATTTTGGCCACTGTGCAAGTTTAGTGATTCCAGCCGTGCCTGTCCTTTCCTTCGCGCGGTCCCATAAAGTGAATTACTTGTTAGAGTTTAAGGTACTGCATGGTCGGTTCTTGGATGTGCCCTATCAGCCGCCAAAGAGCTCTTAGCACCCATCGAAGCCCCATTCCCAATCGCAATTTACAGAGGTTTTTATGTCGTTTTTGGAAAAAGCGGCAATGGCGATAGCTATGTTTTTGGCTCCCGTGGTCGCGGGAGCGGAAGAGCTTTGCCATGCCGTTAACAATGCAAATCAATTGGTTTTATGTGCAGAAAGCCGATCGCCCGAAGTTTTAAAGGCGGAGTCTTATTTAAATGCAAAGAGGGCCACCGTTGGACAGTCTTCGCAGCTCTTAAATCCCGAATTATCATCAGAGTATGTCGCCGGTAAAAACTCGGGGCAGAACCAGTCGGAATTCGACCTGAGCTTGGCATTTCCGATTGAAGTCGGCGGCGGGCGCTCGGCCAGAAAGGCCCTGGCCGAATCCGAAGTGAAAAAAGCCGAAGCGGAGCTTACGAAGATTCGTGCCGAGGTCCGTAAGCAAGTGATCTTGTATTTGACTCGGCTGCGTCAGTTAAACGAAGAGGCGGGAATGGTTGATGAATCGATTGCGGTCTTTGCAAAACTCGTGCGCCAGTATCAGCAGCGGCCAAAACTTTCGCCGGAACAAGAGGTGACGGTCGAGGTTTTCGATCTCGCGAAATCAGACTATGTTTTTAAAAAACAAGAGATCCTCGATGAGATCGCAAAGATTGAAGCCTTCTTTAAGCTTTCGCTCGGGCAGCCGTTAGCTGATTTTAAATTGAATTTGGCAGCCAAAGTGAAAACCTGGCCCGAGGTTGCTGAGAAATCAGAAAAGCTCAACAGCTCACCGCTGCTGGCAATTTATGAGGCAGAAGTCGGGATATTCCAAGCTGAGTTTGCAAAAGCGCGCAGCGAAGTGTTTCCGGCCCTGAATGTGGGGCCCTCCCTGAAGCGGGTCTCTGACGGGGATGCGACCTCAAGCCAGGTGGGTATCAACTTAAGCATGCCCTTGCCGCTGCTGAGCCTGAATCAAGGTGGACGAGCGGCGGCTGCGGCCCATGTGAAGACCGCCGAGGTTCGACGTGATTTAGCCATGACTGAATTACAGGGCCTGCGTAAGACGCTGCTTAAACAGTACGTAAACTCGGTGAGCTTGCTAAAGGCCACGGCAAGTGGTTTGTCGCAAGAGCAGCGCCATAAGAAAATCGAAGTGCATTTCTATCGCGGCCTCGTTCCCAGCAGCCTGGTGATCGAAGCCCATCGAAGTCTTGTTGAGTTTGAAAAAACCAGGAATGAACGAGAGCTCAAAACACTCGAGACCTACTTAGACATTCGTTTTATTGATGGTGAAGCGATGGAGTTTGCCCTATGAAAAAAATCCTTTTAACCGTTCTGAGTCTGTTGTTTGGACTTCAGGCGCATTTATCCTGGGCCCATGAAGAAGAAATGGTATCGCCTGCCGTGGGGCCAGAAAAAGGCATCACCGCCGCGGATGAGCATGACGGAATCAAGCTGTCTGCGGAGGCCATCAAGAACTTTGGCCTGCAGACTCAGAAACTGAAATCCGACCCCTCTGAATGGGAAATCCCGAGCAACGCGATACTGGTTTCCGGTGAAGAAGTGAATATCTATAGATTGCGAGAGGGCTTTTACAAGCGCATTGACTTTACTGTGGTTTCGAAATCCGCCGGAAAATTAAAAATCAAATCAAAAGAACTCAAAGGCGGCGATGCAATCGTCCTCAACGGCCTTGGGTTTTTGCGTGCAGCAGAGTTGTCCGCCTTCTCCTCCGGAGAAGAGGGGCATGGGCACTAGAGGTTTCTATGATGAATAATATTATTCGTTTTTCAGTTTATAACAGACTCTTGGTGCTTCTTTTAACTTTGGGTGTCGCCCTAGCGGGCTTGTACGCATTTCAGCATCTGCCGATTGATGCTGTCCCTGACATCACCAACAACCAGGTTCAGGTGAATACGGTGATTGAGGGCCTGGCGCCCGAAGAGATCGAGCGCAGTATCACTTATCCGGTGGAATCCTCCATGCGGGGCATCGCCGGCGTGGAGCAAGTCCGCTCGATCACGCGCTTCGGGCTGTCCCAGGTAACGATTGTGTTTAAGGACGAAATCGACATCTACCGAGCGCGCCAAATGGTGACCGAGAGATTGCAAGGGGTTTTACCCGAGTTGCCTACGGGAGCCGAGGCAAAGTTAGGGCCCATTTCAACGGGTCTCGGGGAAATCTTTCAATACACTCTGGATGTCGAAAATCCTTCGTCAGAGTCAACCGGGCGTTTAGCGCAAATGATGCAGGTCCGGGAAGTGCAGGACTGGTTTGTGAAGCCACGCTTGCTCACCGTTGAAGGAGTGGCGGAAATCAACACCACCGGTGGGTATGAGCGGCAATTCCATGTCCAGCCGGATATTATCAAAATGGCGTCTTACGGGATTCATTTTGAAGATATTGTGGCTGCACTGGAGAAGGCTAATAAAAACGTCGGTGGTGGTTATATCTCTCAGACGGCCGAGCAGTTTTTGGTTCAAGGCATCGGCCTGTTTAAAGGTCCCAAAGACATTGAGCAAGCGCCGGTAAAGCAGCTCGATTCTTTTAAGGTCATCACGATTGGCGACATTGCGAAAGTGCGTCTCGGAAAAGAATTAAGAACGGGTGCGGCCACCTACAACGGTCAGGAAACGGTGCTGGGCACGGTGATGATGTTGCTGGGGGAAAATAGCCGAACCGTTTCTACGCGCGTGCATGAAAAGGTCGAGGAGATCCGCAAAACTCTGCCAGAGGGGTTCGTTTTAAAGACCGTGTACAACCGCTCGGATCTGGTGAATGCGACTCTTGGGACCGTGGAACACAACCTGCTTTTAGGCGCCGGATTGGTGATCATCGTACTTTTTCTTTTGGTCGGAAATATGAGGGCCGCCGTCATTACCGCGCTGACGATCCCATTCTCACTCTTAATGACGTTTTTAATCATGAAACCACTCGGCCTTTCTGGAAATCTGATGAGTCTGGGCGCTTTGGATTTCGGTATTATCGTCGATGGTACGGTGATCCTGGTCGATAACTGCGTTCGCATGATTCATGATCGCGCCAAACAGAATAAACGCAAACTCAGCAAAGAAGAGATCCAGGAAATGATCGTCGAAGCTTCGATTGAAATTCGAAAAGCCGCGGGCTTTGGCCAGTTGATCGTCGTGATGGTCTTCTTGCCGGTGTTTGCACTCGTCGGGGTTGAGGGAAAGATGTTTAAGCCGATGGCCGCGACCTTTTCGATTGCGGTGCTTGCGGCTTTGGTGCTCTCGTTTACGGCGGCACCGGCTCTGGCAAGCCTTTTCCTGTCTTCTAGAGCCGAAGATAAAGAGCCGCGGATCATGGGGTGGATTCGCGCGATTTATAAGCCGGTCTTAGAAGCCACCTTCGTCTTTAAGAAAACAGCCATTGTGTTGTCGCTGGCCGCGGTTGTTCTGGGTGGGATTTTGTTTGCCCGCCTCGGATCGGAGTTCTTGCCCCAGCTAAGCGAAGGCTCTTTTGCGTTTCACATGATTCGTCCTGTCAACCTGAGCCTTGACCAGTCTATAGCCTTTCAGGTGAAGGCGGAAGGAATTATCAAGGAGTTCCCAGAGGTCGCAGGGGTGTTCTCGCGTATCGGGACCAGTGAAGTGGCGACCGACCCGATGGGGGTGAATATTTCAGATACCTATATCATGCTGAAGTCCCGCAACCAGTGGGGGCCTCACTTTGCCGGTGCAAAGCACACCTATGCAAGTTTAGTGAAAGCGATCATTGAAAGGCTTGAAAAAGAGTTGCCGGGCCAGTCTTACTTGGCCTCTCAACCCATCCAGATGAGATTTAATGAATTGCTTGAAGGAACCCGAGCCGATGTCGCGGTGAAAGTTTTTGGCCCTGATTTGCAGAAGAACATGGAAATAGCAAAGCAAATCCAGGAAGTGGTTTCCAAAGTCCCCGGAGCCGGAGATGTTGAAGTGGACCTGGCGGGGACCAGTCCTGTTCTTCGTGTCGCTCCGATGGATTCGGCGGTGAAAAGATACGGCGCCAGAGTGTCTGATCTTCTGAGTACGGTTGCGATTGCCCTCGGCGGCCAGCAGGCCGGCTATCTTTATCAGAACGAGAAGAAGTTTCCGATTGTCGTCCGACTCAGCGAGGAAGAACGTTCGGATCTGGCAACGATTCGGGCTTTGCCGGTGGGAATTGGCTCGAACACCACGACTCCTCTATCGACTTTAGCAAGTTCTAAATTTGCTGAGACTTTTGGTTCCATCAATCGTGAAGATTCCAATCGCCGTTCGGCGGTGCTTATTAATCTTCGCGGCCGTGACACGGAAGGCTTCGTCAATGAAGCGCAAAAGATCGTGGAGAAGGACGTGGCGCTTCCTCAAGGATATTATGTCCAATGGGGCGGAAATTTTAAGAACTTGCGGGAGGCCCGCACCAGGTTGTTGGTTTTGACGCCGATCGCGCTGGGGCTTGTGCTTTTGATGATCTTTGCGGCATTTAGAAGCGTCGGGCAGACGCTGCTGATTTTCTGTTGCATTCCATTTGCGCTTGTTGGTGGAGTCGTCGGGCTGATTTTGAATCAGCTGCCGTTTAGTATTTCCGCGGGAGTGGGGTTTATCGCGCTTTCGGGAATTGCCGTTTTGAACGGGGTGGTGCTGGTGAACTACTTCAATCAGCTGAAGCTTGAGGGAAAGTCAGGAAAGGATCTCGTGGTTCAGGGGACACTGATACGCCTACGACCTGTCTTAATGACAGCCCTGGTGGCGATTTTTGGATTTTTGCCGATGATGCTTTCAACCAGCATCGGGGCCGAAGTTCAGAAGCCGTTAGCGGCCGTGGTCATCGGCGGCATTGTTTCGTCGACGCTGTTGACCTTGTTCGTTTTGCCGATCTTGTATTCGATTTTTGAAAATAAATTTAAGGTACGAGTCGCGCATCCGTAAAATGGGCGCGCCCGGGCTGAATTTTGAAACGATTTAAAGCGCGAAAACAACACCAAAACTGAAGAAATTACCTTGGATTTTATTTTGGCCCGCTGTCATCTGCGAATGGCGGGCCTCGGTTTTGAAATTGTAGTTGAAAAGTGGAAACTGATAGATCACCGAAAGGCCCAAGCCCGAAGCGGAGTAAACACTTTTTGAACCGTTCAAGAAAAACTGGTCAAGGCCTAAACCCACTTGCAGGTTCTGGCCGCGCAGCGATGTCTCGGTGACCATCGGTTTACCATCGACCGCCACGGTGCGAATCGTCGCACAGCATTCACCAAAAATATTGTAGTAGGTATAACCGCCGATCCCTGTGAAGCTTGCTCCACCGGCCGTATTGATGGCCGAAGCGAGGTAAACGGCAAGCGCAATTTTGTCAGAAAAGGAATTCATGAAATCCACTTTAAGACCCGAGCCAGAGATTTGGCCTTCGTCCAAAGTGAATTGAGCGGCTTCACCCGAAGCGGTGAGGAAACTTTTTGTCGTCGAAAGACCCGTGCGCATATCCATTGCAAGAGCGCTGGTGGCGATCATTTGAAAAAACAAAAGCGCGCTAAGCAGCTTCATTTTTAAACCCTTCCGCAACCAGGCTCGCGTAAACATCGGAATGGCGGCTTGGAATGGTTTTTTCCCTATAGTTTAGTAAAAGTTTTAACTTCTTCTCTGGCAACTGGGACTCAAGTTTTTTAAGCACGGATTCAGGCCCAACCCACGCAGAGGCGAGTGAGCGAGCATCATAACGTGACAATGTCTTTTGAATAAACGTGTCGTCTTTTTGCGCAAACCAAACCAGTGTTTGAATGTTCTCACGCAAAGACACAGGCACCATCTCCGGATGGTGATATAAAGCGGATTCATCTTCAGAAGATATTTCGCCCCAAGAAAGTTTGGTTTCTAAAATACGATAGGGGCTGTGTTGCTTGCTGTCAAAAGAGGACTTCTTTCCTTCAGGTTTTGTTTGCACCGCTTGCAAGCGCTCTTCGAGGCTCAGAGGTAAATTCTGTTGGCGCATCGGGCTCACAAAATGCCAGAGGCTAAAGTCTTTACGGATTTGGGCGCCCAAGTCCTCTTGCGAAGTCCAGAGCAGGCCTTGTGGATCCATATAAAACGGGTGCTCATGATACGACATCTCACGGGCTTGGATAGTTACAAAATAGAGCGAGTAATCCTTTATCAGGGTAAACGTATCCATCAAAGACTTTTTCTGGGCGCCTTCAATGTTTTTCCACAACCAGTGCGCATAGGAGTCCTCACGGCACCAATAGCAGTCGGCAAAAAGCTCTTTGAGACTTTCAAGCTGCAGGTTCTTCAAGGAACCGGACTCCGGTGAGCCACTGCCGCTGCCAAAAGCGGAGTTGCTTAGAGAATTTGCCGCAGCTACAGGGGGCGGCGGGGGGGCCGAGGCATTTTCCGCGAGAGCCGTCGTTAAAAGCTGAATCTGGGATTTGAACTCCTTGAGTTTTTTGGAGTTCTGATGGAATAAGAAACCAAAACATAAAAGCAGGCAGCTACCAAAAATGGCGCCCAGGGTCTTTGCCATCGTCGACATCATGTCATGGGCAATCGTCGAGAGGGCTTCGGGATCCAGATGGGGGCGAGGAACGTCTTTTGGGAATTGGGTTCTCAGTTTCTTGTACTCGACAAAAACTTTCGATTTTTCAATAGGAATGACCCGAAGAACGTAGTCCTTTGCTTCCGCCGGTGTTTCATCAAGATCCGTAAAGATCTCAATCGTCACGCGGTTGATGTCGCCGGAATCAATGTTGTAGGGATTGACTTGCCCCTGAGTTTCAATCGAAGTGCCGGGGAGCGTTCCGCTAAAGGTCTTATAATCAAAACGAATCAATGCCTTGGCTTTCACATCGTACAAGTGAAACGCATCTTCAATACGATTTTTGAGCGTGTCCTCAAGGCGCATTCTATCCAGTAAATCCGCCCGCGCCGTTTTAGCGGAACCTATCAGAAGCAATAGCAAAAGGAAGTGTCTAATAATATTTCTCATAGAAACTCTCCGCGAGGCTCGATGCGAATTGAAAGGGATCTGGAATTTCTTAAGTTAGACGAATTGGCCTGAATAAACATATTTTTCTCGGAAAAACCCATTCCCCGGGCCAGGCCAAGGGCGGATGAAGCGCGCAGGCTGCTTAAAACAAAGTTGTCGACGACGATTTCATTTCTGTGAATTTTTAAAGGTGTCGTGTCCGCGTGGCCCTCAAAATACAAATTCACTTGGCCTTGGTAGGGTTTCATGACGTTGAGGAAGTTTTCAATCATCGCGGCCTTGTCATGTTCAATGCGGTGCTTGCCAGGGCCATAGAGGTCATTCGGGAAATTGATAATCAAACTTTCTTTTTCTTTGTCCACCGTGACGTTCAGGCCTTTAAGTCTTGCAAACACGCCGGAAGGCATGCGGCGCTTGCTCTCGGAATTGTCAGAGTCATTGCCGGTGCTTTGACCGGAGCCAGAGCCTGCCCCGGCAGGCGGAGAGGTGAAGTGGCTTGCGAGTTCCAGAATTAATTTCTGCTTCTGTGGAGCTTCAGCTGAAAAGAAGAGGATAAAGAACGATAAAAGGACCATCAAGAAATCCGAATACGAAACGGCCCACAAGTGCTGATTTTCATCCTCACCCACGGCGACGACTTCGTCGCGTTCAATTCTTGGCAGTCTCTTTTCAGGCCGTCGCACGGTGCTGAACCTCTTCTTCAATCAGATGAGTAGACTCATCCTGGTTAATCAGTAACAAAACTTGATAAACGTTTGTTAAGTAATGCGTCTGTGACAGGTGGCGGATTTGCAACCGGTCTGACAGCGGCATCACAATCCCATTGGCAATGGCGAGACCGAAGAAGGTCGCGGTCATCGCAAGGGCGAGGGCCGGGCCGATCTTGTCTTTGCCACCATCCAGGCTTTGAAAGAGGGTGACGATACCCATCACCGTGCCGGCCATGCCGAGTGCCGGCGGATACTTGGCTAAGTTTTTAAGACTTTGAATCGCATCCACTGAGCGTTGTTCGATCTCTTTACGTTTTTGCGAAAGAAGAACTACGAAGAGATCCTGCGAAATGCCTTGCAGCCACAAGTCCTTGGCATAAGCTATCAGTTCATCACCGGACATTGTCGCGGCGTCTTTATTCTTAGATAGCTTTGCAAGATCATCGCTGACGTTGGTAAAAGTGTCGTGGCCCTTAAATAGACCTTTGATTTCGCGGACGAGGTTCCGCAAGACCGCGTTCGGGCAAGAGAATAGCAAAATGGCCACCGTTCCGCCGCCGACCAGAATTGCGGAGTGAGCATTAAAGTAAATCCCCAGGTTACCAAACCCCATGGAGATCAAGAAGATGAAAACCGTAAGGACGGCACCAATCGGTAAACTGATCATGGCGTACCCTTTAATTGCGTCAGCAATTTCTTCGCGGGTTCATTGTTAGGATCGAGACTGAGACCCCGTTGCAGATCTTCGATCGCGGCGCTTTTGTTGTTTTGCAAGTAAGACAGGGTGCCGCTCATAAATAGGAGCGACGAGATGTCTTTGTATTTGCTCTTTAATGACAAGATAATTGTTGAGGCTTGGTTGAAATCTTTTTTCTGAATCAAACCTTCCGCTTTCCGGAGGCCGTCAATAATTTCGCTGGTTGATTTTTGCAAAGTGGCCTGAAGTTGCGATTGAATAGCGAGGGACATATTAGAGTCTGCCACCACGACGCGCCCTTTGTCCTTTACGGGGGCAACAATAAGGACGGGCATGTTTTGACCGTTGAGCGCGAAAACAGAATCGCCCGCATTGAGAGGAATGCTCTGACCCGCCTTTAAATTTTCGAAACTGTTTTGGTCATTTCGCTTTATTTGAACGTCAGATTCAAAAACAACATCTGTTGCGCGGGTAGCTTGTGCACACAAAATCACAACTGCTGTAAAGGAAATTTTAAAACTAAATGAGCCCATGCTGGTCTTTTCGGCAAATGACTGTGTGCTCTTGAGATTTTCTTAACAAGTCTTTGAAGACTGGAGGAACGTCGTGGCGAGTTCGATGGTTTCGAAAACTGGACTCTAGTTTTTGGGGATTGTCTGAACACGATTGTTGCGGCCATCCATGACATAGATGTAATTCGCGTCACCGAAAACACTGACAGGGTAGTCGAGCGCTCCGAGTTGTTGTCCAGGCGCGGACGTGCCGCCTTTACACCACTTCGGGGTGACGCTACCCACGCCGGCAGCGATACAGGCCGGATCGGTCATGCCGCTTGTTGAGCCGATGAGACCTTTCCAACCATCCGGCGCGCCCGTGGCCGCGAAGATGCGCACGATGCGGTTATTGCCGGTATCGGCAACGTATACATAAGTATCATCCGCCCACACACCGCGAGGGGCGTTGTACGCATTTTCTTCGGTGCCGGTAATTTGGCTTGGTGCAGTTCCCAGTGTCGTCGTCCAGCACCAACCCGGAGTCACTTTCGGAAAGCCGGAGAGACCGTTACAAGCGCCACCGGTAGCAGTTAGATTCGTATTCGTGCCGGTATTCAGCTTAGCAACAAAGCCCACCGGCGCGCCGGTAGTTTTATCGAAGCGGTCAATACGGTTGTTGTTGGTGTCAGCAACGAAGATGTGAGTGCTGTTGGTTGCAATGGCGGATGGAGCATTGAGGCCGCCGTATTTTGTTGTCGCCGTAGAGCCGGTGGCGGAAGTGGTGCACCAGCCGGTGGCAACCCCGGCAGTCACGCCACAGTTGGCTCCGCCGGTCCCTGCGGAAATAGTACCGCCGACAGCTAAAAACGCGCCATTTGATGGATCCATCTTAATCAAGCGAGAGGTGTTGTCCGTCGCGTACAGGACACCCTGAGAGGTATCGTAAAAGAGCGCGCGTGGCGCATTCAGTGTTCCCCATACGTTATTCGACGTTGCGGCACCTCCGATACACCAGTTCGGCGCGGGGTTCGGCGAATTGGTTAATAAGCACGCAGGATCACCGTCGGTCGGAGTTGTGTTCACCTGTCCGACCCATCCCAAGTAAAGCGCATCACTGATGCGAACTCGATCAATACGATGGTTTGAGTAGTTGGCAATGTAAACGTAGGTGCTATCCGCAGCGACCGAGTAAGGATTGTTGTAACCATGAATGCCGCTCCCGTTTGTCGTGCGGCCGCCGCCATAGCACCAGTCAGGAGTCATCCCCGAAGTGTAACCAATGCAAGAATCCGGTCCTGTCGGGTAGAAGCCACCACTGCTTAGAATTTGACCGATGTAACCAGTGATTTGGCCATCTTGGAAGTTGTATTTTTTAATACGATTCCAGCCAAGATCACTCATGAACAGGTAAGTCGAGTTCATGGTGATGCCTGCATACACGCCAGAGACATCGCCGAAGGAGTAATCATCAATACCAGAGCGTGAAGCCGCAGCGCCACTGGCGATAGTTCGGCTCCATTTCATCGCAGCAATGTTGCCACTGCCGATCCAGCCGTCAAACGTTCCATCGCTCAAATTGAATCTTTGGACGCGGAAGTTGTTGTAATCCGCCACATAGAGTTTCGTTGAAGTCAGCGCCAGACCCGACGGCGTATAAAATGTCCCGTTCGTGTTGCCATATCTATTCGCAGTGCCGTTCAAGCACCAGCCTGGATTTGTGCCGCCCATCGGAGTGCTGCTGCAACCCGTGTAACCACCTGTCGGCGAGTTCGCGGCGCGGCCAATCCAGCGAAAGTCGCTGCCATCAGAAGCCCGAACTTTTGAAATGCGGTGATATTGATCAGCAACGAACAAGTAACCGGAAGCAGAATCATATGCTAACTGATTTATATAGCCCCAGCCATCGACTCCGGACCGGGCATCCGTTACACCACCGGCTATCCAGCCAGCGGTAAAATTACCTGCGGTTTGCGAAGGTGTCGTTGGTGACAGTGCTGAGTTACGAGAGATGTAACCCAGCCATCCGTTAAATGCTCCGGTGCTCAGAGTGACCCGGGCGATACGATAATTATTTCCATCACCAATGTACAAGCTGGTGCCGTCGGTTGTCAGGCCTGAAGGGTTGAAAAAGCCTTCATCCGGAGCGGCAACTTCCGAAGGAGGACCCGCGACGCTGGCTTGCCGGCGCGGCGAAGACTGAGAAGTGCCGCCCACGCACCAGCCTGGAGTTTTCGCACCGACGGCGGGCTGGACAGAGCATGTTGGTAACTGACCCGTTGTTGGCGGTTGCGTCGCACCCACGCGACCGACCCAGCCTTCGAACGCACCCGTTGCGGCATCGTACTTTGATAGGCGATGATTGGCGCTGTCGTTCACATAGATTTTACCGCTGAGAACGATAAGGCCGGCAGGATTGTTGAGTTGACCATCAGCGGTGCCACTTGCCGAATTGCCGCCGTAGCACCAAGTAGGAGTGGTCGCTAGCGTCCCGGCGTTCACGCAGGCCACTGGAGAAGTCGCTGGTGTGGTATTTATCTTACCGAGCCAGCCCTGGAAGCTTCCGTCGGCTTGTAAGAAGCGGGCGATACGATGATTACTCCAACTGGAAACGTAAATGTAATTGCTGTCCGCAGCAATATTTCTCGGATTTTGAACCACTGTTGTTGTGCCGACAGAAGAACTGGCGCGGCCGCCTTTGCACCAAACAGGTGTCAAGGAACCGACCGCAGCCGTAGGGCAGCTGTTACTGCCATCGTAAGACGTCAGAGCTTCGTTGGATCCCACGTAGCCAATCCAGCCAATGAATTGGTTTGTGGAAATATCGTATTTTAAAATCCGATTCGCGGTGTAATCCACAACGAACATGCTACTGCCATTGATGGCGATATCAGAGGGATTCCACATACCGCCGGCGGAGTCGTCAATCACCGTGCCTGAACCGCTGCCGTTCATTGTGAAGAACGCGCTGGCGCCAATCCATGAAAGGACCGGGATGTTTGTGATCGTAAAACTTGTGTTTGCGATGCCTCCGCTCGGCGAAAGCGTGAATGTGAAGCTATTCGGAGTATAAGCTTTATAATAGAACTGCGCGGAAGCGGTTAAAACCGGAATGCTTAACGAAGAAATCGGATTCGAGCACGAAGAGTCGGAGAAAATCGTACCCGTTGCACTCCCTGCCGGCGAGGACGAGAACGCAAGATTCACGACCGAGAGGGAACTTGTGGTGTTCTCGCTGACATCTTTCAAGGTCAGAGTAAAAGGTCCTGCGCAATCAATACTTGCCAAAGGATTTAAGGGCTGGGAAGTCGAGAAGTGCGTCGGTGGGCCCGCAGTCACCGTCACGGACACCGAAAGACCTACGGACGCGCCGTTTACAACCAGTTGGATCGTCTGGGGAGGACCCATCGTCGTGCCGGTATAAATCGCCGAGTAGTTTCCGCCGCCCCCATTAGAAACTCCGCTCAAAGTTCCGTCGCTGACGCCCGTGGATTTTGTAAATGTCACGGTGGCACCGCTTGAAATCGCATTGTTATTTGCATCCCGTAAATTCATGGTCAGATTGGCCGTTGTCCCAGACTGCACAGTGCCAGCGCTCATGGTGAATGTTGAGGTCGCCGATGAAGCCGGACCTGCCAGCACTTGAATTGTTTTAGTCAGGCCCGCGATCGGTGTGCCATCAGCAAGGACGCGCAGTGTTTGCGCTGAGCCGGCAATCGCGCCCAAATAGGTCGCGGTGAAAGTGCCGTTACCGGCGTTGTTAATGCTTGAAAGAGTTCCCGTGCTCGATCCGCCGATGGTGTCTAAGGTAATAGCATACTCGGAAGTAACAGGGTTGTTCTGCGAATCTTTGATCACCGCCGTAATGTTCACGCTGGAGCCTGAAGCCACTGTACCGGAAGAGACCGTCAGGCTCGAGTTTGCCAGGCTCGGTGCGCCCACCAGAACTTGCACACTTTGAGTCGGGCCAAAGCCCGCACCATTTACGTTTGCCTGAAGAGTCTGGGCCGTTCCTGCCGTAATGCCGGTGTAGTTCGACGTATAGACGCCGTTTCCTTGGTTCACCACCGCGCTGTAGCTGCCAAACGACGTGCCGCCCACCTTATCAAAGGTTACAAGGATCCCCGTGCTGATTGGATTGCCATTAGAGTCCTTGATTGTGGCCGTTAGCGTGACATATTGGCCAGCGATCACCACGTTTGAAGTGACGGTTAAGGTCGACAGTGTATTGTTAGGTGCGCCCGGGATGACACTGAGAGTGGTGGTTGGGCCCAGACCCGTGCCATCCACTAAAATTCCAAGTGTCTGTGCTGTTCCCGCGATAATTCCGGAGTAGTCGACGGTGTAAACGCCATTTCCTTGTGGAGTGATCGTGCCGAAAGTTCCCGTCGCCGTACCACCGCTTTTCGAGAAAGTGACGGCAACACCGGAGTTGATTGGATTTCCTGCGGCGTCCTTGATTGTTCCCGTGATGGTGACGGCTTGACCAGAAATCACGGTCGGGCTTGCCACAGAAATAGAAGACTGTGTGGCGGAAGGGGCGCCGGGGCTGACGGCAACAGTGATATTTAAACCAAGATCGGTTCCCCCAGTTAGAACTTTTATATCTTGCCCACTTCCGGCAACGATGCCTGTGTAAGTGATCGTATAGACGCCAGCACCTTGGTTTGTCACGGCACTAAAAGCTCCGGTCGATGTTCCACTGGTTTTTGTGAACGAGACCGTGATGCCGGAGCTAATCGGATTGTTATTCAAGTCTTTGATCGTTGCGGTGACCGTCGTTGTTTGGCCTGACAAAATAGCATTCGAGCCGATGGTCAGTGTGGAGTTCGCCATATAAGGCGCGCCGTTCACAACGGCCACTGTAGTATTCGGGCCAAGCGTCGAACCATCGGCAAGAATATGAATCGTTTGAGCACTGCCGGAAACCACGCCGGTGTAAGCCACGGTGTAGACACCGTTACCGGCATTGGTGACCGTGCCGAAAGCTCCGGTGGAAGTCCCGCCGGTTTTGGCAAACGCAATGGAGACTCCAGACGTTACCGGGTTGTTATTATCATCCCGAATGTTGGCGGTGACCATCACAGATTGCCCTGAAACCACAGTGCCGCTAGAGATAGAAATTGTCGATTGCGTCGGGGACGGGGCCCCGGTTAAAACGGCGACGCCCACGGAGGCGCCAAGACTGATGCCGTTAATAAGCACCGTCAGCGTTTGCGCCGATCCTGAGACAACGCCGGTATAGCGGATATTATAAACCCCATTGCCCTGATTGGTGACCGTGCCGAAAGTTCCGGTGGAAGTCCCGCCGGTTTTTGTAAAATTCACGGTGACGCCGGAATCAATGGGATTGTTATTCACGTCTTTTAAAGTCGCAGTCACAGTGACGAATGAACCAGACACCACGGTGGGACTTGTGACCGTGAGACTTGAATTTGCAAGCAGTGCCGGCCCTGGTACGACCGTTACCGACACCGTCGGAACTAACGTCACGCCGTCCACCGACACGGTCAGCGTCTGCGCCGTCCCGGAAGTGACGCCGGTGTAAGTCGTCGTATAAGACCCGTTGTTATTGTTGACGATCGGATCAAATGCGCCGGAACTCGTCCCGCCGGATTTATTAAATACAACCATCACGCCCGAAGGAACCGGATTGTTATTGATATCTTTTAAAGTCGCGACAACTGTCGCTGCCGTGCCTGAAGAAATGGTTGCGGAGCTAATGGTCAGGGTCGAATTCACCGACACCGGTGTACCCGGTAAAACTTGAATGGGTGTGGAGGGAGTTAGCGTCGTACTATCCACTTTGACTTTTATCGTCTGCGCCGTTCCCGCGGTTATACCTGTGAAGGCAACCGAGTAGACCCCATTGCCTTGATTATTGATGCTGGCAAAAGTTCCTGTCGAGGTGCCACCGGATTTAACAAAGCTGACGACTTGGCCAGAGCTGATCGGGTTGTTATAAGCGTCACGCACGGTGGCAGTGACAGTGACGCTATTGCCTGAAACCACGGTGCCCGAGCTCGTTGAAACCGCAGAGTTGGCCGACGAAGCCGCACCCGGGATGATCGACAGGTTCACCGTATTATTTAAAAAGAAAGTAATATTAATAGAAACATCAATCGAGATCGCACTGCCCACCACGATCGGTGTAAAACTAAATGTATAGGTCCCGTCGTTATTATCTGTGACTGCGGAGAAGGTGCCCGAACTTGTACCACTTGCAATCGTCGGCACGACGGGAAGGCCTCCGACCGTTTGGGGGGTGCCATTCGCATTAAACGCTTGCACGGTCACAGTGGTTGGCGTTCCGGCTGCAAGAGTGGAAACCGGCGCGCTCATGGACAGCTTCACGAGCTCCGTGGTTGTAAAAGAGCGTGAGACGACATTGCCGTCAAAGTTTCCGAGGGCGTCGATGGCTTGCACACGCAAAGTGTAAGGAGTGTTCGGAGAAAGGCCCGTGAGAGTGGTTCCGCTGGTGGAACCACCGGCAATCGTTTTGAAAGTTTCATACTGGCCGGTGAGCGAGTTGAGTTTGAAAATCTGGTAACCTTGCGCCGCGGGATTCGGTGTCCAGTTCACGGTCACGCTGTTGCCCGTGATTTGCGTGTAAAGGCCGACGCCGCTAAATTTTAAGCGAACGCCGACAGAGAAGACTTCATCATAAACGCCATCGGCATTTTTGCCGGTGATTTTGAATTCGTAGTTCCCTAAAACCCCTGAGTGGGGGGTCCATTGCAAAATCCCCGCCGCCGCATCAAACGTCACCGTCGAGTTCGGCAGATCCGCACAGGCCGTGGTCGCCGTCACCTTGCCGTCAACCTCCATGTCATAGACACAGGTATAGCTCATGTCTTTGTCGTTTCCGGGAACTCCGTCTTTGATATTATTGATATCAACCTTTAGCAGGTCTTCTTGTTGAACGGTCTGATCGGGGATCGAGTTCAAGATGGGGGCTGATGAGAAATTTCCCAAGAGTTTATCAATAGATCCCGTGTCACTGCTGGTACAAGCAGCAAGATATCCACAAAGGGAGACGATAAATAAATATTTAACAACCAAAAACGTTCTCATTTCAATTCTCTTATCGGGTGCCTTGAAACAAATATTTACCGTATTTTAACAAGCTTGAAGTTAAGTGATTTTTTCTTAACGGCGAACGTCTCGAATTAAGACATCAGGACCTGAACCCAGCTGAGTTTCTTTTGAGGGATCGCCTCTTTGGGCATGAAGAGGCCCGTTCGCAGGCCACCTTCCGGGGCAAGGCTGCCTTCCCAGAAATTCTTTTGCGCCAGCAGTTCCTTCAAAACCGCAAAAGCCTTGCTGTTGTTGCTTCTCATGACTTTGATCACTTCCTCAACGGTGACGTGCGGGATGCTGTCATCCCAGCAATCATAGTCGGTGACAAAGCAGCAAGGCAGGTAGGGAAGGCCCGCTTCTCGCGCCAGCGCATACTCTGGAAAATGGCTCATGCCGATGATCTCCGCCCCCATTTGGCGATAGGACAAGGACTCCGCTTTTGTTGAGAAGTAAGGGCCTTCTATACACACGTAGGTTTTCGCGTAGTGAGTTTCAAAGTTTTGTTTGGCGGTGAGTGGTTTTAAGCGCTCCGCCATCACTTCGCATATCGGTTTTGCAAGGGAAATATGACCAATCAAACCGTCGCCCAAAAAGCTCTGTGCCCGTACACCTTTAGTGCGATCGATATACTGATGGGGCACGACGAGGTCGCCGGGCTTGCAGGCTTTTTCAAGACTCCCGACGGCCGAGAACGAAGCAATGGCCCTCGCCCCATGGCTTTTCAGGGCAAAGATATTTGCCCGGTAGTTGATTTCAGAAGGCAGCATTTCATGATGATCACCGTGCCGGGAGATGAATAGGAACTCAACGCCGTTCACCCGGACTTTTTTAAAGCCGCTACTGGCCAGTCCGAACGGGGTTTCACGGTTTAAAAGTTCTACCGTCTCAAAGTCGTCGAATTTTTCAAAGCCAGAGCCACCAATAATACCAAACATGAGTTAGTTCCTTTTTTTGAGAGCGCCAGATTGAATATCTTTCTGGCTGAATGCCCCATTGTCTAAAATCCATCCTGTGATCAGCATCGCTGGAGTCACATCAAAAGCGGGGTTGTAAACCGGACTGCCTTCCGGCGCCCACTCAATCGTTGATGGCGAGCCCCCAAAGCTGCCGCTGACCCCCAAGACTTCTTCAGCCTTCCGCTGCTCAATGGGAATCGAAGCCCCGGTCGGGCACTCCGGATCTACCGTCGTGTAGGGGGCCGCTACATAGAATGGAATCTTATGATGGCTAGCCAGCACCGCAACCGAGTAGGTCCCGATCTTATTGGCGAAATCACCGTTCATCGCAATACGGTCTGAGCCCACAAAAATTTTTTGAATCCGACCCTGGCTCATCAAGTGACCGGCCATATTGTCAGTGATCAGGGTAAAGGGAATTTGAAGTTTTTTAAGCTCCCAGGTGGTCAGTCGTCCCCCTTGCAGCAGGGGCCGCGTCTCGTCGACATAGACATGGATTTTCTTTCCTTGTTCGTGCGCGCGGCGAATAATGCCCAGCGCGGTTCCTACGCCGGCTGTTGCCAGGCTGCCGGTATTACAATGAGTCAGGATGTTATCGCCATCATTGATAAACCGCGCGCCGTTATTGGCAATGCTTTCACACAGCTGAAAGTCTTCCAGGAAAATCGATTCAGAGGTTTTTACCACGTTCTCAATACTGAAGTCCTCTTGCAGGACTTTTTTCATGCGGTCCATGCAGATCATCAAATTCACCGCCGTTGGGCGGGCTTCATAAAGGGCTTGGGCTTTTTTCATAAGCTGCGCCCGGGGCGTTTTTTTAAGCGCCGATTGCGCCAGCGCAAAAGACGCGGCGACTCCGATCAGTGGAGCGCCACGGACTTTGAGCTGCTTAATGGCCTCGATCATGTGGTCAACGGATTCGATCTCGACCCATTTCTCCTCGTGGGGAAGAAGAGTCTGATTCAAAATACGCAAGTGGCCTTCGTTAAATTCGATGGCTAGGGACTGCACTTTAATCATAACAGCCGCTCCCCCAGCGTTTTTCGCATTTCATAAAGGGCCTTTACTTCATCCGGGGGAAGTGTGGTCAGGCCTCCGAGCTGGACGGCTTTTGCCAGAATCAAAGCGGAGTGTTCCATGCGCTCCATACCGCGATAGGCTTCGTCGAGATCCTCGCCCCACGCGACCGCCCCATGACGGGCAAGAATCATCGCACGATGGGACGGCAAAAAAGGTTTCAAGTGTGTACCCATTTCGGGCGTGCCCGGGCGGGCATAGGGAACAAACGGAATACTGCCACAGGCAAGGATCACTTCCGAAAGGCTGTTGCAAGGCAGTTCTTTGAGTTCCGGCCGGGCAATGGACCAGGCGATCGCTGTGGGCGGGTGCGCATGAATAACCGCTTTTGCCTTGGGGCAGTTTTTAAAAATTTCTAAATGCATGAGGCGTTCTCCGGAGGGGTTCCCGCTGAGTACTTTATTATCCAGAGTCACCACGGCCATCTCATGAGGTTTCATAAACGCTTTAGCGATGCCGGAGGGCGTAATCAGGATTTCGTCATCGTTGATGCGGTAACTGATATTGCCGTCGGCGGCGGCCAACATATTTCGGCTGTGCAGACGGCGCGCCATTTCTACGATTTGTTCGATGAGTGCAGTGCGGTTTGTCATCCGGGTATTTTTATCCCGGGGGAGACTCGCGCGTCAAAGGATTAAAAACTGCCCCCTTACGCTGTGAGTGCTTGGTGATAGTGTGTCGACGTGAAATCAAGGCTTTGGTGGAGAATGCGGAGTTTTTTATTGCCGCAAAGTCACTGCAAACAGACATCCTGTCTGTTGAGGGCTCTCCCCTCAAACTCCCGCTACTCCTGATGCGG
>JBDHWW010000027.1:0-39007 GCA_039810425.1 Pseudobdellovibrionaceae bacterium | reverse complement strand
ACTGTATAAAAGTTTAACAATCAAACTGACGAACCAAAAAAATCAGATTCGTCTCACTCCTAAAAAAACAGTTCATACATCTTCGCAAAGTGCGCGATGAAGCGCACCCCACCAGCGTGAGCGGTGAGCGCATTTGGGCCTTTGAGACCATCGGGGAGCCTTTCAAGATCGACCGGATCAAAGTTTTGGAACTCACAGCGGGCGTTTTACAAAAGCAAAACGAGTACGCCGCCAAGGTTCAGCGCCTGCCGGAAAATTACCGGCAGATCGTCTTCCAGGTGCGCGACTGGTTCCAGAAATTGAAAGAACAAATTGACCAGCTCGAAAAAGATGCGCCGGTTGATAATGCGCAAGAAGCCGCCGAGTATCGCATGACCATTGTTGAGAACATGGGCGAATACATCGGCAGCGTTGTTCCGCATGTTTATAGCCAAGTTCCACCAATGTTAAAGGGCCTCAGCCCCGAAGACACCCAGTTTGCGACGGATTTCATTCGGGAACAAATTGGGCCTTACATTTACGGTGCTCCGTTTGCGGCGCGCGCTTATTACAAGCCCCGCGGCTATGCCGGTGACTATGAAATGATGAACCATCTTTACCGCGCCGAAGTGACCGGCAGGACGTTGTTTGATCAATGCATGCATAAGTATTTCGTCGATGAACCGGCAGGTGTCGCGGTGAAAAACCGCGGCGAATACCTCGAAGCAAAATTGGCCCAGTTGGTAAAAGCCCATCCTGCCAACGAGCTTATGAAGATCATCTCGGTCGCCAGCGGCCCTGCGGTTGAGCAGCAGCTCTTTTTGCAGAACCATCGCGAGTGTTACGGCCGTAACGTGTCCTTCACGTGCCTGGACCAAGACGAAGAGTCCCTGAAGCATGCGCAAAAGCAAATCGGTTCAATGGAGCGCTTTGTGAAATCGGGATTTAAATTCCAATTCAGAAACCTCGCGATCCGTAACGTGATTGCCGCGGGCTTGCCGGAAAAGGATTACGACTTCGTTTACTCAGCCGGTCTTTTTGACTATTTCACAGAGCCCGTCGCCCAAATGGCGGCGCAAAAGATGCTGGCTTGTTTAAAGCCGGGCGGAACGCTCATTATCGGTAATTTCAGCACGGAAAATCCGTGTGCGCCATTTATGGAGCTGTGGCTTGACTGGAATTTGATTTATCGCTCGAAAGAAGACCTTGAAAGAATGTTTAAAGGCTTTGGTTCGAAAGTCTACGTGGAAAAAGAACCGCTCGGAGTGAACCTCTTTGTGGTGATTGAAAAGTAAGGATTGCTTGGAACAGGAAAAAGGGAGCTTGCCACCTGAAATAACCACAAGCGCACTTCGGGAATTCGAAGTGATGGCGGAAATTCGTTCGGTCATGCACGTGATTTGTCACTGGATGGCGATTCCGTTATTTATGGTGTTCTGGTTGGCGGATTTGAGCTTCTATCCTGAGTTTAAATGGACTTTCCTGGCGATCCGCTTGCTTGTGATTCCGATGTGCTTTGGCGCAAAGTACATGATCGACCGTGTGCGGGTGTTTGGTCATGCACAACTGGTCGCCGTGGGATTCGGAATTGGAGTCGCGGGATGTATCAATGCCATCATTTTCCTGATTCCGGATGCTTCCACACCGTACTATGCAGGGTTGAATCTCGTCGCTATTGGGAGCTTGTCATTTATACCGTTTAATCGCCTCAGTTTCGTGATGTTGGGGGCGGGAATTTTCTCTCCGTACTACGCCATCGTGTTGACGAAAGCGCAGGGCATTTCCGACTATAAGACGATCTTCGTTCATACTTTTTTTACGGTGGGATCTATCATCGTTTGTTTCTTGATCCGGCACTTTAATGAGGGCCTGCGCATTCGCGAAATCAACTCACGCATGGCTTTGAAGTCAGAAATTGCCAATCGCGACGCGCTGATTGAGGCGAAAGCCAGTGAAGCGGTCCGTTTAAATACTTTGAGTTCGCAATTCAGTCCGCAGGTGGTGCGCGCCATTCGCGAAGGCCGGGTCGATCTTGAAAAGGGCGTTCACCGCGCGCAGATCTGTGCGATTTTCGTGGATATCGTGGGCTCAACGGAACGAGTCGTGCGCTTAGATCAGCAAAAAGTGGACAAGGTGCTCGCACGTTTTATGGATACCGTGGTTTCGACTTTTTTAAAGTATGATCTGACGATTGATAAATTCCAAGGGGATGGGATCCTCGCGTTTGCCAACGATCCGATTCTTCATAAGGACTTCGTACAAAGGACGAGTTACGCGGCATTAGAAGTGCGTGATTTGCTTCAGGCCGATCGCGAGTTCTATTTGATGAATTGGAAAAAAGAAATGCAGATTCGTATGGGAGTCTCTGTGGGTTATGCAAACGTCGGGTTCTATGGGAATAAAAAGTTCTTCCGTTGCTATACGGCGATCGGCGCCCCTCTCCCGCTGGCTTCTCGTTTGACTAACTTGGCCGAGCCGGATCAGATCCTGGTGGATTGCGATGTGGCGGCCGTGCTGGAGGCGGAAAGCTTCGGAATAAATCGTCTCGGCGAGCGCGTGATCAAGGGGTTTGAGGGAGATCAGAACATTGTGTACGAACTCTTGCAGGCGCCACCAGACCGCATGAACTCATTCTCGGGATCTCTCACGTGCCCGCACCATCCGGATGCGGTCCTGTTCCTCGATACAAATGAAAAAGGCCACTACGTGATGAAGTGCCGTCACTGTGATTTCTTTTTGGATGAGTATTCCATGGAGATTCTAGGCCAAATCCCACAAATGAAGCCCAAGGCTTCTTAATTTCTTGATTGTTGCGCCGGGTTAAAGGTTAAATTCAACCCCATGAAAAAAGCTTTACTTGGTTTATTTGTGATTGTCGGTCTTTGCGTTGTCGGTTTTGTTTTGGTTAATTGGTACCCGTATATCTTTTCAAAATCAGTGGATGGGGAAGTCTATGGCGTTGAGCGCGTTGAAGCGCCTCTGGCTGTCGTGACAACGGAAGGCGCGAAGCCGGCAAACCAAGTTTTCTCATTTGCAGTGGCAGTCAAGGACGCAAAGACGGGTGAAATTTTCACAGCCTCTTCCGAGGATCGCCGTTGGGCCGTGGTACAAAAGGGGCAGTGTGCGGAAGTCAAATTCTTGCCATACCCGCCGTGGAGTTTGTCTCGCTCTGGCGCATATTTCGGTGCGCGCCTGATCCGTCTTTATGACTGCCCGGCAAAACCTTGATACACGAAATAGGGAATCACGATATAGAGCGTGATATCCCTGATCAGATAGTAAACGAAGACTGCTAGAAATAGTTTCCACCCATACTTTCGGGTGACACCTTTGAATCCGGACTCTTTGAATGTGGCCTTAATTTCCTTAAGTATCCGCATGACCGCATAATCATAGAACAGATGAGTCGGGTCAAGTTCTGTCTTTGACAAAAAATTCACCGCAATTCTCTCCTCAAGCCGAGTTCAGTCAGGCATCAGAATTCCGAAATATTTAGCACAAAATTGGCGTAGCCCGGATGCTACGCTTTTTTAATGGACTGAAGACAAACAATGCCAAGGAGGTTCACATGCAGTTCAGGGGAGGATGATACAATGGGGATGAGAGTAACAACGAATCTATCAGCTATCAATGCGCAAAGAAATTTGATTGGCAGTCAGCGGCTATTGAACAGCTCGATGGCGCAATTGTCATCAGGCAGTCGGATCAATAAGGCGGCGGATGATGCCGCGGGCTTAGCGATTTCAGAAAACCTGAAGGCGCAAATTAGATCCGCAGGCCAAGCGCAAAGAAATACAAATGATGGTATCTCCATGGTGCAAACGGCAGAGGGAGGCTTGAACGAGATTGGCAACCTCATCGTTCGCCTTCGGGAACTGGGAATCCAGGCGGCCTCCGACACGGTTGGCGCGACAGAGCGTGGATTTTTAGATAAAGAAACCCAACAGTTGAAATCTGAGATTCAACGTATCGCCTCGGTGACGACGTGGGGTACAACGAAGCTCTTGGATGGCAGCACGCCCACATTTGATTTCCAAGTTGGTATTTTCAATAACGCCGAGGAAGACAGAATCAGTTTCGATGCTTCTCAAAATGTTGCGACCATTGATGCCTTAGGCCTGTCAGGGCTTGATTACTCCACGAAAGAGGGCGCACAAACGGCTCTGCAAGCACTCGACAATGCGCAAACGTCGGTGAATGGTTATCGTGCAAATCTCGGTGCGATTCAAAACCGTTTAACCTCAACCGCGGATAACTTGGGTGTTTCGATGGAGAATTTAAGTGCGGCGAATTCACGCATTCGTGACACCGACGTCGCGCAAGCGTCTTCGGAAATGACTCGCAATAATATTTTAATGCAAGCCGGAACCTCGACTTTGTCGCAGGCAAATCAGATGAACCAACTCGCGCTGAAGCTCCTCGGCTAGGTCGAGGGAATCAAGCAATATTAAAAGCCCAGCTTCCGCGAGGAAGGTGGGCTTATCAAAAGCTTCGATGTTCCTGAGAACTAGTTATTCTTAGTGACAAGCATCTTCTTCGCTTCGTCAATGTGTTCAGTCTCGGTGCGGATGAGCGTGCGAACCATCTCTTCAAGAGCGATGTCTTCTTTCACTTCATATACAAAATATCAGCAATGAGAATTTAATCGTTTAAGCGGTGCACTGGGGGCAGATGCCAAAAAATTCCAAGCGATGAACAATATCGCGGAAGCCTTTTTTCTCAAGGGCCTTTAGCTGGCTCTCGAGCAGACAAGAATCGATTTCCGTGATTTTCTGGCACTTTTTGCACAGAAAGTGATGATGATGGTGATGGTCGTCGAGATCGTTCAGGCAGTATTGGGCGGAGTTCTCGCTGAAAAAGCTTTTTTGGACTAAATTGATTTTTTCAAACTGATGAAGCGTGCGATAGATCGTGACAAGATCGCACTTGCCGGGGTTTTTGCTTTTTTTGAATTTTGCCATAATTTCCTCAGCGGTTTGCGGCTGGGGTGTCGCTATCAAACAATCAATGATCTTTTCGCGTTGGCGAGTGACCTTGATTTTATGCTCCTTCATCTTCGCAAAAATAGAGTTTTTCGCAGGGGTTTTGTGCGGAGTCTTGGCATCTTTCTTCATAGTCCTGTGAAGGTAACACCCTTAGGGGAAAACGGCAAGGGGCGGGCGTTTAGGCGCTCTCACTCTCTTTGCTGTGGACGTGGTTCTGGAGGATCCAGCGGCGGATGTGCTTTAAGTAGTGGTCACTCGTGCCGAAAAAGACGAAATGATTGAAATATTCACCTTTGGTGGCCTTGCTCTCTTCACTGTAATTGCAGGTCGCCAGGAACTCTGGCGTATCCAACTCGTGCGGGAGCCACAAAACAAACTCGCGGAAAGCCCCCGTGCTGATCGGGCGATAGTACTTGAACACCAGGCCAGCTTCTGAGAATTCGCTGATTTCAACCGGGCTTGCGGCCTTGGCATTGTGATGCTGGTCCACGGTCACGATCTTCAGGTCTTCATTCGGACGCAATGAAGGAATAAATGCGAGAAGTTTTTTAGCCAAGTAGATAGGATCTACCGGCTGGAAGAAAATATCACGGACCAGTTCCCCCAGAGCACGTTCTTCAGGGTCGGAGTAAGCGTGTTTTGATATTGCAAAAACTTCGGTCAGGCCTGAGGGAGTGTCCGGTTTTTTGAATTTCGCTTTCACAGTGTCGAGCACGGTCTGCCAGCGCTCTTGGAAGCTTCCTTCGAAATGGGTATGATCGGCGACGATCGCATGCAAAGTGTTTTTAATGTGGGGGCGCTTGCTGAAGTCGATGTCACGCTTGTCTTTCTTCGCGAGCTCCGGATCCACCGTATAGAGGAAATCCTGCAAAGTCGCAAAGTGGTGAATCTGGACATTGCCAAAGCTTTTATCGAGACTGTCTTTAAAGTGCTGGCCCAGGTGCTCTTCAGTGGTGATCACGGCGATTTCCACTGGTAGCGCATTCTGTGGTTTAACAGTCCATTCGTAGATAAAGGGTTTTGCGTCCTTGGCGCGCACTTGTTTGCGAATATTGCTGATCTGAAATGTGTCCGCCGCCAGGAAGGTGAAACCACAACGATAAAAATCTTTACGCTCCGGGTGGGGCTCGCACTTCACACAAAGGGCCATCATGCTTCGGTGCTGAATCGACAGGAACGCGGGACTGTAGTATTTTGCCAGCACTCCGACTTTCAATGGACGGTTGCTGATACTGACAAAGCCAATGTCGGAGAGAGCTTCGATCTCGACTTCTTTGAGCATCTCAATCGCCGCAGTGGTTTTCATATTGTGGACGGAGTAAGAAGACACCGGATGGCGTCCGCCGATGGCGAAGGCCAGATGCTGTTGCAGAATGAGTTTGTCAAAGGGCTTAAAGACGACATTGTTAATCGTGCGGTCCTCGGCGAGCTTAATATCAAAATCAGGGTTGTCAAAGCTTGTGAGAACGAGGGAGGTAGGATCGTCTTGGGAGCAGAGGCCTTTTTTAATAAACAAGTCCCTGGTCTTTCGGAGCAGGGGCATGTGTCGGGCGCCAAGGAATTCATCTTTTGAAATAATCAGAGGTAATTGGTGGGTGCCACCCGTGGGTTCCAACTGTCCCGCCGGCGCAGTACCACCTTTGGGAAGCGCGTCGGGGCCTTCCAGCATGACCAATTTGATCCATTTTGAAAATTCCTCGAGGGATGTGAAGTAACGGATCAGCAACTGAGGATCGATTTTCCTGATTGCTTCGATCATCTCATCTCGAAATTTCTCTTCATTTTCAAGAAGGTAGACGTACTTCATGCCTTCTATTATAGCTTAAAAATAGGGCGGAGTGTAAATCTCAATTCGCAACATAATACTTACTCAGGACATAGGTCGTGTTGGGGTGACGCGGGTTCCTTAAGGCATGCCGATAGCGTCTATTGTTCGTCACTGTCTCGTGACGAGATTCTCGAAATCTTCCGCTATATGCTTTAGAGCCAGAAGCAAGGAGGTTTTATGTTGGCTCTGCTCGGTGCCTCAGGGAATGTGGGAAGTAAGGTCGCAGACGCTTTATTGAAGCGAGGTGAGAGGGTGCGTGCGGTGGGGCGACATGCCCAGAATCTGGAAGGTTTTAAGCGGCTCGGCGCGGACCTTTACCTCGGAGAAATCGCTGACACGGGCTTTCTCGCAAAATGTTTTAAAGATTGCAACGCCGCCTTTGTGATGATTCCGCCGGACTTCCGCACGGATTCTTTGGGGAATCACTATAGAAAGCTCAGTGAGTCCATATATAAAGCCATTCGCGAATCCGGACTGCGCTACGTGGTGAATCTTTCAAGCTTTGGCGCTGAACATGCGACGGGCACGGGTGTGATACAGTGCTTGCATGACCACGAGCAACGTCTGAACCAGTTGGAGTCATGCAATATCATGCATCTGCGTCCGGCGTTTTTCATGGAGAACTTGCTGAGTTATGTGCAGACGATTCGCCAGGAGAAAATGATTATGGCTTCTTTACAGGCGGATTTGCCGATTCCGATGGTGGCAACCTTGGATATTGCCCGGGTTGCGACAGAGCAGCTTTTGGGCCGAAATTTCGTTGGCAAAAACATACGGAGCATTTTAGGCCCGCGCGATGTCAGCATGGCGGAGGTGTGCGTGCTGTTGTCGCGCATTCTTGAGCAGCGGATCAGCTACCAACAACTCAGCGACCGTGATTGCGAAAAAATCCTGATGCAGACCGGGCTTTCCGCGCCCGTCGCACGCGGGTTTGTCGAAATGTATCGTGCGTTCAATTCAGGGCTCATCAACACGCAAGGCGCGCGGGATTCAGGCAGCATGACATCGACCCGGATTGAGGATTTTCTAAGGGCCTTTCGTGGCATTTTCTTTGACGAGGGCGAAGATAAACAGCACTCTTCTTATCAAGAGGAAAATCCCCCACAACACTAGGGGCGGGTTGTTTTAAACTTCTAAAAGACCCATCAGGTGGCTCTCGACAACCTGTTTGGAATAGGTTGAACGCACCTTGAAGTAAGCGCTTTCTGAGAGACGGCTACGAAGCTCCCGGTTGGTGACGATCTTCTTTATGGCGGCAGCCAGCTCCTCTGGGTTTTGCGGGCTTACAAGCAGACCTAAGTGGTCTGAGTCGATAATGTCAGGCACTCCGCCAGCGCGGGTAGCGATGACCGGAGTCTTTGAGGCCATGGCTTCAATCAAAACGCGGCCGAAGGTTTCACAGTGTGAAGGCATCACCAGGGCATCGAGTGAAGCCATGATGTTTTCCATGTCTGCGCGATAGCCGGCGAAGGAAACGCAGTCATCAAGGCCGAGTTCCGTGGTTTTCTTTTTCAAAACCTCCAGGTAGTTCTCTTCATTCAACGTGTTTTCGCCGACAATCACAAGCTGAAGGGGAACCTTCTGGCTCTTCAGAAGAACCATGGCTTCAAGGGCCGTGTCTTGGCCTTTTTGGGGATCAAGACGGGAGGCAATGCCGATCAGTGGAAGGCCGGGTTTCGCGCCGAGGCTTTGGCGGACCGATTCCGAACGATTCTTAGGATGAAAGCGTTCGGTGTCCACAAAATTAGGGATGATTTCGAGTTGCAGTTCGTTCAGTGGCAAGTGCTGCAAAAGATTTTTTTTATGAAGACTTGTGAGGCAAATCAGCTTGAAGAGTTTTTTATAGGTCCAGCGGTGGATAAAATCTTTTTTATCCACGTTCACAAAAGTATGGGAGATTGCAAACATCTTCACATTCTCGCAGTTCATCGTCGCCATTGAAAGCAGGCGAAGGTCCTTCAAATGCTGGACGAGAATGGTCTTAACTCCATGTTCTTGAATGAAGTGACGGACCTTTAAAAAATCAAAAATGCTGCGTTGGGAAAGGCTTAGCGTCGGGAGTCCTTGCAATTGCAAATGTTTTTCGAGGGGGCTTCCCGAAAAACAAAGCGTGAAGCACTCTGTATTATTGTCACGCAAAGAAAGCGCATTTTCGTACGCAACCATCTCAAGCCCGCCCCAGGAGCTGGAAAGACAGGATTGAAGTACTTTAGAAGCCGACGCCGTTGGTGTTTTTGTTGCTACGTTTTTTTGCATTTCCAAATTTCCAGGTGATGCAAATATTGTAGCAACATTTCCTTGGAAAGTTGCCGAAGAAAATGGCGAAAAAAAAATCTTCGGGAAAAAATCAACCTAGGTCCGTGAACCTTGGAAGAAGAATGGAATTACTTTGATCGTTTCTTTACAGGTTTTTTGTTTTCTGTAGGAATTTCGCGGAATGATCGAACATAAAAGTAAACACCCGCAAGAATGAAGGGAATACTCAGGAGCTGGCCCATGTTGATCGCCATGGAGGACTCAAACGCTTCTTGGTTTTCTTTGAAAAACTCGATTAAAAAACGAGCTAAGAAGATCAAAGCCAGGGTTAGGCCAAAAATGCGTCCTGATGGGAGCTTGGCTTTATACTTGCGATATGTCAGCCAGCCAATCAGAGCGATCGCAAAGTAGCAAAGGCTTTCGTAAATCTGCGTCGGGTGACGAGGTAATTTATCCACTCGTTCAAAAACGAAAGCCCACGCAACATCCGTCGGACGTCCGATAATTTCTGAATTCATCAAGTTGCCGATGCGAATAAAGGCCCCCGTCAAAACGGTAAAGATCGCCACGCGGTCAAAGATCCACATCACGGGGAATTCTCTGTTTTTCCGGGAAAAGAGCCAAATTCCGATCAGCACCCCCATGCCGCCGCCGTGGCTTGCCAGGCCGCCTTCCCAGACTTTGATGATATCCAGCGGATGGCTCAGATAATATCCTGGTTCATAAAATAGGCAGTGGCCGAGGCGCGCGCCCAAAAGCGTGCCTAAGAAAATATGAGTTAACAGGGAGTCTAATTTTTCGAGAGGTTTATTTTCCCAGATGCAGATTTTACGCATGCTTTGATAGCCAATAAGAAAACCCACCAAAAACATGAGGCCATACCAACGCAGTTGAAGGGGGCCTAGGTTCACGATTGTCGGACTAACATTCCAATTTACCATGAAAGGATTATGACCTTCATAAGAAGGATACGTAAAGCATTTTTTTATTTAGTGGAGGGGCGGCGGGGGGCGCTCGTTTGTTTCAGAAATTGGCGGAGTGTAGGGATGACGGCGCTCCTCCCGTTTCAGCTCGCGCTCTTTGATAAAATCCATTACAAGTAAGGTCAGAGCTTGTTCAAGTCCAGCGGCAGGAACTGCTTTTTCTTCTTGTTGCGCTTTCACGTTGCGGGCGCCGGGCCAAGCGCGGGTGAAGATCCAGAAGAAAACGCCCAGAGCCAGCGCCATAAGGGCAAAACCGCTGACAGCACCGGCTGAAGCACGAATCACACCATCACGGTCCATTTGGGTGGTGAGGTCAATGAGGCCCATGAAGAAGCCTCCACACAAAAGCAACACACTGGCAATCCCGCCTAAAATCAGAACAGCGGGTTTGCGGCTACGGGAGACCGCCTCTTCGAAAACAAAGGATACGCTATCTTTCAGGCTTGGGGGACGGGCGACGTTAAACTTACCAAGAAAAAATGAAAACAAAAGGCTTAGCCAGTGCATAGCGGCTCCTCAAAAGAAGGGCCCTGTTTTTAGCAGGGCCCTTAGGGGTGATAAAATTAATGTCTTGTTGTGCGGCGAAGAATCATGCCAGCCACAAAGCCGATCGCAACTGCGCCGGCCACCGTGGACACGGGATACTTTTTCACAAAATCAACGGAGTTGTCGTAGTAATCCTCAGCGCGGTCTCGGGCCGCATTGTAGATGTCCTCGATACGTGCTTGTGATTTGTCGATTTTATCAGAAACTCGGTTTGACACTTGATTTGCCACTTGGCGGGCTTTATCGCTGGCATAGTTCCCTGCAGAAGCGGCGGCGTTCTTAAGATCACTTGTAGATGGTTCCATGGTACTTCCTTTCATATGAGGTTCGTTTATCAACTTGAAAAAGATGATAGGTGTTGAGAGTCAGTTTTTGATTACGAATCTGCGAAATTTACGTCAAAACCCAGCGCTATTTCGGCATTATGATGGATCGTCACAAAGGGAGGATTTATGAACAAAGACATTTTTGAGGGCAAATTCAAAGAGATATCTGGAGAAATCAAAAAGAAATGGGGAGAACTCACCGACGATGAAATCCGTAAATCCAAAGGCAATGCCGAGTCTCTCGCCGGTATCATTCAGCATAAATTCGGCTTGGAAAAGGATGAAGTGACACGTAACGTTTCTGAGTTCATGCGTGATATGGAGAGAAAGTTCTCTCCACAGAAAGTCTCTGAGACTGTGAATCGCAAGGTTGATGACTTAAAACAAAAAATTAAAAAAACATAAAGCGCGAAACAAAGCGCTTGTGAGGTGCCGTGGCTCCGCGCCCGTCGATATGCGAGGGGTGCTGCGGAGCCATCAGAGCAGAGGCTAGTTTCCGATACTGCCGCCGGGTTCATTCACACCGCCATTGCGGTTGTAATTAATCGCCGGAGGGTAGTGGGTGCCGGTGGCACGCAAAGATTCAGGAATTGAGTTTCTGAAGTCGGGAAGGCCGCTGACCTTTACTTTACCCGCCACAACGACCTCATCGGGGTGCTGGTAATCGATGAAACGGCCCTCGTCCACAAGGAAGTAACCGCGGAAGTGCGTGTTCGCGACGTCTTTGGCCTTGCCAGAGTCGATCTGATAACGGTCGCCGGATTTACCGCTCGAAGCGCTTTTAGTGTAATCAAGCGCCACAGCGTTGGGATAGCGGTCGTAGTTGAAAGTTCCTTCTTCCAGGAAGTTCACGCCTTTCATGATCGCAATGCCTGAGCCGCGGATTGTTGCCGCATCCGCCGTCAGCCCGTTCACTTTTTGCGCGCCGTCTGTCAAGAGGATGTAGTCCCAGCGACCTGGAGCTTGCTCATCTATGTAGCGAGAAAGCACTGGATTGTTTTCTCGAACTGATTCACGGGCATAAACACGGTAGATGTCTGTACCCACCGGCAAGATCTGGCGCAAGAAGGCGATGGAACGGTTTTCCAAACGCGTGCAACCGTGGGAACCTGGGTTTGAGAACAAGTTCACGAAAAAGCCGCGAGTGATTTCAATCGCTTTATCTTCATCAACGCCCCAGCCAATGGTTCCGTGCATCCATTGGTGATTCACCCCCGATGCATCTGCCGGACTCAAGCGGGCGGCGAACCAGCCGAAAGCGCCGTACATGGTGGAACGGCCGTTGTACTTGATGGTCCATTTTTTAGCACCCAATGTTTTATTCACGTTGTTACTGATAGGGCCCGGGATGGACTTGATGTCCTGACCAGCCGTGTACCAGGATGGGTACGTGCCGGCGCCGTCAGAGTAGAATTTCACCCAGTCTGAAATGCGTGAGTGACCGAGCCAGGTGATAAAAGCTTTTGGATCGCTTTCGGTGCCTTCTTCCGGGCGGCCAACGACGGTGTCTGTTTCGAAAATCAATTTGTGGGCGCAGTCGGGAGTCAGCGTGCAGCGTTCATAAACGCGGGTCTTTTCGGTTGCGACGTTCTGAATCACGAAATACTTAGAGGCCGGAGTGGTGTTGATGATGACTGGCTTCTCGCCCAAGTAGTCTTTTGAAACGAAGAGGTCGGGAGCGACCGTGGTTTTGATACTCACGGATTGGATGATCTTGATTTGAACGAGCGGGGTGGCTTCGTTCAAAAGGTCATAGAGTTCAACAAGATCATTCTGAGTCAGTTGGCCGACGACGTTTTGTGCGGTCGTCGAGTTGCTGCTGCGAACATTCAACGCCGTTGCCGTGATGTAGTAACGTTGGCCGGTTTTGAGGTTGGCTTTGCTTTGGGCGCTGCTGAGTGCAGGGGGCAAAGTGACAAGTGCTGCCGCCAGAGCCATGCCGACGGATTTCAATATTAATCGCATATAAATCGTCCTTCCACGGGGATGTTTGTAAGAGACCGTCTTATAGTCCAAGGATTTTCGAGAGGCTACCTTCCGGAAGTAAAAATGAGCTTACTTTTCCGGGGACTTCGCCCTGGGCCGCCGATGTCGATTTTATTGACATTGGGCGCGCGTTTGCAGCCGGGGACCGTGTCGGGGCTTGTAAAAAAGATAATAGAATCTCCGTATCCTGGCACGGTCTTTGTAAACAAAGTGACGGCGCAATGGAGGACCTATGTGTAAAAGGCACGTTTTTTTGATTTTCATGGCGATGACTTCTTGGCGTGCGGCGATGGCGGCGGTGCCAGTCAGTGTCGTGGAAGAAAAGCAGCTCTTATTTACGGACCTCAAAGACGGCCGGGCAGATCGTATCCAAACGGCCACTCAGTTCGTGTCGGTGGCGGAAGCAGCGCAAATTCCGCGTTATATGGATATTTACCGTATTGCTAAAAACACGGAGGGTATTCAAAAAATCATCGTGGTGCGCTCATCTTTTTATCTGCCTTTGAGTGTGAGTGAGATCCGTCAACGCATGTCTTCGCCGCTTGAGATTTCTCGTTATTCTAAAAACCTGAAGGTGAAATCTTGTGCGGGCAATGAGTGTGTCGGTGAAATCAAGACCAACATGGCCAGTCTGGCGATTTCACTTCGCTTTGGCTCGGTTGATAAATCCCATGTTCCCGTAGAGTGGGAAACCGCCTTTCAAGCATTGCATGACCCGGATCTGGTTGCGGCCCAGGAATTTACCGAAATCGAAAGCGTTTTCGCCCAAGGAGCCAGCTATACGGCGTTTTATAAGATGGGTGAGAATCTGACCTGGGCGCAGAGTTACCAGGTGTTCTCGGCGAAAGAGTCCGCCTATGCGAAAGCCCGCTTAATTCCCTTTTTTAATTTAGATAAAACCATTCGCAACACGATTCGCGATTTGCTGCTGGATGCTCGCAGCTCGATTTTGCGGGAGCAAGAATATCCGAATCTGGCAGCCGGTGCGGTGTCTCGATGGCCTGCGGCGAGCGGCTATGATCGAAATCTATATGCACAAAAGTCTTACCGTGTGATGGACCCGGAAGGTGATGCCGCTTTGATTGAGCGGGCGGCGAAGGTGCCGAAGAATGTGTTAAGAGCTCTCTTCCAAAATGAGAACTATGGGCGCACTACGGATCCTTGGCTGCCGGAGCCTTGGGAGATGGTGGAGCCTTTCGCTGGTAAAAAAGTAGAGCCGGTCACGAAGGGCCCAGGCCCGTCGATTCAAGGTCGTGAAAAGCCGATCAAACTGGAAGAGTTTCTAGAGATGATGAAGCAGGTTTTGCGTGAGGAAACAACAGACGGTCAAAAAGCGACGGTTGGAGTTTTTCACCGTTGGGCTCCTGAGACGATGGAAAATATCAAAAGCCCGGTGATGGTGTTTTCAAAACTCTTTGTGGTTTTGAGTATGGGCTTTTCTTCGCGTTTTATGACGACTGGCCACGAGGCAGACCTGTGGCAATGGATTGTTGCGCAGGAATATAACAGCGTCACTTTGCCGGAGATATTCCGCGCAAGCCTTCGTATCCATCGCGGTGACGTTTATCTCGCCCTTTTGACAATCGAAAACTTGCTTGCAGCCAACTGGCGCTATGGCGGCCGCGAAAACATGCCCGTCACCAAACGCCTTCGTCCGATTACGAGTGGTTATAACTACTCTGACGACAAGTACGGCACTTGGTATCATTTCTTTGGCATGATCCTCTATGGATATGTCACGGGCAGTGGTTTTAAATCCAGCATTGTCGGCCGGAGTGAGGCTTTGGGTTCTAATATGCTTTCTCCGGGCTTCGATAAGACCCAGAAGCAGTGGTTTAATAAACTCGGTGGCTTTGTCGGGGCGGACCTGCGTGAGGCTGTTGCCAGCGGCAGCTATTTGCGCACGCCACACCATCCTGCGGCTTTGCAGGAAGACTACTACTTAAACCGCAGTGAAGACTTCCGTGACCGCCTGCCGATCCAACCGAGCCCCGTTCTTAGCGGCCAAATCCGCCGAGGCTTCGATGAGGCCACGTCGGTGATCCGTATCGACAATGCGGGCCGTGAAAGTTTTGAGAATTGCACCGTGGAAGTGATGACAGACAAGGGGGCTGGATACTATTCGCGTTTTAAATACACGATGTTGAACGTGACTCTGTCTGCCCGGCAGCCGACGGAGCTGCCTCTGGCAGAGGCCGCTCCTCGTGGCGTTCGCTTGTTTGTGAGTTCATGCCGGCGGGGCTCTGATCAACAGTTCGAAGCTCGAGACCGTCTACATGTTTTTTAATATTTCGCCCAAGAACTGAATATGGTTCAGGGGGTGGCGTCCGACTTGATCGATCATTAACTTTTTCACCGCGTCCACGCGCGGAATTTTCTCAAAAGTGATCATGCGATCCAGCGCATTCGCGCTGGAAACGATCACGGACAAAGGATCGACTTGATTGTCGCGTGAACCTGTCGGAAAACCGCTGCCATCAATGCACTCCTCGTGCTGTGCAATGATGTTGATAACTGTTTGGTCGAAGTGTTTTTTATCTTGTACCTTCTGCGCGCCGAGGCCTGCGTGATTTGTGTACACGGCCAATTCTTCTTTGGTGAAATCGCCGAGCGGACGGTTCAGGGCGACACCCGAGTCGTGGTGGCCGAAGTCATGTAAAAGGGCGCCAAGGGCCAGGAGTTGGGTTTTCTTTGGATCCGTCACTCCCAGCTTTTGCGCAAGCGCCACCGAGAGTGTCGACACCGTCACGCCATGGTGAGCGATATTGCACTCATCATTTGCGATACTCATCACGGCGCCAACAGCTTTGCTATTACTTAATAGAAATTGCACATACTTACCGGCCGCGTCTTTGGTGTTATTGTAGGATTCGATATTGCCAGGATCGTCAAAGACTTCCTCGGTGTTGCTTTGTTGTTGCCCCTGAACAATCTCCGCCCGGGCATTGATGTCCTTACCGGATTTTTCATCGTAAGCCAGTTCGATATTTTTTTGAAGGTAATCGCGGTATTTGGTCTCTTCGTCGTTTAGAATGAACATTTTCTTAAGTTTCTTCTCTTTTAGGCGCTTGAGGCGGTCGCCCTCGAAGGAGTCCCCACGACGAAGATACAGGATCATTTTGCCGTTAATTTTAATATAGGCGTTGAAATCAATTTTTTGATCTCCGCGTAAGGTACTCACACGAATAGAAACATAATCCATTGCTAACGAACCCCTCAATTTGTTACGCTTATTCTATGTCGAATATAGATAAGGATATAGTAAAAGATTTTGTGATCGAGTCTAAAGGGATCATTCAGGACCTGGTCAATTTGCTCGAAGGCCTCGAAGGTGATTTTTCGCAAGTTTCGCAGTTGGAAGAATACGGCCAGAAGGTGGATCGGATTATGGGGGGCGCTAAAAGTCTAGCCCTTTTGGTTCCGCAAGGTCACCCGTTGCACATGGTGGCGGACTACGCGCAACTTTGCAAAGCGGTGGGCTACAAAGCATCGCAAATCAAGGGCAACGGGCAGTTTTTTGATATCTGTGTCGCGCTTTTACTGGATGCCACGGAAACCCTAAGCGAATGGATTAATAATCTAGGCGTGGATTCAGTCGAGGACATGAAGAGTTCTTTCACCAGCACATTTCTTGAACGGCTTCGTTGGGTTTCAAATCAGTTCGGTGCAGAGGTGCGCGGGTCTGTGGATTCGCAATCGAAAAATAAGAAGATGGATCAAAACGAAATCGACGACTTGCTTCGCAAATTGGGCGTCGGATAAGCGGCTTTTTTTAAAAAGACCCAGACCTAAGTCGGACAATTTAAACGAACGTTTCAAAGTTTTGATTTAAACGTTCGTTTGAAATAGCCTGTGGACCTATGCTCGAAATAACAAAACGGACATTGCAGGATTTGAGCGCGCGCGAGTGGCTTTTACAAGTCGCCGCGAAGCTGTTTGCGGAAAATGGACTCGAGGGGACGAGCGTTCGCGATATCGCGAAGGTTGCGGGTTTGAATCTCAGTCTTGTGAGTTACTACTTCGGCGGCAAAGACGGCCTTTACCGCGAAATCATTCAGAACTTCGCGCTCACTATCAAGAGCGAGGTGGAAAAAATAATTCGCACGTCGGAGGCGGAGGAAACATCAAAAGAGAACTTAGAGAAGGTTTTCATGATGATCGTTTCGAGTTTTTCTGAAATCCGCTCGGCATATCCTTATCATGGCGTCATTCTGCAACGGGAGCGTCTGGCGGGGTTGCCTTTTGCCCGTGATATTTACGAGACCACGTTCACCCCGATCGGTCAAAGCTTGGTGAAACTGATCGCAAAGTCCCAAGCAAAGGGCTTGGTGCGCAGGGACCTCAACCCACTATTGATCTTTATTTTTCTGCAAGAGTCTATTCTTGGTTTTCATAATATTATGAATTGTCAGCTGGAGATCACGCAGTCGCCAATGTGTCACGCGCAAAATTTTAAAGACTTTCAACAACAATTAGTCACTATTTTCGTTCAAGGGATCTTCATATGAAAATGTACCAATATGCCCTGCTGATGGGTCTGGCTTTCGCACACGTGTCGGCCTCGGCGATGACGCTTGATCAATATCTCACTGAAGTGCAAAAACGTAATAAAGCCTTTCAAGCCTCTACGGTGTCCGAAGAGGCCGCGGAGGATCGTCGCCAAGCCGGCGATCTCGGCCTTTCTCCGGTCCTGACAATGGCGGGCGGTTATCTCAGCGATGAAGCCCAGCCTCAGACGGTGGGTTCGAAAATCGTTTCAAGGCAATACAGCCTTGGCGTCGCTAAGGAATTCTCTTCCGGAACCAAGGCCTCTGTGACCGGGAATGTCCAGCAAACCCAAATTCACGATGTGCCGCCGGGATATGAAAAGTTCGCGGATTATTCCACTTCAAGCCTGGGTTTGTCTTTGAGTCAGTCTTTGTGGAAGAACTTCTTTGGAAATGGCACGCGCCTTCGCCAAGAGCGACAAACGGCCGCCGCTAATTTTGAAAAGCAAGGCTATAACCTTCAGCAGCGCCAGGTTCTGATTGATGCGGAAATGGCGTATTGGGATTACCTGTATCAGCAGGATGAACTCAAGTCGCGCATGGAATCTTTGGAGCGCGCAAAGAAAATTGAAGCGTGGTTAAAACGTCGTTTTGCTGATGGCATCAATGATAAAGCCGACTTCTTAAACGGCCAGGCATTGACGGCCTCCCGGCAGTTGCTTTTAGATGCCACTCGCGATCTGGCGGTTTCCGCAGAGAAAAACCTGCGTCTTTTTTTGGAAATGGACGAAGCGGAAAAAAGTCCGACTCTGGAATCAGACTTTAAAAAGCCGCGCGACGTTCGTGCCTTGGTCGGAGGGAGCGCCGGCCGCGTCGTGCGTTTAGACGCCTACCTGGCGGCGCTGGAGGCAAAGAGCAAAGAACTTGGAGCCAAGGAAGCAAAAGACCAAATGCGCCCGGACTTAGTCCTTTCGGGTTCGTACAATACGAATTCGAATCTTCAAGATAGTCCAACATCGGCCCTGAATAGGATTTCGAACATGGACATTCCAACGACAAAAGTCGGTTTGAATTTTACCTATATTTTCGATACGGACGCGAAAGTTTCACAAGAAGAGCTTTACCGCAAGGAAGCCCTTGCTGCCCAACTTAAGAGCGAAAGAAAGATGCTTGAAAGTGACGTATCGTGGGGGGAACTCCTTCGCCGCTATGGTGAAAAGATAAAGCAGATCGAGACGGCCGAACGTATCAGTCAATTGCAGACGGGTAAGGCAAAAGAGCAGTCATTAAAACTCAGTCGGGGGCGTGCGGTGACTTCCGATGTCGTGAACTCGGAAGAGGACGCGGCGAACTCCATTTTGACTTTGAATCGCTTGCGTTCAGAAGCGCGGAAAATGGAAGCGCAAAGCAGACTTTTCATCCGGTTGAATGAATAATAAAAAGCGGAGCCATCTATGAATTTATCAGCACTTTCGATTAAACGACCGATTTTCATCTCTTGTGTGGTTTCACTCATGCTGATCCTCGGAGTGATTTGTTTGAATAAGATGCCTGTGGACCTTTTTCCGGACGTGACCTTCCCGATCGTGGCGATCCAAGTGACCTATCCAGGGGCTTCGCCCATCGATATGGAGAAGCAAGTTTCAAAGCTGATCGAAGATGAGCTCGGAAGTTTGTCCGGTTTAAAAACCATGACTTCGAATAATTTGGATTCTGTCGCGATGATCATTCTGGAATTCCGCCTGGGAACCGATGTGAAAGATGCCGAGCAGCAGGTCAGAAATCGTCTTGGCAATATTCGCAGAAACCTTCCGAATGATATCTACGAGCCGGCTATTTTCCGTTTTGATCCGGCCGACCAGCCGGTGATTACGCTGGCCTTCACGTCGAAACTTCCCCCGGGAGAGGCGTATGACGTCGCCAACGAATTGATTAAGCCCCAGTTTGAGCGTCTCAGCGATATCGGTAAGGTCGAAGTTGTCGGCGGGCGCAAGACTGAGATTCAAGTCTTGATCGACAAAAAGAAAGTTCAAGACCGCCAGATCTCGATGTTGCAGATTTCAAAGCGTGTTGAAGAGACTTCGAAAGACATTCCGATCGGTAAAGTTGAAAACCCCCTTAAAGAGCTCTTGATGAGGACCATCGGTGAGTTCTCATCGTTGGATGAGATCAAGAACGTCAACGTGAACTTCGTCGGTTCGGACCGCGCAGTCCTTCTCAAGGACGTCGGCCGTGTGGAAAAAGGCCTTGAGGATCAAAAGACGATGGCAAGCATCAAAGGTTCTCCGGCGTTGCTCTTGCAAGTTTACAAACAGTCCGGGGCGAACACCGTCGCGGTGACCGATGCGGTGAAAAAGAGTTTGGAGAAGGTGAATAAATATCTTACGGATAAAAAGATTGATGCCCAGGTGCAGGTAGTTCGCGATATGTCCCGCCCGATCCGTTTGAATGTTGTGGACGTGAACGAGTCTATCTTGATCGGGATCATCTTGTGCGTGGTTGTGGTGTTTTTCTTCTTGGGATCAGGGCGTTCGACGTTTATTACCGGGATGGCGCTTCCGAACTCACTTCTGGGTGGTTTCGTCGTGATGTATGCCATGGGGTTCTCGATCAATATGATGACGCTCTTGGCGCTTTCGTTGGCGGTCGGTCTTCTGATTGATGATGCGATCGTTGTGCGGGAGAATATTTTCCGTCATATGGAGATGGGAAAAGAGCCAAAGAAAGCCGCGTTGGAAGGGACGACGGAGGTTGCTCAAGCCGTTGTTGCAACGACCTTGGTGGTGATCGCGGTTTTTGGCCCGATTTCATTCCTGTCGGGGATCATCGGCCAGTTCTTCAAACAGTTCGGCTTGACCATCGTATTTACGATGCTGATTTCTCTGTTTGATGCGTTTACCGTGGCGCCAATGTTGTCCGCTTACATGGCGTCTCCCGCGGAACATGATAAAGGAAACGGCTTTATTGCAAGAGTTTTAAAGGCGTTTGATCGCTTTCAGACAGGTCTTGAAAACACTTACGAGCGTCTGCTGGAAAAAACCCTCAAATTTCCCAAGACAGTTCTGCTCATGGGTTTCCTGGTTTTTGTTGCGAGTATGATGACGGTTCCATTTATTCCAAAGACGTTCTTGCCTCAGGCGGATAACGGAGAGTTCGGTGTGACTATCGAAATGCCGGTGGGAACTTCCTTGCAAGGCACCGCGGATTTCACCAAAGGGATCGAAGATATTCTGAATACGGATCCAGCCGTTGAGATGGTTTTGACGACGGTGGGATCCAATAAAGGTGAAGCCAATAAAGCCAACCTGTTTGTACGCTTGGTTGAAAGAAAAAAGCGCTCTATGACAACAACCCAGATGAAAACCACTGTTCGTGAAAAGTTAAAACCCTTTAATCAAAAAGCGGTTGTTGAGATCGGTGATATCGATGCGGTGAACAGTGGCCAAAAACCGTTTAATTTGAATGTCACCGGCGATAATCTTGACGAACTTTCCACCTACGCGAATAAGCTGAAGGAACGCATCGGAAAAATTCCCGGTCTTGTCGATGTGGATACGAATTTCCGCTCGGGAAAACCGGAGTTCCATGTGGTCTTTGACCGTGAAAAATCCGAACATCTCGGTGTTTCTACGGTTCTGGCGGGGGCGGAGCTCCGCAATCGCACCGAGGGCAATGAAGCGGCGGTTTTCCGCGACAAAGGGATTGAGTACAAGGTCCGGGTTCGTTTCGACGAACAGTACCGTGATTTACGCAGTCAGTTTAATACCACGCTCGTGCCGAATGCGAATAATAATATGATTCCACTCAACCGCATTGCAAAAGCGGAGGACACGCTCGGGTACTCTCAAATCAATCGTCAGAATAAGAGCCGGTTTATCAACATCGGTGCAAACTTAGGCCCGACAGGTTCTTTGGGAACTGTCTCTGAACAAGTTCAAAAGATCGTCAAGGAAGAGCTGCCACCGCCTCCAGGGATTGACTATCGTTTCCAAGGCCAGGCGGAAGACTTCCAGGATTTGATCTCCAGCATGTTGCTCGCTATTTTTTTGGGCGTGTTGTTCATTTACCTAGTCTTGTCTTCTCTGTATGAAAGCTTTGTGACACCGTTTACGATCCTCCTTGCTTTGCCATTGGCGATGTGCGGAGCGATGGTCGCGCTTCTTGTGTTTGGAAAGAGCATCGACATTTTCTCGCTGATAGGAATTGTCCTTCTCTTGGGGGTGGTGGCGAAAAACTCCATCTTGCTTGTGGATTACACCAAACAAATGGAGCATGCGGGGCACCCGCGTAACGAGGCGATTATTAAAGCCTCCAGGACGCGCCTTCGTCCGATCCTGATGACATCGCTGGCGTTGATCTCAGGAATGATTCCGATTGCGATCGGTTTGAATGAAGCCAGCGCGATGAGAACATCGATGGGTATTGCCATCATCGGTGGCCTGATTAGCTCAACGTTGTTAACACTGCTGATTGTGCCTGCGGCTTATGGATTCGTGGATGACTTCCGGATGGCGGCCGGCAGATTTTTCAGTCGCTTCGGGGGGCATACGAAGAAAGAATTCGAAAAGGTATAAAAAAAGAGCGGGGAAACCCGCTCTTTTTAGTTTTACAAATTTTCGATGCGCGAAGACCAAGTGAATGGAATCAGTTTTTCCACTCGCTGGCTTCTGTATTGAGGAACCTTTTCCCATTTTCTATTGTTCGGCTGAATCAGCTGTTTGGCATCATTGATCGCAAAGACGCTGCCGTCGTCCGTTGTCGCCAGGCCCAAAACGCGATCATCGTCACTGATGTCTTCTTTAACCAGGTCGTTTGCCGTGAACGACACGATATCTGCTTTCTTTGATGGGAGCTTATAGCGATCACCATTTTCATCAACGATATATCTGGTAATGCTGGTTTCGCCCAAGGAAGAATCGCCTGAAACTTCGATGATCGCAAAAGGCTTGATCGATGCTAATGAAACATTCATCACGATCGGCTGGTTGTCTTCCGTTGTCGACTCACATTTCAAGGCGTTTGTGTAAAGGCGGCAAGAGTATTCAGCATTGTAGTAAACGTCCAAGAGTGCATTGCGCTCAGAGGGGGTAGACTTAGTACGGTAATCTTGAGCCATCGTGCCCGTCGTGTTAACGATCACCGGAGAGTAAACGTAGCTCGTCACTTGGCCATCCACTGCGTAGAAAGTAGGTAAGCCATAGCGAGATGTCATGACGATATCTTCATTCACGGCAGGTAAGGCCTGAATAGAAACAGCCTTCTGGCCATCAAAGAAAGACAAACTCAATGGCTCAGGACGTTTTAAAGCATTGTTGTCGCGAGACATTGTAAGAACGCCGGACGTCAGATCCCACGGAAGTTCGTTGAAGCGGTTAATGAGGTCATCCACAGCTTCACTACGCGCTTGCTGCTTTAGAACATCATCTTTCGTCAAATTAAAAACATCGAGTTTAAAGCCGGTCTGGATGCCGTAAGAACCTTGTGACGGGTAATCTGTGTCACAACCGCCACTGATGTCGAGATCCAGGCCTTTGAGGGTTCCATGGGCGCAATGGGCATGGCTATAGCCTTCAACGTGACGTGATTCGTGAATAAGAACCGAGCTGTTCGTAAACGCATTTGCAAGCGCGAACTTTTTTGCGCAGATAAAAGTTCTTTTCCCATCACCGCTACGAACATAAGCGACAACGCCTTCAGCCGTACACGCGCCATTAGGCATTGCTTGATCTTCGATCACGATCTTTTCAATACGTTTCTTAAAGAAGTTAAATGCCCCTTCGTTGGCGACAACACTTTCTGAGCCGGGATTAGGGCCATGGGCTTCATTCTGAATTTGCTGAGTCAGGATCAGTGCTTCCGCCACTTTATAAGCGACATCCTTTTCATCGCAAAGATCTTTGAGCTTCAAAGGCGCACTTTGTTTTGAACCGTCCCAGCGAGTAATTTCGAAAGGAGCGGTGGCATTGTAGATAAGTTTATTATCGAGGCACTTCGCCGAAGCAACGGAACCCATGAGCACGCCTGCAACGAGGGTAAATATTTTCATCTTTTTATTCCTTTTCTTTTAAGAGGTCGTCGACGGCTCTCTTAACTTTTCCCGGGCGGCCACTTTCAATTCCTGACAGGCTGATCTGCGCAAGAAGAGTGAGGCTGCGGTGTTTTTGTACTTTTAAAATTTTTAACATACTGTCTTTAATAGCCGGGCTTAAGCGGGGGTCCGTGCCAAGGTCATCCAAAGCTTCAATAGCTGTGACGCGAAGACCAGCTTCAAAGCTTTGCTTAATTTGTGCCACTGAGTGTGGGTCCTGGGAAGCCGCCACTGGCATGGGGGTGGTTGCGACAACCGTCAGAGCCGGCAATGCCGTTGAGCCCATTTTTGTTAAAATATAAAGAGATCGTCTGCGGGTTTCTTGCGGCTGGGACTCATCACGGGCCGTCAGGGCCAGCTGTTCTAGTTCTCCAGACGTCATCTTTGCCTGCAATTCTGCGATGAATTCCGGTGTGAGTTCCTGGTTGGACACTTGTCCAAGAACAACAGCCTTTACTTTTTCATTGGCAACGGGTGCGGATGTTTGTGCCGCACTGGGTGTTTGTTGAGCTCCCTCACGCGCAGCTGTGGCCGTGGGTTCCGCGGCGGAATGGCTCTGTGATTTTGCGTGAAGTTGGTAGATCACTCCGGCAAGAAGCGCGAGAGTCAGGATCCCTAAAACCGGTTTTTTCATGGGTGGGATCTTAGCATAAAACCATTTAATTGGTTCAAGAATGGAACCGCCGTGAAAATTATTCAACTAGGCTGTATAGATTCCCCTGAAGGCCCGTATTTCTTCGATTTTATTGTAAAAATGGCTCCAGTCATCGTCGCCTGCAATGTGCGACCAAATGGCTTCGATCTCTTCAATCAGGAGGCTGCAAGGTTGGCGGCCGCTGAAGTAGGGGTGAGACAACAGGTTGGCATTTGCAACTTCAAAACCTGCAAGGTGCGCCTTGAATTTTTCAAAATCCCCGCCTTGATAGAGGTCTTGTTGCAAAGAGGTCTGCCATCGCGGAGAGGAAGCGCCGCCAAAGAAATCAAAGAGGGTTTGCTCATACAAAGCTTTGCTGGATTCCATAAAAGTAAAGAAACTCTGAAGCAGTTCGCCGTCGGCCTCCGAACTAAGAGGTTTGAGATTCAGGCGCATTAGGAACAGACGCTGAACTTGAGCATTAAACTCATCGCTGAACTCCTCGAGGATTTCGTCCGCTGGCAGAGATTCGTAACGGAGTTTTAAACACTCACCGAGCCGTTGTAGATTCCAGAGCATCGTTACCGGCTGGCGGCCGAAAGAATAAAGCCCCCGTTGATCAAAATAGGCTGCGGTAAAGCGTACGTCATAGCGAGGCAAGAAACGGTAAGGACCATAGTCAAAGCTTTCGCCCGTGATATTGATATTGTCGGTATTGAGCACGCCGTGAACAAAGCCTGCAATCATCCACTGGGCAGTCAAGAGAGCGCAGTGGCGCACGACGGATTGATAAAACAAGAATGCACGCTCGTTGGCATCGGCGGAGCGCAGTGCGGGGTTGTAGAACTTTAGGCAAACATCTGTGAGTTTTCCGATGTTGGCGATGTCCTTCAGGTAAGCTAAGCGCTGAAAAGTTCCAATCCTGATGTGTCCGTGACTCAGCCGAACAAGAACCGCTGCGCGGGTTGGTGAGGGTTCGTCATTGCGGTCGAGATTTTCCCCGGTTTCAAAAAAACTGAACGTCTTGCTGGTATTCACCCCAAGGCTTTGTAAAAGCTCGGTCGCGAGAGCTTCCCGGTATGCGCCTTTCAGCGTGAGGCGGCCATCGCCATTGCGTGAGTACGGAGTTTGGCCGCTGCCTTTGGTGCCAAGGTCGTACCACGTATCACCCACAGGCATTTGCGCAAACAAAAAACCGCGGCCATCACCGAGCTCGTGATTGTAGTGCATGAATTGATGGCCGTGATAGCGAAGTGCCAAAGGTTCCGGTAAATTTCCAGACAATGGTTGAAAAGCCCAGAAGTGTTTCTGCCATTCTTCCGGCGTCAGAGAATCAAGGCCTACGATTTTGGCCGCATCCTGATTGCGAAAGCGCAGAATCGCCTCGGGAAATGTCGCGGGTTTCACCGGATCGAAGAAGTCGGGGCCAAGGGCCATGATGGGGCTATCGTCGTGAATATTTTCTCTGTCCACGGACCTTTTATCTGCGAGCGCAAACTAAAAGACAAGGCTTTAAGGCCTCTTTATTGACAATTATTTGCAATTAGGAGCATATAAGAAGGATGTCTTTGGATCGCATCAACACCCCTGAAATGAAAAACGACCTCAAAGAGTGGGACCGCACGGGAGCCTTCTTGTCGGCGTTGTGCGCGCTTCATTGTCTTGTAACACCGTTTGTGACCTTGAGCTTGCCGTTGTGGGTGTATTCAATTCATTACTCACCAGTTCATTTGTTTATTGCGGTGTTCATTTTTCCGATCGCGATCTATTCGTTTTGGATGGGCTATAAAAAACACGCACATAAATCCGTATTGTTCTTAGGAGGCTTTGGGCTCTTTCTTTTAAGCGTTGCTTTAATATCTCCAGGATCCCGCGACCAGCTTCGCTGGAATGACATCATGACGATTGTCGGCAGTATCGCGCTTTTTTTAGGGCACTTCTTCAACCGCCGCTTCTTGCTGCGCGCAAGCTAAAGGAAAGACGGTTGAAGGCCTCCACTTACTGGGCGTGTTCGTCGCGCAATGCCCGGCGCAGGATTTTTCCCACATTCGTCTTCGGCAATTCATTTCGGAACTCCACTTCTCGTGGGACCTTGTAATTCGTCAGACTCTTTTTCGCTTGATCAATCACGTCCTGTGCTGTCAGGTTCGGATATTTTTTCACGACAAAAACTTTCACGGCTTCGCCCGAGTGTTCGTTCGGCACGCCAATCGCGGCTACTTCCAGCACGCCCGGGTGAGACGCAATCGCATCTTCAACTTCGTTCGGGTAAACATTGAAGCCTGAAACGAGGATCATGTCTTTTTTGCGATCAACGATTTTAAAGTATCCATCCTCGTCCACCACCGCAATATCTCCCGTATGGAGCCAGCCATTCTTAAGAACCTTCGCGGTTTCGTCAGGGCGCTTCCAGTAACCCTGCATCACCTGCGGGCCGAAAACACACAACTCGCCGGATTGACCCGGTGGAACTTCCTGCTCATTGTCGTCGACAAGTTTGATATTGGTGCTTGGAACCGGCAAACCAATCGTGCCGACTTTATCGCGGCCGTCAATCGGGTTGCAGCACGCCACCGGCGAAGTCTCGGTCAGCCCGTAGCCTTCAACCAGAATGCTCTTCGTGAGCTCTTTCCAGCGGTTGCAAACAGATGTCTGCAAAGCCATAGCCCCGGCAACACTCATTTTTAATTTTGAGAAATCCAGTTTGCGGAACTCTTCGTTGTTAAGCAAGCCGTTATAAAGTGTGTTCACGCCAGACATCAGGGTGAAGTGATTCGTACGCATGTCTTTCACCAGCGCCGGGAGGTCGCGCGGGTTTGTAACCAGGACGTTGTGCGCGCCGTATTTCATGAACGCGAGGCAATTCACCGTCAGAGAGAAGATGTGATAGAGTGGCAACGGCGTGATACAAACTTCTTCGCCTTCTTTCAAAACAGGAGTCATCCAGGCGCAAATTTGCAGCATATTGGCGATGATGTTCTTATGGCTAAGAATAGCGCCCTTAGAAACGCCCGTCGTGCCGCCGGTGTACTGCAAGAAGGCAATATCGTCGTGTGTGGTTACAATTTTTTGGACCGGCTTACCATGTCCTAGCTCCATTGCTTGTTTGAAAGTATAAGCTTGCGGCAAGTTGTACGCAGGAACCATTTTCTTAATGTATTTCACGACAGAGTTAACAATGAGTCCTTTTGGGAACGGGAAGAGGTCCGCAAGTTCTGTCACGATCACGGATTCTATTTTTGTCTCTTTAAGAATCTGCTCGAGGTGATGTGCGAAGTTCGCCATAATCACAATGGCTTTGGGTTCAGAGTCCTTAAATTGGTGAAGCATTTCCGACGCCGTGTAGAGTGGATTTGTGTTTACCACCGTTAGTCCAGAACGAAAGGCGGCAAACAAGGCGATAGGGAACTGAAGCAGGTTTGGCATTTGCAAAGCAATGCGGTCGCCTTTCTTTAGTTTTAATTCATTTTGAAGAAAGCCCGCGAAGGTTTCGACCTTTTGGGTAAGCTCAGAGTAGGTCATCTTCACGCCCATATTTGAGAAAGCAATCTTCTCAGGATATTTCTGGCAAGCTTCGTCGAAAACTTGCATAATCGAAGAGTATTCCTGCACGTTAATTTCGGCAGGGATGCCCTTGGGGTAATGCTTAAGCCAAATTTTCTCCATCGCGACCTCCAGGTTTTACTAATTGCAAGTAGCCTCTAAATTTTAGAGAGGTTGCACTAGGGAAGTCAATACATGCGAGTTTTGTTCTTCAGTCTTATGATGCTCATTTTGTGTGCAGGGTGTACTTTCAAAAAGAAAGAGGCAGCTCCTGAGAGCCCGCTTGCGACGCCGGTCTCCAAACTGAATGCGATAGCAGCTCCGGCGGTGACGAAGCCCGCAGACCGTGAGGCACAAAAAATTCTCCATTGGTTCGAGCAGATGGATGCGATTTTCCGCGAATCGCTTTGGGTGATTCGCCAGGAGCGTGCGCCGCAAGGAAAATCTATTTTTGGGAAATTTCAAAGAGCGCTTCTCGTGGATATGAAGCAAAAGCTGTCGAACAAATCTCTGTTCCGCTGTGACGTGTATTCAATGACCCGCAATGTCTCTGGTCTTAGCGGGGTTCCGCAAAACGGTGAAGTGATGCATCAGTGCAATACGAAGGAGAGCTTTATTAAAATCGGCGATTGGAATCATGCCAAAGCTGAGGAGCTAACGATGAACTTCCGTGGTGGCAATTTATCCGAAGTTTTAGGCTTTACGACGGGAATTTTAAGCCCGCGCATCAGTTGTAAATTGAAGTCGACGGAGAATGGCATCATTGAAACCTTCAGCTGTGATGGTTTCATGATTGATTACAATCCAGCGAAGAACCAAGTGTTACGATTTAAGCAGTACGAATATCAAAAGAATTCGAAGAATATGCTTTATATCAAAGCGGAAGTTTTGGAAAACTTAGATCCTGTGAAGAAGATCGAGGTGAGTGTTCCTATGGATGGAAAGATCACTGTCACGGAAACGGCTTTGCAACAGCCGGAATATCTGGCAAAACAAGTTCCTGCAACGCCGACACCGGCGCCAAGTGTTTCTCCGACCGCCAACCCAGAAGCCATTAGTGCAGAGGATATCTATCATGACCGCAACGGCAAAGAAATCGACCGCCAAGAAGATCCGCAAAGCAGGGGCGTCCGCGCGCCAAAAGCCGCAAAGCAAAGGCCGCCGCAAAACCCTTACGAAGGCGTCATCGAAAGCAACGACCAGGCGCACCCTGAAGACCAGCAAGAAATCCAGCAGCAGCAAGAAATCCAGCAGCAGCAAGAAATCCAGCAGCAGCAAGAAATCCAGCAGCAGCAAGAAATCCAGCAGCAGCAAGTCATCCAGCCGCCGCCTCAGCCAGGCCAGCCGCAAGAAGGTGAGCAGCACCAAGAAGTCGTCCCAGCCAACGGCCAAGACCTCGACCCGCACGAGCAAAACCGTGACCAAAATACCCGGTAGCCCTCTGAAGTTGAATGCCGTGGTTCCTGAATTTACAATTCCCTCGACTCACAGTGGGGATATTTCTCTTTCAAGCCTGCGGGGCAAGAAAGTCGTTTTGTACTTCTATCCGAAGGACAATACTCCGGGTTGTACCATCGAGGGGCAGGAGTTCAACCACCTTTATTCGGAATTCCACGGGGCAAAGACAGTGATCTTCGGTGTTTCCCGTGACAGTGTGAAGTCGCATGACAATTTTAAGTGTAAATTTGATTTTAAATTTGAGTTACTGTCGGATGCCGATGAGACGCTCTGTAAGATCTTTGACGTGATCAAAGAGAAGAATATGTACGGACGGATGGTTCTTGGTATTGAGCGCAGCACATTCGTGATTGACGAGAACGGGAAGCTCGTTGGCGAGTTCCGAAAAATCAAAGCACCCGGGCATGCCGCCGAGGTGCTTAAGTTCGTTCAAGGCCTGTAGTTTTTCCCAGTCAGCATAGGAGGGCGCCTTTTCGGCGCCCTCTATTAACGAGTTTTAGTGCCGACCCAACATCAGGTCTGCAAGTTGCCTGCTAAAACGCTTGGGGTCCGGAATATTGGATCCTTCGTTCAACAAAGCCTGTGAGTAAAGAACCTCTGTCCAGAGCTTCTGCTGCTCGCCGGAGAGGTTTAAAAGCTTCTCAATGACAGGATGCTTGGGATTGATCTCCAGAATGCGCTTTGCATTCATTCCCTGATCCTGACCCATTTGTGACAAGATCTTCTGCATGTGAGCTGAAGGGTCGTGGCTGCCCGCGACCAAGCAAACAGGAGTTTCCGTCAGACGGTCGGAGATGTTTACATCTTTGACCTGGTCTTTCAGGGTTTCTTTCATGGACTCCATCAAAGGCTTAAATCTTTCAAGAAAGCCTTTTTTCTCTTCTTCTTTGTTGCTCTTTTCTTCTTCCGTATCAAGATTCAGGTCTTCTTTTGTTACAGATTGAAGTTTTTTATCTTTGTAGTCGCGAAGAACATCGACAACCCATTCGTCCACAGGATCCGCAAGCAAAAGAACTTCATAATTCTTTTCTTTGAGTTTTTCGAGGTAAGGACTTTCCTGCATTTTAGCAAGGTCATCGCCCGTCATGAAGTAGATATCCTTTTGCCCCGCTTTCATGCGGCCGACGTACTCTTCCAAAGTCGTCCAGGCCTCGCCCGCGGTGCTCTTAAACAGAGTTACATCCTGCAGTCGCTCTTTGTTTGGGGCATCACTTGGGAAGCCTTCTTTTAAAACCGCTCCGAACTCTTTCCAAAACATTTCATAAAGACCGCGCTCTTTATTGATCATGTCTTTTAATGAGCCCAGGACTTTGTTGACGACATTTTTGCGGATCTGGGTGACCTGACGGTCTTGCTGCAAGATCTCGCGGGAAACATTCAAAGAAAGATCGCTGCTGTCGACCAAGCCTTTTACAAAACGCAAGTACTGCGGAATAAGATCTTTGCAATCAGACATGATAAACACACGTTTAACGTAAAGGCTCAAGCCATATTCCGTGTCACGCATGTTGAAGTTCCAAGGCTTTTGCGTCGGAATGTAGAGCAGGGCATTAAACTCCATCGTGCCTTCAGCACGGTAGTGGATGGTCTTAATCGGGTCATTCCAGTCATGGCTCAAGTGATGGTAGAACTCTTTGTATTCTTCTTTGGTAATTTCAGAGGGAGATTTTAACCACAAGGCCTTCTGGCTATTCAAAGTCTCATCTTCTTTTTCGCCCTTCATTTTGATCGGGTAGGCGATAAAGTCAGAATACTTCTTCACGAGGGCCTTCAGGGTGAAGGCGTCGGTGAAGTCCTGAACTTCTTCCTCTTCCGCGAACTTTTTCAAATGAAGAGTGATTGTCGTGCCATGGCCTTCGGCCCGGGGGATTTCATCAATCGTGTAAGTTCCATCGCCTTGGCTTTCCCAAAGAGTGCCGACGTGGGTGCCGGCCTTTTGACTGTGCAAAGTGACTTTGTCGGCAACCATGAACGAAGAGTAAAAACCCACACCGAATTGGCCGATGAGTTCGGGGCGCTCTTTCATTTCTTGGCTGATTTGAGCAAAGCGTTTGGTGCCTGAACGGGCAATCGTACCGATGTATTCCACCACTTCCTCAGGACTCATGCCGATACCATTGTCTTGGATTTTCAGTGTGTGAGCGTCTTTATTCGGCTCAAGGCGAATCATCAGCTCCGATCCCGGGGTCATCAGATTGTCTTGGGTCAGAGCATTGAATTTCAATTTGTCGAGCGCATCTGAAGCGTTCGAGACGAGCTCGCGCAAAAAGATCTCCTTGTGGGAATAAAGAGAATGAATCATGAGATCCAAAAGTTGTTTTATTTCAGCGTTGAAGCTTTGAGTCTGTTTCGCCATTGTGAAACTCCTTTAGTAGTTAAAGTTCATCTTAGACTGAAGGCTCGCCGGCAAAGGCGGAACCTTCGAGCGTGGAATGAGAAATGTGCTTAAGTTAAAGAAATCAGTAAAGACCTTGTGCTTGTCGGTTGCCGCTTTTAGGTACGCGTGGCCTGAAGAACCGCCGGTTCCAATTTTCTGACCAAGCATTCGGTGGGCCATCAAAGCATGGCGGTAGCGCCACTGAGTCAGGAGCTCATCAATATCCATGAGCGAATTTAAAATTTTAAATGGCAGATGGAAGATCGCCTGGTCTCTATAAAGGTAAATGAGCAAAGCCCCATGGAAGGCCTTAAATGACAAATGAAAATGACCTTGATCTTGAAGCTTTTTGTAATCTTCTTCGTGGTAGGTTGCGTGGAAGGTTTTCTCAGAGGCATCGATCATCTCAAGGTTTTTCTTTTTCATTTCCTCGGTCAGTTGTGGATTTCCGCGAACCGTGTCGCGATCGGCATGAAACATATTCGTGACGGCGGTTTTGTAGGCCGTCCAGAAATCAAACTCGCTGTTTTGCAAGAACGGCGTGCGCGCAAGCCACTTATCGATCAGTTCAAACAAGGACTCTTGCTTCATTGCTTCGGCAACAAGCTTTTGGTGGTCCTCGGGCAAGTATTGAGTGAATGGTGTTTGGTTGTAAAGCAGGCGTTCTTTTTCTTTCAGGCCAAGCTTGATCTCAATGAGACGGAACTGGACGCTCTGAAAACCCGAGGCCGGATAGAGGTAATCGCGGAACTCCAGGAAGTCGAGGGGGGTCATTGTCTCAAGGACGTCGATTTGGCCCATGATGAGTTTTAAAATCGAAATCACGCGGTCCACGCGCGCAGAGGCCGTCGCCATCCTTTGTTCAGCAATCGGGTGAGCCGAGAAGATTTCAAGAACAGAGTCGATTTCAAAAAGAATCTGTTTAAACCAAAGTTCATAGGCTTGATGAACCGTGATAAAAAGCAACTCATCGTGAGCGGGACTGCCCATTTCTTCACTGCGGCGGGTTTGCACGCCTAAGAGCTGATCAATTTTGAGGTAAGTGTGGTAGTGAATCGGTGGGTATTTCATTGTGCTTGCTCCTGAAGGCTTTGAACAAAGCCTTCGATATCAGAGGGTTGAGTATCCCAACTGGTCATCCAGCGGCACTCAAACGTGTTTTCGTCCCAGACGTAAAAGAAATATTTTTCCCGCAGAGGTTTCACCCAAGCCTGCGGGATTTTTGCAAAGATCGCGTTGGCTTCGCGCGTTTGCGTTATTTGCACCCCTGGAATATCTTTGACTCCTTGGTAGAGCCTTTCCGCCATTGCGCAAGAGTGTTCGGCGATCTCTTTCCAGAGACTGCCACTAAAGTACTCTAAAAATTGGGCGGAAATGAAGCGAGTTTTAGACGGTAACTGGGCCAGCTGTTTACGGTAGAATTTGACATCCTTTGCCAGTTGCGGGTTTAAAAACACGACCGCTTCGCCCATCATGAGGCCATTTTTTGTGCCGCCGAAGGAAACGATGTCCACACCCAAGTCGGTGGTCAATTCCTTAAAAGATTTCTTTAAACTCACCGCCGCATTCGAAAGGCGGGCCCCGTCGATATGCACGTAAAGTTTTTCAATCTTTGCCCAGGTGATAATTTCTTTCAGCTCTTCCATCGAGTATAGAGTCCCGAACTCGGTCGGCTGGGTCAGGCTCACAACCTGCGCTTGAGAATAGTGTTGGTCGCCACGGCGGATGTGGGCCCGTTTGAGGTCTTCGAGGCGAAGTTTGCCGTTCACGGTGGGGAGGGGAATCAGCTTAAGCCCGGCAAGATACTCCGGGGCCCCGCACTCATCGACGTTGATGTGGGCTAAATCAGAGCAATAACAAGCCTGGAAAGACTTCGAAGCGGCTTTCAGGGAAAGGACATTTGCGGCAGTCCCGTTGAATACGAAAAACACCTCGGCCTGGGGCCCGAAATGTTCACGAAAGAGTTTTTCGGCTTTTTCCGTCCACTCGTCCGTACCATAGCTAGGGGCGTGTTCAATATTGGCTTTTGCGAGGGCATCCAAAATACGGGGGTGGACGCCGGAGTGATTGTCGGAACCAAAACCTCGCTTCATGGAAGGTCTCCTTAAGAATTAAAAATCGTATGGTGCAGAATCAAGGCCGCCAATTTACTGGTGCGGTTGTCTTGATCCAGCGGCGGCGACACTTCGTAAACCGCAAGACTGCGTACATCCAGCAACGATTGGAGCCTTTGAAGTGCCGGGAGGAAAGCCTGTGCTTGCAAGCCTGTGGTCCATGACTGGCTGCAGCCCGGAGCTTCATTTGAAGTAAAGGCATCAATATCCACACTGAGTAAACAGGGACGTCCTTTGAAACTTTGAACCAGCGGTTCCAGTGTTGCTTTAAGCCCCAGTTCCATGATGTCCTGATAAAGTAAAATTCGTGCCCCCTTGCCCTTGGCCCAATTTAAATGAGTAAGGCTATTGCATTGGTTCTGCAAGCCCACTTCGATAAAGTCGAATTTGCCTTCATAGTGAGTCAGGAGTCGATGAAAAGGAGTGCCGCTATGAAAACCTGTGTCGGTTGGCCGCACATCTAAGTGAGCATCAAAGTTAATCACCACAGGACGCTGATTCTTGCTCAGGCAGTGGTCAATAAAGCCTGCGCCGTCGGCATAGCCATAATCATGACCACCGCCGAGACTGAGCGTACGATGGCCGTGTGCCAGGGAAGCCCGGATGATTTCGCGTCCGCGTTCGTGGCGCTCAGCCAGGGGCAGTTCCACCGGCACATTGCCGAGATCCACCAAAGTTTGCGGCTCTGGATTTTGCAAGGACGGAGTCATTTTGTAGAAATAAGTGCGAATCGCATGCGGGGCTTCTTTGGCCCCGGGGCGGCCCCCGTTCATGGCAATGCCTTCATCATCAGGATACCCCAGCAGGGTCCATGATGGTGCCGGAATCTGGGCGAGGTCGTCTATCTTTTGGAGAGCAAAAGCTTTGACCCATTCACCAAGGCGAGGGTCCGAGGCATCATGACGTGTAAAGAAAAGTTTCGAATCGGTGGGTGTGGTCCAAGCCATGCTTAAGGTCTTTCAAGTTTGAGAGTGCGTACGATCTTACCACTTTCAGACTCAAAGATCTTCATGATGACTTTATTCTTTGTAAACTCCACGGTCGCAAAGGTTGTGCTCTTGTCGTCCGACAGAAAGAGCCCCCACTCGTTGCCGTCACTTGGCGTGACGCTGTAGCGGAATTCTTTTTGATAATTGGTAAGACGCGACTCCAAATTGATATCTCTAAAGCGCGGGGTAAAGCGCATGGTTGAGAAGTCCTTAAACACCATCGTGCCTTCAGAGCCGACCCATGGGCCGAGCAACTTGCGGAGGCCGACGTAGTCGACGGTTTCAATAGATAATCTTTTGTTGGTCGTATCGAGCGTTCCATTGCCAGCGAGGAAGTCACCATTTTCAAGGCGAGAAAGGCTGTCTTGAACATCCGGGTTTTCCGCTAAAATCATATAGAACAATGCGGAACTTTTTGGCGTGAAATAATAGTTCGTCCCTTTTTTGGTCATGTAACCACTAAAGGCTTGAACTCCAAGTACAAGCTGGAACGAGAATGTCACTAGCAAGAAGAAGATGTACTTCATGGCATCAGTTTCTGGCATGTGAGCAGCGCCCGGTCAAAAATAAAAGCTCTAGTTAGCCCCGCGTGTTATTTTGGTGTGGCCAGGGGGGCTGAGAGCGGGCTTGCGCTTCCCAGAGCTTCGTCGGTAGAATTTAAAGGTCATGATGAAAAAACACGAGCTTCGACAGCTGAAGGATTACGACGTTCTTGGCATAGGCGCAGTCCGTCGAGAGGAACTGCTGGCGGGTCTAACCCCGGTGGAGCTTCTGATTCATAAAGAGCTTGTGCCCACGGCACAGGCTAGCCTGCACGAAGAGCTGTTGACGGAGACCCTGCGGTGGCTGAAACCCACCTCGGTGCGGACAGTGAAGCTGCCTGTTGCGCCAACAGAATTTCTACATGAAGTGTTACTTGAAGAGTTCAAAAAGGCGTTCCCGCAGACAGAGGCCTATCTGAAAGGGGGCTTGCGCGAACTGCTCAAGGACTACATGAAGGAAGTGCCGTGGCAGGGACCTTTGCGGAGCGCGCACTTTCGTTATTTACCGGTATTTTTGAAACGTAAATTCCAGGACTCTCGTCTTTATCTGATCGCGCAAAAAGAGTGGCTCTGGTCCTATTTAAGTTTTGCGGATTTTGGTTTTCCCCCGGCGGAGCAAGGCCGATTACTGGTAAACCCTTCGTTACAAAGCCTTTACACTGCGGACGAGGTCGCGGAGATCGAGTTGTCTCCGGGGCTGTCTGTCTTTTATTACGACTATTCTCGCAAGAAGAGGGGGGAGTATAAAATGGATCTGTGGGACGCGGCCATTGCCGATGTGCTGCAGGAGGATAGAAAATACACCCTCGACCAACTCCTGGATCAGGTCCTGATGATGGAATTGGATTCACAACTACCGAGGGAAGAGTGGGCGAAAAAGATGTCTTATTTGCAGGCCCAGGGTATAATCTTAGAGTCCCGTTCAGAATGGATTCTGAACGCAAACAAGTAGGGAGTACTTATGAAAAACACGTGGTTCTTTGCTCTGGTTCTTGTGTCCTCTTTGGCTTTTGCCGCAACGGCGCAGGCCCGCGGGGGCAGCGGCGGTTCTGGCGTGCTGTTAACGCTCAACGGTTTCTACAATACGGATAAAACCGAAACGCAGTCCGGCGGGGCCAAGGTGACTTCTGATACGAAAGGGGCTGTGTACGACGTGAAGCTCGGCTATCTCGAGGGCGATGGCTGGTATCTCGGTGGTATGTACACTTCACGCAGTCACGATGCTGGAGGCTCTTCGACTGCGGGTTCTGCAACGGCGGGCTCAATTGGTTATGTGGGGTCTGCGGGGTTTTATGCGATGGCACACTATATCTTCTCTGCAACAGAGGGCACGAATTATAAACAGGGCTCGGGGTATCAGGCCGATTTGGGGTATCTCACGGCAATTAACGGAAACTTCATTGTGGGCGTCGAATTGACTTATAGAACGATCACCTACAAGAAGGACGAAAACAACGCGGCTCTTGATCACTACACCCATGATGAAGTGATGCCGATGTTGACCGTGGGTTATTTGTTCTAAAATAGAAGAGAATTTAAAAATCAAAAACCCCGTGGTCTGTCCCGCGGGGTTTTTATTTAGAAGAAATAAAAAACGGGCCATGGAAACCCAAGGCCCGCAAAACTAAGTAGGGGATCTACTCTGTCTTTAAACGACTCTTTGAGAGTAGTTTACCAAACTAAAATCACAATCTCTGTGGTTAAAAAATGTTTTAACTCCTGCTTCTGTGCGCCGCACTCTATTTGAAAAGTCAGGCTGTTTGTAAGAAGATGAACGCATGAAAATTCTTATTGTTGACGATGAAGTGGAAATTCTAAAGAAAATGACGTTCCTGGCCGAGTCTGAGGGGGGCGTGGTAAAGACGGCCACCAGTGCGATATCCCTGCAGCAGATTTTAAAAAGCAAGTCATTTTATCCTCATGTCATCGTGTTAGACCGTTTGTTGCAAAACACGGATTCGGTTTCTCTCATTGGCGAGATTAAATCGACTTTTGCTGACACGAAAATTATCATCGTGTCAGCAATCGATACTCCGCTCGAGAAAGCCCGGGCTTTGGATGCGGGGGCTGATGACTATCTCGCCAAGCCTTTTTCTGCAGTTGAGCTGTCGGCGCGTATAAAGGCTCTTTACCGTCGTAAAGATGTGATGCCATCTCTCCGAGTGGAGCTGGGCAACTTGGCCCTGGATAAGGAATCCCGTAGCCTTCTTGTGGGGCAAGAGTCCGTGTTGGTTTCTGCAAAGGAATACCAGTTGCTGATTTTGTTCTGTGAAAACCCCGGCAAGATATATCCTCGCGAGGTTTTACTTTCAAAAATCTGGAACTCTAAAGCGGAAGTCGATACGAAGGTTGTTGAAGCCACGATTAATAATCTTCGCCGTAAGCTCGAGTCTTCCGCCGCGAGCGTTGCGATCAAAAATGCCCGCAATGTGGGATACTGGCTTGAGGCGTAAGTTTTTTCTTATTTCGTTTTTGGTGATTTTTACCTCGATGGCATCCATCGGGGTGATTTTGCTTTACTACTTTCATAGCGAGAGATTGAGTTATATTGACGATCAGATCCGTCAAACGGCGACGGCGATCATTGATTCAAAGCTGCTGGAGCTTAAAACCTACGACTACGAAAAAGCCGTCGAGATTATTTCAGAAGAACTGGGGCCTGATAGCGTTGATAAATTTTTTATCGTTCGTAACGAGCAGACGGGTGAAATCCTTTTTCAAACGCAGAACATCGAGCGCCTGGAGGTCAACATTGATCGTAAGCCCCTCTGGGTGACGCTCAGTTTGCCAAAGTACTTTGTGCGTTTGGTGAATCTTGATTTGCCGCGGGTTCCGAATCGGACCATGCAAGTGGGAGTGATCACCGATGCAAAGTCGATGTCTCTGGTCTATGTCAGTAAGACGACTTGGATGATGGTGGCGCTGATTTTGTCGTTGATGCTTGTTTTGACCTGGGGGCTGTCTTCGTACTTGTTTTCTGCCATTCATTCTTTGGCTTTGTATATTAATTCGGTCACAAAATCCTTTGAAGCCAACGCGGACTTGCCGGCGATGCCGATGTCTCTTGAAGTAGGGGCGGGGCCCGTGCCTCATGGTGATGAATTTTTGAATCTCCTTGCAGTTTTAAAAGGCATGGTCGAAAAAATTAATGTAAACCGCAAATTCATGAAGACGTGGTCATTTCAGATGGCCCATGAATTAAAGACGCCGCTGACTATTTTAAATCGTGATTTTGAGTTAGTGACCCAGCGGTATGGTGTTGATCAAGATACTAAAAATGAAATCCAGGCAAACATTGATAAAATCTCAGAGACGATCTCGGGCTTTTTAAGCTGGGCAGAAACGGTTTCATCGCGTCAAGTGGACAATCTGTATGCGGTTCATGTGGACCGTGTTTGGCAACAAGAGGAGCTGAACTTCGAAAAGGTTTTCAGCGGGCGAATTCGGCTTTTGCCCAGCAAAGACTTCTTGGTGCTTTGCAATCCACTTCATTTAGAGCAAGTCATTCGCAATCTTGTGGGGAATGCGTTAAAGTATTCTGAAGGTGCGGTGGAGGTTCAGTTCAGTGATTTAGAACTCATCGTAAAGGACCACGGTCCGGGGATTCCAGATGAGGTTCTCGGCCGTTTGGGGGCGCCCTTTAACAAGGGCCTTGGCTCGGGTCCTGTCGGTGGGGTTGGGCTTGGGTTGGCTTGGGTTAAGACGATCTGTGAGATCTATAGCTGGGAGTTGCATTGGGATAACTCCGGGGGAACAACAGCCCGTGTGCGCTTCAAAAACTGGCCCCTTTAAATGTTGATGGTAAAGGTACTGGCTGGTACGACTCGTTCTACTTCCTGACACTCGGGGCTTTTTCCATGATTCAAAGCGCAGCAAGGCTCACCCC
>JBDHWW010000026.1:0-41781 GCA_039810425.1 Pseudobdellovibrionaceae bacterium | reverse complement strand
GGTTGGCAGCGACTCAATGACATCGCAGAGGACTACGTCCTGTTCAAAGGTGGTTCAACTTGTGGGTAATAGTAAGCTCTTGCTGGGGGGGGCGTCGGAGTTAGTGGCGTTATTCTTGTTAGTGAACGCAGTCACGGGTCTCTTGGAGCATGCAAATATCGGTTTCGAAATGGGTCCGCTGAATTATATTTTTAATACAGCCCAGCTTCATCGCTGGCATCATTCCGTTTGGTAAGATCGGCGTCGAAAGCGAAGCCATCCCCGCAGATGTTTGGGGTCAGATGAAGTTCCGTTTACATAATTAGTCGTAACGGCGGTAGTAAGCATACGCGGAAATAGCCGCGCCAAATCCCCAGAGGGCCCACGGATTATAGATAAAAAGCGGATAGACCATCAGGACAATCCCAAGAATGAGATTGCGGATGTTGCCCTCCTTGCGGCCCTGATTGAACATCCAGAGTCCAATTCCGCCAAAGACAATGGCACCGGTGATGCTGCCAAAACTGAGCGCGGAGCTGAGTACATCTTGGGGAATGTCTGCCATCGGTAAAAATTTAGCATTAAGTGCCTGTAATCACGAGAAAAAGTTTTATTGACCCTGTACCTATTTCCAGGTCAGACTAAAAGAGGTCCTATGAAAAGGAGTTCTAAGGATGAATAAATTTGTATTTGCTGCAGTTTCTGCGGCATCGATGATTTTCTCTCTGCGCGTTTCTGCGGCCATTCCACCAAAACCAAAGGCTCTTACAGTCGGTCGTATTCTCGTGAGCGAAGGTGAAGCGATGGGTGGCGTCGCGGGCTTTGGTTTCAGCTTGATGGATTTGCGCCGTACTGCCGACTCCAAAAAAATGGTCGAGCGTATTGTTCTTGATTTCGGTGATTTGCAAGGAAACCCACAAAAAGGCCTTCCTACTTATTTCCACGCGGAATTGAAAAAAAATCCTAACCGTTTGGTCTTGGATTTCAGTCAAACACCTAATAGCCGTTTGGATGACGGGCGTTTGGCAAGCCGCTTTAAGAACTCACTCTTCGTAAAGAAGAGCTCCATGATTTTGGATCCAGAAGACAGAGCTTTGAACCTGACGTTGGATCTCAAGCCTGGAACAGTGGCGCGCGTATTCCAAGTGCGCGGCGAAAAGACGACGGCAAAAGTCGTCGTGGATCTTTTTGTTCCAAAGACCGTAAAAAAATAGAGGTCTGATTGAGATTCCTGTGGTTCGTGCTTTCGTTGTGTTTTGTGATGACCCGGGCAGAGGCTCGGGTCTTTAACATTACCAGTGAAAAATTTGCGAGCTACTACCTAGTGACGGGCGGCCCGTCAGCGATCAAGGAAAATGCTTTTGCCGGCGAAGCGGCGATGACCGATACCTATAGCGGCTCCGTGGCTTATAATTACACCGGCGAGTTCGGTTTTCTGTATTCAACTCCTGCGGTGAGTTTCCGTTTCGGCTTCGAGGTTTTTAAGCCCTCGCTCTTAAATGACATCACGGCGGCCAATGCCGGCGGCACGGATATGTACAATATCAAAAGCAATATCACAGGCTATGCTCCGAAAGTCGGGCTCGAGCTGAATTTGCAAACCTCAGCCACATATCGTGCGTTCCTGTCGGCCTATGCCGGTTCAGGCAATGTCAGTTACAAAAATGATTATACGATTTTAAGCTACCCCAGCGTAAGTGATCACTCGGTCGAAGCGAAGGGGAGTGGTATGCTCTATGGTGGTTCGCTCGGAGTGGAGTCTCACCTGACAGATACGACGACGTACATTTTCGAGTTTGGTTACCGGCAGATGAAAATAGATAATTTGAAGTACTCAAAAGACGTCAGCACATTCAGCGGCACAAAGACGGCCGGTGACCCTGTTCTTGACGCCAATGGTGATAAACGTGTTCTTGATTTCACCGGTGGCTACATCACGATTGGTTTTCGCTTCTATATGTAATCAGTTGTAGAGGCTGTCGATTTCTTTTTGGTAACGCTGGGTTAGAACCTTGCGTTTAACTTTGAGTGAAGGGGTGAGCTCGCCGCTTTCGACCGTGAATTCCATGGGTAGAATCAAGAAACGCTTAATACTTTCGTAACTTGCAAGATCTGCATTGGTTTCCGCGATGTGATCGCGAACGATGTCTTGGACCCATGGGCGCGAGACAAGTTCTTTCCAGTCGGTGAAACTTTCGCCACGTTCCTTGGCTAGAGCCTGCAGATAAATCGGATCCACCGTCAAGAGGGCCACGATGTACTTTTTCTGATCGCCCGCAATGAGTGCCTGCGTGACCATCGGGCTGAGTTTGAGTAAGCCTTCGATTTTTTGTGGAGCGACGTACTTGCCACCGGCCGTTTTAATGAGGTCTTTCTTACGATCGGTGATTTTAAGATCGCCGCCTTGAAGGATCTGACCGATATCACCCGTATGAAACCAGCCATCTGTCATGACCTCAGCGGTCGCTTCCGGGTTTTTATAGTACTCTTTCATCACTTTATGGCTGCGAACGAGAATCTCGCCGTCTTCTGCAATTTTCAATTCAACGTCACCGATCGCGCGGCCGACAGAACCGAACTTGTAATTGAACGGTGTGTTCACAGTAATCGCCGCTGTCGTTTCGGTGAGGCCATAGCCTTCCAGAATCAAGACACCGGCCGCATGAAAGAAGCTTGAAATATCCGAGGCCAGCGGCGCACCACCGCTGATTGCAAACCGCAAACGACGGCCAAAAGCGAACTTGATCTTATTGAGGACAAGTCTTTGCGCCAATTCATAAGCCGCTAGCAACTCCAGCGGAATCGTCTGGTGAGTGAGCTTTAATTCAGTGATACGGCGGCCGACACCCATCGCCCAAGTAAAGAGTTTCTTCTTTACCGGTGAAGCATCGATTTGCGTGCTGATGGCGGCATAGACTTTTTCAAATATACGCGGCACGGAGATCAAGAATGTCGGTTCGATGTCGGCGAGGTTCGCGCGCACTTTCTCAACACTCTCGGCAAATGCCATGGTGTAACCCATGTAAGCATGGGCCCAGTGCTCAATACGGCCCAAGATATGAGCATAGGGTAGGAAAGTCAGCGATATGTCCGTATCGTCGACTCCGAAAATAGGGAAGGCTTCACTGATTTCAGAGATAATCTGTGTGTGAGTGATCACAACCCCTTTGGGCAAGCCCGTTGTCCCAGAAGTATAGAGGAGGGTCGCAGTATCAGACATCTTTTGTGAACGGCAGAGATCTTCAAAGGCTGTTGGATTCTGTTTAAGTATCTCGCGGCCTTTTTCTCTGATCTGCGCCCACGAGAACACGTTTGGCGACGTCTGGTTTTTAGGCGCCTCCATCAGGACGACGAACTCTACGGACGGACACTTTGGCTGAACTTCGTTCCAAACACGAAGCAGCGCTTCGTTCTCAAGAATCAAAACGCGGCTTTCAGAGTTTTTCAGAATGTATTCCACATCGGACGACGTGTTATTTTGATAAACAGAAATCACAACTGAGTGAACACCCATCGCCGCATGATCGGCCACAGACCATTCATAGCGAGTATTGGCCATAATTGCCACGCGTTCTTTTGGCTTTACACCAAGAGCCAGAAGACCCGCACCAAAAGCTTCAATATCAGTGTAGTACTCCGGCCATGTTTTGCTGATCCAATGATCGTCTTGTTTAAACATGACTGCTTTGGCGGCTGTTCTTTTTTTAAATGTGAGAAGACTATGTCCGAGCGGTGTGGTGGGGGTGGTGTTTTTTCGGTTCATAGCTTACTGGCCTGAAGGCTTTCGTTGATCGACTCCGAGAATCAGGTCCACGGACTTCTTTTGGTTGGCTTCGACCTTCACAATCTGCTCAGCAGAGAGTTTCGAGAACGGATCGTAGGCATTGATTCGCACCGGAGTGCCGGACGGAATAGCATACTTCTGAATCGGTGGTTTCTCGCCGAGACGGATGCCGTTCACATAAATTACTGTATTCAAACCACCGTTTGCAACGGAGATTGAAACATAAGCCGCTTTTTGGGCCGGTTGCATTGACATGGTGAAAGTCGAGCCGTTCTGCATAGCGCGGATCGTGCCGTCATAGTCAAGATAGCCGTCTTTTTTCAGAGTCACAACGTAGTCTTTGAAAGACTCCAAAGTACGGCGGTTCGGAGTATAAGCTTTAGTATCCTCACCATTGATATATATTCTTGCACCGTTCGGTTTGCTTTCGAGCAAGACTGCATATTGAGATTTCGAAGCAGAGGTCGTCTCGCCCGGAGTTTTATCCAGTGGATCTGGATCCGGTGGTAGCGAGACTGGCGGTGGTGGAACCGTTGGCGGGTTCACCGCCACAGGTGCTTGCCCCTGGAGACCGCGAATAACTCTTTGTCCCGCCGGAGTATTGTAGAAGTACCAGCCGCCAAACAAGGTTCCGGCTGCAATCACAGCAACAAGACCCCACGTCACCGCTTGCTCCGCGAGAGGAGAGTGGCTTGACGTGGTTTTAAATTTCGTTGAAGTATAGGTGTTCGTGACACGGGTGTTTAGATTGGCGCTTGTCGCCGCACGCTTTTCAACCTCTCCTTTATAGAGTTGTTTGCGAGGCGATGCGGCTTCGTCGGCCCCTTTCAAGCTATCCAGATTGATTTTGACGTCAATACTGGAAACGCTCAGGTCGAGGGCCTTGTCGTCTTCAACCGTGAAGCTCGCATCATCAGATATTCCCGATGCCGGGACGGTATTTGTATGGACAGTGGTAGGCGCTTGGTTCGGGATCTGTGCGATATGCGCGACGACCTCGGTTTTATTGCCCACCATGCGAGTCACCAAAGTTTTTTCGTCCTGGGTTTGAATACCCAGCTTTGAGTACTCCACTAAACGGCGTTTTTGTTCCAAGTAGATTTGCGAGAACGCCGTTTTCACGAAGACAGAGAAATCATGCGGAGAGAACTCCGGATACTGCGTATTCAAGAAACGATTCAAATCCCGGTGCAGGGCGGCCGCTGTTTGATAGCGTAAGCTCTTATCTTTTGCCAAAGCTTTATTGACGATGCGCTCAAGTTCCGGTGGCACGGATGGATTGATTTTGCGGATACTTGGGATTTGGCACTCACGGATTTTGCGCAAGATCGCCGCTTCACTGCTAGAAGTGAAGAGGCGGTCGTTTGCCAAGAGTTCCCAGAGAACAATACCTAAAGAGAAGATGTCTGTGCGCAAGTCGATGGGCATGCCGTCGGCTTGCTCAGGACTCATGTAACCGAACTTACCTTTAAGAGTTCCGGCTTTGGTCGCCTCCATCTGAGTTTCGGCTTTCGCGATACCGAAATCGATGATCTTAACTTCGCCTTCGAAGCTGACCATGACGTTTTGCGGGCTCATATCGCGGTGAGTGATGTTGAGCGGGCGGCCCGTACTGCCATCGATACAACGATGGGCGTGATCAAGGCCTGCAGCCACTTCTTTCACGATGTAGACGATTTGATCGATCGTGAATTGCACGTTCGACTTCTTCATCTCGTTCACGATCTGGCGAAGGTTGCGGCCCTCAACATACTCCATAACGAGGAAGAACTGCTTATACTCCACCCCGAAGTCGTAGATAGAAACGACGTTACCATGATTCAAGTTCACGGCGATTTTCGCTTCTTCTTTGAACATGTCGATGTATTCTTGGCTCTCGGAGTGCTGAGGGAGGATGCGCTTAACCGCCACGAATTTATTCACGCCAACGGCCCCCACGGATTTCGCAAGGTACACCTCGGCCATGCCACCAGTGGCAAGCTTCTCGAGCAGGAGATATTTTCCAAATTGTTCGAGCGGTGAAGACATTAAATTCATTTCCTCTTATGAAAAATATCGGTAAAATGGCGAAAGCACTTAAGGAATCTGGACCTTTAAAATGATGAAATGGATCGGAATCACAGGTGGTATCGCTACCGGCAAAAGTACAGTGACTAAGCGTCTTAGGACCTTGGGCTATGATGTATTGGATGCAGATGAGATCTCGCATCAGGTCACAGGTCCTGACGCAGAACCGGGAAGAAACGCCTTGCCTCAGATTTTTCAGACCTTTGGAGAGTCCGTGAAAAATTCTGACGGGAGTTTAAACCGGAAGGCTTTGGGGGCCCTCGTCTTTGGTCATACTGGGGAGCGTAAGAAGCTCGAAGCGATAATCCATCCTTTGGTCCGTGCCCAGGTGGTTGTAGAAAAGTCGCGTTTAGAGAGATCTGGGAAAGCGGTCGCGTTTTATGACGTTCCTTTGTTGTATGAAAATCAAATGGAAAGGGATTTTGATGCTGTGATTTTAGTTTCTACCACCGAGAAGCTGCAACTTGATCGCTTAAAAGGCCGTAACGGTTTTACGGAGGCCGAAGCTCTGGCGCGGGTCCAGGCGCAAAAACCGCTGAAAGAAAAAGAAGACCAGACTCCTTTTGTAATTCATAACGTCAAGGATCTTGCTTTTTTGGACTCAGAAATTTCCCGCGTTTTACGCACTCTTAAAATTATTTAGCGGGGTCCATGGGCCGCGCATACGGGTTCGCGGCGGGCATGGTTTGGCAGAGAGCCGGGACGCTCACTGAAAGTCCCCGCTTTAGAATGCAAATCCTAAAGATATTTCAAATTGTGGGCCGATGACGGCATAGCTCACGCCGATTTCGCCTTGAAGGCGTTGGTCCAGAATAAAGAGGTCATCAAGACCCACGAGAGCCATTGCTTGGATCTTTTTCAGATTGAGGATCGAGCCGAGACCATCCGTTGAGTCGATGAGATCACCCACGGCAAGTTTATAATAGGGCATGGTAACGCTTTCGAGTGGAAAGTAGAACTTCTTACCGACAACGAGGTGAAGGAAGTTGTCCTTAGCCGTCGTAATTTCGATCTCCCAAGTGTTGAGAGGCTCGCGAAGAAAGTCGTATCTCAAACCATAAAAATAGAGTTGTGCTGATTGATTGGTTTCTTTGAGTGCTCCGCCCAGAAAACCGGCGCGGACCGACCAGTTTCTTTCGGTTCTATCGGAACGGAAGATGGGATCGCTTTTCTCTTTCGGAGAGAGCTCAATGGAAGGTGGTGGTTGAGACTCCAGGACCGGAGCCGCGCGTGCCGCAAGCCCGTTCAAGACGAAGGTCAAAAAAAATATGGAAGCACAAAGACGCATACAAGAAAGTATATTTTACGAATACAATTTTTGGAAAGTCTTATTGGAGGAATTATGGTTTTTGGGAGAGGGACGCTCCTTGTATTGTCGGTCTTTGTGGTTTTGGCCTCTGGACCTTTTAGTTTTGCGGCTGATGACACCGGTGTTAGTTTTAGAATTCATCATCAATATCAGGCGCCCCGTGCGCTGAGCATGGGTGATGCCTTTATCGCGGTGGCAAACGACTACAGCGCAATTTTCTATAATCCTGCAGGCCTTGCTCGACGCACGGATGGTGAAGTGAATCTTTCTTTGGATGTTGGTGCGACACCAAAATTCGCCGACTTCTCAAAACAAATCGAAGAAGCACAAAATACCCCAGGATCTGATGCCGTTAAGCAACAAGCGGTCAGGGATGTGATCGACGCCAACGCCGGCAACTCCTTTGGTTTGCGTGTGATGGGGCCGTCAGGGATCTGGGTTCGCCCAAATTGGGGGATTGCGGTTTTACCTGCGGACGTGACTGTGCAGATGGATCTTCATAATCAAGTCGGTCCTGCGATCAATACGACAGTGTATGCGGACACGACTCTGGCTTATGCTTATGCACGTGATTTTGATTGGATCCCGGATTCTCGTTTTTCAATGGGGATTACTGGTAAGTTCGTGAATCGTGGCTATTTCAGTAAGCCGATTCTTGCTCTAGAAGCGGCAACAGATCCTAATCTTGTGAAAAAAGAAGATTTGCATGAGGGTTACACGGTGGATGCGGATATCGGTGCATTGTGGACTCCGAATATTCCATCAGAGGGGTTGCTCTCTTGGTTGGCATTAGCAAAACCGACTTTCGGTGCGGTCGTTCGCAACGTTGGTGAAGTTGGTTTCGGTCAGTCTTTGAAACTGATCAATAAAGAGAAAACGGCGGTGCCTGAGAAGTTGTACCGTGTTTTGGACCTTGGTTCTCGTTGGGAGTATCCGTCTTTGTGGATTTTTAGCGGTCGCGGAACTTTGGATATCCGCGATATCGGGCATCCGCTCTTCAGTCTCCGTAAAGGTTTGCATGCCGGTCTTGAGTTTGACTGGACGATGTTCAGTTGGTGGAAGGGTCATTACAACGTCGGTATCAGCGAAGGTTATCTGAGTGCCGGTTTGGGCGCCCAGTTCGCACTTTTCAACTTGGACGTTGTAACATACGGTGAGGACGTAGGCCCCCAAGGCACCCCCCAAGAAAGCCGCACCTACATGGCCCGCCTCAACATCAACTTCTAAAAGGTACCTGGTCGCTTTTCAGAATTGACATCTGAAAAGCTCCGAAATGCGGACCTTTTAAATAAAAAAACCTCCGAGAACGTCGGAGTTTTTTTTTATATTTGTATTGTCAATTCTGAAAAGCGACCAGGTACCTTTTAGTTTGCCCACTTTGCTATGACAGCGGCGCCGACGGCGGCGGGATCGTTGAGATCTACGCCTTTCAGAGCGTCATCAAGCTGTTCGCAGATAGATTGGTTTGAGGCACTGCCTGATTGACAGCTTGTCGCGTAAGTCGAAGAAACTACGCTGCCAATCGCCTGAACAGCAGCTGGGTTGTTGCCGTTTTTTAAATCATTGAGTGCCTGGTTAATCTGAGTCGCATCAGGCGCCGAGCCAGAAGTGCCGCCGGTCAGAGAGTTTGCCACTTTTGAAAGCGTCGTAGATGTGCTGGCCATTGTTCCCAACAACATCAAGCCCTTGGAGCCGGTTTTAGCGCAATACTCGAAGGTTTCATTCGCAAAACTTACGTTTGCATCAATGGTTGTGAGGTTTTTGAATGTCATGACACTCATGAATGCTTCCGTATTATTAGGGCTATTGTTATCGAAAGCGTCGAAAGCTTGCTTAAAGCGGGCAGATTGAGTGAAGCCTTCAGTCATAAAGTTCGCAGAGCAGCGGATCGCGTAGGCGCCGGTTTTTTCGATCCCGTCCACCATCGCTTTGCACTCAGCCGCAGTGGTTTGAGTCGCTTTGTCCAAGCACAGTTGCGCTTCACCGATTTTGTCGGCGTCTTTTTTACCGCAAGACACGAGAGCCGTGGTTGCTGTTAAAATAAAAATAGCAGCTAAATTCCTTCTTCCATTGATCATCGAAAACGTCCTCCGCAAAGCAAATTTCTCTCTATTATTCTACGGTAGTTTCCCGGGGTGGACAAAATTTTATTCCTCGTGACCTAAGTCGAGCCAGCCGCGACCTCGGCCCGTATTTCTCGGATATGTCTCAACTTGAGAGGCATTTCTGCCGATGGGAAAAATAACGTCTATGAGGACGTGGGATATAAGATGAAAAGGATTTCGACGATATTCTGGATATTTGGCGGACTACTACTCAGCGCGCACACGACATGGGCCCGCGAGTTGCACCCCTTCTATGAAGGAGTGCGCGGGCTTGGCATGGGCGGAGCGCAGGTCGCCACCGTGAATGACGAGACGGCTTTGCTTATCAACCCGGCGGCTCTCGGAAAGCTACGGGATTTTTATGGGACGGTCCTCGACCCAGAGCTCGATTTTTCAAACAACGTGAATAGCATGAACCAAACATCCTCAATCACCCAGCCGTTTAATATCGCCTCGATTAAAGACACGGTGGCGGCTTCGCCAGAAACATATTATCACGCGAAATTCCAGCTCTTCCCATCATTGGTGGCGAAGAACTTCGGGATCGGTATTTACACGAACTATCTTTTGGATACGGAAATGAACGCCGCCGGCACCAGCATGGATACTTACTACCGTAACGACCTTGCTTTGGCATTGGGTTATAACTTCCGTTTTTTTGACGGCCGGATCAAGCTGGGTTTTAATGCCAAACTCATCAATCGCATCGAGGTCGACAATCAGACTTTGGATCCTAATGGGCCTTTGGATTTAAGATCCATCGCATCTGAAGGCACGGGACTCAGCACGGATGTCGGCCTGATGTTGGCAGCGCCATGGGCGCTGTTACCGACGATCAGCGCGGTTGTCCACGATGTCGGAAATACAACGTTTGATAAAGCCGATGGCGCCCGCCTCAGTGCGAACAGCCGTCCTAATATGGTGCCTCAAGATGTCGATGTCGCGATGGCGATCTTCCCAATCCACTCGAACAGAGTGCGCTCGTCTTGGACGGTGGAGTACCGTGGCTTATTAACATCATCTCAAGTGGATGATAAGTCTAAATTGATACACGGAGGTGTTGAATTCAACTTCAGCGACATCTTCTTTTTGCGCGCGGGTTATAATCAAAGATATTACACGGCAGGATTGGAGCTCGCTTCGGAAAAGCTTCAGTTTCAACTTGCGACTTATGGCGAAGAAATCGGTAACGGCGTAGCGACTCGTGAAGACCGGCGAACTGTTTTTAAGTTCTCGTATCGATTCTAACGTGGAGAGATCGAAAAATGAGATGGAATTTGTTTAAAATACTGCAGATCCTGATCATCGTGGCCGGCACGTTATCGTGTACGGGCTCGAATCTCTATAAGGATCTCGCATCAAACAAAGAATCCGACGAAGCTTTGTTTGAGGACGCGCAAAAGCTGATCGACGGCGGCGATTACACGGCCGCCATTTCAAAACTGCGATCGACGACGGCGGCATTCCAAGCGGAATCCCGCACCAAGGAGAGTCTCGCGGGAGCCTATGCCGCCCGCTGTGGGATGGAGTTCCTGCCTTTTGTCAGGAATCTGACCGGGGGCACTTCAGCCGGGCTGTTTAAGCTAGCAATGAATGGATTTGTCGGTGTTGACACGGCTAACTATGCAGATTGCCAAGCGGCGGAGACCCTCATCGAGGGCATTGGTCCGATCGGATCGAGAACCCAGAGCCAGAATTTATTCCTCATGATTCTCGAACTCGCCAAAATGGGAAATCAAATTCGCGCCGTCGCCGACATTACACCGACATCGACGGGCGATGGCACGGTGGATGGCACCTACGACTGCAGAACCAGCGTTCCTATTGCCACAGTCCAAGAAATTATGGCGAGCTTTTATAAGTTCCTTGCGCAATTTGCGGCCGTGGGTGGAACTCTCAGCGGCGTTGGTGATATCACCACGTTTATTCACGACTATGGCGCGGCTCTTCCGGCATTGGATTATAACGGTGGCAGCGGTGCCGGCGCGGATGAGTTCGATCCGCCCATCATGATTGGCCGGGCGTTGATGAATGCCCAAGCGATGGGTATTGGCAGTTGCAACAATGCGAACCCCACAACCTGTGTCTGCCCATGAGAAGTCTCATAATTACTCTCCTCATTCTAATTTCAGTGCACGCGAAAGCCGGTGAAGCCATTGAAACCCACCACAATGTGAGAGGCAATGGAATGGGGGGCATTTACATGTCCATCGTCAACGATTCCAATGCGATCTTCGTCAACCCCGCGGCCCTCGGCAGAACTTCAGGACTGAATTGGCAAGTGATGAACGTTGAGTTCGGTATCAATGGTGTCGACGTCTATAACAATTTCCGTGGCATCGATACCAACGATCCGAACAGTTTCAATCAATTCTTCGGCAAGGATGTTTGGATTCGTGCTGGTGGTAAAACGGCCGTGACGCTGCCATTTTTCGGTGTCGGTGCGTACACCGACACTCAGACTCACTTGGTGCTGCATAATCCGGCATTCCCGCAGTTCGATACAACTTTCTTGAGCGACTACGGCCTCGTTGTCGGCGGGGCCTTTCCGCTGGGGCCGACCTCCTATGGTGGCGTTTCTTTTAAGAGAATTAGCCGCTGGGGCGGTGAGCAGGATATCGACTTGGGTGTGATCGCGAGCGGGAATCTTTCAGATATCCAAGACCAATTTCAAAACAAAGGCAATGGCTACGGCGTCGACTTGGCAGCGCAAACAACGATTCCCGTGCCGCTCTTCAACCCGACGTTTTCACTCGTGTGGCAAGACGTGGGCTCGACGGCATTTACAAAATCTGCAGGGGCTGATGCGCCACCGCGTATTCATGATAATTTGAGCTTGGGTATTTCCACTCTGACGGATCTGCCGGGGCTCGATTGGACGATGGGGTTTGAATATCGTCACATCACTGAGAGCGAATATCCCTTGGGACAAAAACTGCACCTCGGCACGGAAGTGTCTTTGCCCTTCATTGACTTGCGCGGCGGTATCAACCAGGGGTATGCAACCTACGGAGCGGGCATCAACATTCTCTTTATTCGCCTCGATGCTGCGATGTACACAGAGGAAACCGGGGCCTATCCGGGCCAGACTCCTCAAAATCGAGTTGAGATCGGCCTCAGTCTAGATTTGAGTTTTGACGCCGATTTTAAACTGACAAATTCTGGAGGCAAAAAACGTAAGTTGAAACAACGTCGTTAGTCTTTTATAGTTTGGGGAATGCTAAAGATCGCCCAGATTTCCTCACCCACGCAAATCGAAGAACTTTTTGCTTCGTTCAATCCGCAGACCCAATCTTGGGTGGTGTCGGATCTTCGGACAAAACTTGAAATGCAAAAGTTGCTGATCGCGCGCCAAGGCTATTTCTTGGACAGTGCCGTTTTGCGTGCAAGCGATCTCTGGAACCAGTTGCTGAAGAGGCTTTCGCCAGACTTACGTATTGTCTCAAAGGATTTTGCGCGCTCATTGCTACGTGCTTTTGTGGATCAAAACAGCGTCGCCTTTCAAATGAACTCCACTTCCGAGAAGAGTTTGTTTAACTACATGACTCAGCTGGCACCACTGGCATTGGCGGCCGATTCCGATGAGCAGATTTCAAAATGGTTCGCGGATCATCCCGAAATTTCTTTGCGTTGGCAGAGCTGGTACTTAATTGCCAGAATTGCCCTGCGCTGGATGATTCACGAGAAAAGAGTTATCATCGCCGATTGGATTCCCAGTTACTTGCAGGAGATCGATGGACTCGAAACTGCTTGGGATCGTGATCTGATCGTCGACTTGGGTTCTGAAATTTCAACTGTTGAGGCCGAAGTTTTTCAGCGTTTAAGCTTTAAACAAGGCGTGCTGGTGATTGAGCCTCGTCCTGCTTGGCACGGGGAATTTAAATACCTACTGCAACCTTACGAGTATCTAAGACCGCTCGCCGCAAAGGTTGAAATGTTGAAGGCCACAGGGAAGACGCCGCCGGCGCCGGCAGAAGCCCTGCGCCTTTCCGGAATGCTTTCAGAAGTAAAAAACACCTGCAGCCAGATTCGTACTTGGCTTGCCGCCGGAGTCAAGCCTGCGCAAATCGCGGTGATTGCCCCGGATATCGAGATGTACTGGCCGGTGCTGAGTCCTTTTCTGGAGCAAGAGGGAATTCCCTTTCAAAAAGACCTCAGCGTAAAACTGCAGAGCTTGCCGGCGCTTCAGCAATGGATTGCGACGTTGCGCGCGCAGACTTCGCGTGTGACTGCGGCCGATCTTGAAGTTTCATTTTACGCGCGTCCCGAAGCCCAGATGCTGCGCTATGAAGAATTCGGGGCGCTCTTTAAAGCCGTTTATGGCGAGGAAGATCTTGCGCGCGAAGAGAGGGTCTACAAGCTGTATCACGGGGTCGATGATCTTAGTAAAACCTTGTCGCGTGATCAGTTCTTGGCTCAGGCTTTGAAGTCCTGGCAGCGCGGCGAAAAGCAAACCGATATGCTGATCGTGGTTTTGCGTGAGGTTTTCCAGAATGCCGCCGCCAAGATTGAGCTCAGCTATAAAGAGTGGATGACCTACCTTGAAAACATCCTCGCCAATAAAGAGATGAAAGCGGTCAACGGTTCTGCGGAGGGTCTTGTTGTCACTCAGCTGATGTCGGCGCAATCTTACAAAATGTCTTACAAGATTTTTTTGGGTCTTTGCGATGAAAACCTTAAAAATCGCGAGCGCAGCCACATTCTTGGAGCGGATTTGAACCGCTTGGCTTTAGATCTGGGTTTCTATCTGGAGCACCCAGATCATTCATTTAAAGAATTCCAGTTGCGATGGCTGGCGGAAGCCCCGGGTGAAAAGAATTTGTACTGCTTTGGTTTGGCGGATTTTTCCGGGGGGCTTTTGTCACCTTCTAATTTTTGGATGAGCTTGAAACCCGCTGAAGCCATCGCTTTGCCGGGGGCGACTCGCTGGGACGCGCTTCAATGCGCGCGGGATGAAGAGATTTTGGACCTTCGGGGCCGTAACGCCAGTGAAAAAGAATTTTTTAATATGCGCCTCGATATGGATCGTGGCCGGATGCCGATCCCGAGCTTAGAGCTAGCACAAACCCCAAGTTTGTCGGCCTCGCAGATTGAACGCTATTTGCAGTGTCCGTTTGTTTTTGCCTCGCAAAAGATTTTTAGACTCCAAGACCATCCGGATCTGGATCTCGATGAAGATGCACGCAGCAAGGGGACGCTGGCCCACGCGCTCTTTGAGAAACTGACCTATCCGGAATTCCGTGACGATTTAGATGATGCGCAGATTCACCAGATCCTCGAAGAACTGAAAACCAATAACAAAGTCATGCTGGCGGATCCACGCTTGTGGGCATCGATGAAGCGCCGTTATGTGGCGTTGGCAAGGCGATTCCTGCAATTCGAGAAAGAATGGCGCCGCGAGTTTCCGGATACGGTGACTCTTGCCGCCGAAAAAGATTTCACATTTTACTTCAATCCGCAGAATGGGGAAGTTCATCGCGAAGAAAAGGCCGGCACGCTCAAGTTTTCAGGCAAGATCGACCGTATAGATCGTCACCGCGATACGGACCATCACGTGGTTATAGATTACAAATCGAGCCACGCGGCCTATAAAAACCATTCAGCATGGCTTGAAAATCAAGAGCTTCAATTGCTGTTCTATATGTGGGCGCTGGAAAGGGAAATGCTCGACGAGGTCCGGGGCGAAGTGGTTGGTGCGTTTTATTACAGCTTTAAAGATTTCCACCGTGAAAAAGGTTTTCAGCTCGAAGAGCATGCCGGGCCGTTATTCAGGCCGGCAGGCCGTAAAGGGGTGAAAGCCTCGGGCGAAGATAAGAAAGAACTTCTCACCAAATTTGAGCAGATCATTCTTGAAGTCGTCGTTAAAATTCAGAAAGGCGATATTGAGCCGCGGCCTTTCGATGTTAAAACTTGCCAGTCATGTGAATGGAGTGTGCTGTGCCGGGCGCCGCATCTGAACTAAGAGACATCATCCTCAGAGCTGGTGCCGGGGCGGGTAAGACCACGACGTTGACGCATTTGTTTTTGAACCACGCTTCGGACTTTAAGCAACAAAACCAGCGCTTTCCACGCATTGTGGTCACGACATTCACACGTAAAGCGACACAAGAATTGAAGGAGCGTTTGCTGCTGCTGGCTCTTGAACAACAGCGTGCGGACCTGTTTCATTACATCACCAATAAATCCCAAGTGCAGATCTCAACGATTCACGGGGTGCTGAGTCTTTTTTTAGGCCGCTATGGTAACAAAATCGGATTGAGTTCGGATTTTAAACTTCTTTCAGGGCCGCAGGAGATCCTTGTGCGCAGAAAGATTCTGCGCCGTTTGATTCTGTCCGAACCAGAGTACGAGTCTTTGTTGGAAAGCTATAGTTTCCGCCAGCTCGAAGGAGCTTTGCAAAAGCACTACGAGAATTCGTTTTTATATAAAAACTTCCGTTATATTCGTAAAGAAGAGTTTGCGCGGGATTTACAGAGACACCTTATGGAACTCGAAGCTCTTCGTAAAGAATGCAGTCAGCAGATTCTGGCCGAGACACAGCAAGCCTCGTGGGTAAAATACGCCGAAGGTTTGCAAAGATTTTCTTTACGTGTGGAGGCGGAGAAAGCGCCTGACGCTATTTTGGCGATTAAAAATTTCTTCGCCGATAATCCGCGAAAGCCGTCACTCAGCGCCAAGAACCCGGCGGTGAGTGACGACACCGGCGACATGCTGGCGAGTTTAGTGGGGGCATTAAAAGATCTTTTGGACTCTCCAGAATACCTGCCCGCGTATTGGGAGGAGCATGAAAAAAAGAACGAGATCTTCCATAAGCTCGCCGGGAATTTCACGAAGGATCTATTTGAAACGAAAATGACATCAGGCTCCATCACCATGGGTGATTTGGAGCTTTTGTCCTTGAAGCTCGTCAATGAGTCCCCGGAAGCCTGCCAAAGCTTTGCGAGCGAGTGGGATTATTGGATGATCGATGAATATCAAGATACGAGTCCGGTCCAGGTGACTCTGTTAAAAGCCATGGTTGGTGATCGCAAGAGCTTCGTGGTTGGCGATCCTCAGCAGAGTATTTATCTTTTTCGCGGGGCGCGCTCTGAAGTTTTCCAAGACAAAGTGCTGAGTGTTCATGAGTCGGGTGGCGAGGCCCAGGAAAAGCTCGTGAACTATCGCTCGATCCCGAGACTGCTACATTTCATTAACTACTATTTTTTAAACTCCAGCGATCAGTTTGCGGCGATGGAACCGGCCCCCGGGAAAGAGCTCGGGGACGTGCGAAATCCAGTGGCTCAACTGCGATTGATTGAAAAAGCCGAAGTGCTTTCGGGTTTGAGTGAGGAAACTCAAGCGGCCTTAGAAAGAATTCAGGAATTGATGAGTAGCGGTGTAGACGCGGAAAAGATCTGTGTTCTTTCACGCACCCGCAGTGCGCTGGAGTCACTGGCAAAGGCGGCCGATGCCTATGGGGTTCCGGTACAGATTCACGTGGCTGGCGGATATTTCGCTCGCCGTGAGGTGAAGGATGCTTTGGCATTCTTAAAATTCCTGGTGAATCCGCATGACAACGTGAACTTCTTGGCATGTTTACGTTCACCGTGGTTGCCGATCAAGGATCAGGATATTTTGAGTTACTGCCATAGTAAGGCATTTTCTTTCTGGAGTCAGGCGCTCAAGCTGGTGTCTGACTCTGAAACCCGTCATCCCGTCAACGTGATGAAGAAGTACCTGCAAATGTCGCAGGGGCTCGGGTTTAGTTTCGTTCTTCGCCGGATGCTGGTGGAACTTGGTCTGCTTGATTTTGCCCAGAAACTGGATCCAACGGGCCGCCGTGAAGCGAATCTTTGGAAGCTTATTTCAAATTTGTTTGAACAAGAGCGCAGCCCCGGATTTAATTTCCTCGATTTCGTTGCCGGCTTGCAAGAAAGCCCGGATCTGGAATCCGGTGGCGAAGACTCGGATGCGACTCCGGTGATTGCGCCAAAACGTGTGAATCTGATGACCATTCATGCGTCGAAGGGCTTGCAGTTTGAGCAAGTCATTTTGCTGGGCATGACTTCAAAGCCACGTCTCAGTCAGTCGGAGCTTTTCTCTGTCGATGAGGAAACCGGGCAGTGGTCTTTGTCGTTGATGAACGAGGAAGAACGCAAGGCCCAACCGTCACGCCTTGCGATCCGCGTGAAAGAGAAATTCAATCAGCGCGAGTTGCAAGAGCACTTGCGCGTGCTTTATGTGGCGCTGACGCGGGCAAAAGACGGTCTGACAATGACGTGGGCTGGAAAAGCCGAGAAGAACTCTTGGGCGGCAACTTGTCCGTTGCAATTGACGACGGGAACTCATCAAGAAAAAGATTTCGCTTATTCGATCCTTGAAGGCCCTTTCGAGCCACAAGTTCTAGTGCATGAAGGGCTCCAAGAACAACAAGATCCCGGCCCATGGCAAAACGAAATCCTTGAAAGCACCCATCAGACGATGGCTGTGACTAAGCTGATTGCGTCTGAAATGGAGTCGGCGGCAAAAGCGCAGGCGATTCCTGCATCTGTTTTGCAGAAAGCCCTCGGTAAAGCTTATCGCGGAACCGAAGCGCACAGAATTTTCGAATCACTCAAGTACACCGACGCTGAAACTGTGATGGAAACCTTGGATGATGAAGGACTTAAAGAAGCGGTGAGGTTTATTGCCACGACGAAAGAAGTCCCATTGTTGGATGTCATCCGGCAGGGGTATGTGGAGTGGGGATTCAGCTTTCAACATCAGGATTTTTGGATTCAAGGTCAGATCGACTTGTGGGGAAAAGTTGGTGTGGATATCTGGATTGTCGACTACAAAACCGGCTCCAGCGATTATGCCGCGACGGCTTTTGATCAGCTCAGAGCCTATACGTGGGCTTTGCACCGCATGGGCTTTGTGCAAAAAGACTCGCAAGTTCATTTAGCGGTCGTCTATCCATTTGAAAAGAAAATCAAAACAGAAAAAAGCCTCGACTTAGTTAAGCTCGAGGCTTCAATCGCGGCACGCACCAGTTCCGCCTTAGTCGCGGACCTGGCTTAGAGATTCCTTCGGTGCAGGTTCGTCAAGGATTCTACAGGCGGCCAACACCGATCAAAACTTGAGTCATGATGTCGATCTGAGAATCGAGTTCAATACGATTCATTTGATAATAAGCGTAGCCATCATTGTTTTTTGCGATGATTTTTAGAATATTCTCTTTCGTCATCCAGAATTCCTGGCCGGAGTTCTTAAACACTTCAGCAATAGGTGTTGCGGCCAATTTGTTCGCATCGGCAGCTTTCGATGGATCTTGCAACGCCTCAGCTAAGCTACCGAACAAAGACTGAAGAGTTTGCAAGCCGCTTATTAAGAAGGCACCTTGTTGAGCTGTCGTTTCATCAACAACTGTCTCAAGAGATTTACCCAAATCCTGATAGCGCTTATACATCTCTTTAACCGTGATCGTTTTCGCCTCGACATCTGATGGCAGCGCCCCTTGCAATGCTGCGACCAGTGCTGCGTTCTTTTTATCTGTTACGTCAAAATAGTTGAGATTTTTGAATCTATTCAATCTATTATAGGTGTTCACAAGCGCAATGGCATCCATCGCATTTTTACTCTCAACGACAAAATAACCTACGCCTGGGATCAGTGCGATCGCAGCAGCGCTGGCTCTTTGCTCACTGACAAGCTGCTTGGCCAAGTAGCCTCTAATCTGTTCAATTCGTTTGTAGGATGCTTCTTCTTTGCCCGGAATGACTAAGCCTGTGATCGTCGCATCGATTGCTAAACCGATAAGCTCTTTCTCCGCAGAGAAGTTTAAAAAGGCATTCTTGTTTACGAAATCCATTTCATCCGATGTCAAAGAGCCTGGCTTCAAATAACGGGTGATTGAATTGCCTGGAATACCTCTTTGTACCCTGTAAAGCATATAGTTTGTCATTTTCTCGCGATACACTGGCTCATCCATGAATGATGGCACGAAGCCACGCAGTTCGGCATCCGCGGAAGTCGGCTGATGTTGTGTTAAAATTAACGCCGCATTTGCGCGGTCAGCACCGGTACCAACCACGTCATTTGGTTCCAAAATTAGATTTGGTGATAGGTCGTAGCGGAACGTATTCAGGTAATATCCGATCTCAGCCACTAGTGATTGCTTTTTTTCCGCAAGATAATCTGCGGCTTCGGCGCAACTGCGTGGTGACTGTTTTTTTGTAAAGAACAACTGTGAACGCACTTTTTCAAGCTCAACAAGCTCTGGGATTCTTGTAACGCTGTTTTTAACTACGCAGTAACGATTTTCCATCGTCATAACCGAGTAGAAAAAGTTAAAGATTTCATCTGCAGCGGGTTTGTACTGATTTGTGAAGACTTTAAAGTTCGGGTCTTCTTTCATTTTCGCTACAACGGACGCCATTTGCTCTTTATTCAATCTTTCAAGATATTGTTCATCCTCGCCCAAGTATCGGGCAACACCACTGCGCCATTCGCTGTAAAAGCGAGCCAATGGCAGGAATATATCAGACATGCGATAAGCCGCAAGACGACGTTCGTTTGGAACTCTAATGCCTTCGCGACGGAAGTTTAATGTTTGATAAGAAGCTTGGTAATCAGCGATCTTGTTGCGAACAACTTCAAGCGGAGTCACGCCAGCATCATGTCTTTGGCACATTGGATCGATTGAAAAATCAACATCTTCATCTGTGCAGTATTTGTAAGAGTGGCCAGTTTTGCCTTTCACTTTTAAGTTAGCCGCGATGCTCTTATTGACATCCAACTTCAGCAATTCATTGTTCGCAGTTTCGATTGAATCTGCATAGCCGAAGCGGATCGCAGCGATATCGTACTTACCTGGCATAACAAGACGGTCTTCGTTAAAAGCTGGGTACTCCATGACTGAAGAACTTCTAACGACTGATTTTTGCAGCGTTTTCTCAATTGGCCAGAAGTTCGCCACGTCATTTGAACCCATGAAATTATGACGGAGGCCGAAATTGTGGCCCATCTCGTGCACTAAAGTCCCCAAGAATTTTCCAATGGCCATCTTTCGAGAACAGCTATCAAGAATTTCTAACTCTTCGTCGGAGTGACTGCGGTTTGTACCTTTCAAGCCAGACACGTATTTCAAAACTTCGGGACATTGACGTTCGATCTCTTGATGAATATTTCCGGAGGCAATAGCGACGTCGAAGTCACAGCTGTGGTTAACAGGGGCCTTCTTAATTGATATCAGCTCCATTTTCTTCGGATTTTTTTCGTTAGGCATGTAAAGTTTGAATTCCGGCGATTTTTTTGTTTTTTTGTCCGCGAGTTTGTCGGATGCTGTGCTGTTAGCCGCCTTTGCCCCGGCTGTGGCTTCGAAATTCAAACCAGCAAGCTGTGAAGATATGCCAAAAATCTTACCCTCATCCAAGAAATTCAACTTCATTGCGATGTAAGTGCGAATTTCTTCGATTATTGCCTCACGGATTGGTGTCAAGTGTACGTTTGTCGTCGCAGAAATGATCTCGCCCGATTTTGGGTCTGTGACTGAAGGACCAAATCCAAATAGGTTCGCTGCCGATAATGACTCAACAACGTTAATCGCGTTATAGCGCAAGTCACCCAATTCGACGTCTTGTAAATCCAATTTTACCGAGATGGCAGTGCCAGCGGCTTGGAAGGCTTGATTCCAATGTTCGATAGCTTCGGTCACAGCAGGACGAATCCATTGTGGGGTTGTTTTAGTAAAGTGATAGACGATCTCTTTATTGTTTGGATTAAAACGAGAGATGAAAATATTCTTATCAAGATCCTCCTTGCGGCTGATCTCGTAGTTGCTCACTACGGCTTTGTGCGTCTGAAAGAATCCAAAGATCTTTTTGTCGTCTTGGAAATAGCGTTTAGCCGCATATGTCGAGGTAGGAGGCACGCGCAAGAACGCATATTTAATGCGAATATTTGGATCTTTCTTTTCAACGGTAAATGAAAGATAGGTATCCGTCACTTCCAAAGCGACAAGACGACCGCCGCCGGATTTGTCGAGAGTCGTAACGCCGCCCAGGTTCATTTGGACGTAAGGTCGTTTGCTCCAATGAAGTCTACCGTCTTCTTGCTCGGACATGCCAGTACCGTTGGCGCTGACTTTATATGCTTTCCATTCAACAGGAATGCTCATTGTCGTGCTATATTCGATTTCCTCTTGTTTCTTAACTAAGCGATCGTCAAGGTTCACATTGACGACCGTCAAAGATTGCTCGTCAGAGATGAATTTCACGCGGGTTGAAGGTTGAAGATCCGTATCAGTTCCGCCACCAAAACCGATATTCGTTGCATCTGCCTCAGGCGTAGAAGTGATGGTCTCAGTATAATACCATTCACCAGTGAAAAAGGTCACGGGCAATACGTCTGTTTTAACTACGGCTTCAAACAACTCAGGCTTAGAATAGTCAATACGGAAGTAAGTCGCATTTGCCACATCTTCTTGCGACTTTTCGATAACGGTCGAAGTATTTTCCTGTAGATCATTTTTGGAGCGCTCAGTTGAAACCTTTGCGGTCAATGGATAGCCCATAAGCGGCACGGCTAAACGACCGTCAGAAAGTTTTTCTGAGTAAGTGACCTCGTTGATTGGAAGGTCCTTTTCGTTAGCAACCTTAAATACTTTCAAATAGCTTTGTGTTACGCGGATCAAGCCGTCATATTTGGTATTTGGCCGACCTACGATCGCAGTGGTACCCAATAGCTTCTTTGCCGTTGCATCATTCACTTCATAATTTACAACAGAGAATGCATCAGCACCCAAAGCTTTTGCTTTAACATCTAATGTTTGTGCTTTAGAAAAGTTTTGCTGTTGCGCTGCGATTGGCGATCCTGTTTGAATCTCAAAAGTCTTTCCGTCATAGTCGGAAATTTTCAAAAGATTCTCACCTTGTCCTTGCGCGAAGTGGGGCGAACGCGATTTTGTACATGCGGTCATCATCAGCATTCCAAAGGCAAGAGATGCGATTACTAAGTGTTTCATTGGGCCTCCAAAAAGATTCTTTCGCCAAAAACAAAAAATTCAAAAACGGGTTCATTACTTAGCTTCTTTATTCCATATATGTCATTGCAACCGCGCCAAAGTTAATACAATGAGGACAGGGTTAAAAACTCTCTCCTATTCAAGTGAAATGCACTGGAAGTGCCATGAACTATTTTCCTGAAGTGCACTGAGCTTGGTTTGGCATTACTTGTGCTGTTTAACATATGAACAGACGACAATTCGCGGCGTCTTGCTGGGGGGCCTCTCGGGTTTATTAGAAGGGGATATTGTCATTCTTAATTTAGAATTTAAATCCGCGGATCGTTTTAGAAAGCCGCAGTCAAAGAAACGTAGACCATCGAGGTATTTTCATCCCATAAAGCATAGTTGCTGTCGGTGCCGTTGGCTTTCAAAGCGCTTCCTGAATTGGTATGGCCGATCGCTGCAGAAATTGTTTTGTTGAATTGGTATCCGAACTCTTCGATGTGTTGATATGACTCTTTGATGTTGTCTTGATAGGTCAACGCATTCAGATGCAGGAGTTCAGCTGAAATGGTAAAACTGCCAGCAAAGTCATAGGTAATAGAGGCCCTTTGCGTAGAAGACCAAGCGGAGTTTACGGCACCATTAGTAGCGGTATCATATTGATGAAAGTTTTTAGTAATAGAAACACCACCAGCAATTGCAAGTCCCGGAATGAGACGGTCGGGATTAACCATTGCTGTCACACCAGTCAAAGCACCGCCTTGCAAATTCTGACGCTTATATGAGTCTTTGGAGGTTGGCGCGACAGCGCCCACTTTCCAGCCCAACAAAATTGTCTTTCCAAGTGGAGTTGGTTTTCGAGACAAAACGATCAATGTATCAGCGAAATCACTGCCCTCAGGGCTATTTATGTCTTGAGAGTAAATGGCTTGTGTGCCAATGCTATAATCTTTGCTGAGTTTCCATAGGAAATATGCTGTGTAGTCCATTCCGTCTTTGTGAGTTCCATCTTGAAAGTCCACAAGGCTTGTCGAGCGCGAAGCTTGAACGAAACCGGAAAATACAGGGCTGCGGGTAGGCTCTAGCGACCCGGATGTTGATACAGCCGTGGATGCATTCGCAAATACTTGCGATGACATTATTAAAGCTACGATAAGCCCCATGGCGGAGTGAGCAGTTAATTTCATAAGAAGAGCCTCCACTGTAATGTTTGCGAAGACAGTGCCAGAAATGGCGCGGTTGAAGTAAAATATAAAGGTTTTGGGCCCGCGCCCCTGTCAAAGAAGTATACACAGTGTCTGATTGCAGCCTATGAACCAACGGCCTCTCGGGTTTATTCTGTGGGTAGGACGCCCAGGATTTTTTTTGTTGTGAATCCTTGTTGATAGCGTGCGTAACAAAATTGAACTAAGACTTTGGCGGAAAATGCAGAGGTTTTTTTATTGCCGCCGAGTCAATGCGAACATGCCACTTGCTCTAAAGGTCTCATTTTGACACACTCAGAAGGGGATAAGTCTTGTGGGGGAAGTCTTTGAATCGTTTGGTCATCTCATCTACGGGTAGAAAGCTCCTGACGCTGACGTTGTTATTCAGCTCGGTGGTGACCTTGATAGTGACGGTGGTTCAACTCTACTTGGAGTTCAATAACGAAGTCGATCACCTTGATAAGCGTTTCCACGAAATCAACGACGTTCTTAGTGAGTCTCTTACGGCCTCCACATGGGCTTTTGACCAAAACCAAATTCAAAAGCAGCTCAAAGGGATCTTGCGTTTTGAACAGGTGGCGAAGGTTCACCTTGCCGTAGAAGGCTTTCGCGATTTCGAATTCGCCAATAGCGTGGCTCCGGATGGACCAAAAAAGACTCTCCCGTTGAACTATGTCGATGCCCGCGGAGCCCATGATATCGGTCTTCTCACAGTGACCTTTACGATGGAACAAATCTACGGCGGCTTGATTCAGCGGGGAATGATCATGCTTCTGAGTAATTTCTTAAAGACGTTGCTCGTGAGCTTTTTCATCCTTTACATTTTCAATCGCCTGGTGACGAAGCCGTTCCAGCAACTCGCGGCTCGGGCCCGTGAAGCTTCGATCGCGCAGCTGGGTTTGATGCAGCCTCAGGATCTTGAAGGAAAAGCGCCGTCTTCGCGCGGCCATAACGAGATCGACGAGATGGCGCACTCGATTTCATTGATGCACAGAAACTTCCAAGGCTCCTATCAAGCCTTGAAGATGAGTGAGAACCGCTTCCGCGATATCATCGCCGACAACTTTGATTACGTCTTTGAAACCAACACCGTCGGCGAGTACACATTCGTGAGCTCCAACGCGGTGGAGACCGATCCTTTGAAGAAATTGGTCGTAACCGGCCAGTCGCTGTTCCGGTTGCCGCTTGAAGAAGACCTCAAAGTCGCCTTGAAAGCTCAGGCGAAAATTCAGGATTACTCTTTGCCGTTCCCACGCGGATCTGAGCGCCATTATTACAACCTTAATATCAATCCGGTGTACGACCTTGACAATAAGTTCGTTGGCTATCGGGGGTTGCTGAGTGAAATGACTGAGACCGTACTTGCGAAGGAGCGCATTGAAAAGCAAGAGGATCAAATCCGTCACATTCAAAAGGTTGGCTTGATCGGGGAGTTGGCCGCGGGCTTTGCACACGACTTTAATAATATTCTGGCAATTATCCTCGGCAACGTGGCGATTCTGAACAGGGTTTCTAATGACAACCCGGCGACGGCGAAATCCGTGACCGGTATTCAGAGCGCGACCTTGCGCGGTCAGAATTTGATTCAAAGAATCTTGACCTTTGCCCGCCGCCAAGGTGTTGAAACAAAGCCGGTGGATTTAACGTCCGTCATTAACGCCATGTCGGAACTCATACAGGTCGCCGCTTCGAAGCGCACGAAAGTGACCTTGGATGTGCCGAATGGAATCTGGCAGGTGCGCGTGGATGTCAGCAGTTTTGAAAACGTGCTGATCAATTTATCTATCAACGCCCGCGATGCGATGCCGGAGGGCGGGGATTTGATCATCCGTCTTGAAAACAAAACTCTGGCTGAGAATACCGATTTTTGCGTGGCGGGTGACTACGTCACGATCGCGGTGGAAGACACAGGTATCGGTATTCCCAAAGATATGCATGAGAAAATCTTTGAGCCGTTCTTCACCACTAAAGAAGAAGGTCAAGGAACTGGTTTGGGTCTCAGTACTGTTCTTAACTTCGTTCAGCAGAACTATGGCGCCGTGACGGTGGACTCTGTTGTGGACCACGGGACGACATTTACGATTTATCTGCCTCGCTATCAGGAACCGTCAGCGTGATCTCCCAATTCAAGGACATCATCGTATTCACGGACGGAGCTTGCTCTGGAAATCCGGGCCCTGGTGGCTGGGGAGCCGTCGTCGTTTTGCCTGAGGGCAAAGTGCAAGAGCTTGGGGACGGCGATCGCTCGACCACCAACAACCGCATGGAAATTTCCGGCGTGCTGGGGGCTTTAGAATATTTGAAAAACACTCCGGGCGACGTGCGCATCTATACGGATTCCACTTATGTCATTCGCGGTATTACGCAATGGGTGTGGGGGTGGAAGCGCAACAACTGGCTGACCGCTGAGGGAAAAGAGGTTCAGAACAAAGACCTGTGGGAGGAGCTTTCATATCTTGTCTACAAACGCAAAGGTCTCGGCGAGCTGTCGTGGAACTATGTACGCGGGCATACGGGGGTGCCGGGCAACGAACGCTGTGATGAAATCAGTGTTGCGTACTCGAAGGGACAGAGTTTTCGCCTATATGGGGGGCCCCTGTTGAAGTATGATTTGCCGATCTTGGATTTACCGGAGCCGGAAGGCTTGCCCGAGATGAAGCCCTATAATAAGGGCGAAAAGAAAACGGCGTTTTCTTATTTGAGCAACATTGGAGGCGTGGTCTATCGCCACAAAGACTGGGGTTCATGCGAGCGCCGGGTGAAGGGGCAATCCGGAGCCAAGTTTAAAAAAACAATGTCCGCCAGCGAAGAACAAGAGGTTCTGAAATCCTGGGGTTTAGCTGGGGCTGTTATCAAAGAAGGATAGCGGGATAGAAATCGAAGACCCACATGCCGGGGGTTACTTCTTTGCCCCGAAGTGCAGGGAGATTGAGCCGACCGCGCCAGTAAAGATCAGGCGGGCAGGGCCATTGCCGACCGCCGTGGCGGCAACGGGAAAGCTAATCATATAAGGCGTCGCAAAGGGCGTATGATACGAATAGAGCTTTTGAATTTCACGCGGCAGAAGTTTGATCTTGGAAACCGTGCCTTCATAGCGCTGGCCATTCACGTCCAAGAAAACCTTCCAAAGAGTTTTGCTCTTATATAAGTCATCCCATTTTCTTTCAGGTGAGTAGAAGCTGATAAACGCTTCGGTCTTGGTTGCCATTGCGTTCTCGGCTTTTTTCTTTTCATTGTCGTAGTTGACTTGGTCCCATTGGAAAAGGCGCGCATTTTGATCGACTTGGGCCAAGACGGCTTCAGGAACCAAAAGAGTTGCCATGATAGTCACCGTATTATTAAGCCCGCTGTAGTCTTCCACGTGATCAGACCATTTATCGATGGCGGAATCGTAAGCGTCTTCGCTCATGATAGTCACTCCACCGTTATTTACCGTGTGAGAAGCACAGGCGGATAAAATCAAAGCGGCGATGAGAATTCCGAGATATTTCATTTACCTACTCCTGCAAGAAACTTCCGCATGTCAGCAAAGGCTTGTTCGCGAATGATGTCGTTATAGATTTCGTGGCGAGCATCTTTATAGATTTTAATCTCTTTTTCGGGGCTGCCAAGCTGTTCAAAGAAACGAATGACTTCCGAGGAGCTGATCACGGGGTCTTTGTCGGAAATTTGAAACAGCGCTTTTACTTTGAGTTCGCGCGCGTGTTCAAACACAAATTTGAAGCTCTCTAGGAAGCCCAAATACACGGGCGCGCAGACCCGTGCGTGGCGATAAGGATCATTTTCCAACTCGCGAATAATTTCAGGATCGCGGGTTACGTGTTCGTTTGTGATTTCATTCCACAACGTCACTCGCGGTGCGATTTTTGCCAGCCATTGCGCACCGATTTTTTTAATCGCGGGAACTTCAACGCCGATACCAAAGAGCGGCGAGCTCAAGATCATCGCATCTGGTTTGAATTCAGAGTGCTGAAGCAAAGTTTTTGTTTGGACAAGGCCACCCATCGAGTGCGCCAAGAAAACCACCGGGCCTTTTTTTACCTGCGGTTTGGCAAGAACCAATTTTAAAAATTCAACGTAGTCACCGCAGTAGTCATCGAAGCTCTCGGCATAACCACGAGCGCCTTCGGACTTTCCATGTCCGCGCATATCCCAAGCATAGAGACTCCAGGCTTCGTCTTTGAGCGCATTCACCACGCGCAAATAGCAGTCGGAGTGTTCACCATGGCCATGGGTAATGATGATGGTTCCGCGGGCGCCTGGGTTTTCCCAGTTTTGGAAATAAAGGTCCGCGTTTTTAATGCCTTTGAAGTGACCTTCAGAGACCTTGTAGGTGTTTTGCGATGTCATAGATACCTGCCTGGATCTATTTTGAGAATTTATCTCAGGCCGCGCAACAAAATTGTGTCTTTCGCTTTAGGATCTGCTCGTCTCGGGCCATCAAGGACTTTTACCTGAGGGACAAAAGGATAGTCCAAGTTGTAATGGATGCCGCGGGACTCCTTGCGGCGGAGCGCACATTCAATGGATAGGTCCGCCACAATCGCGATGTTACGAAGCTCGAGGATGTCACTATGAATTTTGAAGTGAGAATAGTATTCGCGCACTTCGCTCAAAATATTTTTTAAACGGTGCTGCGCCCGTTCCAAGCGCTTGTTTGAGCGGACAATCCCCACATAGTTCCACATCAGGCGGCGAATTTCTTCCCACATGTGTGAGATCACGATCATCTCGTCAGCGTTGGATTCTTCAGGGTAGTCCCACTCTTTCGGGTCATGTTTGCTCACGGTCAAAGAGGACCATTCTTTTTTCAGAGCTTCACTGGCGTTGTGGGCCATGCAGAGGCACTCAAGCAGCGAGTTTGACGCCAGGCGATTCGCTCCGTGAAGCCCGGTACAAGCGGTTTCCCCGATGACGAACAGGCCGGGGATATCGGTTTGGCCGTTCACGTTCGTGAGCACTCCTCCGCAAAGATAGTGAGCGGCGGGAACCACCGGGATTGGCGTTTTTGTCATGTCGATCCCGTACTCCAGGCACTTGTGATGAATCGCGGGGAAGCGCTTACGCAAGAACTCGGCATCGAGTTTTGTCATGTCCAAATACACGCAAGCAGCGCCGGATTTTTTCATCTCCGCATCGATGGAACGGGCGACAATATCACGGGGAGCCAGCGATCCCAGTGTATGGTACTTGCGCATGAAAGCCTCGCCTTGAGGGTTAAGGAGCTCGCCACCTTCCCCGCGCAGGGCTTCGGAAATCAAAAAATTACGCGCGTCGGGATGATAGAGGCAAGTCGGATGGAACTGCATGAACTCCAAGTTTGCAATGCGAGCGCCCGCCCGGTACGCCATTGCGATGCCGTCACCCGTCGCACCACTCCAGTTGGAGGTATAAAGATAAACTTTACCAGCACCGCCCGTGGCTAAAACAGTGGCCTTGCCCAAGAAGGCCTCGACTTCGCCGGTTTCTTTGTTCAACGAGTACGTGCCCACACAACGGGTCGGGCTCATGTCATAGGTGTCGACCTGTTTGTTGATGATGAGGTCGATAGCAAAATGGCGCTCTAAAAGTTCGATGTTGGGATGGGCGCGAACCTGCTTAAGAAGCGTGCGATGAACCTCGTGGCCGGTCTGATCTTCGAAGTGTAAAATGCGTCGGAAAGAGTGTCCGCCCTCACGCGTCAAATCGATGGAATTTTCCTCATTATCAACGCCTCGACGAACGTCGAAGTGAGCTCCCCAGTTTAACAAATCTTGAATGCGATCAGGAGCTTGATAGACAAAGTTTTCCACGACTTCCGGCTTGCAGAGGCCCGCGCCCGCCGTCAGAGTGTCTTGAATGTGACTCTCGAAACTGTCTTCGCCGGACATCACCGCGGCAATTCCACCTTGGGCCATATCGGTGTTGCTATCCGGAGCCTTTTCCTTCGAGAGGATCACGACTTTTCCCTCGGGAGAGACCTTAGAAGACATCTTCAGCGCCAAAGCAAGTCCAGCTAAGCCGGAACCGATAATCAGAACATCACAACGTCGAGTATTCATGCAGAGTTTTTAATGCGCTTTATTGCCTTTGGCAAAGGACTCTTGCTTGATTCTTAGCGGTTTCTAAATCTACAATAGATTCAATAGCCTATGTGCATGGCAGCACGTGGCTTGAGGGCACGTTTTAATTTGCAAGGAAAGCAAAGCAAATATGAAGTTTAAACTCCTGATTTCGATCCTGGTGGCGGCCGCTCTTTTGTCAGTGGTCTTGTGGCGCGTGGATCGTTTTGTCTACGGAGACCGCATGGCTTGGGCTGAAGCTCAAGCGCGCGCGCAGATTTCTTCGCTCGCTCAAGCGACCAATGTTGAAATTCAATCCGCTCGTCGTATGCTTGCGACTGTCAGCAACGATAGTTTCAAACGTGAAACTGCCAACTGGAAAGCGTTCCAGCCGTATTACGCTTTGGCGCTGATGACGTCAAAAGATGGCGGCCTGGCGATTTCTCGCATGGTTTCGAAAGTGGATTCTCCTGCGGCGAATTGGACGGCCAACGAGTTGGGCCAATACATCGGCTTCATGGGGAAAGAACTCGAAAGCAGCGGTACAGTTTTGCTGAGAGCATTCAAAGATCCGCAAAAAAACCGCCATGTTGCGGTGATCTTTGCCGGCCGTGGAAATGCCTACATTCTGATTGGCAGTGGTGAAAACTTCCAGTCGTTGATTGAGTCGCAAAAGGGCTCCATCAGCCAGATTTCCATTATTGCTAGCGACGGCATCACGATCAGTCACGCGACTTCGGATTATGTCGGTAACGTGATGAGCGATAGCACCATGTTGAAAGAGATCCGCACAGCGGGATCTGTTCAAGGCTTGGGTCAATACATGCAAGGCAAGACGCAGATCTTCGGCATGTACTCGCAAATTCCCGGTACGAACTCTTACATCATTTCGACGGTGCCGATTGAAGAACTCATGAAGGGCCGCCTGTCATTGGCATGGCAGTTTGTGTTTATGGCCGTCGGTCTTTGCTTGATAGGCGCCGCGATTTATTTCTGGCAGGAAAAGCGCGCTGCCGCATTGCCGGGCGCGCCGGCGCCGGGTTCCGTCGCGCCGACCGTGAAACCCACGGCGCAACGTCAGCCTGTTGCTCCGGCGGTTCCGGCGCCGCCTCCGTCAAGCCCGGCGACGATACCCGCTTCACCGCCGCATGCGCCCGCCGTCGTGACATCCAATGAAGTTTTGGCCGCGCCCGTGGCTCCGCGGCCTTCGGCGGAATTTGTGGATCCCGCGATGAAGTCACCGCACGACGTGCCGACCGCGGCACCGCCGCCAAAAAACAAAGGTGACACGATCACTCCTCAGGAATTGCAAGCTGAAAAAACCGAAGCCTTCCGTCAAGTGGCGGCGGCGCTCGGGCAAGAGATGCGCTCGCCCCTGGCTTCGATCTTGGGATTCTCGCAAATGGTTTTGTCAAAAACCCAGGATCCGGACGTGGTGCAGGCGGTAGAGTCCATTTTGCGCGAAGCCCGCTCTTCACGTGATGTGCTTGAGAAGTTGGTGACGTTTACCGGTGAACATGGCACTGAGAAGAATGAATCTAAAATTGAAGGCCCGATCATACACGCTTTGAAAAACATCGACGGCCAGATTGTGCAAAAAGGCGTGAAGGTCGAAAAAGATTTCAAAGAAACTCCGCCGTGGCCGATGGCCTCGGCGGAGTTGGTCAAAGCTTTCGAGAATATCTTCATGAACGCGATCGAAGCAATGGAAAGAATGCCTGAAAAAGTCATGAGGGTCAAAACTTGGCAAGCTGGTGACGGTTTGCACGTGACAGTCTCTGATACGGGGGAAGGAATCGACATCGAAAATGTCGGCAAGGTTTTCGATCCGTTCTTTACCACCAGATCTTTTGCCCATCACGTGGGCTTGGGGCTGCCGGTTGTTGTTGGAATTTTGAAAGAGCACAATGGGGTTGTGCAAATGCAATCCCAGCGGGGAAAGGGTACGACGGTTGAGATGATCTTTGCGCCGAATATCGTTGCTAAAGTGGCCTCGCCAGTGCTCAAAGTCCCGCCATCGCTCCATGCTCCGGAGCTTCCCGCGGATTTGCCGAAAGCCGCGGCGAGCGACGAGGATGTTGCCGAAGCGCTGAGGCAAGCGGAAGCACCTAAAGAAAAACTGACCGACGTGAATGTTGATAGTTTGTTGGAGCTGGATGGCGATGTTCCCTTGCAGTTCCTTGATGGCCAAGGGTTTGTCGATGATCCGCCCCCGGCGGTTCCGCTGCCGAAGGCGGCAACGCCCCGCCCGACGAAGCCCGCTGTGGCTCCGCCGATGATCACGCCGCCACCAAGCGCGGCGCCGAGCCAGCCACCGGAGGAGCCGGAAGGAATCCCGCCATACGCGGCCGCTCCGAATTTAGTGATTGATAAGCCCGCAGTGCCGCCGATGGTGGCGCGTAAAAAAGAATTAGATTCTTACAAGGTTGAAGTTCGCCGGCCTGGAAAGAGGAACTGATTGAATATTCGAGAGCATAGCTCGCAGTTTAGCATCTTTGTCTATAGCGCTGACGTCGATCAGGGGGCGGCCGTGAAGGTGGCGCTTTCTCAGGCCGGTTATGACGCCTACTTCTTTCAAGAGTTGGAGGCTTTCCAATCGCGCCTTAAGGAAATGACGCCGCATTTGGTGGTGTTCTCTACAATGGCCGCGCAAGGCGCGCTCAGTGAGTTCGTCAATGGAGTCTTGGAGGTCAGCGCGGAAATTAAATTGATCGCGCTGGCGGCTCCTCAGCAGTTTGAGGCTCTTTCTCAGTACAACACTTTGGGGTTGATGGATATTGTTTCGCTTGAAGGCCCGAGCCTTGATGCGCGCGCGCTGTGGGCTGCTGACCAAGTCTGTGAGTCGTTGTATCTTACCTATCAGAACGAACAGCTCTTTGCCGACTGGAAAGAGGCGCAAAGAAAGAAAGATGAATTGCAACAACAGATCAATGATCAAAAGGCGGTTCAAGCCGAAGCGTCGCAAATGCTCGTTTCCAATCGCGTCGCGGACTATCGCTCGGCTCAAAGTAAAGAGGAAGTCTTGCAGAAGTATTTTGAGCGTCTCGAAAAAGTTCCCGCAGTTTATTTTAAATTTCTCAGTTCAGTCCGCTCCTTCGTGGCAACCCATGCTTCGGGTTATAGCTCACAGCAGATTCAAGGCGTTGGCTGCCAACTGCCAGCGGAGGACTTGGAAGACCTGAACACGCAACTCACAGTGGGTCTTTTGCCGCCGATCGTGAATGAAATGCTTCAGCAGATTTTCAATATTAAAACTTCGCGTGTTTTACCGCTGTTTGTGGAAAATCAGCTCGAGGGCGTGGTCGTTTATTCCGCGGACTCCGGAAAGGCCGATACGCTTCGGATTGGTGAAGAGTTCAGTCTGTTTGCGCTTTGCTATTCTTATTTCTGCCTGGAAAAACGTGTGGATACATTGGATGTCCAGGACTTCCTGACGGAGTTGTACAATCAGAAATTTTATATCGAGAAGCTTCATGCCGAACTCGAGCGTTCGCGTCGTTTGCGCCAACCGGTGTCCGTTCTGAAAATTTCCATCGATGATTTCTTCGAGATCGAGCAGACGCTGGGTGCGAATGTCCGCGATGAGATTTTAAAGACTGTCGGTGACTTTGTAAAACGGACGATTCGCACAAATGATTTTGCGTGCCGTACGCAAGCAAATGAGATTGCGGTGATTTTGCCTCATGCGCACAAAAAAGGCGCGGCACTTCTTGGCGAACGTCTCCGTCGCATCGTTGAGAGCAGTTCAATCGTAGATAGCGGCGTCAAAGTTTCTATCAGCATCGGTGTCAGTGAGTATCCGTCTTTGGCGGAGAATGTCCAGGCACTTGACGAAACAGCAACAAAAGCATTAACGCATATTATGGAAAAAGGCGGGAACCGTATTTGTCTTTACAAGCCGCCGGGAAATTTTACGCCGGAATTTGAAGTCGTTGTCGATTAGGGGTGCTTTGAGTGGAAATGTATCGGCGCACGTTTGCGGAAATTAATCTGGATCACATCGCGCACAACTTTGAAGTGCTGACGAGAGCCTTTCCGCAAGCGCCATTTATCTGCCCAATGGTAAAGGCCAATGCTTACGGCCACGGTGACGTGGGCGTTGCATTGTGCTTGGAAAGTGCCGGCGCAAAGCACTTGGGCGTTTGTCTTATCGAAGAAGGGTTGTTGCTTCGCCGCGGTGGCGTGAAAGCCGAGATTCTGGTTTTCCGCGGTTTTGACCGCGAAGGCGCTGAAAAAATGCTTCAGCACAATCTGACTCCGGTGGTTGCGACCTGGGAACAGCTTAAAGCGGTGCAAGAGGCCGCGACGAAAGCCATCGGCATTCATTTGAAATTTAATACCGGCATGAACCGTCTGGGATTTCATCCGCAAGACGCACAGAAGATATTTGAAGTTTGTTGGCAAAATCCAAAAATCCGGGTGCTGGGGGTTTTGACCCATTTGTATAACGGCGAAGACGCTTTTGATGTTGCCGGTGACAGTGCGGAGCAATTGGCCGGTATTGAACATGTGATGGACATCTTTAAGACACTCAATCCCGTGGCGCACAGCTTGGCTTCTGCGGGAATTTTGAATGCGCTTTCCGTGCGTGGCAAAGATGCCAAGCACCCGCTCAATCGCGTGAACTGGGGGTTGCGTCCTGGTTTGATGATTTATGGTTTTAATCCACTTCCGGATCAAAAGTTGTTGCCGCTGAAACCGGCGATGACTTTGAAGTCGGTGGCGGCGGCCTTCCGTGAGCTCGCCGCGGGTGAAACCGTTTCTTACGGCGCCACCTGGACGGCGCGAAAAAAATCTACGATCGCGGTTGTGCCGATCGGCTATGCTGATGGGTATCACCGTATTCTATCCAATAAAGCGCATGTCTTATTTTCGGGCCAAAGGGTCCCCGTGGTTGGCAACATTTGCATGGACTTCTTGATGGTGGATGTGACAGAGGTGGTTCAAGGTCAAAATCTGGATGAGCTTAAGGACCAAGAAATTATTTTGTTCGGGCAGGGTGACGGTAAAAATGGCGGTGGTCACAGTCTTTCCGCGGAAGAGCTTGCGAAACATGCACAAACGATTACTTGGGAAATCCTTACCAGCGTGGGCGAACGCGTGCCGCGCGTATTTACTGGCGAATGGGCCAAGAAACTTGGAGTCGGTTAGCTATGGTTCAGAGCTTGGCCCGTTTCGTTGATATTATCTTAGGCTTTATTCGCGACAAGCTCGTGGGTTTTGTCGATGAAATCGGTTCGATCTCCCTTTTTGCCGTGGCCAGCATTCGCCTTATGTTTACAAAGCCAAATCGTTACAACGAGATACTTAAGCACATGGAGTTCGTCGGCAATCAATCGATTGGAATTATCTGTCTGACCGGTTTGTTCACGGGTCTTGCTTTGTCTTTGCAAATTTACCTGGGCTTTAAAATGTTTAACGCCGTCAACATGGTGGGGCCGGTGGTGGCCCTTGGTATCACCCGCGAATTGGGCCCGGTGTTGACCGGTTTGATTGTTGCCGCGCGCGCGGGCGGAGCGATGGCCGCGCGTTTAGGGACGATGCGCGTGAATGAACAAATCGATGCGCTTGATGTGATGGGCGTAAATACAAAACAATACTTGATCGCACCCAGAATTTTTGCCGCGGTCGTTTGCATGCCGCTTCTAACTGCAGTTTTTGATTTCATCTCAATGCTGGGTAGTTATTTACTTTGTGTAAAGCTAGTGCAGATTGACGAAGCGGTGTTCTGGCAAAAAATCCGTGACATGATTGAGGTTCGGCATATTAATGAAGGCCTTTTTAAAGCAGCGATCTTCGGATTGGTATTTGCGATTGTTTGTACATATCGCGGCTTTAATACGAAGGGCGGAGCCCGGGGCGTCGGAGATGCTACCAATCAAGGTGTCGTCCAGAGTATGGTGATGATTATTATTTTGGACTATTTCGCCGGTAACTTGATTCGCCTATTTTATCTCGCAATGGGGATGAATTAATGCAAACGCCGTCGGCCGTTTCACTTCAGGATGTTAAAAAGACCTTTGATGGACAAGAGTATGTCTTGAAAGGTCTTTCATTGGAAATTCCTCGCGGAAGTTTGACGGCGATCATTGGTTTCTCAGGCACCGGTAAGAGTGTGGTGCTTAAACACATTCTCGGTTTGTATCAGCCCACCTTTGGAAAAATCGAAGTGCTCGGTCAAGACATCGGCCAATTGGAACCGAATGAGCTGACGAAATTTCGCCAAAAATTCGGAGTGCTTTTTCAGTCAGCTGCACTTTTTGATGACATGACGGTGTTGGAGAATGTTTGTTTTCCACTCTACGAACACCGTCGCGAGTTGAGACACTCCCAGGCTTTGGCCATAGCCGAAGAGCGCCTTGTTCAGGTCGGGCTGGACAAAAAGCACTACAACAAACTGCCGAGCCAGATCTCGGGCGGTATGCAAAAACGGACCGGTCTAGCACGAGCTCTCGCCCTAGATCCAGAAATATTAATTTACGATGAGCCGACCACTGGATTAGATCCCATTCTTACCGAAATGGTAGATAATCTTATATTGGATACGCATAAGTCCCGGAAAGGACTGACTTCTATCATGGTATCGCACGATCTCGCTGCGGCGTTTCGCATCGCAGATCACATCGCGATGTTGGATGCTGGAAAAGTTCTTTTGAGTGGCACAGCTGAGGATTTTTTTAAGAGTGATATTGAGTTGGTTAAGAGATTTGTATCTAAAGGAATGAAGCATTCATGAACTGGGTAAAATCACCAGAATTCAAAGTGGGACTCCTTGTTGTAGTCGTGGGCGCGCTCATTGCTTTTATGTCTATGCAAGTCAGCGAAGATCCGAGTTACCTCGGCCGTTCTAAGAAAGCCTGGTTTCTTCTCAAGAATGCGGGCGGCCTCGTTAAGAACTCCGCGATCCGCACTGCGGGTATCGCCATAGGTACGATTTCTGATATCACCCTGCAAGACGGTCTGGCCCGCGTTGATATCACTGTGAAGTCGGATGTGCACTTGACAGTGTCCGCGGCGGTCGAAATCCAAGCCCAAGGGATTTTGGGCGATAAGCACATTGAAATCAATCCCGGGATGCCGGGCGATCCGCCGCTTCCAGATGGCGCGCAAATCCTGAACGTCAAAGACAAAGGTTCATTGGACAATCTCGTGGGCGAGGTCTCTGAGATTTCGTCGTCTTTGAAGTCCGTCTCTGAAGCTTTGAAAGAATCCATCACTGAAGACGGGACCCGTAAGCATATCATGGGCCGTATCGTTTCAAATATTGAAAAACTGACGGGTGATATCGCCCAGATGACGGGTGATAACAAAGAAAAAATCGGCGAGATCGTGGATCAGGTTCACGACGTGACGACGACACTCAGTGACCTTGTGAACGACGACGGGGAAGATGGTTTCAAAAAGTCCTGGAAAAAAGCCGTGGCCTCATTGCAAAGGCTGGACTCCGTCATGAAGAACGTCGACGAGATTTCAGGTAAGATCAATCGCGGTGAAGGTACGATCGGTAAACTCGTCAACGACGAGACAACTGTAGATAACCTCAATAGCACAATCGAAGGTATTAGTGGCATGCTGGAAACGGCGAACCGTATCCAAACTGGTTTCGATTTCCATGCGGAGTACCTGGGCGACGTGAAAGCAACCAAATCGACAATCGGCATCCGTATTCAGCCGGGCTTGGATCGCTACTACTACTTGGGTATTATCGACGACCCGGCCGGTGTGGTCGAACGCGAAAAAGCGAAGACAGTGGTCAACGGAGTCGAAACGGAAAGTTCTCAAACTAAGACCTATTTCAATAAAACGAAGTTCACTTTGCTATTTGCGAAGAACTTCTATGACCTCACCCTCCGGGCCGGGATGATCGAGAACCAAGGTGGTTTTGGCGTCGATTACTATTTTTTCCGCCGCAAGTTGCGTATGTCACTTGAAGCCTTCAACTTTGGTCAAGCAAATCTGAGAGCTCAAGTGCAGTACAATCTGATCCATGGCGTTTACGTCTTGGGCGGTATGCAAGACATGTTGAATAAATCCGACACGCGCTCTGGTTACCTCGGTGCGGGTATTTTTATCACCAACGACGACTTAAAACTGCTCTTATCTTCGAAGTCGCCGCTATAGAGGAAATAAATGGCTGGTCCTGAAAACAATCACCTGACCAAAAACTGGTTGGTGAAGTCTTCCACTAAGATCCTTGGCCCCTTCACCCGTGAAGAGGTGATGGTTCTTTTGACCCGCCGGCAAATCACTATTATCGACGAAGTTCGCCAGCCGGAAGGCCGCTGGAATTATATTCGTGACAATCGTTTCTTTAAAGAAGTTGTAAAATCCCTGCGCTACGAACAGGACCATTCGCGCGAAGACACCATGACCAGCACGGCCACCGTCGGGGCGAGTTCGTTTACAAAAACCGAGGCTCCGACCGTGCCTGACGAATTCACGGCCACCCCGGTGACTCCGTCAAAGGCTCCGCCTCAGCGCCCGCAGAAGCCTGCGCTCAAAGATGTAACCCCAGTAGAAGGGGAGGACTCGGTAACTCCGCGCCCGCACGCGGGAGCCACGACAAAGAGCTACGGCACGCTGTCTGACCAACGTGTTCAAAGCAAGATTCAAAAACAGAATGTGGTCTTGCGCGGAATTCTTTTTACGATCGCAGTTGTCGCGATCATATTTGTTGGCTTTACGTATCTGCGCAAAGAAAAGAAATCTGATTTGAGCTATGACCAGCTTATTAGTTCCGCACTTCGCTACAAAGAGATGGGCTTGTATCGGTTGGCATTGCAGAATTATAAGAAGGCCGCAAGCATTCACGAGCCGGATCTTGAAAGCCAGTTCAGTATGGTCTTCTTGCTGATCAACGAAGACCGGCAAAGTTTGAATGGACGCCGCGTGATCGAGCGTGCACTTTTGAAGGAAGGCCGCACCCGCCGCGAAATAGTTGATGCGCAACTCGGAATGGCTCTGTCTTATATGATGGAAGGCGATCTGCGCCAGGCTGAAGAGTATTTGCAAAAGACTTTGGGTTATGACCCAAATAATGAAACAGCGAAGATCAATCAAGCGGTGATCCTTCTGAAAAAAGGCAACTACGCTCATGCGCTCAAAGCATTCGAAGCTTTGGCCAAGCCGGACACGGCGACTTATCCGTTGATACTTTTGTGCAAAGCCATGGCCTTGGTGGAAGTTTCAAAAAATCAGCCGGACCGCGATAAGATTCAAAAAACAATTGATGCGATCAGAAACTACAGCGGCAGGTCTCATTTCTTGAGAAAAGAACTGTCGCTGATGATGATCTATCTGAATCAGCTTCTGCAAGATGCCAATGGCATGGTGGAAGCAGTGAGTGTCTTCCTCGAAGAGCCGCACGCCCTCAGCCGTTTATATACGCGGGATTTGGGAGTTGATTGGCGCAATAGCGAGTGGGATTACCTGGAGCGCTATTGTTCTGAGCTTTATAGCTCGGGTAAAGGCCCGGCGAGCATGAAAGCGGTTCGGGGGGTTTGTCTGATAGAAAGCAACCGGGACATGGAGGCCGCGAAGTTTTTGGATGAATCTTTGGCGCAAGGACCGAAACTGCTGACAAGCCTTCAGGCGCAAGCACAGTATTTGTCGAAACTGGGCCGGTTGAACGAAGCTCAATTGTTATTCCAAAATACCGAATTCAAACAAGACCGCTTGGCTCTTTATGTTCAAGGGGAAGCTTGTTTGAAATCCAAAGACTTGGCCTGTGCGGAAGCCGCGTATAAGATTCTGGCGGAGCGCGATTTCGGCGATGTCCTTGCTCACTACGGCCTCGCGCAGATTGCCGATATCCGCAAGGATAAAGTCCGCATGCAAGCGGAGGTCAAAGCGGGCTTCGAGGCCGAAAGTAATTTCGCGCCGCTCATCGAACTTCGTGATCAAATGGAGTCGCCATGAAGCGGGCGTTCCTTTCTTTAGCCATTGTTGCCGCTGCTTGCACGAAGCCGGCGAGCTTTCACACGGAAAATGCAGAGCAGGTTAAAATTGAGGAGCTGCCATCAGATTTCAAAATGCCGGCCGCGATCTGGGATCTCGTCGAAAAGTCATCCGATGCCAAAGCGACCGCTGAGGCCAGCAATGCGGGGATTTTCTATTCGACAGCAAAGGTATTTCTAACGGAGAAGAATCCCAATATTCTGCGCCGTCCGGGTTTTGAGATCGAGCTCCCACGCGGGGGCGGCGGTATCGATCTGGCGAATTATTTGACCGGCGATCAAGGCAGTTTCTACGTCGGCTTTGAGCTTCCGGAAGAAATCGCGGCGGGAACTAACTTTAAAGCCATCTATATCAGCGACGCTCGTAAACGCAAGCTCGACGAGCGTATTTTCGGAGCGGGCTGCAACCAATATTTCGAAATCACGCCAAAGTTTTTGCTGATGATGAAAGGCGAGGGTATCAAAGCCAATACCACAAGACAGCGTCACGTGACGGTGCTGGCAGGTCGGTACATTTTCTCAGCGATGAAAGACAATCGCATTTATATTACTCAAGTCACTCTGACAGATAGCCGGTATAGGAACTTACTTTGCGAGGCTCAGTAATGGATAAGCAGAACGTCCGTGATTTAAAAGACAAAGACAACGTCGACAGCCTTTTCTTAGTTAAAGAAAAAAACCTCGGCATGGGAAAGAACGGACGCCCTTTTATGAGCATTGTGATCGGTGATCAGACGGGCGCGATTGATGGCCGCGTTTGGGATCGCGTTGATGAGCTCAATCGCGAGTTCGAGTCCGGTGATGTCGTTCGCGTGAAGGGCCTCATCCAAATTTTTCAAGGGCGCAAGCAGCTCATCGTTCATCGCGTGGAAAAACCGGATCAAAGTACGGTTGAGGTTGCAGATTATATTCCGAACTCAGGTAAAAACGTCGATGACATGTACATGGAGCTGCTCACGATCGTGCGCTCAATGAAGAGTGAGCATCTACGTCAGCTCGCTTTGGATGTGATTGAAGATCCTGAGATCAAGCCCCTCTTCGTGCAAGCGCCGGCGGCAAAGACGATCCATCATGCTTGGCGTGGTGGTTTGCTGGAACATATTTTGTCGATTTCAAAAATTCTCGAGTTCTTGGCAGCGCACTATGATTTCCTCAATAGGGATCTGCTGATCTTCGGCGGTATTTTCCATGACATCGGCAAGGTGTGGGAGCTGTCTTACGAGGGCTCTCTCGGTTATACAGACAAGGGCCGTTTGCTGGGGCACATGCTTCTGGCGTGTGAGCTCGTCGAGAAAAAGGCCTCACGCATTTTGGGATTCCCGGAAGATCTCAAAGATATGTGTAAACACATGATTTTAAGCCATCACGGTAAATTGGAGTATGGTTCTCCGAAACGCCCTAAGTTTATGGAGGCCATGTTGGTGGCGATGGTGGATGATCTTGATAGTAAAATGAACACGCTCCAGACGTTTATTGAGTCTGAACGCAATCTGGGGGATAAGTGGTCGCGGTATCATGAGCTCTTTGACCGTTACTTTATGTTGGATGATTTAAAAAAACGCTTCTAAGAAGGACACCCCGTGGACAGAGTTCTGGAGCTTCTAAAAACCTACAAGACGTACGATCCAGCGGCAAAGTCACTGCTGGAGATCGCCTTGTTGTATCCAGGCCCGCGCGCGCTTTTCTTTCACCGCATTGCTCACATGTTGTATGGCTTAAGACTTTTCTTCGTTGCTCGTTTGATGGCGGAAATCGGCCGTTTTGTGACGGGGATTGAAATCCATCCAGGGGCCACCCTCGGCCGTCGTTTAGTTATTGATCACGGCATGGGTGTTGTGATTGGCGAAACGGCGATCATCGGTGACGATTGTATCATCTTTCATGGTGTGACTTTGGGCGGAGTGAAGTTTGATCCGGTCAAGCGCCATCCCACCGTCGGTAACAATGTACTCATCGGAACGGGAGCAAAGATCTTAGGTCCCATCACTCTCGGAGAGGGCTGTCGTATTGGCGCCAACGCGGTCGTGTTTAAAGACGTGGCCCCGGGGACCGTGATTGTTGGTCCGACCTCTTCGGTTCTTGAAAGAAAGTAGATTCTGCAACCAGGACTCTCAGCCCCACTTTATTCACGGACTTAATTTTGCAGGTAAACTCGGTGAGTTTTTTCTTTAAATTGTAGAGCTGCGTATCGAGCCGGCTGGTGTTCGCAAGGTCTGGCCCCCACACATTTTCATAGATTTCAGCGCGGGCCACCACTTGGCAGGGAGTGCTCAGTAAAAAATATAAAATTTTACCTCCATATCCACTTGACTGGCGTTAGCGTGCCAAGCTTAATAGGCGCGACATGGAGTTCCCCAAAACCCTTCCA
>JBDHWW010000025.1:0-43649 GCA_039810425.1 Pseudobdellovibrionaceae bacterium | reverse complement strand
GGGAGAGCCCTCAACAGACAGGATGTCTGTTTGCAGTGACTTTGCGGCAATAAAAAACTCTGTATTCTCCACCAAAGGCTCCCGTCCGCTTGGCACAAAACAGCCCCTCTACAGCCCTTGCCTAAATTTGAGAAAAGCGATGGGAGACGCGAGTTTCAAGTTCGCTTTAAATTTCAAAGTGGATTTTCAAAAGAATCATTCCGTCTTCAGTTTACGGCCCACGAATATGAGGTGTCGACGGTCCTATTATTGGAATTCAATAAAATAGGTCTTCGCGATGGGTTTTACTCCAAAGATTGATGACATGATAAATCTAGGCGCCTGAATAATATGTTTGGTATCGCTGCCACGAGCTCTCTTATCTGTGGCGCAGGGCTTCAGGGTTATCATGAAAAGGAGCGTAATAGCTTCTTTGATGAAACCGTCGGGGGCGTCTGATAACGTGACCCAATGGATATCGAAAAAGAATTACGACCCCCAGTCGAAGTCCCCTTGGAGGCCTTAAACGAGGACACCATCCGCGCGATCATCGAGAGCTTTATCCTGCGCGAAGGCACGGACTACGGCCGCGAAGAGGTGGGTTTCGAAACGAAGGTCACGCAGGTCGAAAAGCAGCTCGCAAAGGGCGATGTAAAGATCGTCTTTGACCCGAATACCGAGACCGTCGGCATTGTGACGGCCCACGAGTGGACGAAGCTGCAACGCCGTCATCAGTAGGATTCTTGGCTATGAAAATAGCTACGGGTTGTGTTTTTAAGTATATGAAAATACTATGCAATATATAAAACTGCGGATACTTATTGATTTAGTACTATAATTGAGTGAAAATAGTACTATGGCGTCTGGAAAGTTTGTTTTACGTTTAGATCCCAAGACTCACCAAGCCCTGAAGGAAGAAGCTCGGGCCCGTGGTGAGTCTTTGAACTCTCTCTGCTCTCGAAAGTTGCAAAATCCAACCGGGTCGGAGTGGTCGGAAGTGTGTGAGCGCATTGTCCAGGAGTTTGCGCCTGAGGGGATCATTCTTTTTGGTTCGGTGGCTCGGGGCGAGGCCACGCAAAAGAGTGATGTCGACCTTCTGGTGGTACTACCAAAGACTCAACAGATATCAAGGGCGCTTTATCAGCGTTGGGATCAGGTATTTGCGAAGACGGAGGACATTTATTCCCCGCAGTTCGTTCATTTGCCTCATTCAAACGAGGTCATCGGTAGTATTTGGCTTGAGACGGCGCTGGAGGGTGAGATACTCTATGAGAAGCAGCGGGTCCTTCGAGACGTGCTTGTGAATATACGGGCACAAATCGCGGAGGGGCGTTACTGGCGCAAGCTCAGTCACGGACATTCTTATTGGGTAAGGCAGGAGCCTTTTGATGCAAAATAAAAGTTTGATCAAGGACTATATTCAAAGGGCCGAAGTTCGTGTAGGTGCGGTGGAGTATCTTTATTCAAAAAGTGCTTGGGCGGATACGGTGAGGGAATCTCAAGAGGTCGTCGAACTGGCGTTGAAAGCGCTTTTGCGGGATTGTTTTATCGATATTCCGCGTATTCATGATGTTTCAGCGATTCTGACCCAAGAAAAAGACAAACTCCCAGCGGGGATCCTCAAGGACCTTGAAAAGATTTGTGATATTTCAAGAAGCCTTCGGCGCGACCGCGAGCTGGCTTATTATGGTTCGGAAGACCTGACTCCCTCGGAGTTTTATCAGGAAAAAGACGCCAAAGAGGCTCTGGCCTCGGCTCATTTCATCGTGAAAGCTGTGCGCAAGAATCTAAAGCCTTAAGGCGGTCAGTAGTAGTCACGATTAATAGCGACGAGAATATCGCGAGATTCAATTTTCTCTAAGACCTCTGTGATAAATTCGCGCGGGGTTTGATAGGTAAAGTATTTTTCCACAAGCGGCCGATAGAGCTCAGCCATTTCGGGATTGCCTTCACCGCCGTATTCACTGCGATGATACCAGCGAAGCGCACCCATGACGGGATTTTTTTCTCCGAGCAGGGTGTTGCCGTAGTTCACAGGCCTTAGTATCGAATACAAGTAGCGATTCAGCTCCGAAATCGGCGTGGGTTTATAGACGGCAGCCATAAGGTGTTGAATGACGATGTTGTTATCGTCGACGTCGTTCAGATTTTTCTTTCGTGGAATCCAATGATCGTCTTTAAAGTGCAGGGGCAGGGCCCCAAGGACGGTGCCGACAAGTTCGTAGGAATCAAAGACCAAGAGCAGTGGGTAGAGGGGAGCCGTCCACCAGCCACCGGCGCGAATGAACTGAGCGATGTTGAGGTGCATGGGGTCGGGCAGTTTTATCTCGGTTTCGCCTTCGCCGATGCGCAGGGTGTTTTGCGCGAAGAAGCCTCGCGAGGCGGTAGCCTTAAACAGCCGCCACAGACGAGGATAATCTTCATAGGCCGCACAATAGGCGATCACGGGCAGCAGCTGATCACGCGAAGTCGTATCGGGATTCGAGTACCATTTTTCGGGATCAGGATGGCGCACATAGATGCCAGGAGCGACTTCGAACTTGTCCATGATGTTGGCCGCGGAAGCAGGTCTGCGCAGTGGGGTTTCGTTTTGCAGAGTGACGGTGTTGTCGGCCTGGTTGTAACGAAGCTTTTTTCCGAACGCAAAAAGCCCCTCGCGGTGGAGAGAGTCCCCACCATCCATGTCCTTCTGAACAATGACGGAGTAGGCATCGATGTACATACTTCCATGGTAAATTAGAATATTTACTCTAGGTGGGAAATCGTGATTTTCAGAGGGAGATCGGGCGTGGGGGAGATGGCGGTCTCAGGGTGAGACGGCTCAGACGGATCTTTGCGTGAGAGATGGGGTGTAACGTCCAGAAACAGGGCCAGGCACCGAGATCTCCGAGGTCCTTACTTTTTCCGTTTTAGTTTCTTGTAAACTTCGTCGTCGTTTCTTTTGCCAACGATTTCAATGTAAAGGGTTTCGCCGTCTACACGGTAGATAATGCGGTATTCGCCTTGATCGGCTCTCTTTAAAGGAGCGTAGCCTTTAAGTTGACTGCTGTCTTGTGGGTCGGGATTGTTTCTTAACGCCTGTATCTTGAGGGCAATTTGCCGAGCGATCTTTGATTGAAGCTTTTTTAAGACCTTCTCGGCGTCCTTGGAGATATTAATCTTTAGCATTTAGAAGATCACCCAACAATGCTTCACTGTCTTTATTGTTCAGATAGCCCTTCTTGCTGGCAGATTGAGCTTTCTTTGCCCAAACCAAGTCTTCAAGCTCCTGAAGGCGTTGATACTCATCCAAAGAGATAACAACGGCTACTGGGCGGTCTTTTTTCGTGATTCGAACGGGCTCTCTTTGAGCTGTATCCAATAGCTCGCCAAAATTATCTTTTGCCTTCTTAGAAGCCATTTCCTTCATAAAATCTCCTAATAGCTATTATAGCTCAAGTAGCTCTAATAGCCAAGTTATAATCTATTTTCATAGTGTTTTTGAAAAAACATATTCATCAGCAATTTCAAATGCTTACTATTTTTTGAATTCAAAAGGCATATTATTTGAGTATGAAAATCATAATCTTTAACAAGTAAAGATGAACCGCTAGGAAAATGTGGCTGGGTTTGGCTCTTGAACCATTTAATAAGCAAGAGCCTGTGAAGGGTGTCCTTCAATCCACTTGAAGCAGGTTTTTTCAACTTTTCTGGAAGGAAACGGGTATTTCACGAATAGGTTTGTCTTCGATTATTAAAAACCTTGCTTAGGTCATTTTTATTTGATTTGACCACTTTAGATAGTCGGCTCGCTTTAGATATTGATAATATTCTTACTGTACCCCGTGGTTTAAGTTGGGAGTTGTATTGTGATCTCCGGTGCGAATGAATTGGACGATGCTGACTTGTCCATGATGTTGGCCGCGGAAGCAGGTCTGCGCAGTGGGGTTTCGTTTTGCAGAGTGACGGTGTTGTCGGTTTGGTTATAACGAAGCTTTTTTCCGAACGCATAGATGCCCTCGCGGTGGAGAGAGTCCCCACCATCCATGTCCTTCTGAACAATGACGGAGTAGGTATGTGCCGCGTCCAGAAACAGGGCCTGGCACCAAACTAATGTTTAATATTATAGACGTATGTGCCACATTTGTCTATAATATTAAACATTATGCGATCTAAAAAAAGCCTTCTTTTGCCCAAGACAAAAAAGATCCTCAGCCATCTGGGGGAAAATATTAAACTGGCCCGTCTTCGTAGGAAGCTCACTGCAGAACAGGTCAGTGAGCGGGCGGATATCAGTCGTGCCACTTTGTGGTCGGTGGAAAAGGGTTCTGCCAGTGTGGCGATGGGAAGCTATCTACAGGTGTTGTTGGTTCTGGGGCTTGAAAAGGATCTGCTCAAGGTGGCAAGTGATGATGAGTTGGGGCGTAAGTTGCAAGATGCCAAGTTATTGGTGCGAGAAAGAGCTCCTAAAAAGCAAAAGGTTCAAGGATGAAGCAAGCCCTCGGTCAAAAGAAAATTTTCGTTTACGCAGTATTTGCATGATAAAAAATCAAACTTTGGCATTTTCTTGGATTCTTCTCCGGATCGTTGGGGTCGGCTTCTGATGCGTCGGCGTGAAGCCGCCTTGGCCCGCCAAGAAAAAAGGACTGAGAAGCTTTTGCTAGAGTCTGATTACCTTTTAGGTGTTTATGACGGTCATCGCATGGGAGGGATTCGGTTTCGAATGACCGAGAAGGGCCCCTTTCTGAATGACAATAAAAAACTGGCTGCTCCGCCATGGGGCAGTTTGCGGGAGCTCGAGCAGGCAAGTTTGCAGTTAGAGGCCGCGGACGCCTCTGAGGATCCTGATTATTTAAAATGGCTTGAGATGTTGATTGCACCGGGATCTTCTTTGGGTGGGGCTCGTCCCAAAGCCAGTGTCTTAGATAAGAAGGGTCAGCTCTGGATTGCCAAATTCCCAAGTCGGGCGGATGGCCGGGATATCGGAGCGTGGGAGATGGTGGCTCACGACATTGCTGTGGCAAGCGGTGTGAATATGTCTGAAGGCATGATCAAAAAATTCTCAGGCGATCATCACACATATTTGACGAAGAGATTTGACCGTAAGGGAGAAGTCCGGCTTCACTTTTCGTCGGCCATGACTTTGTTGGGTTACTCTGATGGTGAAGATCATGAATCGGGCGCAAGTTATTTGGATCTGGTCGAGTTTATCATCACACACGGGGCGCAGGTGGATCGGGACTTGGAAGAACTTTGGCGGCGCATTGTGCTGAATATCTCGATTTCAAATACTGACGATCATCTGAGAAACCACGGATTTATTTTGACTGAAAAGGGTTGGGTGTTGTCTCCGGCCTATGATTTAAACCCGACGGATATTGCGACGGGGTTAAAATTAAATATTTCCGAGAGTGACAACTCTTTGGATTTAGAATTAGCCCGCGAAGTGGCCCCTTACTTCCGTTTAAAACCCCACAGGGCCGAAGAGATCATCGGCCAGGTGCAAGAGGCCTCTGGCAAATGGCGGCAGCTTGCGAAAAAATACGGTATTACCGCTCGGGAGCAGGAGATGATGGGGCGGGGGGTTCTCAATAATCCCAAGAGACGAGTTTAATTTAAAAGCCGTTGAAGGGCGCAGTGAGTTTCGTGTTCCGGATTTAAGAGACAGGTCGTTTTTATTTGATTTGACCACTTTAGATAGCCGACTCGTTGTAGATATTGATAATGTTCTTACGGTGCCCTGTGGATTAAGTTGGGATTGCTATTTTGATCCTAGGTATAAAGAGTAAGAGTTTCTCGTCGTAGAGACCACTCCCATCCCATTATCAATGAGCGAGATGGTAGTTTCTGGGTGAGGTAACTCTGATGCTGAGTATATGGGGCGAACTATTGGATTCGCCTCATAATTTATAGCTGTAGGGCCGTTCTGCCAATGCAGTAATACTGGAAGCCCAGGTCCTTCATTCTCTGTGGATGATAAATGTTTCTGCCGTCAAAAATAACCGGTGCTTTCAGTAGAGACTTAATTTTATTGAAGTCCGGCTCTTTAAATGATTTCCACTCTGTTGGAATAATCAATGCGTGGGCATTTTTCAAAGCTTCATATTGATCAGACGTGAAATTTAAATTCTTTTCTGCAAGTTTTATGATGTCCTCAGTTACGAGATCCTTTGTGCTAAAGTGCCACTTTGCATTTTCTGCGGCAACGCTATCGAAAACAGTGACAGTTGCGCCTTGTTTAAGAAGTTGTTCGATAATGTAAAGTGACGGAGCCTCTCGGATATCATCTGTTCCTGGTTTGAAGGCGGCGCCCCAGACAGCAAAGTGCTTGCCAGAAAAATCATTATCGAAATGCCTTTGGATTTTATTATAGAAATTCACACGCTGATTGTGATTAACGAGTTCAACCGCTTTAAGAATGTCCAAAGACTCATCATAGTCGTCGCCGGTTTTAATAAGGGCTTTAACGTCTTTAGGGAAACAACTCCCACCGTATCCAACCCCTGCATAGATGGAATAAGGACCGATTCGGTGGTCTGTGCCGATGCCGCGGCGAACATGTTCAATGTCTGCACCGACTTTTTCGCAGAGCTTTGAAAACTCATTCATGATGCTGATCTTTGCTGCTAGCATGGCGTTGGCAGCATATTTTGTCATCTCGCTTGATACTGGATCCATTACGATCAGTGGGTTGCCGCTTTTAAGGAATGGTTCATACAGCTCAGCCATAATTTTGGCTGCTTTGTCTGTTTCAACGCCAACGACGACACGATTGGTTTTCATGCAGTCCTGAATGGCGCAACCTTCGCGCAAAAATTCAGGATTAGAGCAAATATCAAAATCAATATTAGCGCCTCTGGCTGAGAGTACCTCGTGAATTTTCTTTTTAATTTTTGCGTTAGTGCCAACCGGGACTGTCGATTTTGTGACCACAACTTTATAGCCAGTCATACGTTTGGCAATAGTGCTGGCAACTTCGAGTACATATTTTAAGTCAGCTGATCCATCTTCAGTTGGTGGCGTGCCTACTGCAATAAATAGTAGCTCCGACTTTGCAATGGCTTCTGCAGAGTCCGTGGTGAAATGGATTCTGCCTGCTTTGATGTTTTCGTTCAGCATTGTATCTAAGCCGGGCTCATAGATGGGGCTTTTGCCCTGTCGGAGGGATTGGACCTTGCGCTCATCGATATCGACACAGAGTACGTCGTTACCCATTTCTGCAAAGCATACTCCAGTAACTAATCCAACATAACCAGTGCCAAAAATCGATATCTTCATATGAGCTCCTTAACAGAAGCTCAATTTACTGGTGGATCGCGGCTGGGGCAAGGTTATTGAGTTTTCTAGAGTAAGTTGGCAATTTTTTGCATAATTTTTGAGAATCTTCATTTTATAGAATATTGTTGTAATCCTTCTCAGGGAGTTGCCATGCAAATGCTAACACGCGGCCTTTTCATTTTGGTTTTAGGGTTGTCTTACGCCAGCTGCATTAGTGCGACGCCTTGGACGGTTTCTTCGCCGAAAGGTCTAGGCGGTTCAAAAGTCATTAAGGGTTTTCGAGCTCCATTTGGTATCTATGTCGATCAAGATGGTAATTTGTACGTGCCAGATTTGGATGAGGGGCGTGTCATTCGTTTTGACAAGGAGCTTAAATTCACCGGCTGGCTGGGGATGAAAAAAGAATCCAAAGAACCATCTGGCTGGCATCAGAGGGGAACTCCCTTGCGTGGACTCGGCAGGGGCGAAATGCAGCAACCCCATGCTGTCGTTATCGATGGAAAAGGGAACCTGTATGTTTCTGACTATGATCGTCAAGATAGAATTCATAAATACGATGCCAGTGGTGCATATCTTACTGATGTCTTCAAAGGAGGGCTCGGGCCGGTCAGCGTTTTTATTGATAAGATGGGCAATTTCTATGTGTGTGATTTTAACCTCCATAGAGTGACGAAATTCAATGCTGCTGGTGAATTTATGGGTTGGTTGGGTGCTGCGGAAAAGCAACACTTTGACGGCTTCAAAAAAGAGGGTGTTTCTATGGCCTCGACAAACTTGGGAGGGTTCAGTAAGCCCCATATGGTTCATGTCGATTCCGCAGGATACATTTACGTTGTTGAGATGGGAAATAACCGTATTCAGCGCTTTGCCCCTGACGGTAGGTTTATGGGATGGATCGGTATAAATAGTGAAGGAGTTTTGGTCTCCGGCTGGGCGATGAAAGGGCAGTCGGCCGCTTCAAAAAAACCAGGAGGATTCGATGAACCCACTTCGATTACTATGGATGAGAAGGAGAATATTTTTGTCGCGGAAGTAGGCAACCACCGAATCCAGAAATTTAGCAAAAAAGGTGAGTTCTTAGGCTGGATGGGTGGAGGGGACGCGCGCCAAGCGTCAGATGGTTGGAGTAAAGACGGGCTTTCGCTAGCGGGAGACGAGATTGGGCAATTTCGCAATCCCTATGATGTTAAAGCCGTGAAAGGTTTTTTGTATGTCGCCGATGGATACAACCGACGGGTACAAATCATTCTCTACGATTGACTTAGTAAATTTAAATTTTGTTTACGCCTCGAGTTAGAAAGCATTTCTTTCATATTCAAGAATACCAGACTACTATTTTGTCTTTCTGGTATGGGATAGCGAATGAAGTATAGCTTAGAAAAAGATCTCAGTCATATTGCTGAGGAAGGAAAAATCTACTGGCCTAGATTACAAAATGCACGCATATGTCTCTCGGGTGGCACTGGCTTCTTTGGAAAATGGCTTGTAGATTCATTTTGTTTTTTGAATGATCAGTTTTCTCTGAATGCTGAGCTTCATATCCTGACAAGAAGCTCTGAAAAGTTCCTGTCTGAAAATACCAAATATAAAACACGTAAAGATCTCAAGTTCTATGATGGCTCAGTTGTAGAGCCGTGGCCGATGACAGATCTTTCCTTCACGCATGTTTTGCATGCGGCGGCTGGCGGTGATGCGACCCCGACTTTGGAGCCAGCAGATGCGTGGCTGGTAGATAATATTTGCTCTGGGACGCGACGTGCTCTTGAGTTGACAGCTAAAAGTGGCGCTAAGCGATTTCTTTACGTTAGTTCCGGCGGTGTCTATGGAAAGCAGCCTCTCGATATTGATTTTGTCGAGGAAAATTACAATGGTTGTCCTGCCGTAACTGATTTTGGCTATGCCGCTCTTTACGGCGAAGGGAAACGCCTGTCAGAGATGATGAGCTTTTCTTTTGCTGAGAAGTTTGGTTTTTCAGCTGTGTCAGCGAGATGCTTTGCATTCGTAGGACCGCATCTGGCAATGAATAAGAATTTTGCCATTGGCAATTTTATTAGAAATGTTGTTAGAAACGAAAAGATCACTATTCTTGGCGATGGCACGCCACTGCGTTCTTATTTATACGCAGCAGATTTAGCCTTACATTTGTGGGTTTTACTCCTGTCTGGAGAAAATAAGAATGTTTATAATGTCGGTTCCGAGCATGGTGTGAGTATTTATGAATTGGCTAAGACTGTTCGTGCTTCGTTGAGCGGTGCGCAGGATATTGAAGTAAAAACGAAGGCAAATCCCGGAGTGAAGCCTGACCGATATATGCCTTCATGTAAAAAGATGAAAACGCAATTTGGCTTACGGAATGAAGTTGCATTGGATGAGGCCATCCGCCGAACGGCGGCTTGGTATCAGGATTCTGGAATTAAAGATTAAGACCTTTGTTGGAGAAACTGTTAAATGGTTAAAGTATCAGACTACGTAGTAGATTTTTTGCATAAGAAAGAAATTAATGATGTGTTCATGGTGTCCGGCGGGATGATCATGCATTTGATCGATTCTCTAGGTCGCCACAAGGGAATGAAATATTACTGTAACTATCATGAACAAGCCTGTGCGATTAGTGCTGAAGGCTACGCTCGCATGACAGGTAAGCCAGGTGTGTGCTTTGCAACGGTTGGGCCTGGTGCGGTCAATGCGCTGGCAGGAATGGTCGGGGCTTGGTACGACTCTATTCCGATGATTGTTATTTCTGGAACAGTTCGATCGAGTATTATTTCTGACTTTTCAAAGGTCCGCCAGTTTGGTCCGCAAGAAGCTGACATCATGGCGATGATTAAGCCAGTCACAAAGTATTCAGTCACAATTAACAACGCGGACTCTATTCAGTACGAAATGGAAAAGGCCTATGAAATGGCAACCTCAGGCCGTCCAGGCCCGGTGTGGGTGGAGATTCCACTCGATATTCAGTCAGCGCAGGTTGATGAAAAAAATCTTGTGGCCTACGCTGAAAAGAATCAGGCAAAAGATATCGCTCCAGATATTGATATCATCAAGAAAGATGTGAAGGCGGTTGCAGATCTTATCGAAAAAGCAAAACGCCCTCTCATCATTGCAGGCAGCGGTTTTAGGATCAGTCGTAGTATTGATAGTCTTTATGATTTCATGCACGAGTTTAAAGTACCGGCTACGATTCCTTTTTCTGCGAAAGACACTTTGGCTGAAGATGAAGAGCTTTACGTTGGTCTGTTTGGAACTGCTGGACAGCGCCGAGCTAACTTTGCTGTTCAAAACTGTGATTTGATTTTAAGTTTTGCATCGGGCTTAAATTTAACGAAAGTGGGGTTCAACTTCGCTGGTTTTGCTCCTCGGGCAAAAAAAGTCATCGTTGATATCGATCACAATCAAGTATTTAACCAGGTGATTAAACCGGACCTCGGTATCGTGAGCGACATTCGTATCTTTATGCAAATGCTGACTGCGGAATTGCGACAAAGAAAGATGAATATAGATCCTCGCTGGTATGAAGCCATTCAGATGTGGAAGCGCCGTTATCCGGTAATGGTGGAAGAGTTCTATTCGGACAAAGAAAACGTGAATAGTTATGTTTTTGTCGATCGCCTGGCGGATCAATTGAAGGCGGAAGATTGTGTCATTATGGGTAATGGACTTGATAGTGTGAGTATTTATCAGGCGTTTAAAGTGAAGCGTGGGCAACGTGTGGCCTTCTGCGGTAACTGGGGGTCTATGGGGTGGGAGTTGCCGCTGGCTGTAGGAGCTTCAATCGGCAGAGGAAAAGCGCGAACAGTTTGTGTTACGGGTGATGGCAGTTTCCAGTGGAATATCCAAGAAATGATGACTGCTCAGTTTCATAAACTACCATTGAAAATCTTTATTTTTAACAATCGTGGTTACACTGCAATTCGCTCGACTCAGACGAATTTGACGGACGGTCTATTTGTCGGCTCGGATGAAAGTTCAGGAGTAGGAAGTCTCGATTTTGCAAAATTGGCGGATACTTATGGGTTCGGCTATGCCCGTATCGACAACAACGATCAGGTTTCTGCGGGTGTTGAAAAGGCGTTGCATATGAGTGGCCCGGTGCTCTGTGAGGTGAAAATACATCCCGAGCAGTGGATCTCGCCGAAGGCCTCTGCATTTAAACGTGCCGATGGTACTTTGGAAAGCCGACCTCTCGAAGATATGGCTCCGTTCCTCCCTAGAGAAGAGATAGTTGAGAATATGAGCCTTTTTAATGATTAATTTTGCTTTAGGTGCGACAAATTGGTAAAAAAAAATTGATTTCAAATGATTTTCAACAAGGTGTATCGGTTTGATGAAGCGACTTAATTTATGCTTAGTGTCGAAAGAGAGTGCTTTAGGTGGCGCTGTCGCCGCGCTGGATCAAAATGGTTTTGGTTTTATTCTAGTGGTGGATTCAGAAAATCGGTTGGAAGGTGTCCTTACCGATCACGATATTCGAGTGGCCATTCTAAATAAGGTTTCTCTAGATCAAAAACTCACGTGTTTCCAGTCTAAAACCCCTGTTGTTGGCTTCCCGAAAATGAGTACTGACGAAGCTTTGAAGCTCATGAAACTGAATAGTTTGACGTATCTGCCGCTTGTGAGATCTGACGGAGTCGTTGTCGATGTGATTCTTCGTGAGGATATTGAGAAGCCTGAAAGAATACCGATTCGTGCGATGATCTTCGCTGGGGGATTGGGAACACGCCTTCATCCCATTACTCAGCATATTCCAAAACCAATGGTGCCGATGAGTAACAAGCCTCTTCTTGAACATATCATTGAGCACCTTATGCGTTTTGATATCCGCGAGTTCCACATCGCGGTTCGTTACAAGAAAGAAAGCATCATTGATTACTTTAAGGACGGCTCTCAGTGGGGTGTGAAAATTCAGTATATCCATGAAGACGAACCATTGGGTACAGGTGGTGCTTTAAGAGCACTGCCGGATTACGAGGGTAACACAATCGTTATTAACGGAGATGTTCTCACGAATTTAAATATGCACCTATTGGAAAGCTTTCATATGGAAAACCGCGGTGATATTACTGTCGGAGTTCGTCAATTCGAAGTGCATATTCCGTTTGGTGTCGTAGATATCGAAGGGGTTGAAATTAGTAAGTTGGTTGAAAAGCCAAAATATTACTACTTCATCAATGCTGGTGTTTATATGCTTTCTAAACGTTCATTTGCGAATCTGCCTGGGACTACTGCGTTTAATATGACAGACGTCATTGATAATGTGATCCTAAATAGCGGCAAGGTTGTTAGTTTTCCAATTTGCGGTTACTGGAATGATATCGGAAATGTGGCGGACTACGAGCGTGTTAAAGCTGAAATGGAAAGTAAAACAGAACACCAGTCTGTCGTTTTGAAGTAGCGGTTGTTAGTAATGAGTCAAAATCAATTTATTCCTCTATGTGTTCCTCATCTCAAGGGGAACGAACTTAAGTATGTTACAGAGTGTGTGGAAACTGAATGGGTTTCTTCCGCTGGCAAATACGTTAATTTATTCGAAGAAAAAATCGCAGAATTGACGGGCGCAAAGCATGCTATTGCGGTCGTTAATGGAACGGCGGCGCTGCATATTTCTTTGCTGCTTGCAGGAGTGCAGCCTGGGGATGAGGTTATTTGTCCTACTGCTACTTTTATTGCTCCTATCAATGCGGTCCGCTACCTGTTCGCAGATCCTATTTTTATGGATTGCGATCAGTATTATAATATCGATGTTCTCAAGGTCCGAGATTTCATTGCAAATAATACGACCTTTAACAATGGCTTCACATACAATGCGAAGACTGGAAGACGTATCGCTGCAATTATTCCAGTGCATATCTTTGGCAATGCTGTTCAGATGGAAGACCTCGTAGATCTTTGCGCAGAAAGAAATATCCGCATCGTCGAAGATGCGACTGAAAGCCTTGGAACCCGTTATACATCAGGACGTTTTAAAGGTAAAAGTGCAGGGTCTATCGGTGAGTTTGGTTGTTTATCATTTAACGGTAATAAAATTATCACGACAGGCGGCGGAGGAATGATCCTTACGGATGACTCTAAGCTTGCCCAAAAAGCGCGTTATTTGACGACCCAATCGAAAGACGATGAAATTCGCTACATTCATAATGAAGTCGGTTTCAACTATCGTTTGACCAATCTGCAGGCTGCAATTGGTGTTGCGCAGGTAGAGAGCTTTGCTTCTATCTTAAAAACGAAAAAAGAAAACTACCTGGCATTTAAAGAACAGATCGGTTTAATTCCAGGACTAAGTATTGCAGATCAGCCGAGCTTTGCAGATAACAATTGCTGGATGTACGCAATGCAAATCGATGTTGCAAAATTCGGTGCAGATCGCGAGCAGGTAATGAAGTACCTGGCTGATAATAAAGTTCAATCACGTCCTCTTTGGTATTTAAATCATCTTCAGAAGCCATTTAAGAGTTTTGAAACATTTAAAATCACAAAAGCTTTGGAAATGCTGGAAACGACTTTAAACATTCCTTGCAGTGCAAATTTGACAGCCTCTGAAGTCACCAGAGTTGTCCAAGTTTTAAAGAGCTTACGTAATGGAAAATAAAGCGACGAACAGAACTATTATTATTGCAGAGGCCGGCGTAAATCATAATGGTCGTATCGAGCTTGCAAAAAATCTAGTGGATGCCGCTGTCGATGCTGGAGCTGACTTCGTCAAGTTTCAAACGTTCAAGGCCGAATCGATAGTAACTAAGTCTGCACGAACTGCTGAGTATCAACAGAAAAACTCTAATGCGCAAAATCAGTATGACATGCTCAAAAAATTGGAGCTTTCTTACGACGACCATTATGTTTTGATGGATTATTGTCGTGAACGCGGCATTCAGTTTTTTTCCACAGGTTTTGATCTGGAAAGTCTCCGTTTTCTGAAAAAGCTCGGTTTAACAATGTTTAAAATTCCATCTGGAGAAGTGACGAACTTCCCATACTTGAGGGAGATTGCGCTGTTTAAACCTGAAAAAGTGATTTTATCGACTGGTATGTGTAATATGTCCGAAATCGAAGAAGCCGTTAAATGCCTTGAGAGTTTCGGTTTGCCAAAACAGAAGATGACAGTGTTGCATTGTAACACTGAGTACCCCACGCCAGTGAACGATGTAAATTTGAATGCGATGCTGGCGATCGGTAAAGCCTTGAATGTTCCTATTGGCTACTCGGATCATACTGCAGGGATCACGATTCCAACAGCTGCTGTTGCTTTGGGGGCTGTTGTGATTGAGAAGCACTTTACCTTAAGTCGGGATCTTGAAGGGCCGGATCATAAAGCATCATTGGAGCCTCAAGAGCTTAAAGTAATGATTCGAGCCATCCGTGATGTTGAACTTGCAATGGGCGATGGCATAAAGAAAGCTTCTCCATCTGAAGCTAAGAATAAAGCTATTGCACGTAAGTCTATTGTCGCTGCAAAATCAATTAAGAGCGGTGAAACCTTTACCGAGGACAATATCACTACGAAACGTCCTGGTACGGGTGTAAGTGCGATGAACTGGCCTCAGGTTATTGGTAAGATGGCAGCTCGGGACTACGAGCCCGATGATCTCATCGACGGTTAGGTATGCGAGTTGAGTTTTGATAAAATATAAGTATTTTCCATTGGTACTTAAGATTTTTGTTACGGTTGCCTGTCTTTATTGGGTATTTTCGAAGCAAAGTTTTGATTTTTCTATTCTTCGCAAAGGCTTTCAACCTATACCAGTTTTGGTCATTTTGACTGTGACGGGCCTTGTGTATGTTGTTAATAATTGGCGTTGGCTCATTCTCTATAGGTCACAAGGTTTCAGGATTTCACACTATGAATCTCTGCAATTGATGTTAATCGGAATTTTTTTTAACTCAATCATTCCGGGCGGTGTCAGTGGTGATATTGTACGTGGTGTGTACTTAAATAGGTCTGCAGTAGATAGAAAAGTTGACTCTGCAACGAGTCTTTTGATGGATCGTTTGCTCGGACTTATGATGATGATTTTATTTGCACTCGGATCTTTCTTTTTCAATTTGGAACTCTTAAGAGAACGAGAATTTGCCACAGTTTTTGCGATTTTGTGTCTGCTTTTTTTATGTTTGGTATGTGGCTTCTGTATTATGTTATCTACTCGAGTATACGGAATGCCCATTTTGAAGAAGCTGTACTCGATTCGCCAGTTATCTTTGCTTAAAAGAGTCCATGAAGCAGTTCAAAAATATCGTCACAAACCTGGAGTCATTTTTGCGGCGCTTGGCATTAGCCTGATTTCTCAGTTTTTGACAATTACGAGCTTAATATTAATGGCCAATTTTATGGGTTTAGAAGCTCCGACAGAAGTCTTTTTCTTTTGTGTGCCCATTGGAATGGTTTTAACTGCTATTCCGATCTCTCCGGCAGGTATTGGCTACGGCCAGGCTGTTTATATGTACCTATTTGATTTAAGAATGGGGATGAAAACGACTATTGGGGCTAGCATCATTACACAGTCGCAAATTTTGGGGTTATTTTGGATCGCTCTCGGAGGGATTTGTTACCTGTTTTTTAAACAGTCGGCAAAGCGCGGGAAAGTGTAAATTGAGCTTGAGTCTTCCTTTTTAATCTAGATATAACCGAGGGGCGAGGAGTAGCTATGAAGGCCGTGATTTTAGCTGGTGGTCTTGGCACCAGAATTAGTGAAGAGAGTCATTTAAAACCAAAGCCAATGATTGAAATCGGTGGGAAACCTATTTTGTGGCATATCATGAAAATCTATTCCCATTACGGGATCAATGATTTCATTATCTGCTGCGGTTATAAAGGTTATGTAATCAAAGAATACTTTGCGAACTATTTCCTTCACAATAGCGATGCGACTTTTGATTTGCGAAACAACAGAATGGAAGTTCATCAAAACAGTTCTGAACCATGGAAAGTCAGCGTGATTGAAACGGGTGATGCTACGCAAACGGGCGGACGCCTTAAGCGAGTTGCCAAGTATCTTGGTGATGAAGATTTCTGTTTCACTTACGGTGATGGTGTTTGTGATCTTAATATCAACGAGTTGATCAAGTTCCATCGTGAAAACAAAAGACTTGCGACTGTGACGGCGACACTGCCGCCGGGCCGCTTTGGTAAAATAACTTTGGACGGTCACAAGGTCGAAAGTTTCTTAGAAAAGCCACATGGTGAAAGTGGCCATATCAATGGCGGATTCTTTGTGCTGAATCCAAAAGTCATTGAGCTGATTCCAGATGATTCAACCATCTGGGAAAGGGGCCCTATGGAGACGTTGGCGCAAAAGGATCAAATGAGTGCGTTTTTGCACGATGGATTCTGGCAGCCAATGGATACATTACGTGACAAGAATCACTTGGAATCATTGTGGGCATCAGGAAAGGCTCCTTGGAAATGTTGGGAGTAAATTCCGGTTTCTGGAATAAGAAGAAGGTTTTGTTGACGGGGCATACTGGCTTCAAAGGAAGCTGGATGTCTCAGTGGCTGCTCAGTATGGGAGCAGATCTGCATGGTCTTGCCTTACAGCCTCCAACTCAGCCGAACTTGTTTTCTTTGCTGAAGCTTGAAAACAAAATGCATTCCCATATCGGTGATATTCGCTCTTATGAGAATACTTTGAAGATTGTGCGTGAAGTGCAGCCTGAGATTGTGATTCACATGGCGGCCCAGCCGCTGGTTCGTTATTCTTATCAAAATCCGATAGAAACATACGCAACCAATGTATTGGGAACAGCCCATGTTCTCGAGGCTGTTCGCCAAACGGGAACTGCGCGCGCGATTTTAAGTGTTACTACTGATAAGTGTTACGAAAATAAAGAGTGGCTTTGGGCCTACAGAGAAAATGAACCTCTCGGTGGTTATGATCCGTACTCTAGCAGTAAAGCATGCGCTGAGCTTGTCACGGGCGCCTATAGAAGTTCCTATTTTCCAGTGGAAAAGCTGAAAGATCATCAAGTTGCTGTTGCAAGTGCACGCGCCGGAAATGTCATCGGTGGCGGGGACTGGGCTCAGGACCGTTTAGTGCCAGATATCATTATGTCGTTTGCCCAGGGCAAAAAAGTTGAAATTCGTAGCCCGAATGCAATACGCCCTTGGCAGCATGTGATTGAGCCTGTGGCAGGTTACTTGATGCTGACGGAACGTCTTTTTGTTGGAGAAGCATCTTTTGCAGAAGCCTTTAACTTTGGCCCTAACGAAAGTGAATGTCAGCCAGTTAAAAACGTATTGAACTTGATCGTAAAACACTGGCAAGATCCTGTGGACTTTGAAATATCCAAAGGGACACACCCTCATGAAGCAGGTCTTTTAAAATTAGATAGCTCAAAGGCCCACGTAAAATTGGGATGGGCTCCACGTTGGGATTTGAATATGACTTTGCGTGAGACTGTGGATTGGTACAAAGCATATCTTCAAAATCCAGATGGTATCGAGCACGTGACGCTTGAACAGATTAAAAAGTATAACTTCGGAGTGCTCTAATGAGAAAAACTCAGCTAAGAACAGAACTTGTGGCGAAATCTAAAGAATTTTTTGCCGAAGCAAATCCCTCAAAGGATTTTATTCCTGGTGAAACTTACATTCCTGTGACAGCGAAGGTTGTTGATGGTGACGACTTGGCGGCACTTGTAGATGCTTCTTTGGATATGTGGCTGACTGCTGGCCGCTATGCGCGTGAATTTGAAGAAATCTATCCGCCATATTTCGGCCGCAAAACTAAAGCATTGCTCGTGAACAGTGGTTCAAGTGCGAACTTAGTGGCCGTCAGTGCATTAGGCTCACCAAAACTTGCAGACTTCGGTATGAAGCCATTGCAGCCGGGTGATGAAGTTATTACGGTTGCCGCTGGTTTCCCGACAACAGTAAATCCGATCATTCAGAACAATTGGACTCCTGTATTCGTTGATGTTGATTTGAATACTCTGAATGCACTTCCTGAAAAGGTGATGGAAGCAAAAACTTCTAAAACTCGCGCCGTGGTATTGGCCCATACTTTGGGGAATCCCTACCGCTCTGATATTCTAGCAGAATGGTGTAAAAAAGAAGGCTTGTTCCTGGTTGAAGATTGCTGTGATGCTCTTGGCGCTACTGTTAAAGATCAGCTCGTTGGTTCTTTCGGGGATTACGCAACTTCAAGCTTTTATCCTGCTCACCACATCACGATGGGTGAGGGGGGCGCTGTCATGTCAAAAGATGGACGCTTGAAAAAGATTGCCGAAAGTATTCGTGACTGGGGCCGTGATTGCTGGTGTGAGCCTGGTGTTGATAATACATGTAAAAAGAGATTTGACTGGCAGCTCGGTGATTTGCCGGAAGGTTATGACCACAAATATACATATTCCCATGTCGGTTATAACTTGAAAGTAACCGATATGCAGGCGGCGCTTGGCGTGGCTCAATTGCGTAAGGTGGATGGTTTTGTAAAAGCTCGCAGAGACAATTGGAAGAAGATCTATGATGGAATAAAATCTTCGCAGAAGATGTCTCGTGTATTTAAACCTATTGAACCGACAGCTGAAACAAACCCGAGCTGGTTCGGTTTTCCGATTCTCTGCGCAGATGGCGTTGATCGTAACAAAGTGGTGAGAACCCTTGAAGAGTCTAAAATTGGAACTCGCTTGGTCTTCGCGGGGAATCTGATTCGTCAGCCGGCTTATAAAAATGTAAACTACCGTGTGCATGGTGACTTGGTGCAAACTGATAAAGTTATGAATCAAGTTTTCTGGGTTGGGGTTCATCCTGCGCTGACAGATGCGCGCATCAATTACATGTTGGAGCAGCTAGAAAAGATTTCAGGATTAGTTTAGTTGAGGTAAGGCTCATTCTCTGCGCGGGTCCGCACGACCTTCGCAGGGGAGCCGTAGGCCACAACCTTTTCGGGAATGTCTTGAATGACGAGGCTTCCAGCGCCAATCACCGTATTTTTAGCAATACTTTTTCCGTGTGAAATAATGCTGCCGATGCCAATCGCAGACATTGTTCCAATTGAAACATTTCCACCCGTAATTACTCCAGGTGCGACACTGGAGTAAGACTCCATTTTGCAATCGTGATCTAACGAAGAACTGGTGTTAACAATACAGTGCTCTTCGATATTTGAGTCCGGGTTAATGGTGGCATTAGCCATTACGACGGTGCCAGCGCCTATGTGAACATTCGAGGCAATTTGGGCCGTTGGGTGAATTGCCTTTGTAAAACGGAGGTGCGGGAAAGATTTTATGATTTTTTCAGCGACAATTTTTCTAGTGAAATTATCTCCAATTGCGACGATAGCAAAACCTTCGGTATCTTGAGCAAGATCTTTTTGTAAAATTACTGGATAGCCAGAGAGACTCTTTACTGTGTTCTTTTCGTCAATGAATGCTACAGTTTTGAACGCGTTTTGTTTTTCAACGATATCTGCGATCACTTTTGCATGCCCGCCGGTGCCAAAAATAAATAACGTCATACTTCAGGTCCTTTTTTGAGTTATTAGATGCTTAACCTTCTCCTTAAGAAGGAGCGCGATGGAACTTCCAAGTAAGTATAAGTGAAATAGGAAATAATAAAGATCACGATGCACGCGTGGATAAAATTAAGATCTGCTTTGAAATAGTAAGTCAAAGCAGAGTCTTCGCTGCCAGTTGGTAAGAAGTAAGCATAAACCATATTGTGAACCATGTATATCGAGTAGCTCATTTCTCCCAGATAGACGAACGAGCGTACGCTAAAGAAGGATCTTACAAACGAAGGGAACGTTGTCATGTATAGCAATAAAAAGCCAATGACTGGAGTTAGTAAGTACGATGTGATGATACTTGGAGGAAACCACTGAAGCCAAGGATTCAAAAGTAAGGCGCAAAGAAAAATAAAAATCACAGGAGTGATTATTTTTGAATATGCAAGTGTGCCATATTCTTTTGCTCTTAAAAAATTAGAAATACTATAGCCGATTGCAAACTCAAAAAAACGAATGTATGGGGAATTGAAAGAAAGCCAAGTATAAAAACTGTAGACGGGTGGAGTATTTGTTTCGACAGCTCTTTCTCCGAAAAACTCCAAAGCCCAGTGCTCGATTTCTTGTTTGTGCTGAATAAGCCACCAAACTGCAAAAAATTGTAAAATTAAGCTGGCCCCAAAAACGACAGCAGATCTTGCTGTTGTCTGCATTTTTAAAAAGAGATACACCATAACTGGGAAGAAGCCGTAAAGTAAGAACTCAGAACTAATGGACCAAGTGACATTTGATCTCGAAAAAGGAATAAAGGTCGGAATGCCTTCAACTAACTGATAAAACCATGTTTGGCTAAGGGTGAAAAAATACGGCAGTGCTTGTAGCTTACCTAGAGAAAATGCGCCACTGAATTGCATAATTGCGATATCCGTAAGTACTAAAGCGATAAAAAGAGGGTAGAGGCGGGCAAAGCGGGCAATGAGAAAATTGTAAAGGTTCTTCCAGCTAAATTGCGCGATTTTATCAAAGTAGTTGTAGTGGATAATAAAGCCGCTCATGACAAAGAAAAGCGACATTCCAAAGACCCCCAATTGTGCTAAAAACTGGCGCCATTCGGAAGAAGGAAGATAGTAAAAAATGCTTCCTGGAGAATGGTGGCAGAGGATGGCAAAAGCTGCAAAAAAACGGATACCAGTGAGGCAGGGAATTTCAAGAGGTTTTCTAAACTGCATGACAACTAGGGAATCCGAGCGAGAATAAATTGTCAAGCTGCTTCACAAAACTGGTGTCTTGATTAATAGGGGTAAACTATGGTTTCGTGACAGATCCTACTGGAGGATCGGAATCTGTGAAAGTTTTGATAGTTGGTTTGGGATCCATCGGAAAACAGCATGTTGATGCCTTTTTACGCAATGAAGGCCAATTTTCGATTGCAGCACTTCGTTCTGAAAAGCCTGCTCGCGAGATCGAGCATGTTCAAAATCTTTATAGCTGGGATGAGGTTAGTACGTGGAAGCCTGATTGGGTATGGATTACGAATCCGACATCAGAGCATTTGGAAACTTTGAATAAAGCCTCCCAATGTAGCAAATATATCTTCATGGAGAAGCCACTGGCTTCAACCTCGGAAGACGTGTGGAAAATGCGAGAGTTGATTCAAAACCGTCAAATGCGTATCTATTATGGCACAATTCTTCGTTGCCATCCGCTCATTGAAAGAGCGAGGGACCTCATCAAGAAACAAGAATTTGGGAAGGTTCTGAGTTATCAGCTTTTTGTTGGCAGCTATCTGCCAAGTTGGCGTCCTGGCACGGATTATCGTACCTGCTATAGCGCGAGAAAATCACTGGGTGGTGGAGTGAGTATTGATTTGATCCACGAGTTTGACTACGCCGAATATCTATTTGGCTCCGTTAAAAAAGTAGTGGGATACAAGAGCAGGGTCAGTAGTCTCGAAATTGATTCGGACGACCTTTGTGAAAGCCTTCTGCTGCATTTAAACGGCACTATAGGTCATATTCACTTGGACTACTTCAGAAGAGAGACAAGGCGAACTTTTGAAATTTGTTTTGAGGACGGGTTAATTTCTGGAAACTTGGTGACTGGCGAACTCACGATAAAGACCTTTGGAGAAACGATTTCTGAGAAGGCGGAGACATGGGGTGTTGCCAGAGAAAAACTATTTGATTTGCAGCTCCGCAGGGTGATTGATTTCTTTCATTCACAAAGTGAAAGTACGGAGATTTTTTCGGCCTGCAATTTACTGACGAAAGTAATAGACTTGGAAAGCTTATGAAAAATTGGTTCTCATTGGAAAAGCATGTATGTATTGTGGCGGGGGCTCAGGGCCTTCTAGGTTACTCTATTGCGGGAGCTCTTTTAGACTCTGGAGCCGAGGTCTATTCACTAGATCGCCAACAGACGCACCCTCCACTTCCTGGCGAGATGTTTACTGAGATAGACCTATGTAATGAGGTCGATTTAAGAAACTTCTTTTCCAAACTCAAAAAAAGGGATGACGAAAAATACTCTTTTATCAATTGCTCGTACCCACGAACTACAAATTGGGGCTCGCTAGATTTTAAAAATGTCACGATGCGGGATTGGAATGCTAACGTCGAGATGCATATGGGATCTGCATTTTTGTTTTCTCAGTTGGCTGTAGATAAAATGGAATCCAGTGGCGGAGGTAGTTTAGTTAATTTTGCGTCAATTTATGGTATTTTGGGCCCAGATTTGTCTATTTACGACGGTACTAGCATTAAGAATCCCTCACCTTACGCTGCAATTAAATCAGGCATTATCGGTCTTACGAGATATATCGCCACAGTTTATGGGAGTAAGAACATTCGTGCGAACGTTTTGGCTCCTGGAGGTATTCTTAATGAGCAGCCCGAGAGCTTCGTAAAAGCTTATTCTAAGAAAACACCAGCTGGAAAAATGGGCAGTCCCGCTGATATTGCCGGTGTTGCGGCGTTTTTAGTCGGCCCAGCAGCAAGTTATATCAACGGTCAAGTAATCACAGTTGATGGTGGATGGAGCGCATGGTAATCCTCAAAGCTACTAAGGAATAAAGAGATGAAGAAGGTTTTGGTTACTGGGGCCGATGGCTTTATTGGTTCACATTTGGTTGAAGAGCTCCTGAAGCAGGGTTACGATGTTAAGGCATTCTGTCTGTATAATTCATTTGGTAGTTGGGGTTGGATTGACTCTTTGAGCGCCGATGTGAAGAAAAATATCGAAGTTTTTATGGGCGATGTCCGGGACCCTCATGGTGTCAGAAAAGCGATGGAGGGATGTAAGTCTGTTCTTCATCTGGCTGCACTTATTGCTATTCCTTATTCTTATTATTCGCCAGATACCTATGTTGATACGAACATTAAAGGAACTTTAAATATCTTGCAGGCAGCGCGTGATCTTGGGCTTGAAAAAGTTATTCATACGTCGACAAGTGAAGTGTACGGAACGGCTCAATTTGTACCTATCACAGAAGAGCATCCAGTTGTGGGGCAGTCTCCATACTCAGCGACAAAGATTGGTGCGGACCAATTGGCAGCCAGCTACTATCGCTCTTTTGAGTTGCCAGTAGCGACTATCCGCCCGTTCAATACCTATGGACCACGTCAGTCTGCGCGGGCAATTATCCCAACGATCATTAGTCAAATAGCAGCTGGTTATAAAGAGATCAGTCTCGGTTCTCTGACTCCAACGCGAGACTTTAACTACGTTAAGGACACGGCTAAGGGCTTCTGTGCTGCGCTAAAGGCACCAAACATCAACGGCGAGACAATCAATCTAGCTAGTGAGTTCGAGGTTTCCATTGGCGATCTTGCAACTCAAATTTCTGATGTCATGGGCAGGCCGGTAAAAATTGTGCAAAAAGAAGAACGTCTGCGCCCAGAAAAAAGTGAAGTTGAACGTCTACTTGGTGCAAATGGAAAAGCAGAGAGGCTTCTTGGTTGGAAACCTGAATACGGCAAGCTTGAGGGCTTTAGACGTGGTTTAGCAGAAACGATAGACTGGTTCGCAAAGTCGGAAAACCTGGCGCAGTATAAGGCGGATCGTTTTAATATCTAGGCGGCAATTCAAACCATTATAGGCTCATAATGAAAAAGATATGTGTATTAACCGACTCCAGAGCTGAATATGGGCATCTTTTTTGGTTTATGAAAGAGGTTGTGCAAGATCCAGAGTTGGAACTCCAGATTATTGCAACGGGTAGTCACTTATTAGAAAGTCATGGGCTTACTTATAAATTTATAGAGGCCGATGGTTTTCATATTAACTCAAAAGTATACGTCCCTTTAAAATCTGATCAGCCAGGCGACATTTGTGAGTCTGTGGGGGATGGTATTGGCAAAATGGCGAGGGCCCTTCTCGAGCTTAAGCCAGACATCACTGTTATCCTCGGCGATCGTTATGAAATGATGGGGGCCGCTATTGCCTGCCACATTACGAGAACTCCTATTGCGCATATTCATGGTGGCGAAGTCACCGAAGGCGCTATTGACGATGCCTTTAGGCATTCGATTACAAAAATGTCATTGCTTCACTTTGTATCGAATGAAAATCACCGCCGGCGGGTATTGCAGCTTGGGGAGGCACCGGAAAGGATTTTTAATTTCGGAGCTCCGGGATTGGATCATTGTTACAGGAGCAAGTTGCTTTCAAAGGCTGAGTTGGAAAACAGTTTACAGTTCTCTTTGGCAGGACCTGTTGCCATTGTCACATATCACCCTGTGACACTATCGAACCAAAGTTCTCATTCGCAAATTCGTGCGCTTTTGCAGGCTATCAATCAATCCGGAATACGGGCTGTCTTTACAAAAGCGAATGTCGATGCAGACAATGCAGTTATTAATACTGAAGTTGCAGATTTTTGTAATAAGAGCCCCGAGCGTTTCAAATTTTTTGATAGCCTTGGACAAGTCAGATTCTTGAGCGCGCTTGCGTCTTTTGACGTGATGATTGGGAACTCTTCGAGTGGTGTCATTGAGTCAAGTAGCTTCGGCTTGCCAGTTGTAAATATTGGCGAACGGCAAAACGGACGTGACCATGGTTTGAATATTATTAGTTGCCGTTGCGAAATGACCTCAATAGAGTCCGCTATTCAGCGGGCTCTAAGCGATTCTTTTAAAACAATAGCAAAAACAGCGGTGAGTCCTTATGTAGGGGATGCGCCGGGGAAAACGAGCATTCTTATTAAAGAAACGCTTAAAAACTTCCATTTCTCAGCACACATTCTTCAGAAAAAATTTTCTAACGTAAACTTCAAGGCTTAAAAATGAAAAAAGTTACTATTGTATCAGGTTGTTATAATGAAGCGGGAAATATTGAAGAGCTTTGTGAAAGAATTCAAAAAGTTTTCGCAGCTCTTCCTCAGTATAGTTATGAGCAAATATTAATCGATAACTTTTCAAGTGATGGTACGAGAGATATTTTACGTGGTCTTGCAAAGAAGAACAAAAGGATCAAAGTTATTCTAAACAACCGTAATTTCGGTGTGAATCGCTCAGGGGCCTATGCTTTGTTGCAGGCCAAGGGCGACGCCGTGATCGCAATGGTCTCTGATTTACAAGATCCACCGGAGTTAATTCCTCAGTTCTTGGCGAAATGGGAAGAAGGCTTCAATATGGTTGTTGCTCGCCGTGCGAACAATGTTCAGAGTAGCTTTATAATCCGTACCTGTCGTAATCTTTACTACTTTCTTATGGGTAAATTTTCGGAAGGCGGAGTGGTTCAAATTCCTAATTTTACTGGATTTGGTTTGTATGATCAAAGTGTGATTAGTGCGCTTCGTTCTATGCCAGATCCAAACCCATATGTCCGTGGAATGCTCAGTGAAATCGGCAGTAAGTGGGCTGAGGTTGAGTTTATTCAACCGCCAAGGACACGAGGGAAGTCTTCCAATAACTTCTTTAGCTTGTTGGATTATGCCTTGTTGGGGTTTGTGAACTACTCTAAAGCTCCTATCCGACTGGCAACCATTGCAGGACTTTTTTTAAGTGGCCTAAGTCTTTTGATTGCCCTGGTGTATCTGGTAAGAAAACTGCTCTATTGGGACTCTTTTCAGCTTGGTTTGGCACCACTAATCATTGGTATGTTTTTCTTTTCCGCGGTTCAGTTGTTTTTTATTGGTATGATCGGGGAGTACGTTGGGGGAGTTTTCGTTCACGTAAAAAATCACCCACTCGTATTTGTTGAAGAAAAGTTGAACTTTGATGTGAAGGACGAAGTTTAAATTAATTCTCTTTATGAACTTCAAAATTGTGTATGTTCATTTTAACTGTCAATATGGAGTCATATTGACGGCTGCTTTGAGCCGCTGTGTTTGAGTTGGCGGTTGGAATCTCGGTCATCTCGGGCTTAATGCAGTAAGTTCCGTTTTCAATATTTCTATAGTCAATGGGTATTTCCATGATACCAGATCTGCTGGGAGTAATCTTGGGTGTAAATGCGATTGGCGTAACCTTATGTGGTTTCTTGCTTAAATCACAATCTTTGTACCAATTCAGATTCAAGGCATAGATATAAGTCTGAAACCACGGGAGTTTCGTGTCGACAATTGATTCGCTTTGGTTATTGATCCGTAAATTAACAAAGTATTCGTTGTACATTTTAACAATATTTACGGTTTTATTTTTTGGAATGAATTCGACAGAAATGTGCTCAATGGCGCTGTCGTGACTACGTATTTTAAGGTTCGCCAAGAAGATCATGCCAGTTGTTGATACGCTAACAACTATGAGACCTAAAATACTAAGATAGAAATCCTTTTTAAATCTAACTTCAGCATCGCACAATCGTTTCATGACTATCACAAAGAGGAATAATAGTCCGAAAGAGCTTACATCTCTAAGGGTAGAAAAATGGAACTTTTCAAGCATTGAAAATACTTTTCCGTTCCAGAAGTGGAGCTGACTAGCAATGATCAAAATTGAAGTCGCTATAAAAATTGGAAGGTTAATCTTTAATTTCATAAAGGGTATAATTTGAGTTTTGATTAATGAATTTAGTATCTATGCATTTCATAGACTCATCTCGCTTAAGAATAACATATCTTACGTCAAAATTTCTAAGGAGAGGTGCGCATTGGGTTGTTGAGCCTGAGGTTAGTAAATTTTCTATTTCTATATTTTTTGTAGATTGTGGAGTCGTTAAATATGGACACTCAGAAAAAATACGGCGATTTAGTGCTGCACTTGCTTTTAAGTTCTTACAGTTAGTCGAAGGCATCCAAACCCAATCGTTTTCCGGGACCTGCAGACCTATTTCTGCTAGCGTGGTGTAGGAACTATCGGTGTATTTAACAGCTTCGATCGTGGAGATAGGAATTTGTGGAATCGAGATCAAAGATCCGACTTTGAAAGTTCCAGGATAGACAATGCAAAACACCAAAACCATCAGGCAGGCAGGCATGATAAATTTTTTAAGGGTGTCGAAAGAAGTCGAAACCAGAATGTACATATTCAGTATAAAAATATTAAATATGAAATAGTATTCCGAAAATGTTGCATGTGTCAGAAGTAGGTACAGGCTAAGATGAGCCGCAACAAATATAGGAAGTGATAAAGTAAAGATACTACGGATTTTTTGTGCTTGAGAAACTAGTAAAACGAAAGCAATCAGAAAAATAACTAGAGATACTGATGAACCGTTGACCATGCCTGAATACTTGTTTCTGAGAATTTGTTCTCCTTCGGTAATAATAGCTGCTGTTCCGGGCATACATTTAGACGCTAACAAAACACCCATTGGTAAAGCTAGAGATGTTAAGGCAAAGATCCCGATTTTTAGCGCCCCGCCTTTAGTTCGTATTATGTCAAATAATACTTTTCTTTTTACAATCAAAAACGTGATTTCAAAAACCAAAATCGCAATGCCAAAAGTGCCCTTCACGAATGATAAAGCAAATGTAAGGGCAAAGTTCGGAACGATATAAAGAGGCGTAAATTTTTGTTTCTTAAGATCTTTAAACCGTTTTTGTGCAATAACCTGCCACAAGGTCCAAAAGCTTGCGAAAATTGGAAGGCCCCACAAGAAGTTCGAAGCGCAAGAAGATATGTGTAACAAGTAGGAACGAACAGGAGACCATTCTAAATTCGGAAATAGGAAAAATGAAAGCGCAAAAACAAATATAAATTGAAAAGTAGATTTGTTGCGCGCAACAAGTGTCAGCACCAAAATGAAATAGAACCAAGATATTAGCGAAGAGTATTTGAATATGATATCAAGGATCTCTATGCCCGTTGTAGCAGAGACCCCTGCCCAATAAACATTGACAACATAATGATAGATAAAATGAAAAGAGGCGTCTTTCCACATAGGATATTGAGGTGGAATGGATCTCAAAAATTCTTGTGAAAGCGCGAGATTCCAAACTTGATCGACATAGGCATTGCCTTTGAGAATACTCGGCACGTTGAAATACGACCATGAAAGTGTAGCCAGTAGAGCGCTAGTTAAAATTCTTTGGACATTGTTTGAGATAACGGATCTGAGGGAAATAAAGGAGTTTTTTCCTTTAGTATAAAAAGTAATGGAGGAGAAAAGTATTAAAGGAATTAAAATCCAGCGGCTATTCAACTGCAATAGTTTGGTCAGACCTAGCGCAAATGAAAACAAAAAAGGACTAAGTCCAATAGAGACTATAAGAGTTTTACGATGGCTGGAGATGAATTTTTTTAAGACTAAATAGATTGGGAAAACTCCCAATAATAGCGTCGTCAAAAAAAGTAAAACAATGTCGAAAAGAGAACTAATTTCCATGCTCAGGAACCCTATAGATACGGATTGTCCACGGTAGGTGTAAATCTGTAAAGGTTTCTATATGTTCCAGATTAGAATTTTCTAGAGAAACCGCTGATATGATATAAGTGTTTTTTAGAAAGTCGACACCAGCTTGTGTAAGGCTTATATGTGCAACTGTATCACGAGGGTTCACGCAAAGGGTGAAGCAGTTATCGAACAGCTCTGCGGAATAGAAATAGACTCGGCTTCCCCAATGGTCAAAGTATTTTTTTAGGGAATCACTTTTGTCGAGTTCGGCCTCTATCAGGCTGCGGAACTGATGTTTGTATTTTATATCGTAATTGACGGTATAAAAATCAACTGCAGGCAAGTCATTAAAAATGGTGATAGCTGGCTCTAAGCCAACGCTCACAGTTTTGTAGGGTCGGTTTTCTTTGTTTAGGTGTTCTTTAATTTTTTGGAAGAGTGGTTCCGCCAAGAACTGGCGATATGTGATTCTTGTCTCGCGATACGCTGTGAGAGTGTCAATTTGTGAAATGTGATATCCTGTTTGAATTACTAGAAAAAGTGTCAAGGCTCCATGCTTTTGTCTTTGCGATAGGAAGTGGCAAAGCTTGCAGAAAATAATAAGCCATAGGAAAGGCAGGAGAATGTAGAGCCGTTCGAAATTGAAAACTCTAAAAAGAGTACTTTGACCAATAAGATCATAAATTGGCTGATAGCGAAGGAAGCCGCCAAAAAGACAAATGGCTACAATGGTGGAAGTCAAATAGACCATGCTACGGTCTAACAATAAACGACGATATTTTACTAGAGACCATGCGCCAGTTAAAAAAAGAACTATGAGAGTGAGGGTGTGCTTAGGGGGGGAGTGGTAGTGCCCTAATATAAATAGCTTTGCGAAAATCAGAATACTTTCTTTTAGCGTAAGAGCTTGGCGTACAAACTCAGTTCGATGTGATGAAAAGCTGGAGTCGAGAAGAAAATTAAAAAGAATAGAACTTTCAGAAACCAAAAAAGCAATGGATGCTAGGCTTAGCGCCCAAAAAGAATACACAATTTGTCGATGTTTTATCGTGTCGTACACTAACAATCCAAAGATAAAAGGTAGAACGTAAATATAGCTGAGTGCCAGAGAACTATAAAACGGTAATGTGATTAGGAGCATCCAATTGGCAATATTCTTCTCGCCTTTGCGAATACTTAAAAAGGCAGAGAAAAATAGAGGAATACCTGCGATGGATGCCGTCATAAAAATAGAATAAGGCAGAATTGCATAGCAAAGGGAAATCCATGGAGCGATTTTTTGATTAAAAAATGTCTCGTTCTTTGTAAGGTGACTCTTAATAAGCGAGAACGCGCCGAAAAATGCGATGGTGTGGACTAAAATGACATTGAACAGGTATGCAACTAACGGCGTAAAAATGCGGTAAGTCCAAGTAATTATGCTCGTTGATGGGGGATAAGAAGAGGATGGTAGCATCCAGTAATGGGTTAATAGATATGAGTCGCGCTCTCCGAGCCAATTCGAGTGCTTTGCAAATAGTGTGAGCCAAGAATGTCCCGAATCAAAGTTGTCGTGGATCGGTATATAAAGGTCTTGGCCCATTATGAGGTAATGGAACAGGTAGATAACAAAAATTCCAATTGCTCCACAGAATGACCATGACCCAAACTTTTTATTCATATTACAAGAGCTTTTTCAACGTCTCTACAACAAATTCCTGTTCATTTGGTAAGATCTCCGGGAACAATGGTAGGCTGAGAATCTCGTGTTGTAGTTTATGAGACACTGGGAAGTCCTCTGGTTTGTGGCCAAGGTACTTATAGGCAGCAAGTTCGTGGAGTGCTTTCGGATAGTGAATGACTGTTTGGATTCCGGCAGCTTCCATTCCAGCGTGAATTTTGTCACGGTTTTGAACGCGAATGACATAGAGATGATAAACATGCGAGCCGTTCTTTTTTGAAAATGGCAAAATCACGTTTGGAGCTCCTGTGAGAAGCTTATCGTAATAAGCAGCCTTTTCTTGTCGGAGCTGAGTCCATTTAGGTAAATGTGGCAGTTTAACTCTCAAGACAGCGGCTTGGAGTGTATCTAAGCGTGAGTTGAATCCTTCCATATCATGATCGTACTTACTGATGCGACCATGGTTTGCGATTTTTCTGAGGTTGACGGCAAGATCCGGATTGTTCGTGATAATGGCACCAGCATCACCGTAAGCACCGAGATTTTTACCTGGATAGAAACTGAAACTACCGGCGTCACCATAGGCTCCAGCTTTTACGCCGTTGATCTCCGCCAAATGAGCTTGGGCAGAATCTTCTAAAACCAACACCTCATACTTGCGAGCAAGGTCCATCAGCCGAGGCATATCGACCATCTGGCCGTAAATATGCACCGGCATGATAGCCTTAATTTTGCCGCCGGATTTTTTAGACCTCTTGGCGAGCAGATTTTCGACATGATCGAGGTTGATGAGAAAATCTTCTTCGCGAGCATCGCAGAAAACCACGCGCGCACCAGTTGCTGTTACGGCTTCAGAAGAAGCAATAAAAGAGTTTGCAGGAACGACGACCTCGTCGCCCGCACCGACTCCCATTGTTTTCAGCATCAGGAAAAGAGAATCGGTCCCATTGGCAACGCCGACACAATGTTTCGTACCCATCATATGGGCGTATTCCTGCTCGAATTGTTCCTTTTCTTTGCCGCCAATGAACTGTGTCGTATCAAGAATATTCTGAATCGCCGTGTTGATTTGAGGTCGAAGAGTCTCATACTGGCGATGTAGGTCCATAAGAGGGATTTTCATTGTTACTTCCTTCGAGAGACAGGTTTCGCGGGATGTCCGTATGCAATCATGTTAGCCGGAAGATCTTTTGTAACGTTAGAGCCAGAGCCTACAAGGGTTTTTGGGCCAATGTGAACTCCTGGAGAAACAGTCGAATTAGCACCAACGATCGCACCTTCTTCGAGGATAGGTCCTTGAAGTGTCTCTTTCGCATTTGGTGCCAATGGTACTTTTGCGTTCGTGAGAACCACATGAGGGCCAATCCAAGCACCTTTTTTCAGAACAGAGAATTCAGGAACAAAAGCACTTGTGTGAATGCGGACGTTGTCTTCAAGAACGATATGATGTTCGACAACGCTGAGAGTGCCAATACTGACGTTGTTGCCAATTTTATTGAACTCGCGGATATTGGCTTTGTTGCCGGTCTTGAAGTTATCACCGATGGTGTTGCCCGCATAAATCACCGTAAAAGAGCGTAAGTAAGCGTTGTCGCCAATTACTGTTTCCGGCTGAGAGCCATCATGAAGTGGAGCTCCTATGATGCAGAAGTCCTCGATGACAACGTTCTTTCCGAGTTTCACATTGGGGTAAACGATAGCTGTCTTCGCAATCACTTGAGGCCTAGCTTGCTGTGTTGAGACTTAAACGGGTAAAATACTTCTTTTTTCGATTCGATAGACTCGTAAATCGCATGAATTAACTCAAGGCTCTTTCGGCCTTCTTCACCAGAAATAGGTTGTTTCGAATTACCATTAAGGCATTCTACAACATGATCCAGATAAGCTTTGTGGCCATAACCATAAACGTTAGGTGGGTTTACTGAGTAATTTTGAATAACATTTTGGTCTTCTTGGGTAGGATGAGAGAAGTTCCAATGGCGGATCTGATTAACGGCAAAACCGCCGATTTCAACTGTCCCGCCTGCACCTAAAATGCTGATGGATCCTTCGAGATCCTTCGGACGTACAGCTGTCGTTGCTTCGATGACTCCGATGGCGCCAGACTTAAATTTGATCATCGCAATACCAGTGTCTTCAGTCTCGGTATTGATGAGATAAGTGCCGCCCTTTGCAAATACTGACTCAACATCTCCCATCATCCATTGTAGTAGGTCCACATGATGACTAGCCTGATTGGTGAAAACGCCGCCATCCAAGGCCCAAGTTCCGCGCCAAGAGTCTTGATCGTAGTAAGATTGATCACGGCACCAGCGAACACGAATGGTTCCCATAACCATTTTGCCAAAACGACCGGCTTCGAGTTCTTCCCGCAATTTAACGACGGGGACGTTGAATCGATTTTGTTTCACGACAAAAAGCTGAACGCCATTATCTTTGCAAGCTTTAATCATGCGATCAGCATCCGCCAAAGTCAAAGCCATCGGTTTTTCGACAATGATGTGTTTTTTATGCTTTGCGAGTTGGACGACATGCTCTGCATGCATCCCGCTTGGGGTCAAAACGGTGACGACATCCACTTTTTCACGGGTCATCATTTCGTTCATATCTTCATACGCAGGAACTTTGTACTTCTCTCCGGCACTTTTTGCTCTGTCGAGTTGAACATCGCAAACAGCAACGAGCCTCGCTCCATGGATTTGATTAAGACCCAAAAGTTCAAGATGTCTTTTTGAAATTCGGCCGCAGCCAACGATCGCAAAATTAAGCACTTTCGACCTCCGAAAAACCTGTCAAATTGCCCTATGTAAGGCTTTGTATAGTGCAGTAGAGCGTCGGGCATTTCAATTGATTTTTTAAACTTCGACCGGGACCTTAAAAGATTAAATAGAGCCTTCGGCAAGGCGTGTTTGCTTCAAATTTTTTTGTGAGTAAAAATGCTGCCTAAGGCGCAAGAATGGTTTTTCGATGGCAGCTCTCAAGGCATAGGAAGCGCTTAGAACGGAGAGAATGACGATGTACGGACGAAGGGAGATGATTGGACTTTGGGTAAACTGCTCTGTGAAGAGATTGTAGGCGAAATACATCACAGGAATATGAGTTAGATAAATACAATAGGCTAGGTCCGCCAGCTTCTCTAAAATAGAGCCTAAAAAAATGGGCTTTGGTAATCGCATTGAAGTTACCAATAGTCCGCCATAGGCCACGCCAAAAACTGAATAGGCGAATAACGACGCCGAAAAGGAATCAATATCTTGAATAAGCCAAATACCTAAAGCGAGTGTTAAAATAGAAGCTGGAAATATCCATCGGTGCAGGGCTAACAAGCGTTCCCAAAAACTGTGTTTTAGTGTAGAAATCCAGGCCAGAAGGACGCCGATGATGAGGCCATCGAAGTGGGTATATGTTGGGAAGTACATATGCTCAAGATAAGCTGAATATGAGTATGTGCTTCGTAATGGTTCAATTTGGGTGTGCCAAACTTGAAGTCGAATAGCCCAAGCAATAGGGAGAAGGCCCAAGAGCATCCAAGGTACATGACGCTGAAGGCGGAGTCGGAAAATAAGCCATATTAAAATCGGTAACACGAGATAAAAGTGCTCCTCTACGCACAGAGACCAGGATTGAGTCATAGTTCCATAGAGCGTTGTGTTCATACTGAAATTGCAAGTAAATGTAAGGAATCTCCATAGGGGGAGAATGCTTTTTCCCTCCCAAATTTGCGGAAGGGAAAAATAAATGGCAACCATCGCATAGTAAGCCGGAACCGTACGGAGAAGGCGCTGAGCGTAAAAACTGCCAAAAGTGATGTCATTCCTTTGAGCGAGCTTGAATAGTTTGCTACCAAGTAGAAAACCGCTCAAAACAAAAAACAGATCAACGCCGGTCCAACCCCAAGAGAAGAAAAAACCAGCAATTGAATCTGATTTAGCACCAGGATAGTGGCGTATGAAAACCAGCGTAATGGCCGCAATTCTGAGCCAATCGAGTCCTGCATTTCTAGTATTTTCTTGGAGAGCTGGTGTTCTCACGAAGGCCTTGATCATAGGGTTATTAATATCGGGAGAAGTTAGCAGCCCGATGCGTAATTGTAAATATTTGCTCTGGTCCAACGCACCTTTAATGAGGGCAATAATCCTGGCAGTATTAGAGTTGCTGGGCATTTAAATTGATTTTTAAAAATGCAGTTGTTATTCTCTCCCTTCAATCTTAGCTCTCAAAGGTAAAAAAACAATGCTCAGCGGCAAAAGTATTTTAGTGACGGGTGGGACAGGCTCTTTCGGTAAGAAGTTTGTCGAAGTTATTCTCAAAAAGTATCCTGAGGTAAAACGAATTGTTGTTTTTTCCCGCGACGAACTGAAGCAATACGAAATGTCTCTGAAGTTTCCCGAGTCTAAATACCCTCAGATCCGCTATTTCATCGGCGATGTGCGTGATGCTGAGCGCGTAAAGAGAGCCTTCGAAGACATAGATATCGTCGTCCATGCAGCGGCTTTGAAACAGGTTCCAACGGCGGAGTACAACCCGATCGAGTGTATTAAAACGAACGTGATCGGCGCCGAGAATATCGTCAATGCGGCTATGGACTGTGGCGTAAAGAAAGTCGTTGCACTGTCGACCGATAAGGCCGCGGCACCGATTAATCTCTATGGTGCGACAAAGCTCTGTTCTGACAAACTTTTTGTGGCGGCTAATAACTTCAAAGGTAAAAGAGACCTTCGTTTCTCTGTCGTTCGCTATGGAAACGTGCTTGGTTCAAGGGGCTCGGTGGTGCCGTTCTTCCTCGAAAAACGTAAGACCGGAACTTTGCCAATCACCCACGAAGGCATGACTCGTTTTAACATCACTCTTGAAGAAGGTGTTCAAATGGTTCTACATGCCATTGAGAACTCTTGGGGTGGTGAACTTTACGTACCAAAAATTCCATCTTACAAAATTAATGCGATTGCAGAAGCGGTTGCGCCACAATGTAAAACTGAAGTCGTAGGAATTCGCCCTGGTGAAAAGCTCCACGAAGAGATGATTACTGAGACGGATTCTCTGAATACTTGGGATTGCGGTAAGTACTACGTGATTTTGCCAGGTCTGCCAGTGTGGGATCTGCAGGATTGGACGAAAAAGTTTGGAGCGAAAAAAGTTCCAGAAGGTTTCAAGTACAACTCCGGAAGTAATACGGAGTGGCTGACTGTGGAAGAGATTCGCGGTCAAATTAAGCAGCACGTTGATCCTCAATTTACAGTTTAAAAGGTATTTATGAAAATCCCTTACGGACGTCAGAGCATCCAGCAAGAAGACATTGATAGTGTCATTGAAGTGCTAAAGTCTGATTTTCTCACTCAGGGGCCGGCTGTGGAGGCTTTTGAAAAGTCTCTGACTGCCTTGCTCGGAGGAACAAAGACGCTGGCAGTGAACAATGGCACGACGGCTTTGCATCTGGCGGCTTCGGCCTTGGGCGTGAAACCTGGCGATAAAGTTCTCGTCACTTCGAATTCTTTTGTGGCGTCTGCAAACTGCATTCGTTACTGCGGTGGCGACGTTGATTTCGTCGATATTAATCCTCAAGATTTTTGTTTGAGCTTCGAACATCTTGAAAAGCGCCTAGCAGAAAAGTCGGCGGGCTACTACAAGGGGATCGTAGCGGTTGATTTTGCCGGTTATCCTATCAACTTTGAAAAACTTCGCCAAATTGCTGATAAGCATGGTCTTTGGATTATCGAAGATGCTTGTCATGCTGTTGGGGCCAGCTTCAAAGACTCTAAAGGGGTGACTCACAAAAGCGGAAACGGGGAGTACGCAGACATAGCTGTCTTTTCATTCCACCCTGTAAAGCACGTCGCAACTGGTGAAGGTGGCGCCGTCGCTACGAAATCCGAAGAGCTTTATAAAAAAATGAAACTCCTTAGAACTCATGGCATTACCCGTGAACCGTCTGAAATGACGGCTCATGATGGGGGCTGGTACTATGAGATGACGGAACTTGGTTTTAACTACCGAATTTCTGATGTGCTTTGTGCACTCGGTGCGTCTCAGATGAAGCGAATGGATAGAAATATTTCTAGAAGAAATGAGATCGCTGCTACTTATAGAAAGAAACTCGCAGGAGTGCCGATTGGTTTACCGAAAGATCCAGAAGGTGGCACACATGCCTACCATCTTTTTGTTATTCAAACAGACCGACGTCTTGAACTTTATGAGTTCTTAAAGTCGAAGAATGTCTTTTGCCAAGTTCACTATATTCCAATCTATCGTCAGCCGTACTATGTGAAACTCTATGGTTCCCAGAGTTTCGCCAACATGGAAACATACTACTCAAAGGCATTGAGCTTACCGATGTATCACGGCATGAGTGATGTTGAGCAGGCTTATGTGATCGAATGTATCAACGAGTTCTATGGTAAAAAATAGTACCACACCTCGCGTAGGCATTATTACTCAGGCCCGCATTGGCAGTACGAGATTGCCGGCTAAAGTTTTAAAAACCATCGCGGGTAAAACGCTACTTGAGTATCATCTTCAGCGTCTGAACAAATCTGAACTTCCTGTCTTTGTTGCTACGACAAATGAAGAGGGATCTCATAAAATCACTGACATTGCTTCACAGTTTGGTTGTCAGTCCTTTGCGGGCTCGTTAGAAGATGTTTTGGCTCGTTTTTACGGATGCGCCGAGCAGTTTCAGTTGGATGTGGTCGTGCGAGTGACATCGGACTGTCCGCTGATTGATGGGACCTTAATCGCTGAATCTGTCAAAAATTACTTAAAGATCGAAGACTATAAAAACTGTTATTACTCTAACGTGATTCAAAGACAGTTTCCTCGTGGTTTCGACTTTGAAATTTTTAGCTTTGAGATGCTCAAGAAAGCGTTCGAGACCGCAAAAGAACCTGCTGAGCGAGAGCATGTAACGCCGTATTTGTACAATAAGAAGGACCCATCCGTTCGTCTTTTGCACATCCCGAATCCATTGGGTGATTTCTCAGAGTACCGTTTAACGGTTGATGTCCCAGAGGACTTTGTTTTGGTGCAGAAATTGATTGAAGACTATGGTTGTGAATCGAAGTCTTACGGTGAAATCATCCAAGTGCTCAATCAGCACCCCGAGCTTTTAATGATTAACAAAGATATTGTTCAAAAGAAGATATAGGGATTGTGCTCAATGTTTAGAAAAGCAATCTCATCAGACTCTAGGACATTTTTCGAATGGCGCAATGATGAGCTGACCCGTAAAAGCTCTCTGTCTTCAGATTTGATCTCCTGGGAAGATCATCAGAAATGGTTTGAAAAATCTCTCGCGAATCAAGGACGTCAATTATTTGTCTACGAAGTCGGGCAAGAGCTTGTAGGGACTATGCGCGTAGATCGTTATACAGAAGGATATTCAGAGCTGTCATGGCAGCTTTCGCCTCTTAAACGTGGCCAGGGCTTTGGAAAACGAATGCTTGCTGAGTTTGTGCAAGAGTTCCAAGAGCGACCTTTGCGCGCCAGAATTAAGGTTGCCAATCTTGCTTCATCAAAAATGACGGAAGCCGCTGGGTTTCGTCTGGTGAGTACGGAAAATGAAGTTCAGACCTGGAACTTAGGTTAATAAAAACGCCAATTTACTTAAAACCAGAGGTTGAACGATCTGCTCGGCAGTTTTTCGCATTTGAGTTTTTTTCGCATCGGTAAAAGTATCTGAAATCCTTTGTTCTATATGCTGATAAGACACTTGATTCCAATGACCCAAATAAGAGTGAAGTTTTTGGTTCTCTAGCGTAATCGCATTTTCAACCTGATTATCTGCTACCGTCACTATTAATCCTGGAAGGCCCATATAAAGACGCTCCCAAGTGATCGTGCCGCCGCTTCCGAGATAGATCTCGGATTCGGCCATGAGTGCCGCCATCGGCGGATTGACGATGACTTCAACGTTTTTTGGTGGATTCATCGCACGTATTTTTTCAAACTGACCATGTGAAGAGGGAAGGACGACTTTGTAAGTGAATTTCTCAGGTTGTACTTGTTGCAAAAACTTGAGGGTTTCGCCTGTAGGATCCGTGCCGCCAAAGCAAACCATGACTTGGTGGTTTCTCGGTGCTGTCTGTCTCTTTTTTTGCTCGATAAATTCCTGGCGTAGTGGGAAATATTTCGGGCCTAAAAGCAGGGAGCAAGCTTCAGGAACTTTGCTGGTATAGAGTGAATCGTAACTTACCCTGTAGTTTGAATCGAGAAGACCGTGGCATAGGTGTTCGCGAAGCATGTCATCAACGGCAAGTATTTTATATTCGCGGAAAAAAAGCGATTCCCACATTTTGCCAAGGCGGTAATGATCTACGATCATGCTCCAGCCAGAGGCGCCCTGGCTATGTATCCACTGATAGCAAAAAGCAGCATCATCCGCTTCGTTGAGGCCAGCGGGAACTTGTAAGATCTTATAGCCGGCATCGAGAATTTTTCGATGAAGAGGATTGGGGGGGGTGGTGGTCGCAATTGTAATAGATCCGGCCGTAGCTTTCAGCAAGTCGCAAATTGTGAGGCACCTTGCGAGGTGTCCGCTGCCAATTTCAACTGCAAAATCAGTCCGGACTATGATGTTCATGTTAAGACTTTTTAGAGTAGTCAGCCATAGTCAATGGGTGTCCAGGTCCCATATCACGGGTCGCAGTTTGGCCAATAGCCTCTTCATAATACTTCGTTGGAAGGCCAAAGCCAGGGCGAATGCAGCGGATATTTTCAGCCGTGAGCGTTTCGCCTTTTTTAATATTTTGAGCGACGTAAACGCTTCGACGGAAGGCTTTTGATTTTTGCTCTTGAGCCGAAGAGACGCCGTAGTGAACCTTGCCTAGGGATAACCAAGCGCGCTCCGTTTCTGTTGCGAGCATTTTGAACTCGGCAGGCTCTAGAGAGAACGTTGAGTCGACGCCGCCGTCAGCGCGGCTCAGTGTAAAGTGCTTTTCGATGACAGTTGCACCCAACGCGACGGAGGCAACAGCAACACCGCAGCCCATAGTGTGGTCTGATAGGCCGACTTGGACATCAAATAGATTTCTCATATGGGGAATTGTGCTGATGTTGGTGTTTTCAGGGGTTGCGGGATAGGTGCTGGTGCATTTGAGCAATACGAGATCTTTGCAGCCGGCGTTCTTGAGCACCGCTACGGATTCATCTAATTCGCCAACGGTTGCCATGCCTGTCGACATGATGATTGGTTTTTTAGTTGTTGCGATTTTTTTGATTAGCGGAATGCAAGTATTCTCAAAAGAAGCAATCTTGTAAATCGGAACATCCAAGGACTCCAAGAAGTCCACGGCAGATTCGTCAAAGGGCGTGCTGAAGCCAATCATCCCGAGCTCTTTGCAGCGGTCGAAGATTGGCTTATGCCATTCCCAAGGGGTGTAGGCCTCTTTGTAGAGGTCATAAAGGCTACGGCCTTTCCAGAGGCTTTGGTTGTCGGAGATAAAAAACTCATTATTTTTAAGATCCAAAGTCATCGTATCGGCGGTGTAAGTCTGCAGTTTCAGCGCATGAGCGCCTGCGGCAGCCGCGGCGTCGACGATTTTAAGGGCTCTTTCAAGCGACTGGTTATGGTTGCCAGACATCTCAGCAATGAGAAATGGCTTGGCCTGTGATCCGATAGTATATGTACCGACTTGGATTTGATTTTGACTCGACATGATTTCTCTCTGAGATTGGGAATTAAAACAGGTCTTGATTATATATCTGTCCGAAAAAATGTCCATAGGTCATGCGGTACCAGCGCTTGTAACGCTAGGCATCGAATATGCATTTAGCTCTCTTACGTAGCTGTTTTTTGGAAGATACTGAGCTACTAAAGAAAGCTCAAGTGGGGATCGCTATGAAGTATTGTAAAAAGTGTTTAATGCCTTCGACTCGCCCTGAACAAGTCTTTGATGCCAACGGCATCTGTGATGCTTGTCATTCGGTTGAAAGAAAAGCGCAAATTGATTGGGATGCTAGAGATAAAGAATTTCGTGCTTTGTTAGATAAATATCGTTCTGACGGTTCTAAATATGATTGCATCATTCCGGTGAGTGGGGGCAAGGATTCAGTCTACCAAGCGCTAACTATGCGGGATAAATATGGAATGAATCCCCTGTGTGTGAATCACACACCTTGTGAAATGACGGAAGTAGGGGCGCAGAATCTGACTTTCTTGCGCGAATTGGGGTTCGATCTTATTCAAGTCGGCGCCAATAGAAAAGCTTACCGCGAAATGGTTCGTATCGGATTCTTTACACTCGGAGACTCTTGCTGGCCTGAACACATTGGTATTTTCACAGCTCCGGTTAGAGTCGCTGTTCAGTACAATGTTCCGTTGATTATCTGGGGCGAGAACAGTCAGTTTGAGTACGGCGGTCCAGCAACGAAGAAAGATAATAACTTCCTCGATAGAAACTGGCTTGAGCAGTTTCAGATGCTTGGTCATCGTATCGAAGACGTGGTTCATGATGGCATCAAACTGAATGAGATTAAAACTTTCCATTACCCATCTGATGAAGAGATTCACAAAGTGGGAGTGACTGGCTTGTTCCTCGGTTACTTTACGAAATGGGATACTCAGCACAATATCGAATCAGCTCTTGCTTTGGGCTGGCATCAAAATCCAGACGGTCCTGTTGAGAACGCCTGGAACCCTTATGAGAACTTAGACTGTAAATGGATCGGTGGCCTTCATGATTATATGAAGTTCTTGAAGTATGGTTATGCACGAGCGACCGATCAGCTCTGCATTGAAGTTCGTCATGGCCGCTTGACTCGTAATCAGGCGATTGATGAGTTGTTAAAGAGCTCTGAGGGAAAAGTTCCTTGGAAGTATGTTCCGGATTTCCTCAGGTACCTCGGTATTACTGAAAAAGAATTCACTACGAATCTAGATCGTTTCACGAACAAAAGAATTTTTGAGTGTGATGCTCAGGGCCGTTTGATAAAGGATGCCCAGGGGAACCTGACTCGTAAATTTGTTCCGCAAAAACTATGATCACAGTTGTAGATATTGGTGTCGGAAATATTGGCAGCGTTAAAAGAGCCCTAAGCTTTTTAGGTGCTGAATACGAATTGGCTCAGGAGCCTGCTGCTCTAAAGCAAGCTTCGAAAATTCTATTTCCTGGTGTCGGCAGCTTTTGTGTCGCTTCAGGCTTGCTAGACAAGCAAGAATGGAAGCAAGCGATTCGTCATGAGGTGCTTGTTGAAAAGAAGCCACTATTCGGTATTTGCTTAGGTATGCAACTTCTTTTTAGTAGGGGTTTTGAGGGCGATGAATCCTCAGGGCTTGATTTGCTTCAGGGAAGTGTCGTCGGTCTAAAGATTGACCGCGAGAAGTTTAAAATCCCACATATGGGCTGGAACTCTGTCGACGCATCTGGCTTATCGCTATTTAATAAAATTCCGGATAATTCCGATTTTTACTTTGTTCATAGCTTTGAGGTGTCTCCGGAAGACCCTGAGATCAAAGTTGCCTACACCACTTATGGCGATCATAAGATTCCGGCGGCTGTCCAGAAGGGCCATATTTACGGTGTGCAGTTCCATCCTGAAAGAAGCCAAAAAGTTGGTTTGCAGATTTTAAAAAACTATCTGGAGTTGCCATGTTAAAAACACGTGTAATTCCTGTTGTTCTCATCGACGGCTATTCAGTCTTAAAAACTATTCAGTTTACTGAGCGTCGCAATCAAGGTAATCCCATCACAATGGCACGTATCTATAATACGAGAAATGTCGATGAACTTATTTTGCTGGATATCGATGCGAGCGAGCAGGCTCGTTCGATTGATCTTTTTACGATCGAAGAAATTGCTTCAGAATGCTTTATGCCACTAACTGTTGGCGGTGGTCTTCGCAGTATTGAGGATATCAGATCGGTTCTCGAGCGCGGTGCTGACAAAGTTGTTTTGAACACGATCGCAATTGAGAAACCTGAGTTTGTTGCGGACGCCGTGAGAGTTTTTGGCGCACAGTGTATCGTTGGATCTGTCGATACCAAAAAAAGTGAGAATGGTTATAAAGTTTTCTCTAAAGGCAAAGTGACTGACATCGACGCGAAGGATTGGATCCTACGCTTGCAAGAACTTGGTGTTGGTGAGTTGATGTTGAACTCTGTCGATAAAGACGGAACGATGTTGGGTGTTGATCTCGAACTTATCGAAATGATTGCTCCGCTGGTGAAGGTTCCACTCATCTATTGTGGTGGTGTTGCGAATCCCATTGATATGGTCGCGCCAATTCAAAAGGGAGTCTCTGCCGTTGCCGCGGCAAGCATCTTCCATTTCACGCGCTGGACACCAGACTGCTGTAAGCGAGAGCTCCAGAAGAATAATATTCCCGTTCGCCTTATGGAGTCTCGTTAAAGGTTTGCGGCTTGCTATAAGTACTTGTCTGAGATTTGTGGCCCGTTATGTTTTTACACGCCTGTTTTCCCAAATTGACAAATGGTACCTCTATGAATCTGTAAGAGAGTTCACTAAAGAGGAGGGCTACTAAAAATAAAAAGATCACTTGTGACCAGAGCCATATATCGCTACTCGCTAAGCTTGGGTAATACTCAGTTATTTTTAACATTAAAGTCGGATAGAGGCCCGAGAAAAAAATCAAATGGCAAACATAGAGCGCATAAGATCTTGATCCTAGATACACAAAAAAACGGTCTATAGTGGAATTTTGGAAAGAAATCCAGTTCTGATTTTTTTGTGCCAACCAAACGAAGATAAAAGAAATAAGGCAATAAAGGATATACATATCTTTCTGTAAAGACGTGCCGCCAAATTTATACGGAAGCCACCACAATACTGCCAGTAGTGATATGGTAAAGCATGTTTTTAACCAATTCGGTACTCTTTCAACAATTGCTCCCGCCCTGGGTAGGAAGCGGTCATTATTGCCAGCGACAAGATAAAGAACGACTCCCGCGAGTAGGCCATCGAACTGAGTGTGAGTTAAAAATGCTGCATACTCAACACCTGTGTTGGGTCTGAATAAAAAGATAACTAATGCAATTCCAAAAAGTGAATAACTTATTCTCTTTTTTCTTTCCGAAACGATAATCAGAAAGAATGGCAAGATAAAATAAAAATGCATTTCGACGAAAAGAGACCAATATTGGCCAAAAAGGCCAGGCGATCTTGAAAAAGCAAAAAAATAATTAAAGAATCCTGAAAGAAACCAAATGATTTCCCTAGTCCATCTTTCGTCAGATCCATATTCGCCGCCAAACTGTTTAATTAATTGGGCAATCAAGTAATATATGACTAGCCAAATTACTGCTAAGGGAAGAATGCGGTAGATTCGTCTCAAGAAAAAAACCTTAAGATTTGTAGATGCTGCTTTTAATTTGGAGGAAATTCCACCGCCAAGAAGTGGCAGCTCATGCAAAAATGATCTCGTGACGACATAACCAGAAATTACAAAGAAAAGTGTTACGCCAGTATAGCCGTGAATAATAGAACTAGGAAGATTAAGGGGCATATGACCAATGATAGAGATATTAAAAATTGTTGTGGATGGTCGATTAAGAAGCGGCGACCTCTTGTTGTGTTGAACGTGGTATCACGATT
>JBDHWW010000024.1:0-45100 GCA_039810425.1 Pseudobdellovibrionaceae bacterium | reverse complement strand
AAAGACCAATAAACCCTCAAAAATCAGGTGGTCAAAGTATCTGAAACGAACCCGGTCAAACTAAGTGAAACGGAACAATATTGTCTTTCACCTTTGGAAAAATAGATTAACGGGTTTTGTGACGTTGTACTTGCATGGGGAAACCGATCCAATAAAAAAATCTTGGGTCGCTTACAATCCTGGAGAAACTCAATACATGCAGTATGGTAAGACTGTTAACTATCTCGAGTGGGCGGGGGGATGGCCAGGATCTCCTCGATACGCGGCCCTCTACAATTTTTTCTATGATGGAATAACGCCTCTTAAAAGTGTTCATTTTGGAGTATCAGAGAGAAAGTATTCAGGAGATGTATGGTATAACAATGAAACCATTTATACTTACAAATGCAATTGAGCAAGCTATCGTTGTCACTAGTTTGATGACTACAAGGTTGCCTCCTGCTATGAAGGGTGAAGATGGAAATAATTGTCGATCATGAGATTGTACTCAAACAAATATCTCGAGACTCTGCTAATGAGCTGTTCAGCCTTGTGCAAAGTAATCTCAACAACAACCTTTGCTATTGGTGTCCAGATCTCAAAAAAACATACGCCTCGTTGGAATCAACACTGACGCACATAGATGATGCAAATTTTAAATTTGAACAAGATAGAACTCCGGACTTTTTGATATTTTATAAAAATAAATTATCGGGGCTTATAAGCCTAAGCCCCATTGATAGTCTTAAAAGAACAAGTGAAATTGGATACTGGCTTGGAGCTGAGTTCGAGGGAATGTGAATCGTTGCGCGTTCGTTTCCATTTATTCTTTCTTACGCAAAGAACACTCTTCAACTAAAAGCCGTGGAACTATCCACGTCGGCCCCCAATGTTCGCTCTCAAAGGATACCATTGGCATTTAATTTTCAAAGATCACAGGTGATTCCAAATGCTGAAACGCTTGAAGATAGAATCGTTGATCACGTACTGTGGAGATATGATTTTTAACATTAAAGTTAGAATCATATGATATTTGAGTAACGATATTCACAAAAAAAGCCGGAGAAATCCGGCTTTTTTTGTGAGAGCCCACTTTATCGTAAACTTATCAACCATTAGGCAGCTATCTGCTAGGTAGAGTCATTGCATGGGGCCACTTTGATGCCTTGGATTCCATGATGAGCAGGAATTGAGCCTTGCGCACTTGGTTTAGAATCTTTGGGAGATTGCCACTAGATACTGCGGCAAAGGCCAAGACGACTGCGATTTTAATTAAACTGTTCATGTGATCCTCCTAAAAATTTGATTGATTAACCGTTGGCCATGCTTTGAAGCATGGGAAAAATGACTCGTAGTTTGTTTTCGTCGAGCTTGCCAAGAATTTCCTGACACTGCTCCATGATCTCGTGACGAAGCAGAGATTGTTTTAAAAGTTGGTAAAACAACTCCATTGTGAAGCCATAGGTTTCAACAATGTGGCGTATTTTCTTTTCGGTTAAAGTCACGCGGCCATTTTCAATAAAGCCAATGGTGTTTCTTCCGAATTTGCAATCTTTACTAGCGGTGTACTGATCGAGATTTTTTAAAATTCTCATCTCTTTTAAAACTTTACATTCTCTAGTAATTTTCCTGTGACAGAAGCGACGATCTTTTCGATCCTTTGTTGTGATTTTCTGTTTTGGCTCATTAATTTTTTCAATGACCTTGTATTTTCCAGTACGAATTGATTCTACGTCGGCATCAGAAAAGCCATAGACGTTTTGAAAGAGCTTGAACTGCTCGATGCTGATGTTGCCGCGGCCATTTTCAAGTCGTTCAATATTTTTATGATCGAAAGGTAAAAAGTGGGCCGCTTGTTTTCTTTGTAGTTTTTTGAGTAAGCGCATTTTTTTAATAATGACTGCGAATTCAGAAATATACTCTTGTGATGATTTGTTTTCAGTTATAGAAATTTCCATAATTAACTCCTGACAAATAGCTCATGCCCGAAGGAACTTTCCAATGGGCATGAGGAGATGTTTTGTTTTTGGTGAGGGATTGTTTTTTACGATGCAAGCGACTGCTTGCTGAAAAAGACTAAGGGTTTTGTGTATTTGCGAGTGAGCTTGCTACTGAGGGCAAGCGCGCACTGGTCGCTGCTATTCAAAACCCAAAGCTGGTAAGCATTTGGAAAGCGATGACTGAAAAATACTGAAATTTCTTGAAATAAAGAATGCGACCCACAACTCTCTCTGTAGTGTTGTTAGGTACTTATGATTGTTAGGGATTTGCCAAAAAGGTCATTCCAACTTTAAAAAATTGGAGCGGGAAACGGGACTCAAACCCGCGACCTATGCCTTGGCAAGGCATCGCTCTATCAACTGAGCTATTCCCGCGTCATTACGAATGAGAGCCGAAATTACAGTTGCCTGCCTGTGCTGTCAATGGGTAAATATTTTTCATGCCGCTATTTTTTAAAAAAATTTTCGTTAAATGGTCGACGCTTGTGCTTTTGGGCGTAAGCGCTTATTTTTTGGGCTATTTTTGGGGTGTGAAGAATCTGGGAAATGAAGCCAATTCTCGAAATGTGGCCTCGAAGCCGGAAAAAGAAGCAATCCCGGCAGACATTAAATCAAATCAGGCGACTGATCTTCGCAAGCTTAAATAGCGGGTTCATTCCTGGCTGTGTTTTTACCGACGCCATTTTTACGTAACTTGCCAATAAAACCGCCAGGAAAATAAAAAACCAATCTCTTGGGGACATATGCAGTAACATGGTTTAACCCTTGGCCTCTGCGCGGCCTCTTTTATACGCTAAATAGTACTCGACGCCACTGCTTATACTTAACAGAACCGTGATCCACAAGATCCCATAGCCGATTCTGTCAAGATAGGGCACATACCCTGGAATTTCTCCAATTAGAACGGCTGGCAGAGCCCCCATTTGCAGGGCCGTCTTCCACTTGCCGGCCGCCTTTGCCGCGATCACAACGCCGTCGGCGGCCGCCACCGCACGGATGCCGCTGATAAAATTGTCACGTCCCAGGATCACAACCACCATCCATGGATCAATTTTTTGGTAGTAAGCCATCATCACAAGGATGCTGCTTACGAGGATTTTGTCCGCCACAGGGTCCATGAACTTACCCATGTTCGAAACGGCGTTGTATTTGCGGGCGAAGTACCCATCGTAGTAGTCCGTGATAGAGGCCAGAATAAACAAACTAGCAGCGACGACATTCCACCAGAAGGTATTCGGCAACATGGCGAGAAGCACAAATGGCACCATGGCGATGCGGCTTACGGTAATCCACATTGGAAGCTGCATTTTCCACGGAGCTATTTTTTTCCCATTGGCGGAGGGCGCTGGGATCGAGGTGCTGGTCACTCAAGGGTCCTTTGTTGTTTCTTACAGCGCTGATCTTCTCAAAATGGATTCCAGGCTGTCAACCGCGAGAAAAAAACGTTTTGCTTTCTCGCCGGCTTTTTGTGATTGTAGCGCTTAAATCTAACAAGGACTTTATGTTCACGTACCGGCACCGAGTTCAGTTTTATGAAACCGACGAAATGGGAATCGTTCACCATAGCAACTACCTGCGTTTTTGCGAGGAAGCCCGGGTGGAGTGGGCTCACTCCGAAGGCTTGATCGATTACCAAAAAAAGGGATCGGCCAGCATGTTTGCCGTTTATGAGACCAGAGTGCGTCATTTGAAACCGGCCCTTTTCGGCGATGATATTGAAATTCAGCTGCAGGTCCGCCCTGAGGGCGTGCGGATTCACATACAGTATCGTATGAACGCCCGCGGGCAGACCTTGGCGGTGGCCGAAACCACTCATGTACCGTTAGATCAAAACTTAAAACTGATGCGCCTTCCGGCGGCAATGAAAGCAATCCTGGAGAAAGAACAATGGACAGAAACCTGGCTTTAGAGTTCGTACGTATTACCGAAGCAGCAGCACTTGCCTCCGCGGAGTGGACTGGACATGGCGACGAGAAGGCGGCCGATAAGGCGGCTGTTGATGCCATGAGAAAAGCTTTTGACAGCGTGAATATCGACGGGACTGTGGTTATCGGTGAGGGCGAGCGTGACGAAGCACCGATGCTCTACATCGGCGAAAGGGTCGGCAATAAAGCAAACAACGCCCCGGCGATCGACATTGCACTGGATCCGCTTGAGGGCACAACCATCTGTGCCACAGGTGGTGTGGGTTCGATCTCCGTGATTGCGGTGGCGGAACGGGGCAACTTCTTGCACGCTCCGGACACCTACATGGACAAGATCGCTTGCGGCCCCGGCGCAAAGGGCGTGATTGATATCGATAAAACTCCGACTGAAAATATCAACCGCGTGGCCGAGGCCCTTAAGAAAAACGTAAGCGACGTCACTGTTGTAATTTTGCACCGCCCACGCCACGAAAAACTCATTGAAGAAGTTCGTAAAACCGGAGCACGTATTCACCTGATCGGTGATGGCGACGTGTCTGCGGCGATTGCAACGGCTTGGCCGGACTCAGGGATTGATTTGCTCATGGGGGTCGGTGGCGCGCCAGAGGGCGTGATCTCGGCCGCTGCGATGCAGTGCCTGGGCGGGGACTTCCAAGGCCGTTTGAAATTTCGTAACGACGAAGAAAAAGAGCGGGCAAAACGTATGGGGGTGAAAGATCTCGAGAAGAAATATCTCGTGGATGAACTCGCACATGGCTCTGTGATGTTTGTTGCCACCGGCGTGACGGATGGGCCTTTCTTAAAGGGGGTGAAAACTCTTCCAGGCCGTCAGGCGAAGACCCATTCAGTGGTGATGCGTTCGCAAACGGGCACGATCCGGACGATTGAGGCCCATCATAAGCTCAACCAAAAACCAAATTTCAAGAAATGATTGCGATGAATCCGCAAGGTCTTCACTGTTTCAACTGCGGTAAGGAACTCCCTGTGTTGGGAACCGTCGGGCGTCGTGACGAGTGTCCGCATTGCCGTGCCGATGTGCATGTGTGCAAAAACTGCGAGTTCTGGGACGTGAAGGCGTACAACGAATGCCGTGAGCCTCAGGCCGACGTTGTGAAAGAAAAAGACCGCGCGAACTTTTGTGATTACTTCTCGCCCCGGAAAGGCGCGAGCGGCGGCATAGATAAAGCTGCGGCCCTGCGCGCGGCCGCGGAGGCGCTCTTTAAAAAGCCGACTTAGTTGCTTGTTAGGGACACTTCTTTGCATATCCTAGACTGAAGCTGGACTTAAGGCCTTTGTCCTTTAATTCAGCTTAAAACGTCGAATTCCGAAGAGAAAAGTATGACAAAACTTATTTCTGCAGTTCTATTTTTAGGCCTGGTTTCTTGCCAATCTCCCTCGCCGAGAAACCCCGCTTCGGGTTCCGCGGAATCTTTTGAGTTGTCCAAACTCGTCGAAAAAACCTACGAGACCGAGACAATGAAAAATGTGATTCCAGAACAAACTGTCGAGGTTGCCGATGTGGTAGCGCCACTCAGTGCAAACACGGGGGTGCCGTTGAGTGTGAAAGGCGCCTATTTCGGCCAGTGGCGCAATGTTCGAGAAGAACTCAATATCAACCGTCTGGCGGATTTTGAAATCAAGAACGGGCATGTCGAACGCATCTACGCGATGGACCGCTTTGGGGCCAAAGAGTACGAGCTCGACATCCAGAGCTTTCTCTACTCGAAAGAGCTTAACGGCGGCCGCTCTTCGCAGGAGCTGCAAAAAGAGCAGCCGAGCTATCCCGCAGACATCGTTTGTAACCAAAGTTATACGTTCCAAAACGGCCCGTCGGGAAAGAAGCTCCATTTGGCCGACGAACGAAAGAGCTTTAATGTTTATGAAAGCTCCGTGAACGGCCAGCGCATTGTTTTGTCTCCTCCCCAAGGCTCTGAGTGTCAGATGACTTGGCAAATGGGCGGCAAAAAGTACGGCGTGCGTATCGTAACAGACTCGGCAGATCCGGATCAGGAATTGAACCATGTGATTGATGGCTGCATTTTACCTCAAGCAGACAACCTGAAGGGTGTGGAAAGATTCTTTCTGACGAACAAATACAAATCGATGACTTGTGTGGATGCCGTGAGCAATATTACGACTCTTGAAGATCCGGTCGACGCGCTTCGGTCAAAGGTCGAAGTTTTATTAGGTCATCCTATCACCAAAGAATTCGTACAGAACTACGATCCCTATGCGCCGCTGGACATGAGTCAAGCGCCGCACTTTGACAGTATTTATGTTTCTTATTTGGTGTTCAGGGCGGATTTCTACGGAAGCTTACTCGCGCGTTTGCTGGAGCATCACGCGGACCTTGGAACAAGGGTAAAGCTTCTTGTAACTGATGTCATTGCTCTGAAAAAGGACCGCGCAATGTTTGCGCGGATGACACAAAAACATAACAACATTAAAATTCAGGAATACCGCTATAAACGCCAAAAAGGGGAACGGCTCAAAGGCAAGTTTGATGAATTCCATCGCACGATGCACGTAAAACTCCTGATCACGACTTCCAAAGATCGTCCCGAGCTCAATACGGCATTTATTGGTGGCCGTAACGTTCATGATGGTTTCGTTTTTAAAACTCCGCCAGGCCGGGCGCGATATCCGGAGATGGTCGACTACGGCGATGGCAAGGATGAGTCTTTCTGTCACTGGCGCGACTTTGAAATCAAAGTTCAAGACCCGGGCTTTGCTCGTAAGGCAGCTGCCCACTTCTTAACGCTTTGGAACTATGATGCAAAAACATTGGCGGTTCGTTCAGTGAATCAAAATGTGATGCAATCAGCGCCGGCGGATATGCGCCTGTTTAAGAGCCGTGAACATCTGGTTCGTCACTTTATGTCGTTCCCGTACAAGGATGGGCATAGTCTTGAAGTTTTCTATTCTGAAATGGTCGATTCCGCAGAGAAGAGTGTGAAGATCTCGACTCCGTATTTCCGTCCAACGGAAATGTTCATAGGCGCGCTGAATCGCGCGGTCAAGCGTGGCGTGGACATCACTTTGATCACGCGTTTGGATCTAGAAGGCGATACCGTCGACTGGCTCTTGAGTGATGCCAATAAGGAAGGCGTGAATCAGTTCTGGGATAAGATCCATATCTATGAATACATGGAACCGAAAGTGATTCTCCACTCTAAAATCGTGCTTGTGGATGGGAAGTTCTCATTCATCGGGTCGGTGAATCTCAACAAACGTAGTTTCTTCCATGACCTTGAAAACGGGGCGATGATTTACAGTCCTGAGTTCAACCAGCGCATGGAAAAGATCTACGGGACTTATCTGCAGGATTCTCGCCCGATTCAAAATAAGCTGGAAACAAGCCCGTTTAAAAAAGTTATTTTGGATATGTTCGATACGGAATTCTAGAAAGTCTTAACGACAGACAAAGTTGCGTAACATTAATCCGCGTAACATAATCTTTCCGCGCAGCGGTGTTGACACCTTCCGGCGACTCCGGAAGACTGAACCCATGGCAAAAGCATCAACGACAGAAGTTTTCAATTGTACAGCCGAAGAATTTTACAAAATCATCTCTGATTACGAGAAGTACCACGAGTTTCTTCAAGAGGTGAAACAATGCAAGGTCCTCAAGTCTGAAGGCAACCGCAGGCTTGTTGAGTTCAACGTGGCCGTTATCAAGGCCTTTAAATACACGATGTGGATGACTGAAACCCCGTCGACATCAATCACGTGGGAATTTGCCGGTGGGGATGTGTTTAAAACTTCTGTTGGTTCTTGGAAGCTCGAAGAAGAGGCCGGCAAATGCCGCGCGACTTATTCGGTGGAAGCAACCTTTAGCATGTTTGTTCCCGGTCCGATCGCCAATGCCTTGGTGAGCGTGAATCTTCCAGGTATGATGAGTGCTTACCACAAGCGTGTTGCGCAAATTTATAGAAAATAGAAAGCAATCTATGGCAGCGGACGGAAAACACCCTAAAAAAGACGGACCTGACGATACGAAAATCGAGGATGGGAGGTCTCTTCTGAGTGATGCTTTAAAAAAAGTCTTCACCGTCGGCGTGAGCGCTGCCTTCCTGACAGAAGAATCCATACGCAACTATGTTGGTGAAATGAAACTTCCGAAAGAAGTTCTGCAGACGCTGTTACAGAGCGCTTCTAAGTCCAAAGATGAAATCACTCAGCGCATGAGTAAAGAACTGGTGGCGATGATTCAAAAGATCGACCTTGTGAAAGAGTTTTCAAAGTTCGCGGAAACGCACAAGTTTAAGATCTCGGCCGAGGTCGAGATTCTTAAAAAAGAAACCACCCTGAAAGACTAATCCTATCCTGAAAACTGGGTTCATTCCAATTTAAGTGGGTTTTCTGTGGATAGATTCAAGTGGGTGGCGAGACTGCCCTCCCGGCAGACGGGAGCCGTCCGCCCTTTTTTTTGGCGTAAAACAAGGGCTCGCAGAAACTGGACTTTGAGTTTCTCATTTTGAGCCGATACGTTCGCTATGAGTACATATGTCCTTCCCTTAGCTGCGGTCGTTCTTTTCTGTCTTTGTGCACATCAATTCATGAAAGCGATGCTGATTCAGATTCCCGTGTTTAATAACACGAACTATACCAAGAGCGCCCTGCGTGTGGCGCGGGCTTATAAAATCCTGTCGTGGGGGATTATGACCGGTTGCTTTTTGGTGGCCCTTGTCATCTCGTTTTATCAAGTTTTCTCCGAGATCTAAGAGCGATATGATGGCCCTAAAAGTTTAGGGGGCTGCCATGTTTCAAACAATCAATCCCGCAACCGGTGAAGTCATTCAAACCTATCACTATCTGACTTTGAAGCAAGTCGATGATATCGTCGAGCAGGCGTCGCGCAGTCTTCAAGCGTGGCGCGAAGTCTCGGTGGATCGCAGAGCTCAGGCGTTGAGGCAACTGGCAGCGAACCTCCGCGAACACAAGTCGGAACTTGCGAGTCTGATGTCCCAAGAAATGGGCAAAACCGAAAAAGATGGGATTGCTGAAATCGAAAAGTGTGCCGCGACTTGTGATTACTACGCGGAAAAAGGTCCGGACCTTCTAAAACCCCAGGCGGTAGCGGCAAATTATGCCGCTAGCGAAGTGCGCTTTGAACCGGTGGGGATTGTTTTTTCGATCATGCCGTGGAACTTTCCGTTCTGGCAGTTTATTCGTTTCGCCGCCCCTTCGATTATGATTGGCAATGTCATTTTACTAAAGCACGCGGATTTGACCGCGGGGTGTGCGGCAAGAATCGAAGAACTCTGTAAAAATATTTTTGACGAGCAGATCGTGTTTAATTTGCATATTGATCATGCGATTGCCGCGCATTTAATCGAGCATCCGAAAGTCCGTGGTGTGACTTTCACAGGCAGTACGCGCGGCGGCCGTGAGGTGTCAAAAACCGCGGGCGCGGCGTTGAAGAAAATCGTTTTAGAACTTGGCGGCAGTGATGCCTATATCGTTCTATCGGATGCCGATGTGGAAACGGCGGCAAAGATTTGCGCTCAGGGGCGCATGCTCAATAACGGCCAAAGCTGTGTTGCCGCCAAACGCTTTATTGTTCACAGGGATATCTATGAAAATTTTGTGAAGCAAATGAAAGCGGAACTTGAGACCTTCCCGACAGGGCCCCTGGCGGCCGTAAAGTTTCAATCTCAGTTGCAAGAGCAGGTCGAGATGATGAAGTCCCTCGGCGGGGTCGTGCGGTTGGGCGGAGAAATCCCTCAACGGCCGGGGGCCTTTTATCCGCCAAGCCTGATCACTTTTGAGCGCAATCACCCGGGCATTCACAAGGAAGAACTCTTTGGCCCGGTGGCGCTCGTGATTCAGGCTCAGAGCGAAGAAGAGGCCATGGAGATTGCCAACTCGTCGCCCTTTGGCCTTGGTGGCGGAATTTTCTCAAGCAATGCGCTTCGCGCGAAGGAACTTGTTGCCAAGAAGATGGAATCCGGCTTTGTTGTGGTGAATGATTTTGTCAAATCCGACGCGAGACTTTCGTTCGGCGGCGTTAAAGAGTCCGGCCACGGCCGCGAACTCGGAATCTTCGGATTTTATGAATTCTGCAATGTAAAAACTGTGGCCCAAGGATCTTGATTTGAACGATTGGCTGGATCTGGAGCATCAACTCTGGAAAGAACTCAAAGAATGCGAAATTCTCGAGCGGAGAATTCTCGTCGGCTTTTCCGGCGGTACGGACTCTTTGGCTCTTCTGCGTGCGCTCCACGGAGTGAAACGCAGCCAAGTGGAGGCCTGTTATGTTCACCATGGCCCGGGAGTGAATGCTGCTTACCGGGATGCTGCGGCCGAATTTTGCCGCGCTTTTTGTGAAAGTCACGGAATTCCTTTTCATATTGAAAAACACCACGGAGTGGAGTTGCTTAGCGAGGCCGCCCTGAGGGATTTTCGTCACAGTTCGCTGGAGTCGGCTCGTAAGAAAACAAAATCGGATTTTCTCGCGCTCGCGCACCACCGTGAGGACTTACTGGAAACACGTTTATTGCGTTTGATTCGTGGCACAGGTGGCCAGGGGCTTACTGCCATGAGAGTGCTTCAGAAGGAACTGTTCCGTCCATTTTTAAAAATTTCGAAAAACGATTTGCAAGATTATCTCAATGCGCTTTCACTTGAGTCTTTCGAAGATCCATCGAATGCAGATCTCCACCCCTTGAGAAATTGGATGCGCCAAGAGTGGTTAGTGGCGCTCGAAAAAAAACAAAAAGGATCGGTGAGTGCTCTCGGGCGTTCATTGGAAATCCTGGCGGAAACGCTCGATGCGGAAGTGTTCCCTGAGGGTCTTTTTAAAGAGAATTTTATTTCAAGACCACATTATTTGGCGCTCGCTAAAACACAGCAAAAGCAAGCTCTTGCGAGTTATCTTTTGTCTCAAAATGTGCAGGGTTTTTCGCAATCACACCTCGAAGAAGTACAAAAACGACTGGACATTTCCCAAAAAGACCTCATCTTTAGAGTCAGCGGGATGGATTGGGTTATTAACGCACAGCAAGTTCGGGTCCAGAAACCAGAATAACGGGTGCAAGCCTTGTGACCCCCTCCCTTCCATGCTAGGCTTTAATTACATTTCTCAAGAAGGAGAAAGCATGCGATCCACTCAAAAGACCTTGGCCCTGTGGTTCTTCCTGATCATCATGGTGGTGTTTTTCTTCCATGCTTACGAAAACAAGCATCAGAAGACCATTCCGGATTTCACATACTCTAAGCTCGTTGATGCGGTCAAAGCAGGTGAAGTCGCGGACATCACTTTCCGCCAAGAGACCAGTGAAATTGTCGGTGAAGTTAAATCCGATTTTGCTAAAAAATATAATGGTGCTACTAAATTCAGCATTGTTGGTAATACGTCCGACGAAGGTTATAAGTTCTTCGTGGCAAATGGCTTAACTCCAAACTATGAGCGCGCGGACACGAACAACTTCTTCCAGTCTTTCCTTGTGAACTGGTTGCCGTTGCTTTTAATCGTGGGGCTTTTCTTTTTCATTATGCGCCAAATTCAAGTCGGTGGCGGCAAGGCGATGTCGTTCGGTAAGAGTCGCGCACGCATGCTCACTGAGCATAAAAACCGTGTGACTTTCAAAGAAGTTGCCGGCGTCGATGAGGCAAAGGACGATCTTCAGGAGATCGTGAGCTTTTTGAAAGATCCCAAAAAATACACTAAACTCGGCGGTCGTATCCCTAAGGGGGTTCTCTTGGTGGGGCCTCCGGGAACGGGTAAGACCTTGCTTGCTCGCGCGGTTGCGGGTGAGGCGGGTGTTCCTTTCTTTACAATTTCCGGTTCTGACTTCGTTGAAATGTTCGTGGGCGTCGGTGCAAGTCGCGTCCGTGACTTGTTTGAGCAGGGTAAGAAAAATGCTCCATGCTTGATCTTTATTGATGAGATCGACGCTGTTGGACGTCATCGTGGCGCTGGCATGGGCGGTGGCCATGATGAACGGGAACAAACACTGAATCAATTGCTTGTTGAAATGGATGGTTTTGAATCCACGGAAGGCGTGATCTTGATCGCAGCGACGAACCGTCCGGACGTTCTCGATCCGGCATTGCTTCGCCCAGGTCGATTCGACCGTCGTGTCGTTGTGAATAAACCGGATCTCAAAGGTCGTGAGCAGATCTTGACTGTTCACATGAAGAAAACTCCGCTGGGTCCTGATGTGGATGCTTCCAAGATAGCACGTGGGACTCCTGGTTTCTCCGGTGCGGACTTGGAAAACTTGGTGAATGAAGCGGCGTTGATCGCGGCTCGCACGGATAAGAAATATCTTGAGAACGAGGACTTCGAAAAAGCGAAGGACAAAGTTCTTATGGGGGCTGAAAGAAAATCGATGGTGATCTCTGAAGAGGATAAGCGTATGACCGCTTATCATGAGGCTGGCCACACGCTGGTCGGTTACAAAATCCCCGGGCTGGATCCGATCCACAAAGTGACGATCATTCCTCGGGGAATGGCTTTGGGTCTCACTCAGACTTTGCCTGAGAAAGACTCTGTGAGCTTCTCGAAGTCACAGGCTGAGAACTGGATTGCGTTTGCATTCGGTGGCCGTGCGGCGGAAGAGCTCATCTACAAGGATGTGACGGCCGGTGCGGCGAACGACATCGAACGTGCGACGGCGATTGCTCGCCGCATGGTGTGCGAATGGGGTATGAGTGAAAAACTTGGACCTTTGGCGTATGAAAAAGGCGAAGGCCCGGTTTTCTTGGGGATGCAATACGGCCAGAAATCGAAAGATTACTCTGAGGCGAAAGCAGAAGAGATCGACACGGAGGTTTCTCGTATCATCAGTGAGGGGTACAAGAAGGCCTTTAAAATCCTCGTGGACCATAAAGACGCTCTCGAGCGTTTGACCCAAGCCCTGATGGAATACGAAACGATCGACGGTCACGAAGTGGCGATGCTCATCAATGGTGCAGCCGTTAGTGAGATCGAAAAGATCCGCAATAACAAAAAGGACGGTGGTCTAGGTGTGACCGCGTCTGTCGCGGCGGACAAGAAACCAGCCGGAGACCCAGTAGGCAACACAGGCCCTGTGACAATCTAAACACCCCGTGATAGGCTCGAAGGGTGTTTCAGCAATTCATAGATAACTTAGGATTCATCGTATCCCACCTCCGAATCCAAGATCTGATAGATATGATCTTGGTTTGGATGGTGGTGTATCGCATTTTGGTTCTCATTAAACGTACGGGCACCATCCAAATGCTTTCCGGTCTCGGGGTTCTTGCGATCGGCTACATTCTCAGTATATGGCTCGAGCTTTTCACATTCAATTGGCTCTTGGAAAAATTCTTCTCCAACTTATTTGTGATTGTTGTGATCTTGTTTCAAGGTGAGATTCGCCGGGCGCTCGCGCACATCGGAAGCAATCCGTTCTTCACGGATGTGTCGGCGGCGCAAGAGACTCATGTGATTGAGGAGATCGCTAAAGGCATCATCGCCGCTGCCCAAAAGGGCTATGGGGCGTTGGTGGTGGTTGAACGCGAGATTGTGATTGATTACCACATTGAATTTGGAACGGAGATTGACGCTAAAGTGTCCGCGGAACTCATCACATCTATTTTCCACCCTACAAGCCCTATGCACGACGGGGCATTGTTGATTCGGGGGGGGAAGATTCACTCCGCAGGGTGTTTCTTGCCACTCAGTAAGAACCCGGCTCTTGATAAAAACTTGGGCACGCGCCATCGCGCTGCGATTGGCCTGACGGAGGAAACCGATGCCTTGGTTTTTGTTGTCAGCGAAGAGAATAAATCCATTGGGATCGTCCAAGGGGGGCACCTGACCGCAAATGCAGAGCTGGGTGACATTCGTAAGACGCTTTATGAGACTTTCGGTCTTAAGTATAAGGCCTTCCAGCAAGGGGAGGCCTCATTATGATGAAAAAGCCTTGGACCTCTTATGTGACTGAGAATTTCAGTTATAAAATGGTGGCGTTGTTTATTTCGCTCATCCTGTGGCTCACGATTTTGGGACGCCGGGATTTCGTCTTGAGCAAAAAGATCGATATTGAACTGCAAACCGGCGCTAAACAGGTGGTCGTCGCGCAGACGGCTGACAACATCCGTGTGAAGGTTTCAGGGCCGCGGGCGGCGCTGAAAAAATTTATGGACAATCCTCAAACCCAGAGTATTCTCATCGACATTTCAGACCGAGGAGAAGGCGTCTTGGATATCGATGTGCCTCTCAATAAGATCGACGTGCCGATGGGCGTTCGGATTTTGGGAGTCCGCCCGAATGTGATCCGTGCGGAGGTCTCTACGAAGTCCGAAGCGGCTACGGGGAAAGCAGCCGAAACTCCCTCGATGGGGCGAAAAACGAAGTAGGAACCAAACCCATGTCAGAAAAATCGAACCGCTTATTTGGAACCGATGGCATCCGCGGAACCGCGAACCAATTTCCCATGACTCCTGATATTGTGCTGAAGGTCGGTCAAGCCATTGGCCATCTTTTGCACAAGCAGACTCGCCCCGGGGCTTCTTCCATCCGCAAAGTTGTTATTGGCAAGGACACACGCTTGTCAGGCTATATGATTGAACAAGCACTGTCTTCCGGTTTGAACTCTATGGGAGTGCATGTCCAGCTCGTGGGGCCACTGCCAACTCCGGGGATCGGCTACCTGACTCGTACGATGCGCGCGGATGCGGGGATCGTGATCTCGGCATCCCACAATGCGTTCCAAGATAACGGGATTAAAATTTTTGGCCTGGACGGGTTTAAGATCGCTGACGATATGGAAAGAGAAATTGAGCACCTGGTGCTTCATGAAGATATGACAAGGTATCTTCCGCACTCTCGCGAAGTCGGCCGTACCCGCCGTATAGACGATGCGCAAGGCCGTTATATCGTCTATGTGAAATCTACCTTCCCTCTGGAGTACACTCTGGATGGTTTGCGGATCGTGTTGGATACCGCTCATGGAGCGGCTTACAAGGTGGCAAGAGCGGTGTTTGAAGAACTCGGCGCGGAGGTCATTCAACTCGGTGATGAGCCAAACGGCATAAACATCAATGACAAGGTCGGAGCGCTTTATCCGGCGAAACTGGCGGACGCGGTGATTCAATACCGCGCCGACGTCGGCATCAGTCTTGATGGTGATGCGGATCGCGTGATCATGGTGGATGAAAGAGGAGAAGTGATGAACGGGGATCATATCCTGGCACTTTGCGCCCTTCACATGAAAGATCTTGGAATCTTAAAGAAAAACACCCTCGTTGCGACTCAGATGAGCAATTTCGGGCTTGAAAAAAAAATGGCCGAGCACGGGATCCAGCTTGTAAAAGTCGGCGTCGGCGATAAATACGTGGTCGAGGAAATGCGTAAAAACGGCTACAACCTTGGTGGCGAACAGTCAGGGCATATTATCTTCCTGGATCATACAACGACCGGTGACGGCTGTGTGGCGGCTTTGAATGTACTGGCGGTGATGAAGCAAACCGGAAAGCGCGCGAGCGAACTTAACCGTGTGATTGAAGATGTTCCGCAGGTTCTGATCAATTGCCGTGTGAAGCGCCGTACAGAACTTGCTGAGATCAAGGGTTATGCGGAACTGATTGCGAAAATCGAAAAGCAACTCAATAACGAGGGCCGTTTGTTTGTTCGCTACTCTGGCACGGAGCCCTTGCTTCGTATCTTGGTTGAGGGGCCTGATAAAATTAAGATCACTGAATATGCTGAGAAAATCGCTCAGTTCCTCGAGAAAGAATTAAGCTAATGAAAAATAAAATCCGTCTTGGCGTGAATGTCGATCATGTGGCCACCCTTCGTCAGGTTCGCGGTGGAACGACTGCTTATCCGTCTGTGTTGGAAATGGTAAAAAGGTCCGTGAAAGGGGGCGCTGGGCAAATCACTATACACCTTCGCGAAGACCGCCGTCATATTCAATTGCAGGATCTGGCGCTGCTCTCCAAAAGTTGCCCGGTGCCTTTGAATCTTGAGATGGCGGCAACCGACGATATGGTTCGGTTAGCTCGTAAATACAAGCCCGAATGGGTTTGTCTTGTGCCGGAAAAACGTGCGGAGTTGACCACGGAAGGCGGTCTCAATGTGGTTAAAGGTTTAAAAAAAATGAGGCCGATGGTTGAGAAGATGCAAATGCGCGGAATTGAAATCTCGATGTTCATTGATCCGTCCTTGGCGCAAGTCGAAGCCAGTTACAATCTTGGTGCTGACGCTGTGGAGTTTCACACGGGCCACTGGGTGTTGTTAAAGGGCGCGAAAAAACAAAAAGAATGGGAGCGTCTTGTGAAGGCGGCTCACTTGGCTCATGCGTTTGGTTTGGGGGTCCATGCCGGTCACGGTTTGGATTATCATCATACCAAGCTCATTAAAAAATTACCGTATTTGCGTGAAGTGAATATCGGCCACTCGTTAATCTGCTATGCCCTTGAAGAGGGCCTTGAAAAGTCTGTTCGCAAGATGAGTGGCATTCTTAGGGGATAAAATGACGAATTACAAGGTCGTAAAGAAGTTTCATACGAAGTCGCCGAAAGACCTTGGTGTCGTCTCCTTAGAGCTGCTGAAACTTTTTAAAGAACGCAGTTTGTTGCTTTTAGAAGGTCCTGTCGGGGCGGGAAAGACCGAGCTTGTAAAAGCTCTGGCGGACTGCTTGGGAATTCAGGAAACAGCCTCCCCGTCATTTGCTATTCATCATCACTATAAAAACCGCGATGTCTCGATGGATCACGTCGATCTTTATCGTTTAGAAAGCGAAGACGATCTTGAAAGCACGGGTTTTTGGGATCTTTTCGGATCTAAAAAAGGTTTGATCGTGATCGAGTGGTCAGACCGTTTGAATCAGGATTTATTGCCGCTCAATTGGTACAAAATCCGTGTGACGATCGAAAAGCTCGCCGCCCCGAACGAAAGAAATCTCACGGTCTCGGCGCAAGTTTAGGGCTATCGAGGCTTTAAGCTTTGCGGAGGCGGGCTTGCGGTTTCAACCCTCTGCTCTACGCCACTTTCGCCGTTGGGCCTTTGAGGAGTTTCGTGGAAAGGCCCTTGGCGACATTCTCTGTGAATTGCAGAACACTCTTGTTGTAGGTGGATTTTTCACCAAAACCCATGATCATACCGATCAAAATATCCCCATCCATCAACGGCACGATGGTCACGTGGTCGGGGATTTGGCCATGGTTCCAGGACTCAAAGAAAGATTCGTTCAAATCGTTCGGAACGACATAGCCGTGATAGGGCTTTTGCGTTCCGGAAACGACTTTGAAGATGCTCGGAGTTTTTAAATTAAATTCAGGAGCCGCCGGCGTCTTGACGTCAAAGCCGGAGTCCCAAAGAATCGGTTTTACCAGAGTGTCTTTTTCGCCAATCGCAAGTAGCATTGATTTTTTAAAAAATGTTTTTAGCTCCTGGAAACTTGAGATCACGTCGCTGTCGAATTGATTTTGGGCTTGTTTACGCATTTTTTCGAGGAAATAGGCCGCGGAGTCCGCCGGATTCATTGTTGGCTTTACCGGAACAGACGGGAATTCACCCGTTGAAACGCTCGCTATCGGAGTGATTTGTTTTTTGTTCGGGAACTCCACCTCGTGATCGTCGATTTTTTCCATATCATCAAGGGCAGCAACACTGCCGACCTTCTCTTTTTCCATGATGTTTGCCATTAAAGGCACGCTCGTGCGCGGCCCTTTTTTTGGCAGTTCCACCGTCACGGGAACGTCTTCCACCGCCGCGGCCTCAATCTTTGCGTTCAGTTCACGCGAGATTTCTGCGCTCATCGGCTGAAGTGCGACCGGTTCTGGTTTTGCGAAATTCGAGAGGGCCTCCATTTTGGGAGCGGGAGAGTCGCCCACGAGGCCTTCGGGCATTCCCGAGGCTTCTTCGCTGGCGGAAACTTCCATGTCTTCTGGTTTTTCGCCAGAAGACTGTTCGTCCTGTGCGCCGGTGGAGCCTTCTTCTTCAGAGGAAGAATCGTCTTTCAAGATGAGTTCGCCGTTATTACCAAAAAGATTTTCTTCATCGCCAGGCTTGTCAATAACAGTGGCGGCAAGGGCAGTCATATCGGCAAAGGCATTCCCCGTGGCAGCCGGTGATTTTTCAGACTTGTTGTAAAGGGCCCATGTCTGGTCCAAAAATTCGTGTGAAGTTAAAACGAAAGTGGTTGGATTGACGTTGCCATAATCCTCGGGAATTTCGAGGCAGGCGATGATCAAAACCCCATCCCACTCGGCAATCGGCAGGCACTCATTAGACCATTTGTGGATATTCTGCCATTTCTTGTACAGTTCGGCTTGGGGTTTGTGGCTCTGGAAAAACTTCTCAGACAGGACAGGAATTTGAAAATTTTCCTTTGCCCATTCGAGATATTCCGCCGCTGGAATCAGCTTGGAACGTAAACAAAACATCAAAAGCGAAACATTGGTGGAGTCTTTGGAGTAAAGATTCGCCGCCTCTTGTTTCGCGCTCGTAAAATGATCCTGCCAATTGACTTTAGTCATACAGTTCATTTATCGGCCTAAGTGATGAAATTCCTTAAGGCTTTCTAGAGGAAAGCGCCCTCAAGAGGTCTAGTTTTATTTACTCCACGAGGAGTCTGTATTTTTTACTGTCTAAAACTCCGACAAAAAGAACGAAACTTTAACGGTAGGACGTCATATAAGGATCGAGGTGCTTCGTAAATTATTAAGATCTTATATGTTTTCTGGAATTTCACTTTGTGGTAAGGTCCGGCACTCTATGGATGAAATCCGCACGCTCTACTCACTCAAAGCAAACTACTTTGATCATAACGCCACCACTCCGGTGAGTGATGACGTTATCGCGGCAGTGCCTGGGCTCCTTCATGCTTGGGGAAATCCCAGCTCGATACACTGGGCTGGACGTCAGCCTAAGAATATTCTGCGCGACACTCGTCAGGTGCTCGCTAAAAATCTCGGCTGCCATCCGCTGGAGATTGTCTTCACAAGCGGCGGCTCTGAATCCAACAACACAGTATTGAAGGGCCTTTTTGATCATTACCAAACGATGGTGGTGAAGCCGCAGCTTGCGCGCCGTACGCATTACCTGTGCTCGGAAGTCGAGCATCCCAGCATTATCAAAACGATGGCCCACTTAAAGGCTCTGGGCGCACGGGTGGATTTCATTCCCGTGAATCGCCAGGGCCAGCTCGACTTGGATTTTTACCGCACCCATCTCACCGAAGAAACAGCGTTGGTTTCCGTGATGTTTGCGAATAATGAAACCGGCACGGTCTTTCCGGTGGCTGAAATGGCAAAGCTTGCGCACGAGAAAGGCGCGCTCTTTCATTCAGACTGCGTGCAAGCTTTCGGCAAAGTGCCGGTGGACCTGCAAGCGCTCGGCGTGGACTTTGCTTCGTTTTCCGGACACAAGTTCTACTCCCTCAAAGGGAGCGGTTTCATTTTCTCAAGACGTGGTTCTCACTTTGCTTCATTGATTGATGGAGGCGCACAAGAACGTCATCGCCGCGGAGGCACGGAGAACGTGCTTGGTATTGCTTGCCTTGGCGTGATGGCTGAGAAGCTTCCGGAAGTGGCTAAGCACGCAAAGACCGTGGGTGAGCTCCGTGACCATATGGAAAAAAGAATTCTTGCGGAAATCTTGGGAGCGGTCGTGACGGCCGGTGAAGGCCCGCGTTTGCCAAACACTTCAAGCTTGGTAATCCCCGGTGTCGACGGCGAAACGATGCTGATGAGCCTCGATATCAAAGGCTATGCCGTCAGCACGGGCGCCGCTTGTAGCAGTGGCAATCCCGAACCAAGCCCGGTCCTTCTGGCGATGGGCCTTTCCCGTCAAGAGGCGCAGAGCAGTCTGCGTGTCAGTCTTGGTTGGGGGAATAGCCTGACCCAGGTGGATGAATTTGTTGAAACTTTGAAAGCTGTTGTTGAAAGACTCCGCAAGATTGAAGCGGAGTCAGAGTCAGAGGTGAAGCATGTCTAAAGGACGCGTGCTTGTTGCCATGAGTGGGGGCGTTGACAGCTCTGCGGCTGCGGCCCTGTTAGTGGAGCAAGGTTATGAAGTTGTGGGTGCAACGATGCAAGTGTGGGATTACACCACCTGCGATATCGAAGAGGGCCACGGCACTTGTTGCTCGAGTATTGACGTGGACGATGCCCGCGATGTGGCGGATCGTCTGGGGATTCCATTTTATGTTTTAAATTGCGAAGCAAAGTTCCGTGCGGCGGTTATTGAACCTTTTTTGAAGGCCTATCTTGACGGCCAGACACCACTTCCGTGTGTGAACTGCAATACGTATCTGAAGTTTGACCACTTGATTCGTAAAATGAAAGAGCTTGAGTGTGACTACTTGGCGACAGGGCACTATGCCCGGATCGTTCAAGATGAAAGCGGTAAATCGCACATCCAAACGAGCGCGGACGACTGGAAGGACCAGACTTACTTCCTGTTTACGATTGATCCCGAGATCGTATCGAAATTATTATTCCCGATTGGCCATATGAAAAAGCCGGAAGTACGGGCTTACGCGGAAAAGGTGGGTTTATTAAATGCCCGCAAAAAAGACTCGGTTGGTATTTGCTTTGTGGGGGGGCGGGGTTATGACAACTTTATCGCTTCACAGGTCGATAAAACAGTCCTTGATTCTAAAAAAGGTTTTTTAAAGCGCCATCCAAACGGTGAGGTTATGGGCCGTCACAACGGGATCCACACATTCACAATTGGCCAATCTAAAGGTTTGGGAATTGATCATCATGAAAAGATGTTCGTTCTAAAAATCGAAGCGGATACCAACACGGTTTGGATCGGTGATGAGCAATATCTTTTTGCCAGCGAAGTGGACGTGATTGAACCAAAACTTCTTTCGGACGTCCAGGACGGGGAAGAAATGAACGTCAAGATCCGCTACTCGACAAAAGGCTATCCGGCGCGGGTGTTCAGGACGCCGACGGGCTTTAAGGTAAAATTTAAAAACCCACAGCGTGCGATCACTCCGGGGCAAGCAGCGGTTTTCTATCGTGATAAACAACTCGTGGGAGGCGGATGGATCACTCTGTAGACAATTCCATGAAATTCAAGGTTCATACTTTTGGTTGCAAAGTGAACACTTACGATGCGGGGCTCTTGCAAAAGAACCTGCAAAACAATGGCTTTGCTCACCAAGATGGCGAGTCACGTATTCACGTGCTCAACACGTGCGCGGTGACGGCGGAAGCAACTAAGGAAGCGGTGAGATACATTCGCCGCCTGAAAGTGCGCGATCCGTTCTGTACGGTGGTCGTGACCGGCTGTGCGGCCCAAGTTGATACCGGTTCGTTTGAGAATCTTCCTGGAGCGGATCTGGTGGTGGCTAATTCCCACAAAGGTCGGTTGCCTGAGCTTCTCAATAAATATTTTAAGGGCGATCTCACCGAGAAGGTCTTTAAATCCAACATCTTCAAGAAAGAAGATCTTGAAATGGGTGGCGGGATTGAGAAATCCCACACACGCACATTCTTAAAAATCCAAGACGGCTGCAACAGTTTCTGTACTTACTGCATTATTCCCTACGCTCGTGGCAAATCGCGCAGCATTCCTGTGGCGGACCTCATCGCCCGCGTCAACGATCTTTATGCGGAAGGTGTCCGTGAAGCGGTTTTGACCGGTGTTCACATTGGCGACTATGAAGACGAGAAGTTTGGTAGGAAGTTCGTGCTCGAGGATCTGATTGAACAACTTTTGGTAAAAACCAAAATGCCACGTTTTCGTTTGTCATCTTTGGAGCCGGTAGAGCTTTCAGAACGATTGCTGGATCTCTATCAAGATGACAAAATGTGCCCGCATTTCCACATGAGCATCCAAAGCGCGAATACGGATGTGTTGGATAAGATGAAGCGTAAGTACACGCAAAGCGACGTTACGCGGGCGCTCAGCCAAATCGACAAGCGCGTGAAGAATGCCTTTGTCGGTATGGATGTCATTGCGGGTTTTCCCACAGAGACCCAGGAGCAGTTTGAAGACACCTACCTAACACTTGCAGATCTTGCTTGGACGAAGATTCATGTCTTTCCGTATAGCGAACGACCTGGGACACGGGCCGTGACTTACGGAGTGAGCGTCCCCAACGAAGAGCGCGTTCGCCGCGCCTCACGTTTGCGTGAACTGAGTCTTCACCGCTTTGAAACCCTGGCAAAAGCGCAAGCCGGAACCCAGAAGAAGGTTTTAGTACTTAAGAACTCAGCCAAGGGCGGTCAAGCACTCAGCCGCGACTACTGGCCAGTGCAGATCCTCGGTGCTGATGGATTTCTCAGTCACTGGTCCGGTCAAGAAGTCGATGTTAAGATTTTGAAATACGAAAACTCCACTCAGAATCGTATGGAAGGACACCTCGTCGGGGAGATTCTTTCATGACGGATCTAGAACAGAAGCTTTCATATAAGTTTAAGAAAAGCGAACTACTGGAGCGTGCGCTCACGCACAAGAGCTTTGCGCATGAGTTGCGTGAGCGCTGTGATCACAACGAGAAACTGGAATTCTTGGGTGATGCGGTCTTGGATCTTGTGCTTGGTGAGTTCCTCATGGAACGCTTCCCCGGAGACGGGGAGGGGGGACTCTCCAAGAAGCGGGCAAGCCTGGTCAATGAAGATGTCCTTGCAAAGTTGTCATCTGTTTTGGACCTGCCCAAGTACCTCCACCTTGGAAAAGGCGAAACCATGACGGGCGGCGCTCAGAAACCGCGTTTGCTCGCGTCCGTATACGAAGCCCTTTTGGGGGCGCTCTTCCTGGATGGGGGCTTTGAATCCGCGCGAGAATTCGTTCGCCGCGATTTTGTAAAGCTTGTTGACGAGATCGACCCGGCCCAGGACTTTGAAAAGGATTATAAAACTCGTCTGCAGGAGATGATGCAGAAAGAAACGAAAGAGGCGCCGGTTTACGAGATCATCGGTGAAGACGGCCCTCCCCATGACCGCACTTTTACGGTTTGTGTCCGCGTAAAAGAGACCAATTTGGCGACGGGAATAGGACGTAGTAAAAAAATCGCTGAACAAGAAGCGGCGAAAAAAGCTCTCGAATTATTGCCGAAGGAGAAAGGCACATGAGTTATAAAGCAGGATTTTTAGGGCTGATCGGTCAGCCAAATGCGGGGAAGAGCACGCTCATGAACTATCTCGTTCGCGAGAAGGTTTCTATCGTGACAGAAAAACCCCAGACCACTCGGCGGCGCGTACTGGGGGTTTGGAGTACGGATGAGGGTCAGATTGTTTTCGTAGACGCTCCCGGGCTTATCAAAGCTGACAAAGGCTTAAATGGATTCCTTTCTCAGGAGGCGCAGGACGTGATCGGGCAGTCCGATGCGCTGCTTGCAATCTTGAGTGTTGATGAAAAGAATCCTGAAGATGCTGAAAAAGTTATCAAGATGGTTTCTGCCAGTGGAAAACCGTGGGCCGGAGTCATCACTAAGTCGGATATCGAAGAAAAGCAGCATCGTATCATGATCTTAAAGCGCATGATCGAGGAAGCTGGCGGTAAGGCCTTCCAGGTTTCCGCGAAAGACATCGATGGCGATCAAGAGAACCGTGAGGCTTTGCTGATTGAATTCCTGACGTTGATGCCTGAGAGCCCGGCACCGTTGTATGATATCGAACTCTTTACACCGCATAATGTGCGCGATCTCGTCGCGGAAGTAATCCGTGAAAAGTGCTTTGAGTTCATTCATCAAGAGATTCCTTTCAGTATGGCAGTGCGCATTTTGAAATTTGATGAAGATGCCCAGCCTTGCCCGAAGATTTATGCTGAGATCCTTGTCGCTAAAGAAAATCATAAAGCGATTGTGATCGGCAAAGGGGCGGCGAACTTGAAAGAGATCGGCACTGCCGCCCGTAAAGAAATCGAGCAGCTCATTGGCGGAAAAGTTTTTTTAGATTTGAAGGTTCAGTTTAAAGCGGACTGGTTTAACAATAAGCGCATCATGCAGGAGTTGGGATATGTCCGAAACAATGAAGAATGAAGATGTTGTTGAAAGTCGCATGATGGGTATCCCCAAGGTGGCGGTCATCGGCCGTCCCAATGTGGGGAAGTCGACGTTATTTAACATTGTTACTGAGACGCGTAAGGCTGTGGTGAAAAACCAGTCGGGCGTGACTCGTGATATTTTGATTGAGCCGGTTGAAATCTGGGGCAAGCAATTTGATATGATTGATACCGGCGGTATTACGGAGGCCGGTGACTTGTTCTCAAAGCTCATTCGTGAACAGGTTTCTGAATTCCTTTATAGCGTCGATTTGATCGTCGCGGTGATGGATGGGCGTGCGGGGCTGGTGCCTGAGGATCGTGATATTATCCGCATTGCAAAGCAGACAGGAAAGCCTTTCCTGCTCGTGATTAATAAAGTCGACAGTGTCGCTGATGAAGAGTTGGCGAAAGTTGATTTTTATGAGTTTGGGGTGGATATCGTCGCGGCTTCGTTTGAACAGCGCCGGGGGGTTTCAGACATCCTTGAGTGGGTGACTCGGCAAATCCCTGAGCACAAAGAAGAGATCAAAGAGGGCCTGCGTATTGCCATCGTGGGTAAGCCGAACGTGGGTAAGAGCTCACTCAGTAACGCGATCCTGGGTACGAATCGCATGCTTGTTTCCGACATCGCCGGAACGACGATTGATTCAGTGGAGTCTCCGTTCTATGTGAAGGATAAAAAATTCTATCTCGTCGACACCGCCGGCCTGCGCCGCTCCGCTCGCCGGGAAGACGATTTGGAAATCATTTCCGCTTTCAAATCCCAAGAGGCGATCCGTCGCGCCGACCTCGTATTGCTCGTGGTGGATGGAACTATCGGTCCTACGGATCAAGATGCGAAGATTATGCAGGCGATCCTTGAAGATCATCGCGGTGTGATTCTGGTTGCGAATAAATCAGACCTTGGTCAAAAAGATATTCCTGAATACCGCAAAACTTTCCGTGAGCAAGTTGGACGCACGTTTCATTTCTTTGATGATGTTCCGGTGGTGTTTACAAGTGCGAAGATGTCGCATGGTTTGAATGACCTGTACGAAGAGGTAGAGCGTGTCGGCGAAAAACTTCTTAGCAAAATCCCGACGGCGGAACTGAATGAGTTTTTCTTTGAAACGATCCGCAAAGCGCCGGCTCCGGTTTACGGTAATAACAATGTGAAGTTTTATTACCTTACGCAAACCTACCAGGTGCCGCCGGCATTTATCGCCTTTGCGAACCATCCACAAGGGGTGACGAATGCATACCGCCGCTTCTTGATTAAAAACATCAAAGAGCGCTGGGGACTGCAAGGGATTCCAATCCGTATCTTCTGTATGAAGAGCCGTAAGGGGTCTTAATGGCGGCGAAGCGCGGCTCGTGGAGGACACGCTTTGGATTTTACCTTTTGGCCATCGGCTCTGCCTGTGGTCTTGGAAATCTTTGGCGTTTTCCTTATGTGGTCGGCGAAAACGGGGGCGGAGCCTTTGTTTTGCTGTACGTGTTTATGGCGTTGACCGTGGGCCTGCCGCTATTGATCGCGGAGCTGAGTCTTGGTAAATTTACTCGTCAGAGTGTGCTCATGGCCACTCAGTTGCTTGCCCGGAAGTCCGGAAATAGAGGCTTTGCTTGGGCCGGGCGTTTTTCTGTTTTATTAAGTCTTGTCGTGTTTTCGTACTACGCCGTGATCTCGGGTTGGGTTTTACACTTCTTAAGCCGCTTTTTAATGGAAGTGGTGGTGTCGACGGAAGTTCACTATTCGGCGGCGTCTCTGGCGACCCTTATGCAGAATGGATGGTTGCAGTGGGCGCTTGCGAGTGTGCACGTACTTCTCACAATCATTGTCGTCGGTAAAGGCGTTCAAGAAGGTCTTGAGAAGTTTATCACCTACATGATGCCGCTCTTTATGAGTTTGGTGTTGCTCCTGGTTTTCCGTTCAACCTCGCTCCCCTCAGAATCAGAAGTTTTGCGTTTCTTGTTTTATCCCGATTTTTCAAAACTGACTTACTCTTCGATTATCCATGCCGTCGGTCATGTTTTTTTTACGCTTTCCGTGGGCTTTGGAACACTTGTGACTTTTGGAAGTTATATGAAGGATGAAGATCATGTTCCCACGGCGGGCTTTCGCGTGACTCTGGTGGATACAGGGATCTCGCTGATCGCGGTCTTGCTGGTATTCCCGATTGCGTTTCAGGCATCGAATGTGCCGCTCACGGATCCAGCACTTTTGTTTGAAACTTTGCCGCGCTTTTTTCTGGACTTCCGTGGCGGGTTGCTTTTCGGGTTGTTGTTCTTTAGTTGCTTATACCTTGCGGCACTGAACGCGAGTATCGGTTTGATGGAGACCATCGTTTCTAACATGGTTGACAGTACCAGCCAGAAAATGAAGTTAAACCGCAATAAAGCTTCGTGGATCACGGGAGCTTTTGCGCTCGCACTGGCAATGATTCCATCTTTTTCCAGCTCCATGTTCCGGGACGTTCGGTTCTTTGGCAAAGGCATTATGGAGTCCATGGACTCTTTACTGATCAACTGGATTCTTCCGGTGATCGCGCTCGGACTCTTGCTCAGTATTAACTATGGCATGAGTGAGAAAGAAAAAGAAACTCAGTTCATCGCCAAAGATCGTTTCGTGAGCTACTCCATGTACCCGCACTGGAAATGGGTTTTGCGTTGGTATGCGCCCGGATTCATCATTGTCGGGATGTTGTTACAAATTCTTGGTCTTTTAATGAAGATGCGTTAACGACAAACTGACAACAACTCACGGATTTCAAAACCTCCAGATTGACTGCAACGGTGCTGTTGAATGTGCGGTGGGTTGCTTGAGTCTAAAAATTCATACCTAGAACCAGGAGGATATCGTAGAGATCGCCCGACACTGTGCGGGTGAGTGGGATTGAGCTGTTGCCATCGTTGATAAATTTTGAATTCTCATCCGGGAAGTTCACGTAGTGATACATACCCTGAATTCCAAGATAAGCTTTTTTACGCATGAGCGGCACTTCAAGGCCCGCACCCACTTCGATGCCCATTGTCTGGTCACGGCTGTAGCCCTCAATGCCCGAAATAGTGTAGGTGCGGTAGAACTGAGCAAAACCGCCAATAATATATGGGTTTAAATCTGCAAGTCCGCGGGTTACGTTTTGAGTATTCAAGTAATACTTGAGGTCGAAGTTGATGCTCGTGAAAGATACATTACCGGTATAGTCGGCGGCCGCCGTCCCGATAGTCGCTGCGTTATCACCAGTGAGGAAACCCATTGAAAGCGCCAAACGCAAATCAAAAAAGTAGCTGAGGTAAAGGCCGAAAGTAGGCGCGCTAGAATAGGTTTTTGCAAAATTGCCGGTGAATCCGCGCAATCCTGTCGCGAGGCCAATCGTGAAGAATCGGCCGTTGCGGAAGAAGTTGATGTCAGCCTCTTCGTCGGAAGCTTCGTCGAACTCACTATAGTCTGAGAAAGGATCGTAGGCCTCGTCCGGATCTGATTGGGCAATGAGGTAATGTTTTTGATCAGAAGAGTTGTTGCCAATAAGGTAACTGTTGGCAAAAGCAGGAGCCGCCAATGAACTGCAAATCATCAACGCAAGAAATTGAATTTTCACGGTATCCCCCTGAGATTATTATCGCGAAAAATCAGGGAAAACTGAAGTTCAGTCTTGTTATGAGACAGCAAAAGTCTCACATTGGGGCGGCCAGAGCCTTTTCAATCTTCTCAAGGACCGACTTTGATGTGGGAGAGGTGATAGAACTCCACCTTTCAATGACTTTTCCCTCTCGGTTGATCAGGAATTTTTCAAAGTTCCAGCGGACGTCTTTAAAGATCATGCCCGGCTTTTGTTCCGTCATGAACTTGAAGACATCCTGTTGGTCGGCCCCCGTCACCGCACCCTTATCAAACATCGGGAAAGTAATGTGATATTTGTCTAGAGCGAATTTTTGGACCTCTTCGCGACTGCCTTTTTCCTGTTTGAAATCATTCGACGGAAAGGCGAGAACCGTAAATCCTTTGGTGGAATATTTCTTTTGCAATTCTTCGAGATCGGCCATTTGCGGAGTAAAACCGCACTCGGAAGCTGTGTTGACAACGAGAACGACCTTGCCTCGATACTGAGTGAAATGAATCTTCTTGCCGTGGATATCATTCGCCGAGAAATCGAAAAAATTTTGCGTGCCGGAGGGTGTCGAAGTCGGAGTTGCAGAGGAAAGCTGGCAAATAAACAAGCTTAAGAAAGAAGCCGTGAGGATCTGGATACTTAAATGTGATGAGAAATAGCGCATAAAAGTCCTTCAGGATCATTTTCGCGAGTTTTTTCAAGGGACACAATTGCAATCTCTGAAAATGCCGCAAAATTACTCATTTGTCGGGGTCTTGGGCTTAAGGTAAAAATCGTTTTCCGCCCACCGGAAATGTTACAGAATCTTTGACTTTGTACATGAGGGATTTTCTAATGAATTCATGGACCTAAATACATCAGTTTTGATCGTTTCTGCCTACGGCCGGGGTTATTGGTTGGCCACAGAACTTCAACGTGAAAACATTCCTGTCGTGTTGATTGATGTCACATCCAAACTCGGCGTTTGGCCGCCGGAAGATGTCGAAGGCCCCTTTGGATTTTTTAGACCCGACGATATGACGGACACTCAAGGAGAGCGTATTTTTTCTGAAGATGCCTTTGAGTCCGTCGATCAGGGCTTTACGCTGTGGTTGAGCGACGGGCCGCTGGAGCTCAAGAGTTCACTCACCCAGTACCGCCTGGATAAAAACAATCAGAACAAAGAAGTTTGCGATTCGCTTATGAGTGGTAAACAGGGTTATAAGAACCTTGTCGGCATTCAGAAATGGGCTTCGGAGAATTTCAACCAATCCTGGATTATGCATCTGGCCCATCAGTGGGGTTCGACCACGTATGTGCCGAGTGCGCGGGCTAGTTTGGCCGGTAAGGCGTTAAAGCTCATGAACTCGTTCGCGGTTCGCAAGGCAACCCGTGCGGGTCAACAGAAGGCCATCGACTGGCTGAAACAGAAAAATGTGGAAGTTCATCAGCAGACAGAGATCCTGGATCTTTCATTCAAAACCAAAAAAACGATTTCCGGTATTGAGCTTCAAGGTGAGCAGCGTTCGGGGCTTATGCATGTTGAACAAGTCGTGTGGATGCTCAGCAGCGAAGAAAGTTATTTCGTTACCCCGAAGATCGCAAAACGCCTGTTCCCTGAGGGGGCGCTCGAACCGGAATGGTGTTGGGTGCGCTATCGCATGAAAATGTCCGCTTGTCCTGAGCGGGATGCGCTTCCGATCCATGCGCTGCTCGTAGATCAAATCACCGGTCCTTGGACCCATCAGAACCTGATGGTTGTTCAAAGAACCGCCTTGGAAGATCAATTCGACATGTGGATTCGTATTCCGAACGTGCAGCGCTTTAATAAAGAGTATCTGCGGATTCGCGGTGAAAAACTGATGGATATTTTGCGCGACCGTCTGCCGCTGTCATTGCCGGAGATTCAGTCGTATCCGCAGGAATTTTATTATACGTACTCACAAATCGGTCCGTCATCGTTCCCGGTCTATGCCGAGGGGGGCGAAGCTCGCCGTCACAAGATGGGTTTTAGTAATGTCTTTTTGGATGGCGCGGAAATCTGGAAAAATTTTTCTTGGGATGAGCAATTTGAAAACCAGACTTTGATTCGTGATTCACTCATGAAGTGGTGGAAGTTATTGCAACAGAGGAAGGAAAAGGAACACCGTGATTGAGCGCTACACACGTCCTGAAATGGGGAATATCTGGGATTTGGACCATCGCTTCGGAAAAATGCTGGAAGTTGAATGCGCTCTTGCGCAAGTTCAGGCGCAACTGGGGATCATCCCGCGTGCGGCGGCCAAAGCCATCGTTGAAAAGGGCCGCTATAGTGTAAAGCGTATTTCTGAAATTGAAAAGCAGACCAAACATGATGTGATTGCATTTGTCTCTAGTGTGGCTGAAAACGTGGGGCCGCACGGCAAATACATCCACTTCGGTCTGACGAGTTCAGATGTTTTGGACACCGCTTTTAGTCTTCAAGTCCGCGAGGCCGGCGAGGTGCTTAAAAAATCCATGACGGCGTTGGAAAAGGCTCTGACTTCAATTGCGAAAAAGCATGAAGGCACTTTGTGCGCGGGCCGCACCCATGGCATGTTTGCGGAGCCGACGACATTCGGTTTTAAAATGATGGGTTTTCTTGCGGAATTTAAACGTCATCAAGCGCGCGTGCATCGCGCACTGGACCAAATGATGATCTGCAAACTGAGCGGTGCGGTTGGGACATACTCGAGTATGGGTGTGGACGTGGAGACGAAGGTGGCTAAAAAACTTCGTTTACAACCAGAGACCGTCGCGACTCAAGTCATTCCGCGCGACCGCCATGCCGAGATGATCATGAGTCTTGCGATGCTGATGTCGGGGCTTGAACGTTTGGCGATTGAGCTGAGGCATCTTCAACGCAGTGAAGTTTCGGAAGTGACGGAAGGTTTTAGTAAAGGGCAAAAGGGCTCTTCCGCAATGCCACATAAGAAAAATCCGATCAGTGCGGAAAACATCACGGGTCTAGCCCGTTTGGTGAAGGGCTATGCATTCACCGCAATGGAAAATATCCCTCTCTGGCATGAACGCGACATCAGTCACTCTTCGGCGGAACGCGTGATCTTTCCGGATGCGTTTATAGTTTCGGACTATGCGGTGAATCGCATGGCAAGCCTGCTAGAGGGGCTTGAGGTGAATAAGAAACGCATGCTAGAAAATATCGACAGTTCGCAAGGTCAACTTTTTAGTTCACACGTTTTGCTCGCACTCGTTGAAAAAGGCCTTAGCCGTGAAATTGCCTATGCCCATGTTCAGCGTCTGAGCCATGGTCTTGAAAAAGGCGAACACCTTCGTGGAAAAATTCTTAAGGATCCGGAACTTTCAAAGCTTTTAAAAGCCAGGGAACTTGATGAGATCTTCAGCGGCAAGAAACACAGGAAGACGATTCAAGCGGCGATGGCTGGCGCCAAGAAAAGAGGTCTTTAATGGCGTGGCGGTATCTGCAAAAAGGGGACATTGTCGATGTGGTCTCTCCGGGGTTTGCATCGCAACCTGAGGATATCGAGAAGGCGCGCCGGTTTTTATTGAAGTGGGGATTGGTTCCGCGGATTCCAAAGAACTTGATTCAAAAGCATTTCCTGCATTCCAACTCCGATGACAAGCGTTTTGGTTTTTTAAAAGCTGCGATTGAAGCCAAAGACTCAAAAGTGATTTGGTGCATGCGTGGTGGTTACGGTTCAAACCGGTTGCTGCCATATTTGGATAAGGTCAAGCCAAGGCAGCAAAAGCTTTTGGTGGGTATCAGCGATATCACGTCTTTGCACGTGTACTTCGAACAAAGGTGGAATTGGCCGACACTGCATGCTTCGGTGTTAGATCGCATGGGGAGTGGCAAGGTGCCGGCAAAGATTGAAAAAGAAACCATGGACGTGATTTTTGGCAAGACCACTTCGGTGGAGTTCAAGAAAATCAAAGCTATGAATGAAGCCGCGCTCAAAATGAAGCCGGTGAAGTCTTCGGTCGTCGGCGGAAATCTGATTACTTTGCAAAGCACTTTGGGAACCCCGTATCAGTTAAATCTCGACGGAAAGATTCTCTTTATCGAAGAACTCGGCGAGCGCGGTTATCGCGTGGACCGCGTGCTGGAACAATTCAGTCAAGCCGGCCTGTTTAAAAAATGTAAAGGCCTCATCATCGGGGAGATTCTCGGGGGCGCAGAGCCGGATGGCAAACCTTTATGGCCTCAGGTTTTTAAGTCCTGGGCCGAACGACTAGACATTCCTGTTTTTAGCGGAATAGAAGCTGGACACGGCGTGATCCAACGACCCTTGCCACTGTATACGAGAGCGGTTTTAAGCGGTGGCAAAAAGGGATCTCTATGGATTGATGCAGAAGGAGCACCTTAAATGAAATACTCAGTTCTTGAAAAGAAACTGATGGAGCAACTGAAATCACGCATCGTCGACACCACGCCAGGCGTTGTCGTGCGGGCTTATCAAGGCGGTCGTATGGTTTGTGACGTGAGCGTCGGCGACACTTATGCCTACTACGACATTGCGAGCCTCACGAAAGTGATTTTCACCGTTCAAGCTATGATGGTGGCCTTTGAGCAAGGGAAATGGAATTTGGACAGCCATGTGCATGAGTTCCTTTCGTGGTTCCCGCACACCAATGTGCGCATTCAAGATTTGCTGACCCATTCTTCAGGCCTTGCTTGGTGGATGCCATTTTGTAAAGAGCTTGATTTGAATCTTTCACTCGGCAAACGCCGCGAAAAACTGCGCGAGATCATTTCAAAAATCGACGTCTCGGATGCGCCGAACAGCGTGTATTCAGACGTGGGGTTTCTCGTGCTGGGGTTCTTGATTGAGGAGTTTTACAAAGACGGGCTCTATGCGGTATGGCAGGGAATTAAAGATAAATTCTATGCCGGCACAACCTTGGAATTCCACCCTGATAATCAACCCAAGCATCGCACAAGCCTCTATGCGCCGACGGAGGAATGCCCTTGGCGCCGTAAGCTGATCGTCGGTGAGGTTCACGACGAGAACTGCTGGGCCCTTGGTGGAGTTTCGACTCATGCAGGGCTTTTTGGCAGCGTTGATGATGTTTCGTGGGCACTCCTCAATATGCGTTCGCAGCTTTTGGGAATCGCTCGGTACGCCGTCAAGCAGAAGACGGCGAAGCTCTTTGCTTCGCGGGCGCGACCGCAGGGGATGGGGGATTGGGCGCTCGGATATATGATGCCGACTCCGGGGGCGGCAAGCTGCGGCAGCCATTTCTCGCTCTTGTCGATTGGGCATACGGGATTCACTGGAACTTCGATGTGGTATGATCCGAAAGCGGATTTTGGCGTTGTTGTCCTCTCAAACCGTGTTCTCTATGGACGAGAGAACAAATCATTCGCAAAACTACGCCCTGAGATCCACAACTGGATCGTCGAGGGATTCCGTAAAAGCGCAGTATAGGGAAGGAAAAAAATGGATTTGAAACCAAACAGCCACGTACACATGATGGGAATTTGCGGAACGGCTATGGCAAGCCTTGCAGGTCTTTTAGCTGATCGCGGGTTTAAAGTCACCGGCAGCGATTCTAACCCGTATCCGCCGATGTCGACACAGATTGAATCTCTCGGGATCAAAATCATGAAGGGTTATAAAGCTGAAAATCTTCATCCAAAGCCGGACTTTGTGATCGTGGGCAATGTGATTTCTGCCAACAACGAAGAGGCACAAGAGTTGATGAAGCTCGGCATTCCGTACACTTCTTTGCCGAAAGCCATGGGCGAATTCATCATCGCGGATAAGGAATGTATTAACATCTCAGGGACGCACGGAAAGACAACAACAACGTCCATGATGGCTTGGGTGGCCGAGAACGCGGGGGCGAAGCCTGGTTTCATGATTGGCGGTATCCCAAAGAACTTTTCTCAGTCGTTTAAAAACCCCGAGGGCAAGTACTTCGTGATTGAAGGTGACGAGTACGATACGGCATTCTTTGATAAAGTTCCAAAGTTTGTTCATTACAAACCAAGGCACGTGGTTTTGACGTCCGTCGAGTTTGACCATGCGGATATTTACAAAGATCTGCAAGCCGTCAAAGATTCTTTCGCAAAATTGATGAATCTTATTCCTGAAAACGGAACGCTTCTCACCTGTGCGGAAGATGCCAACGCCATGGAGCTTCGCAAACTCTGCAAAGCGAAGAATTCATTCAGCTATGGTTTTAAAATCGATGCGGATTTTAGAGCGAAGGTTTTATTTCAAGACGCTAACGGTATTGGTTTCGAGGTGCACCACAAGGGTGAAATCTTGGGTCCTTACAATATGCAAATCACGGGGGACTATAACATCCTCAATGCCACGGCGGTGGTCGCATTGTCGAAAATTCTGGGCTTCTCTGAAAACCGTATTCAAATTGCGCTGGAATCTTTTGACGGCGTGAAGCGTCGCCAAGAGATCCTGGGCGAGCCCAACGGCATTCTTGTGATTGAAGATTTCGCCCATCATCCAACGGCGGTGCGCGAAACCGTGAAGGGGATTCAGAAAAAATACCCGGGTCGCAAAGTGTTTTCGGTGTTTGAGCCGCGCTCAGCGACGTCACGTCGTAAAGTCTTTCAGCAGGACTATGTGCAGGCTTTCAAAGGCTCGCACGAGGTGTTGCTAGCTAAAGCTTTTGATCAGTCAAAGATCAGCGAGACGGATCGATTCTCGAGCCACGAGTTGGTGGATGATCTCAATAGGTCGGGCGTAACCGCGGCGGACTTCGATAGTGCGGATCAAATCGTTGAGGCGTTAAAAGACCGTTCTAGAGGGGGGGATGTAATCCTCATTATGAGTAACGGAGGCTTCGATGGCATCTACGGAAAGCTGATGAAGGCACTCGGGGCGTAGTCGGGACTATAGAGTCGAAGAGCTTTCATTTCGCCCCGAGTTAAGCGCGTTTCGCAACGCATCTTTGTTGATAGAGTTAAGCTCTGTAGTTAACACTGTTTCGCTATGACAACTACTGAGAATTTAACGCCTTTAATGAAACAATACTGGGACATCAAATCTCTTCATCAAGACAAAGTTTTGCTCTTCAGGATGGGCGACTTTTTTGAGATGTTCTACGACGATGCGGTCAAGGCCGCACCGATTCTCGGAATTGCTCTCACGCAGAGAAACAAGAAATCACAAGACGAGACCCCAATGTGCGGAATGCCCCACCACTCTGTGGCGGGGCCGATCAACAAACTTCTTGCTCACGGTTTTAAGGTGGCGATCTGCGATCAAGTGGAAGATCCAAAAATCGCCAAAGGCATTGTGAAGCGTGCGGTGACTCGCGTCCTGACTCCGGGAATGGTCTATGATTCGGATACACTCGACGGCACGCTGGCCCACTACCTGGTGAGTTTTGACAAAGACTCGATGAGTTTTGTCGACACCACGACGGGCGAGTCCTTTTTCTTTAAAACTAAAGATTTTGCCACGTTCAAACGTTTTTTGGAGGTTTTGCCGGTTGCTGAAATCGTTCTTTCGGGCGAGGAAAAGGCGTTCTTTGAAGAAGAGCAAAGCAAGCAGGTTTCGCTGCAGAAGATTCTCGTAAGCCAGCATGATGAGATCCTCAACCCAGGGCATCCGCTTTTGAGTGACGGCGCGCCCATGTCGGCGGGTCGTTTGCTGTCTTACGTGAAGTCCCTTGGTGGTGATGAATCTTTAAAAACTTTGTCGGCCTTTGCGGAGCGCGATTTTCAGCAACGTTTAGAATTAACCCCGACCACGCTTCGTCACTTGGAAGTGTTTTCCACGTACAAAGGCGAGGGGCTTGGGTCTTTGTTTTTTTCCGTGAATCGCACCAACACCTCTGCCGGAAGCCGCATGCTTCGTCAGTGGCTGAGTTTTCCACTCGTGGATCAAAAGCACATTGAGGCCCGTTACGATAAAGTGGATATTTGGAAAAATCACCTCACGGAGTTAAAACGCACGCGCCAGATTCTTTCGCAGATGGGCGATATCGAGCGCCGCTTGGGTAAGATATCCCAGCCCCAGTGCAACGGTCGTGATTTGCTGGCGCTTTCGCAAAGCATTCGCGCGGGGCTTAGCGCTTTAGAAGTGGCGCTTGTTCTTCGCCCGCTTGAAAACGTCAAGGCAGCCGCACTGGAAAAATTAAACTCCTTGGCGTTGAAGATTGAAAACACCCTGGTTGAGGAGCCGCCGCTCACGACCAAGCAAGGCTACCTGATTCGCCAAGGCGTTTCAACCGAGCTTGATGGGTTGATTGAGCTTTCGACGCAATCTCAGAACTTGCTGGCGCGGATGGAAGCGGACGAGCGTGAAAAGACGGGGATTTCAAGTTTGAAAATCCGTTATAACAACGTCTTTGGTTACTATATTGAAATCACCAATACCCATAAAGATAAAGTGCCCAGCAGCTATCAGCGTAAGCAGACTCTGGCGAACGCGGAAAGGTACTGCACGGATGCGTTGGTCGAGCTTGAAAGAAAAGTTCTGACCGCCCAAACCAAGCGCGGGGATCTTGAGTTTGAATACTTTGAATCCCTCCGCCGTGACGTCTTGTCGGCGGGTTCTGAACTCATGATTCTTGCGCACGAATGCAGTGAGCTTGACGTGATCAGTTCTTTTGCTTGGCTGAGTCTAGAGGAAAAATACGTCCGCCCGCAATTTTCGGGTCCGCGGGATTTGATTCTGAAAAGCTCACGCCACCCGGTGGTCGAGCAAACCGTAAAGAAAAACTTCGTACCTAATGACATCGAGGTTCGCAGCGGCGCTTGTTTGCTCCTTACGGGCCCTAACATGGCCGGCAAATCGACAATCATGCGTCAGGTGGCGTTGACAGTGATTCTGGCGCAAAGCGGTTGTTTTGTACCAGCGGATCAAGCGGTCCTTCCGGTTTTTGATGCGATTTTCACCCGTATTGGCGCAAGCGATCAGCTTTCCGAGGGACTTTCAACCTTCATGGTGGAGATGACAGAGACCGCGGCGATGCTGAAGAATTCAACGGCGAAATCTCTTGTGATTCTGGATGAGGTCGGCCGCGGGACGAGCACCTTTGATGGTATGTGCCTCGCGCAATCTATTTTGGAGCATCTGTTGTCCGAGGTGAGGCCGGCGACATTCTTTGCGACTCACTACCATGAGCTCACGCAATTAGAAAACTCTTACCCGCAAATCCAGAATGCGCACATGACGGTGGCTGACAGTAACGGTGAAATCCGGTTCTTGCACACCCTCGTCAAGGGCCCTGCGAAAAAATCCTATGGGATTCAGGTGGCGGAGCTTGCGGGATTGCCTCCGGTAGTTGTTCGCCGCGCAAAGAGTTTATTGAAATCCATTGAAGCGCAAAAAGTTGAAACTTCAAGCCAGCTTTCCCTGCTGGAGATTCCATTCGAAGAGATTGAAGTTCCCAAGTTGAGTCCAGAAGAAGAGGTGGAACAGAAAAGACTTTGGACTTTCATGCAGGAAGTGAAAAAATATCCTGTATCGAAGATCACTCCGCTGGATGCTTTGAATCAGATTGCGGAATGGCAGAAGTCTCTCCAGGATGCAGAGGCGGGCGGCGCCAGAACTGGAATGAATTAAAGGAAACCGAATGAGTAAAACCTTTCTGAGTCCGGAACAATGGGAAATTGCCAAAGAAGTCTTTCCTCCGGTGTTCTGGACCCCGAACGGGGATGTGCGGTTTACCGGCTATTTTGGTGGCCCTCAGTTTGCGGGCTGGCTAAGTTCTCAATTGGAAGAAAAGTTAAAATCTTTCCGAAGCTTTGCGGAGTGTGAGCCGGTGATTCTGGGGTCCTGGTCCCGCGGCGAACTTTGTCCCCTGTCAGACATCGATATCTTGTTTTGCGGTCCTGAAGACAAAGTGAAACACCTGACGGACGAGCTTCATCAAGCAGGCTTAAGAATCCGTTACCGTGTTCCACAAAACCCCAGCGACTGGACGGAGGGGGTTGAGAGTTTTGATATCCTCAGTCTTTGGAAAGCCAAGCCGCTCAGTTCCGCTTCGGCATCGAAACTGCTCATGCAGCAGAAGCGCCTTTGGGAAAATAAAACCAAGCTCCGGGGAAAATTACTTAAAGATCTGCTTAAAGAGCGGAAGCAACGGGAATCGCGGTTTAATTCAATTTCAAATTATCTCGAGCCCAACTTGAAGTATGGTCCGGGGGGGCTTCGTGACATTGAGCAAGCTCAACAGGTTTACGATCTCTATTCGGATAAATTTCAAAATCCCGGTCATGCGCTCAGTGTGCTCAATTATCATAAAGCGTACTTGTTGACTCTTCGCCAGAAGCTTCACTTGATGGGTTGCGGGGAAGTTCTGGTTAACACGGCTCAATTTGACCTTGCGGGTTTTTTTAATTTTAAGAGCCATAAGGATTTCATGCGCGATCTGGAACGCGGACTTTCACGCAGTCATTTCTATGTGAACTGGATCTTTGCCGTGGCGGCGAGTCCTCAGAAGGCCCTGGATAAAACCCGGGCGCTGCCATTTGCAAATCCGGGGGACCTTGTGAGCGCGCTGAGAAGCTATCCCAATCCACTCGGCCAGCAAAAAGTACGCGAGAATCTCGATCGCCTCCTCCCAGAAAAAGCGGTCGAAAAAAATGCGCGCGCCTTTAGTAAAACTCTGCAAGAGATGCTCGACCCAAAGGCTTCTAAAGAATTTGTAGTCAGCGTTTTTGAATCGCGATTGATTGATAAAGTTCTGCCGGCGATTCGTCATCTTGTCGGTTATGTTCAGCACGATCAGTACCATCGTTATACGGCGGATGTGCATATCATGCAGGCCTGCCTTGTTCTCAAGGAAGTTTATAAGAATCCGAAAGCGCTGGGGCCCCTCCGTGTTTTTCATAAAAACCTGACGGCGGAAGATTGGAAGATTCTTTCCTGGTCTGCTTTGTACCATGATCTGGCAAAAGGACTTCACTCTGAAGATCACTCCGCGGTCGGGGTTGAGATTCTTCGCCGTGATTTTAAAAAGTACGGTTTCACAAAGGGTTTCACTGAAGAAGTCGCGTGGCTTGTGAAGAATCACTTGGAACTTTCGATCGCCGCTTTTCGCAAAAATCCCAAAGCGAAGGGGACCTGGGAAGGGCTTGAAAAAATCGGCGCTAAAGGATCACGTCTGATGCGTCTGGCGGTCTTTACGGTTTTGGATATCTGCGCAACGAATCCCGAAGCCTGGAATGAATGGAAGGGCCGATTGCTGCGGGATCTCGTGGAGGCCATGAATGCGCCAAGTACGCAGAGTTATTTTACGCTGAAGGCCACGTTACAGAAAAAGAAATTCAAAGGCCTTGAAGACGTCCTTCATGATTTTGATGAGTTTCTTTTGCAAAGCCTGTCGGCCCCTGTGCTCGCGGAGGACTTAAAGGAGGCCCGTCAGGCGGGGGAAGCACTGGCTCCGATCGTGGTTAAAAAAGGCAAAGAACTTTGGGTGCGTTTTCATGCAAAAGTCGACCAAGAGGGCCTTTTAGCGGAGTATGTGCAAAGACTGTATTCGCTGGGCCTTGGCATTCGTCACGCCTCGATTCAAACCCTCAGCGGCGTGGGAGTTTATGACTGGTTCCAGATAAATACTTCAAAATCCCCGCAGGTGATCGAGAAGATGTTAAGGCACTCCCAAGGTCACAAAGAAATCCCGAAAGTCATCTACGACCACGTGGAGTGGGTGTCGTTGGATGATGAGGAGTGGATTCTTAGCTTTAAAGGAAAAGATCAGGCGGGCTTTTTAAGTTCGGCGACCAAGGCGTTGGCGGCGACGGGGTTTAATATTAAGTCCGCCCGTGTTCATACGTGGGGTCATCAAGTGAATGATATATTCATTTTGAAAAATCCCGGTGGAAATGCCGAGAGCCGTCTGGCTGACATCAGGCATCAGCTAGACGTACTTGGGTGAGATAACTAATTTTGAGGCTTTTTCTTGTTGGAGCCCGCGCCACCGGCAACACCTGTGTGGTTGCGCCAATTATATTGAGGGTCCGTTTTTGTTCTGTTGTACCAGGCGTCCCACTTTTTCTTTGGAAGCTTGTGGCTGACGTTGCCTTTTTCATCAAAGATATCGGGATCTTTACCAAAAAGAAAATCTAATACTTTGCCCATTTGCCACCCCGCTCAGTTGAAGTTGATTCTATTTTTATAAATCAAAGCGGGGCTTTAAAGAATCAATTTTTACAAAAAATACACGCAACGCACTAAGAGCGTGGATTCGCACAAACATCAATGATGTCCAGCCCTTCGTCCTCGCTGACATGGCGGCCTCCCTTGTAGTGTTTGAAGCAAGCCTGTGCAGCTGACTCGTAAGCCTCTTCATAGCTTGCCGCCTGCCGAGTGTATGTAAAGGTGTCAGACTTCAACTTAAACTTGAAGTCATAGGCTTTTTGTTGCGGAGCCTTTTCAATCCAGCCAAAGCTTGTCGATGAAATCGCTAACAAAAGAGTCATTAAAAGGGTCTTTTTCATAAAGCCTCCAAGATGCAGCGGCATCCATAACCCCTTTCATTGCAACCTCGAGGCCTAAACATCCCAAATGACCTTCAGGTATGCGTTGTAACATATTGAAAATACACATGAAAAATATATCAATTTGAGATGCGATTCTTGTTGCCAAGAGCCCTGTGAAAGTGACACTTTTGGTGCCTCGATTGTTTAAGCTATGGTCATAAGGGGCACCATGAAGTTTCTTGTATCTTTCCTAGGACTTATCTTGGGTCTTACCGCCCAGGCCATGATGAGTGGTTCGTTCTCCCGTCCGTACGGAGAGGTCCAGGGCATTTTCCGTGACGGCGTTTTGATCGAAGGTCGGCAAGGACTTGTGGTCATCAATGTCGAAGACACTTTGAAGATTGCGCACATTCAAAATTTTTGGGATTCGCTCAACTATAATACCAACACCCAAAAACGTTTCATGGGAATGGTGTCGGCGTTACAAATTCTCGCGCGCAACAATCCGGGTTTCCAATTCGTTTATTTAACTCGTCCACCGGAATTGGTGGCTGGAAAAGTCGAGCGCCAGTTTGTTGTTGAGAACGGTTTCCCGCGCGGAGAGTTTCAGTCATATGCCATCGACAGCACTGCGGAAACCCGTGAAGGCGTGCTACGAGAAATCATACGTCGAAGCACCGTGAAAAGGGTGATCTTGATCGGCCACAACGGCGGTCCGGATCCACAGGTTTTTCAGGCCATCGCCAAAGAGTTTCAAAATATTCAATTCTATCAGTACCTGCATCTTGTTTACTCGACCTCCTCGTCTTCAGAGCTTGGCATGGCGCTTTTTCCGGAACAAACTGGATATGTGACTGCGGCGGAGTTGGTGGTGGATTGGCAGATTCATCAGCTCACGGATCCCGTTGAGTCCTTGAAGTTCGTCACCACGATGGTGGACCGCGTGATCGCCGAAGACCCTGAGGCTCCAAGAGCGGATGTCTATGCAATTCCAGCCTTTGTGAACTGTGCCGATTTTCAATGGCGTTGGACGACGGAAGGGGATTTTAAAGTCCTGGTTCCGCTCCGCGAACATTTGATGAACCGCTGCCATAAGCAAGCGCCTCCGGCGGGATATTCACAGCGAAATGAAAATTAAATATCAAGTTCCTCGTCTCTATGAAGGTCTTTTACCCAAAGATCTCTTGCAGATGGATCCTCAAGAAACCAAAGCGACCTGCGATAGCTGCATTATGGCCCGGCCGAAAAACTCGGGCGAGATTTTTTATGAACCAGACCTCAAGTGTTGCACCTTTTATCCATTTTTACCAAACTATGTGGTCGGGGCAATTCTGAGTGACGAGTCCGGGGCGGCTCCGGGTGTCGTTGAAAGCATCCGTGGCAAGATCAAAAACCGCGAGTACGTTTTGCCTATTGGCCTGGTGGCTCCACCAAGCTATCAGGTGCCGTTTAATCACCGAAAGAAAAACGAATTCGGCCGGCGTGAGGACTGGCTTTGTCCGTATTTCAATCGTGAAAAACAAAATTGTGGAATTTGGCGCCATCGTGGGGCTGTGTGCACAAGTTTCTATTGTAAAAGCTCTTTTGGGCAGGCGGGGATTCAGTACTGGAATGAGCTTGCAAATTACCTTACCTACGTCGAGATGGCGGTGATGGAAGAAGCGCTCGTGATGCTTGATTTCTCGCCAAGGCAAATCAGTGATCTTTTGGGGTATTTGAATAGGCAAGAGGCGACCAAAACCGAACTGAGGAGTCGCCGCATGCTTGAAAAGAAAGCTCGTGGCCTCTGGAATGGTTACTACGATGATCAAGAGGTTTTTTTTCGAAAATGCTTCCTGATTGCCAGGGAATTGGATAGAAAGTCTTTCAAAGAGTTGCTAGGTGAGCCTGGTCAACAACTCGAGAGCCGTTTACGGAAAGCATTTGATAAAATATGTCCATAGTTGCTGATCGCCAAAATCAAATTATCCGCGAGTTTCAAGGTCTTAAAGACTGGGAAGAGCGCTATAAGAAAATCATCGACATGGGTAAGCAACTGCCTGAGATGCCGCCAGAGTTGAAAACTGCAGAGAATCAAGTGAAGGGTTGCCAGTCTCAGGTCTGGCTGCATGCGCAGCTCTCTTCGCAGGGAGAGGTGGTTCTTCAAGGCGATAGTGACGCGATGATTGTGAAGGGACTTGTGGCGTTGCTTTTGAGGGTTTATTCGGGGGCCAATCCGAACGAGATTTTGCAAACACCTCCGGAGTTTTTGCGCGCGCTGGGCTTTGAAGGCAATCTTTCTCCGAGCAGAGCAAATGGTTTGCACTCAATGCTCAAGCAAATTCGCCTCTATGCAACGGCCTTTGCTTACGTCTTGAATTCACAAACTAAGACCTAAATTTTTTGACCTCGAACAGTTCTGTTTTCAGAATGAAGAAAGATGCATGAAGCATCTTTCTTCGAAGAAACCAGGAGGGTTTGGTGGTCAAAACAATTCTCGTAATCGCCCTTTGTTATTTCCTGTCTCCCATCGCCATCGCTAAAATTCAAAATAAAGTTGTTTATGGTGATGACAATCGCCAGGAGTTTTTCCAGGTCCGTCGTTCCGATCTGCGTGAAGTGGCCGACAGCACGGCGGCGGTGGTTCGTAGTTCAAGCCTTACGCCGAAAAGTGACGGTACAACGGACATCAGATCTGAAACCTTTCAAAAGATGGCGGGTCTTTGCAGTACAGAGCGTTTTGCCTCTCAGCCTTCAGGCGCATTCTGCTCGGCGTTCCTGGTGGGTGATGATATGATTGCGACCGCGGGTCACTGCATCGACATTGCTCGCTGTCCCCAGAGCAGTTTTGTCTTTGCGTATAGGATGTCTCAAACGGGGGAAGCTCCAAACAGCGTGAGCAGTTCTGAAATTTACCACTGCCAAGCGGTTCTTGAAAGAGAGCAAACGGGTGAGCAGGATTACGCGCTGGTAAAGTTGGACCGTCCCGTGCGCGGCCATCGCATTTTGACTTTAGCAAAAGACCCGGTGGCTGTGGGTGACACTGTTGTCACAATCGGCCATCCGTCGGGCATTCCAACAAAAATCACCGATAATGGGGTTGTTCGCAGCACAAAGCCTGAGTTCTTTACTGCCAACTTAGACACTTACGGTGGTAACTCTGGTTCTGCGGTCCTTGATCAAAACACTCTGCAAGTTGTCGGGATTTTGGTTCGTGGTGAAAGCGACTTCGTCTATGACCGCATTAATAAATGCTCCGTGACCAACCGCTGTCCAGATGATGGCTGCCGTGGCGAGGATGTGACGAACATTTCTTACATCTCTGAAGCCTTGAAAAAGCACTAATGGTTTCCGATCCGATACCGCCTCAGAAGCCCAGGCCGTAAAAGCCTGGGTTTTTATTTTTTTAATCTCTGCAAAAACTGTCTAGACTAGAGAGTGGCGTGGACTCGGTGTGAGTCATCCATGTCGTCGAGGAAGTTTAAGAAGTCTTCGACGTCTTTCTTCTGGGCATCGTTGAGTTCCGCGGGATTTTTTGCTTTATAAGAAAGTTCTGCGGTCGTTACTTTCCAGCCCCGTTTTGCCAACGCTTCGCTGACAGAGGCCAGGTCCGAGGCGCCTGTGTAGAAGTCATAAGCGTCGCCGTCTTTGTAAACCTCATTGGCGCCGGCTTCGATCGCTTCTTCGTCTGGATCAAAAGTGCCGGCTTTGGTAGCCACGATGTAACCGACGTGTTCAAACATCCAGGCCACCGAGCCGGATTCGCCCATATTGCCTTCATGGGTTTTAAAAGCGTGGCGAACTTCTGAGGCTGTACGGTTTTTGTTATCTGTTTGGCATTCGACGATCACTCCGACGCCATGGGGGCCATAGCCTTCAAAGACCATCTCTTCGATGATTTTACCGTCGTCCAAGAGACCCGCGCCTTTTTTAATCGCACGGTCAATTGTATCCGTCGGGCAAGAGGCCTTTTTCGCGGCATCAATCGCCATGCGCAGACGGGAATTGGCCGCGGGGTCAGGGCCACCAGCTTTAGCGGAGACTGCAATCTCGCGCGCAAGTTTGGTGAATATTTGGCCTTTTTGCATGGCCCTTTCTACTTTTCCGGCATTTTTCCATGATTTTCCCATGGGTTTATAAGATCAAATTCAGAAATATTTGGCAAGAGAGGCCGCGGGATGTAAAAGACACCTATGTTCACTTTGGAAACTCCTGATGTTTGGGAAAAGATTAAAAATATTCAAAACTCCTGTGAGCACCTGGTTCAAGGCGGGACTTTTGCCGTCCCGCTCTATCCCGCACGCGACATCCAGGTCCTGGATTCTAAATTACACCCGCCTAAACTGGGCTTTTCAAAGCTCGAGGGGCAGGCGCGGATGCTCCACGATTTGGCAAGTATCGAACTTCAGGCCATGGAGTTAGGTGTTCGAACCCTTGTCGAGTTCCCGGATGCACCACAGGCGTTTCGCGAAGAGTTGATGGCGGTCACGGTTTCGGAAGGCACCCACTTGCGTCTTTGCCTTGAGGGGATCCAAGATCTTGGGTTCAAATGGGGAGACTGGCCCGTTCACTGTGCCCTTTGGGATGCGGTGAGCGCCGAAGATGCGCTTTTGGACCGTATTTTGATTGTTCACCGTTATCTCGAGGGGAGCGGTCTTGATGCCGGCAGTTATTTGATTCAGCGTCTTGATGGCGTGGACGACGGAAAGCTCACTCGGAAAATCGTCGGGCAGATTAATTTTGAAGAAATCGGTCATGTGGATTTTGGTTCCCAGTGGTATCGAAAAATTTGTGACCTTGAAAAGGTGGATCCTGCCAAAGATTTTCCAGAGCGGTTGAATGCGCTCCGGAAGAAACTTCCAAAGCGTATGGAGAAGATCAATCGCGATCTTCGCCGGAAAGCGGGCTTCACCGAGGAAGAAATTCTTGCATGTGAGAACTACCGCGAAAGCATCCTCCCTCTCGGGAAAAAGGCTCCGGCATCGGGGAAGGCCTCACAGCTATGACTATCCCGGGCGTTTCGTTTTCTTCTTTCTCACCAGAAGCCCGCGCCCCTCTAAATCATTGAGTTCATGATAGGCGATCACGGCCCGAAACTGCCTCCCCCAAGATAAAATCTTAGTAAAAGGGCGAAGATCAAAAAGGCCCTTGAGGGACCTCCCTTTAAGCTTTGATAATAGACTCACCAGTAAAGAAGTCAGGGTTCTGATAAAAGCCAAATAAGCGTCCCGCGAGGGAAGTTTCACCAACAAATGAATATGCGACCAGTTCAGTGAAACCTCATAAAGTTGAATCCCATACCTCTTAGCATGGGACTTTAT
>JBDHWW010000023.1:0-52103 GCA_039810425.1 Pseudobdellovibrionaceae bacterium | reverse complement strand
GTCCGCCCCCATTCCCCGGGAAAAGACGGACCATCCGGGTCCGTCTTTATTATCTCAATTAAGCCTGGAACTCCTGATGCGGGAGGCATCAGGAGTAGCGGGAGTTTGAGGGGAGAGCCCTCAACAGACAGGATGTCTGTTTGCAGTGACTCTGCGGCAATAAAAAACTCTGTATTCTCCACCAAAGCCTTGATTTCACATCGACACATTATCACCAAGCACTCACAGCAACGCGGGCCGGATAAGGGTTTGCATGTAGACATGGTTTCATTGAGGAAGAAGGTCCTTCTACGAGTTGGAGATATATTTGCGGATTAAGGTGTCTTTTCTTTTGTTTATAACAACGAGACAGCGTAAGGGGGCAGTTTTAGAAGCTATACCCAGTGCCTATCATGTGATTCCAGACCTCAAAACTTGTTTTTTGGTCGTTGAAGGCCTGAACAACATTGTACCACTGAGTTTTGTAATGAATGGCCCACTTCGGTGTGATTTCATAACGGAGCAACCCCGCCATAATAAAACTTCCGTAATTGATCGCGTAATCAGGACTCGTCTGATAAAGACCCACATTGGCAAAACCAATTCCAAGATAGACATTCCAAGCGTCGCGTCTATAGACTAGCACATGTGGAATGAAAGACATCGTCAAGACCGACGCGGCTTTATTGTTATTAAGCGCAAACTCGCCGGTGTCGTGATCTGCCTCAAAGCCCTGCCATTCAAACGAGAACAGCCCCCCCGGCATCACGAAATTAACGCCGAGGATGTAACTCCCCACTGAGCCTTTCGATGTCAAATAGCCCGTTTGCAAAGCCACGCCACCCGAAGCTGTAACTTCTAGTCTTAGCGGCGGAGTTTCTTTGATTTCAATATATTCAGGAGTCGTAGCCCAGCAAGAACTGCTGAGCCCTAAAAGAACGGCTGTAAATGCCAGAAGAGATTTCATTGATCGCCTCCAAAGAACAGAGCGGAAAGCCGGTCTTCCGGAACCAAAGCAGCACCCCACCTTTAACAAGCCTAGCGTGGTTACACCTGAGGTTCAAGGTCCGGAGTGATTGTCGTCGCTTCCGCGGCGCCCTTGCTTTGTAAAACAGCCGGAGCTGCATTCGCGGCTTCGTTGTGAAGAGCAAAATCCTCGTCCTTTGTCACAAGCTTACCGAAGAATTTATTACCCCAGCGACGGCTGCGTTCGACGTAACCGTAAGCCGCTGGAATCACCACAAGCGTTAGCAGCGTCGAGCTGATCAGACCACCGATGATCGCAACCCCCATGCTTGTTCGTTGCTTGGAGGCTTCATTCAGGCCAATGGCAACCGGCAACATCCCCGCGATCAACGCAAACGATGTCATCAAGATCGGACGAAGACGGTTTTTACCGGCCTTCAAGATCGCATCATGCATGTTGAGTCCGGCCTGCATTGATTGATTGATGTAATCCACCAAGATGATGGAATTCTTTGTCGCAATACCCAAGAGCATCACACACCCGATCATCGAGAACAAATCGAGCGAACTCTGAGTGATCAAAAGCGCATAGAAGGCACCACAGGCAGCCAGTGGTAACACGAGCATGATCGTGAGCGGAGTCACGAAAGACTCATAGAGTGACGCCAAAACCATGTAGATGAATAAAACACCCAGACCCATGGCAACGACGATGTTCACGAGCAGCTCTTGGAAGTTCTCGGCCTGACCCACGAATTTGTAGCTCATGCCCGCCGGGAGCGGGTGATCTTTCTCGAGAAGCTGTTTCACGTCAGCAATTGCCGCCCCCATCCCAGGCCCCTTCGGCGCGATGTCACCTGTGATCTGGATGTAACGGATACGGTCCTGACGATTGATCGTCGTCGGACCTTGCGCTTCTTTCACGTCGGCAAAAAGACGTAAGTAGGTGAGACGCCCATTCATTGCAGGGATTCTCACATGCTCCAAGTATTGCTTAATGTCACGCTGATTTTCTTGCAAACGCACACGCACATCGTACTCTTTGCCACCTTCACGGAAAACCGCCGGAGTCACCCCCTCCACAAGCGCGCGCAACTCGTTACCCACCTGAGTGTTTAACACTCCCACGGCCGCCGCCCGTGCGGGATTGATGTCGATTTGGATTTCAGGCTTACCTGGGCGGAAGCTGGTGTCCACGTCCAGCAACGCCGGATGATGCTTTAGTTTTTCAAGAACGAAAGTCGCTTCTTTTTCAAGCTGGGCTTGATCGCTGCCCACGATATTCAAGGTAAACGGACGCGCGCTGCCGCCTGTTTTATCTTGGTCTTTTACAACCGGATTGGCGTAGGCGAATGGTTTTAGAAGCTCGCGGATTTGCGCCTTAAAATCACTCGTATTCACTTTACGATCTCTGGAGGGTACCATCTCCACGAAAGCGCTTGCTTTATTCGACTCACCTTGAGCATTCCCTACGCTCAAAACGGTTTGCTTAATTTCTTTCTGCTGGCGCAAAACCACATCGATCTGTTTCGCCACGGTGTCCATGCGCTCAAGGCTTGTGCCCGGAGGAAGATCCAAGGCCACCATGAACTCCCCGTTGTCCTGCGGTGGCAAGAAAGTTTTAGGGATAAACTTCGCAAGCATCAAAGAGACGATGAAAATACCCACTGCGGAGAACAAAATCAATTTTGGGCGTTTCATCGTGATCTCGAGAACTTTGACATAAACGTCCTCAAGCCAGGTTTGGAAGCGATCGAACTTTTTCAGCGTCAAATCAATGAGGGCCAAGAACTTATTCGAAGAGATTTTCTTATCCGCGATATTTTGGTGCCCCTTACCGGCAAAGTAGGCGGACATCATCGGCGCCATGGTGATCGCATCAGCCAGGGAAATCATCATCGCAAAACAGATCGTCAGACCGAACTCTTTAAAGAACTGGCCTACCACACCGCTTAAAAACCCAATCGGACCGAACACAGCAATAACCGTCATCGTGGTCGCGATCACCGCGAGCAGTACTTCTTTTGTTCCATCGAGCGATGCCTGCTTTGCCGTCTTACCCATTTCGATGTGGCGGAAAATATTCTCACGCACAACGATGGCGTCATCCACCAAAAGACCCACGGCGAGAGAAAGTGCCAAAAGACTCATGATGTTGATCGAGAAACCGGCGACCGCCATTAAAATAAAAGCCCCGAGGAGCGAGTTCGGAAGCGCTAGGCTTGTAATAAGTGTTGAACGCAAAGATGAAAGAAAGAAGAACACCACCACGATTGTGAGAATAATACCGATGATGATCGTCTCGTTCACGTCATACACGTTTGCCCGGATGGGCTTTGCCCCATCTTGCACCAGCTTCAACGTCCCTTGGCCGGCGATTTCTTTATTAATCTGGCCCATCTTCTTAACAATGTTGTCCGCAACCGCAATCGTGTTCGCACCCGACTGACGGTAAATTTGCAATAAAATTCCCGACTTGCCATTCACGTACGTGCGAGAAGTTTCATCCTGCAAAGTATCCGTGACTTGCGCGATCTCGCCGATCTTTACCGGATGAAGGACGTTCTGGTAGTTCACGGGAATCTGCTTGATCTCGTCAATCGTGCGGAACTCACCGAGCGTACGAACGACGCTGGTCTTATCACCTTTATCGATTTTACCGGCAGGCGTGTTCTTACCCGTCGTCCCGAGGCTGCCACGGATCGAGGAGGCCGAAATCTCATGGTCCGAGATTTTCTTAAGATCCAGTTCGACACGAATTTCACGCTTCCGGCCGCCAAGGATATCAACGAGACCCACTTGATCCACCTGCTCAAAACGTGGCTTCACCACCTGGTCGGCCAAATCATAGAGCTGCGCAGGCGGAAGGTCGGACTCAATCGCCACCATCATGATGGGCTGATCGGCCGGATCCACGCGGCGGATGATGGCTTCATCCGCGTCTTCAGGAAGTTTGTTTTTAACTTTCGCGACGCGGTCCCGGACCTGCTGTTCCGCGTACTTGATATCCACGGCCAAATTGAATTCCACAACAACGGTGCTCACGCCCTCTTGAGAGATGGAACTCAAAGTCTTAATACCGGAAACAGATGCAAGTTCGTCCTCAATCGGTTTCGTGACAAGAGTCTCGATCTCAGATGGGCCGGCACCGGAGTAAGGTGTTTGCACCATCACGATGGGAAAAGTCACATCCGGAAACAGGTCGACGGAAAGTTTCTTTAAGGAAATCAATCCCGCAATAATAATCAGAACAAAGAGGCAGGTAATAAAAACGGGGCGTTTAATTGAAAGTTCAACCATGGGAAAGGCACCTTTTTACGGTCTATCCGTGCTATTTAAAAACGGTCGAAATATAGACAAGCTTGCTCCAAAAAGCAAAAGAGCACTTAAAATCGAGTCTATATGCAAACGCAAAAACCCTCAAACCGGGTAATTTTTGTCAAGCAAACAAGTGTTTACAGCCTTTTTACCTCAAAACCGGCCTATAAATTTCTACGGTACTGACCGCCGACTTCGTACAAGGCTTCAGTCATTTGGTACAGGCTGCAGTGTCTTGCGGCTTTCATGAGGGCGGCAAAAATATTTTCGCCTTTTAAAACCGCCGCTTTCAGGTTCTGCAGTTCCTGTTCGCTTTGGCCGGCTTCAGACTTCTGGAAGGCCTTGACGTTAGTGAGCTGCTGGTTCTTTTCTTCATAGGAGGCCCGCGCGAGTTCAATTTTCGGCGGCACATAGTCCGCTTGCATTGTCTTTGGATCAATGAACGTGTTGACACCGATAATTGGTAAACTGCCGTCGTGTTTAAGACGCTCGTAGTATAAGCTCTCTTCCTGGATCTTCGAACGCTGGTACTGGGTTTCCATCGCCCCGAGAACGCCGCCGCGCTCATTGATGCGTTTGAATTCGCTCAACACGGCTTCTTCAACCAAGTCCGTGAGTTCTTCCATGAAGAAACTTCCTTGGTTTGGATTTTCATTCTTAGAAACACCGAACTCACGGTTGATGATGAGCTGAATCGCCATGGCCCGACGCACGGATTCCTCCGTGGGTGTCGTAATCGCTTCATCATAAGCATTCGTGTGCAAGCTATTGCAATTGTCATAAAGCGCAATCAAGGCCTGCAATGTCGTCCGGATATCGTTGAAATCAATTTCCTGGGCATGCAGGGAACGTCCCGAAGTCTGAATGTGATATTTAAGCTTCTGAGAACGGTCATTCGCCTTATAAAGATCACGCATTGCCACGGACCAGATACGACGAGCCACCCGTCCCAAAACCGCATACTCTGGATCAAGACCATTGCTAAAGAAGAACGACAAGTTCGGAGCAAAATCGTCGATATTAAGACCTCTGGCCAAATAGTACTCAACGAACGTGAAGCCATTTGAAAGCGTGAAAGCCAGCTGACTGATCGGATTCGCGCCCGCCTCCGCAATGTGGTAACCCGAGATGCTGACGGAATAGAAGTTCTTCACGTTCTTCTGAACGAAGAACTCTTGAATATCACCCATCATCTTGAGCGCGAAATTGATGGAGAAGATGCACGTGTTTTGGCCTTGGTCTTCTTTCAAAATGTCCGCTTGGACCGTTCCGCGCACCTGTTGCACGGTCCAATCCGCAGTCTCTAGCCACTCCGAATCCGTCAATTTGCGGCCGCGTTCTTTTTCTCTTTTCTCAATCTGCTGGTCGATCGCGGTGTTGAAGTAAAAGGCGAGGATCATCGGCGCGGGACCATTGATTGTCATGCTCACGCTGGTGTTTGGCGAGCAAAGATCGTAGCCCGCGTAGAGCTTTTTCATATCGTTCAAGGTGCAGATGCTCACACCCGACTCTCCGACCTTACCGAAGATATCCGGACGAGGATCTGGATCCTGGCCGTACAAAGTCACGGAGTCGAAGGCCGTCGATAACCGCGGCGCCCCTTCCCCTTTTGTCAGGTAATGGAACCGACGGTTGGTCCGCTCCGGCGTACCTTCCCCCGCGAACATGCGCTTAGGATCTTCATCGGCCCGTTTCAAAGGAAACACGCCGCCGGTGAATGGGAATTCGCCGGGAACGTTTTCGAGCTTCAAAAACTTAAAGCGGTCGCCCCAATCTTTAAACCTCGGCAAAACCACGCGGCGGATTTTAGTTCCGCTCAAGCTTTCAACGGTGAGTTGCTGGCGGATTTCTTTACCGCGGATATTGAAAATCAGCTCATCACCCGCATAGCGTTCTTGCAACTCCCGCCAATTTTTCAAAGAATCAAGCTCTTCCGCAGTGAACTCAAGCTCAAGGTTCTTCTGAACTTTTTCAACGTTCGCAGCCTCGGCCCCCAAAAGACTTGCAACATTATGTAACGCACCCAGAGTGGACGCTTTTTCTGACAATTTCTCCGTCCGCTCTTTGTATTTGTGGATCGATGAAACAATTTCCGCCAGATAGTTTTGTCTCTCCGCGGGGATGATAGCGTGCTCTTCCGCCGAAAGAACGTTTTTCTTAAACTCTTCATTCATCGCCCAAGTGTTTGCTGTATTTTTCTCAGCGAGCAACTCTGTCATTTTAAAGAACAACTTATTCACGCCGCCATCGTTGAATTGCGATGCTTGCGTGAGGAATACCGGCACTTTGACTTTTTCATCGAAGATCTTGCGTGAGCGCTTGTACTGCTTTGTGACGTCACGAAGGGCATCCATGGCACCACGGCGGTCCGCCTTATTTACGGCAATTAAATCCGCGAAGTCGATCATGTCGATCTTTTCAAGCTGCGATTGCGCCCCGAAATCAGACGTCATGACGTACATGGACATGTCGCTCACTTCCGTGATCGCCATATTGCCCTGACCGATACCTGAAGTTTCCGCGATAATCAGATCAAAATTAAAATTTTTCAAATATTTCAAAATCGAAGGAAGACTTGAGGCAATCTCGCGGCCGGAGCCGCGTGAAGCCACGGAGCGCATGTAAGCATGCCCCCGGCTTAACGAATTCATGCGGATACGGTCCCCCAAAAGAGAGCCACCGGTTTTGCGTTTTGACGGGTCCACGCACACCACGGCAATGTTCTTATCCGGATAAGCATTCAAGAAGCGCTGAACGATTTCGTCGATCAAACTCGACTTACCGGCGCCACCGGTTCCGGTGATCCCGAGAACCGGTGGCACACCTTTAGCCGCTTTAAACTTATCAAGGCCACAGCCCTTCATCAACATATGAACTTTTGCTTCATCTACACCGTTCTCAATCATCGAAAGCGCACGGCCCAAATCGAAAGACGGAATTGTGTCTTTAGCAAAAGGGTTTTCAACTTTGTCTTTGGAAACCAAGCCCCCTCCGAGGCCCCGGGCTTGCGCCTCCTCGGCGACCGCCACCATATCAAAGTCACAGCCCCGCACGATCATTTCGATCATGCCTTCAAGGCCCAAACGGCGGCCGTCATCCGGGTGAAAGATCTGAGCAATGCCGTAAGCTTCGAGCTCACGTTTTTCATCGTGAACGATCACGCCGCCGCCACCGCCGTAGATTTTCACGTGGCTTGCACCATTCATATCAAGAAGATCCTTCATGTATTTGAAGTACTCCATGTGACCGCCCTGGTAAGAGCTGATACACACGCCTTGCGCGCCCTCTTGTAAAACGGCCTTGACCACATCGCTGACGGAGCGGTTGTGACCCAAGTGAATAACTTCAGCACCCATTTCTTGCAAAATTCTTCGCATGATATTGATGCTGGCGTCGTGGCCGTCAAACAAAGCAGCCGCAGTGACAATACGAACAGGATTCTTCGGCGTGTACATAAAAACTAAATTCCTTTAAAAGCAGGTTTGCGTTTTTCAACGAAAGCACGGGTTCCTTCACGCACATCTTCAGTTGCAAAGAGTTCACCGAAATGGCTCGCCTCGATTTTTTGTGCTTCTTCAACGTCGAGTTCATAAGATTGATTGATGGATTTCTTTGCCGCCGCAACGGCAATCGGTCCGCGGGAAAGGATCGTGCCCACGGTCTTCATAACAGTATTCATGAGTTCTGCTTGCGGCACAACCTTGTTGGCCAGGCCCAACTGCAAGGCTTCCGCCGCCGTAATCATGTCGCCGGTGTAAGTCAACTCCCGGGCTTTGCGGATGCCCACGGCCCGTGCAAGGCGGACCGTGCCGCCAAAACCCGGGATCAAGCCGAGGCTGACTTCAGGCAAACCGAATTTCGCATTTTCAGCGGCGAAGATGAAGTCACAGCCCAGCGCGAGTTCCAAGCCGCCGCCCAACGCAAAACCATTGACCGCCGCGATCACCGGAATCTTTAGAAGGTTGAGTTCGTGGAAGATCGACTGGCCACGAAGAGCAAACAATTTTGCCTGCTCCACATTGAGGTCGGACATTTCTTTGATATCAGCACCCGCGACGAAAGCTTTTTCGCCAGCGCCCGTGATGATCAAAGCGCGGGAACTTTCGTAAGGCATCTCGCCGATCTGGCGAAGAGCATCCGCCATCTCATTTAAAACTTGTTGATTAAGAGCGTTTAAGGCCTCCGGACGCTGAATCGTCAGAACCCAAACACCATTGTCTTTGAGTTCCAGATGAATCGCTTTATATGAAAATTGAGAAGACATTTTTTTAATCCTTTTAAAAAATTGAGCACGGCTTGGGCGATGGCCCGCCAGGCCCCGCAGGACCCGCTTCCATCGCCTTATTTCTGAGAGTAGTCATAAAAGCCACGGCCGGTCTTGCGACCCAACCAGCCCGCTTCAACGTATTTCACCAGCAATGGGCACGGACGGTATTTGGAATCACCCAAACCGTCGTGAAGCACGTCCATGATTGCCAAACACGTATCAAGACCGATGAAGTCCGCCAAAGTCAGTGGCCCCATCGGCTGGTTTGTTCCGAGCTTCATCGCATTGTCGATGGCTTCAACGTTCGCAATACCTTCATGAAGGGTGTAAACCGCTTCGTTGATCATCGGCATAAGAATGCGGTTGACGATAAAACCCGGCATGTCTTTCACGGACTCAACAAACACCTTATCCATTTTCCCGGAGAGCGCTTTCACAGTTTTGAAAGTCTCATCAGAAGTCTGCAAACCTTTGATCCCCTCAACCAGTTTCATCAATGGAACCGGATTCATAAAGTGCATCCCCGCCACTTGCGTTGGGCGCTTGGTCACGGCGGCAATTTTCGTGATGGAGATTGAAGATGTGTTAGACGCCAAGATGGCCGCAGGCTTTGCCACCTCATCGAGTTGTTTGAATATCTTTAATTTAAGATCCACGTTCTCGGTCGCGGCTTCGACAATGACATCGCAGTCTTTGAGGGCTGACATATCTTGGGAAATTTTGATACGGCCGAGGAGGTCTGCTTTCTGGGCCTCCGTCATCGTTGTTTTTTTGATCAGGCGGTCGCAAGAACCAGAAATTGTCGCCAGACCTTTTTCGAGAGCCGCTGATGCGACGTCAACCATCACGGCTTGAAAACCAAATTGCGCCGCGACTTGTGCAATCCCGTTTCCCATTTGACCTGCACCCACAACACCGATGGAACGAACGTCAGAAATACCCATAAACTCTCCTTTTTTGCGCAAAGCACAATATGCCATCCACTGAACCCCACAGTCCTACCGCGACCAAAGAGAGTGGTCAAAAACATAGTGCTGCTTCCATGACAGACCTAAGGCCCCTTGTTCTGTGAGCCTTAGGTCCCCGCTGACTTTTGCCCTGATTTTGAGCACCCTCCTCCCCTTCGGGGGCAGAAGACTTGCGAGGGCCTCGTTTTCGTGATGTGCTGTGGCTACAACAGCAAGAGGTGCCCCGTGAAAGCTTTTTTGATGACCTTCGCTTTGTGTGCCGTTTCGAACATGGCATCAGCCACCGATTACTCTTTCAAACAGTCTCAAATCCACCTCAAAGGCACGATCAAAAACTCCGCGACAAACACCACAGTCCCGATCTTTGATCTCAAAGGGACCGCGATGTGGACCGAAGAAAACGATGCCGCCTATCGCACGCTCAAAGCGCAAGTCACGATTCGCCGAACCACCTACAATTGCGACTATGCGAACGACCTTTACGACGGCGACTATTCCTGCGAATTCGAAGCCAAAAATTTCCAGCAAATCCTCGACGACCTAGTCACCCATGATGATGAGTTCACCGTCGCCCAAGGCATTATCAAACGCTATTTCGATGATTCATACTATGACACCGTTAAAATTCCGCTCGGCACATTGGATCAAGTCGGTGAAACGACGGTCAGTAAAACGCTCACCGATCCTGACAATCCAGACATGGCCGTGGAAATTGAAATGTCGACCACAGGCATGACCCCGCTCTAGAGCCCTCTCTTAGTCCGGCTCTCACATCCTGGTCTTGGAGGCTCTCCAAAGTCTTGCGACAATATCCAAGCATGCGGCGTGGCTTTTTTCTTATACTCACGTTCTTTTCACAGATCGGTTTTGCGGCCGAGACTCAAGCCGTCTCGTTTTACCGCAATCAACAAAGCCTTTTCCCCTCTGGCCAAGCCAGCCGCGACGATCTGGAAGCTAAAATGATCCGTCGCGATTTTGAACCGTGGCTGCGGGTGACGTGGAATAAGAAATCCTACGAGGTTCCCGGCGAAACCGTGATTCGCGATGTGCAAGTGACCCGAAACCTCATTGCCAAAGAGTCCCTGACGCTTGTGAAAGAGCCTCAAGAGGGCGCAAAGAACGTGGGCCTGGTGAACGCAAAGACCTCTCTCAAAGTGCTACGCACGAACAGCTCCTGGGCGGAGGTGGGCGACAGCAAGCAGAAGATCCAAGGCTGGGCACCGCTACACCTGCTGGAGTCTCCGATTGACGACGAAGGCGTTTTCATTACTCTCATCGACAGTTTTTTAAAAAAGACGCCGCAAAATTCCTCTTCGATCATTACGACGGTGCCGCGCCTGCAACGTCTGACCTCGCTGGGAATAGAAAAGACGTTTTTAAAAGTTTCTTACCAAGGTCACGTGGGGTATTTGGATCTTGCAAATCTGGTGGGCCGCGCTGATTTTGCGATGTGGGCCTACAATAAAACCAAGGGCTGGCTTGGTATTTCCCATCGGGAAAACGGCTTCCTTTTCACGGTGGACAAACAGAAAATTCCCCTCGAGAAATTCATCGCGTTCAATCCCTACGTGAATCGCGGTGTGACCTGCCAAAAACTGAGGGACGACGCCCCCTCGATCCGTTCACGGGTTGAAATTGGCGACCACAAGGCTCATCGCTGGGCCCTTAGCGTCCTTGAGGGCCACGGCACCGTTTGGTGGCGCCTGGAGGAGCCGGAAATCGCAGCTGTGAACGAAGCCACCCATCAAATCACCACTGAGCAATTGATGAAGCGCGAAGTTTCGGCGTTTGCCCTGGCCAGCAAGACTTCCAAAGGCCTGGCCTCCGCAAACGGCATTTTCCGCACCGAAGACGGTAAAACTTGGAAAGAAGTTCCACTTTTTGAAGGCAAAAATTATCCCGTCGCGGTTCATCCGGATGGGATCTGGTATGTCGGCAACTATCGCAGTTTCGATGAAGGAAAAACGTTTGAGCCCTACATTAAGTGGGACAAACTTGCGGAGCGCATCCAAGGTGGTATTCACAAAGCCCCGCGCCACCTGCGCATCGCCCAGATCGAGCCACTCCCCAACTCCCGCATCCGCATCCTCGTAGACACCGGCGCGCAAAAAGTAAAGATGCAAGCCCACATCCTCAGCCAAGAATGGATGATGGTTAAGTAGTTATCGCGAAGCCGCGCGGACGGAGCGGGCCATCCGTGAAATCCTGAAATCCAAATCAAAAAAATGAGGCGTCTCGAGGACAGCGTGGGGGCTCAGAGTGTTGATTGCAGATTTGCCGGGAAGTAAGGAAGCATTTCGTTACGCACTTTTTCCTGTAAAGCCGGACGGTCTTTGATGTCGTAACCTTCGGTTGAAACCGACTCAAGAACATCAATTGTGATTTCACGGGTCCAGACATCACTGTTCGGAACCCAATGGCCCTTTGGCAAAATCTTCGCGGCGCCGCGGATGACCACCGGCACAAGTGGCGCACGTGCGTTGATCGCAAACACAAAAGGCCCGGCTTTAAATGCGCCGAGCTTTTCCTCTTCCTGGCGTGTGCCCTCTGGAGCGAGCGCAAAACGCTCTCCCCGCTGCAAACGTCCTTGGGCTGCCTCATAGACCCTAAAAACCTCATCGCGCTTCTGACGCGCAATCGGTAACGCTCCAAGCCTGCGCATCGCCAGCCCAAACACCGGGATCTTAAAGAGCTCAATCTTTGCGCCGAAGCGAAACCCGTTCAAAGCCCCTTGCATCGCAAACACATCAAAAAAACTCGTGTGATTGAATAAGAAAACGCAGCCGCCGGCGGGCACATGCTCCAGGCCGCTGATTTTGATTTTTACCCCGAACATCCAGCAAGAAACACGGCCCCAAAGCTGGACAACGCCATCATCCCATTTCTTGTTATTGAAAAGCAGATTCACCGTCATCACCAGGACCGAGAAAAAAAGCAGCACAAATGGATATGCCACCGTCATAACAATACTACGAAGGCTTGCGATCAATCTCATACTCCACTTTCTGAAAAAAGGCGCTTACGGGCAGCCAAACGCTGGCGCTCTTTGTAAGCCTCATGCTCAGAAGGGCCCGACAGAATCGCCTGATGAGCGGACTGGTCCATAATTTGGACTTCAAACGGGTAAAAAAAACTAAAAGATTCCTTCCCACCGGCCGGCTGAACATGAATCAGCTTGCGCGTGATAAATTTAATAAAACGATAATCCACGCCCGAGAAAAAGTTCTCTTTACGGAACATCTGGGCATCGCCACCAATATCAGCCAAGCGCCCCTCGAAGACTTGCTTCAACTCCGGCTCCGAATAGTCTTTTCCACTTTGAAAAAGTTCCTGACAAATTGTCAAAAATAAATCCACTGGGTACAAGTTATTCGACGACTGATCCGGCATGATGTGCGGGAAGCTCATGATATTTTCTTCGACTAAGAAACGAATCACCTGGAAGGAATCAAACAAAGAACGCGTCACAAAACGCACGCCCAGTTTATCAAAGATCTTCATCGCCAAGGCATCGGGCTTCGCAAGAAGCTTGATCACCGTGCTTGAAGACGTCTTAAACGGCTTAACTTCAAAGCCCAGCAATTCCACCGGCTGCTGCCCGTCTTCACGCTGGCTTTTCAAATACGCCTTGTGGGTTGTGCCGTCATGATAGATCGTCTTTTGGAAAGGCGTCAGAATCTGACTTTGAATTTCTTCACTGAAACTTGAAAAGAGATCATTTTCCGCATGAACATAAACGTGCATGCAACGAAGGATTGCGCACGACCAGTGCTGTAGACGTTTTTCAGAATCCTCGCTGGAGCTTGCTAACAACAACAAACGGCGGATGTCGCCCAGGGTTTTGCGCTCACGCAAAAGCTCCGGGACTTCTTGCAACTCAAAGCCCAACTTATCGGTCATCAAAACCAAGGCGCGGCGGTGATAGTACCAAATGCGCTCGACGTCCTGGGGGTTTGAGAAATCAAAACCATAACATTGAATAAAAGAGGTGGCCTGGTCGAGAGATTTAATATTGAGCCTTGGCGTATCGATCGCGGAGCGGCCACCTGCAACAGAATGCAACATATCTGAATCAAACAAAAACTTCTTAGACATTACTGTGATTAATCACAAGCTGCGCGTCATGTGGCAAGTAAAAACGCAGGGCTTCTTGGATTGCTTAAATTGGGTGCAGGACTAGTAAACGAAAGAGCAGGTGGAGATTTGAAAAGAACCCAAGTTGCCGGAGCTGGGATTCTTGCCCGCAACCGCTGTTTGGTAGTTCGCATAGCTGATGGTTCCCGTAGCGATGGAGCCTGAGAAGCTGCCAGTGACAGTGATTTCACCATAGTTGTCTTTGAACACAACAGAAAAAGTCTTTGCTGCCAAGTTCACGGCGCCTGAACTTGCCGTTGAAAAACCCATTGGATAGGCCTGGACAACAGCTCCCGTGGAATCTGTTTGGCCAACGTAAGAGTCCGTCACCGTTAATTTGAGATTTGTCTGGCTGACATTCAAGTTGCCGGAGCTGTCGTAAGAAATGCGGCCTTCCATCGAAACACCCGTGCTGGCGTTGGAATTATCGCCACTAATAGTGCCAAAGTATGAGGGATCAATCGACGCGGACAAAAGACCCTTCACCCGTTGCTCAAAAGTCTCACTGGAAGCGCTACCGCCCCCATCATAGACTCGGCCGGTTGCTTGCGTGGTATTACCGCAGTTGGAAGAACCACTGCCTGTCACACCTGTGTCACCCGTAACGCCACCCATGCCGCGCGCAGAACGGAAGTTGGTGTTCTGAGAACACGCCACCATGGTTCCAAACACCACCACGCTCAACATGATTTTCATCCATCGGGTGAACATAAATACCTCACCATTGCTAATGGCCTATCAAGATCTACCAAGAGTTATCGCAAGGGTTGTACCACTTTCCGCACCCCCTAAGCCCGTATAGGCGAGAACATCCATCCCAGTTTGAGACAACAAGCCCCAGTGACAATTCCGGGGCGCAGATGTCAAGACTTTAGCTTTTTCTTCGCCAGCACTTTGCCCAGCTCAACCCCCGGCTGATCAAAGGCATTGATCCCAAGAATCTCGCCAAGGCCCGCCGTCACCAACTCCCAAAGCATGAACTGGTAACCGAGACTTTCGCCATCGAGCTTTTCATAGCGCAAAGTCATCGTCGACACGCCATTGTGATGAAGCGCTTCTTGCGTTGATTGCGCTTCAATCCCCAGGAGCGCGCCCATCGTGCGGTCGCGTAAATCTTGAGTTTCAGGAAACTGGGTTTTTTTCACTTTCAGAGTGCCGCCTTCAGAATCGCCATAGCGCTGAAAAAAAACAAACTTGTCACGGGCCCCCTCCATCACTTGCTGCAAGATAGAGTGCTGATCTGAAGCCCCAATGGCGGCCATCGGTGTGCTCACGCGGGGCGCCTGAAGCCCGTCACGGGTTTTCGCTTTGCCAAGGGACTCAGCCCACAGTTGCTGAAACCACAGACCGAAGTTCTTCATGCGCGAGTTGTAAGACCACATGAGCGAAATCCACTCCCCACGGGCAAAGCTTTGAACAAACTGGGCCATCAATTCCGTCACCGCCGCTTCATCTTTCAGCGCCTTCAGGGCCCCTGTGCGAATCTCATTCAAGTCCGCGCCGATGAAGGCGGCCGGCATCAAACCCACCGCTGATAAAACTGAGAAGCGGCCCCCGACATCGAGGGGAATTTCAAGCTCTGAAACACCTTGGGCTCGCGCCCATTTTGTGAGCGAGCTTTCTTTAGTTTCAGAAATCACCACCGAATTTTTCGCCAGCTTTAGCCCCTGGCCATTGTAAACCTGTTCAAGAATTTCCAGCGCACACAGAGACTCAATCGTCGTACCGCTCTTAGACACAAACGCCCAGCAAACCTTTGAAAAATCCGGCAAATCCGCGAGCAGGTTTTCAAACTCAATCGCATCGACGTTGTCGACAAAGAACATATTCTTTGCATGAAACACTTCTTGAATCACCCGCGCCCCCAAAGAGCTTCCGCCCAGGCCCACAATCACAAGGGACTCGAATTCTTCGGCTTTCGCCGAGCCAAGGCGCTCGGACTTCACCCACAATTCACTGCGCTCCGGCAGTCGGGGAAAGCCAATCTCGGATCTTTGCAGAAATTTCTGATAGGCCTCACGGCATTTGCCTAAGACCGCTTCTTGAGTTGGGTGGCTGACTTGGGTGATTTTCATGGACGAACTTTATCCAAAAATCCCCTGGCCTGTCACCCGGTTTCAGCCGTGCCCACGGGGCACCGCCAGAGCAGAGAATAAAAAAAGGGAGATTTTTCAATCTCCCTCTTCCGAAGTAAACAACAAGATTCATCCGGGCACAAATCAAGTATAAAACTTTTTATTTGCTTTCGCCAAGTCCTTTAATGGATTTGCAGGCCGGAGTCTAGCGGCATTTCTCTGCACCGCGTACTCGGCCAATTGGGTCTCGATGTAAGTCAAACCAATGCTGTCGGCATACTTTAACAAGCCCCCGCGGAAAGGCGGGAACCCCGTCCCCATGATCATTGCCAAATCCACCTCGTGCGGGGTTTCAACAATACGGTCTTCGATCAGGGCCCGTGAACACTCGTTCACCATGGCAAAGACACCGCGCTCAATACACTCTTTCGAACCCAGTGGACTCGTGGGAGCTTTTAGGCCCAAGGATTCATAGATTGTTTCGTCGACTTCCAAGCGCTTGCTGCCATCTTCCGAGTACTTATAGAAGCCTTTACCGTTCTTTTTGCCCAATCGACCACTCTTCTCAAGTGCCTCCATGCAAGGCGCCATCTCGACGCGATCCCCGAATGCTTTCTTAAAGATCTTCAAGACTTTAATACAAACGTCCAGACCCACTTCGTCCATCAAGGCAAACGGCCCCATCGGCATACCGAATTCTTTGACATAAGCCGTATCCACGGTTTTGATTTCCATGCCTTCCTGCAAGAGGAACGCGGCTTCTGCCATATATGGCAACAACAAGCGATTGACCAAAAATCCAGGTCCGTCTTTAACTACGACCGGCATCTTCCCCATTTTCTTCGACAATTCAAAAATTGTAGCAACCGTTTCATCGCTGGACTTATCGCCGCGAATGACTTCAATCAACGGCATCTTGTTCACCGGATTGAAGAAGTGCATACCGGCAAAATACTCAGGACGTGGATGGCCTTTGGCCATTTCAGTCACACTGAGCGAACTGGTGTTCGTGGCGATAATCGCATCCGGGCGCATCTTCGTCGCACACTCGCCGATGACTTTCTGCTTGATCCCCATATCTTCAACAATCGCTTCAACAACAACATCCAACATACCGAAACCAGAGTAATCCGTCGTCGCCGTCACACGATCCATTTTCTGACGATATTGATACTTGTCGATGGATTTACGCTTTAGTAGTTTCATCCACAAATCACTCGCATGTTTCAAGCCCTTGCCGAGAGCTTCGGCATTGAGATCTTTCATGCGAACATCAATGCCTTTGTCAGCAGCGACGTAAGCGATACCGCCCCCCATGGTTCCTGCCCCCAAAACACCGATAGATTTGACGTCACGCCCCTTCGCCTCTTTGCCTGGAACACCTGATGATTTTTTCACCATCTCCGTCAAGTAGAACACATGGATCAAGTTTTTGCTGATGTCAGTCACTGCCAATTCACAGAACCCGGCACGTTCCACCGCCAGCGCTTCAGAGCGATCACTCCAGCCGTAAGTGCTTTGGATCACCTCCAGAGCTTTGAGCGGCGCGGGGTAGTGACCACTGGTTGCTTTCATCACGCCTTCTTTGGCTTTTTTGAAAACCAGGCCACGGCCAAGGAAGCTCTCAAGAACGTTGTTCATCGCCCCTTTCGGATGATACTTCTTATTCGCTTTACCTTCCCCTTTGGCAATAATCTCCTTCGCCCATTTCACCGCTTCTTCCATCAAGATTGCCGGGTGCACCACACGGTCGACAAGGCCAATCTTAGACGCTTTCTTCGCGTTCACAGATTTACCGGCAAGAATGATATCCAAGGACGCCTGAAGACCCAAAAGTTTCGGCATGCGCACACAACCACCAAAGCCCGGCAAAATGCCCAATTGGATTTCCGGAAGGCCGATCTTTGTGGAGGGATCTTCAGACGCGATTCTATAATCACACGCAAGAATAAATTCGCAACCTCCGCCCATACAGGCCCCGTTCACCGCCGCCATCGTCGGCATCGGAAGGTCTTCGATCATATTCATGATCTCTTGACCCCCGCCCACGGCCGCTTCGTATTGCTCTTTCGTCGTCATGTTTTTAATTTCTTCAATGTCGGCCCCCGCGATGAAGATCTTGTTCTTTTTAGAAACAAAGATCACCGCCTTGTAGGAAGACTTGCCAAGTTCCGCGACGACTTCTTTCATCCGCCCCATCACCGGGGTTGAGAATTTATTCACCTTTTCACCCGCAAGATCCAACTCTACGACTGCGATATCACCCTGGGGAACAATTCTGATACTGTCTTGCATACTCATGATGTCTTATCCTTCTCTCTCAAGAATCATTGACCCACCTTGACCGCCGCCAATACACAAAGTGGCAAGGCCATACTGAACGTCCCTTCGCTTCATTTCTTTCATGAGCGTGAGCACCAGACGCGTACCGGTGGCCCCCACGGGATGGCCCAAAGCAATCGCGCCGCCGTTCACATTCAAGCAGTCCATGTTAATCTCGCCTATTTTTTGGGAAAGGCCGAGCTTTTCCTGAGCGAATTTGTCAGAATCCATGGCTTTCACGCAGGCCAAAACTTGCGCCGCGAACGCTTCATTCAATTCAACAAGGCCCATGTCTTTCAGATTGAGCCTTGCCCGTTTGAGCGCCAGGGGGGTCGCGTACGCAGGTCCAAGCCCCATGCGCTCAGGCTCCAGTCCCGCAAAGCCGTAAGACAGGATTCTGGCAACCGGCTTGTAACCAAGGCTCTCTGCCCTTTCCCGGGACATCAAAAGCACCATCGCCGCGCCATCTGTGATTGGGCATGAGTTTCCGGCAGTGATGGTTCCTGTTTGTTTGTCAAAGAACGGCCTTAGCTTTGCCAAAGCTTCCATCGTCTGGGTTTCGCGCGGGCCGATATCTTCGCCGACCACTTCTTTGTATTCAGGAGGCAAGAAAACCGGCGAAATCTCTTCAGCCAATTTTGCTTTGTTTCCCGAAGCCAGTTTATGGGACCGCAGGGCAAACTCATCCTGCATTTGCCGAGAAAGCCCCCACTCCTTCGCCAGGATCTCCGCCGTCTGGCCCATGTTAATGCCGACAAATGGATCTGTCAGACCTTGCATCACAGAAATCACCGGAAAGTATTCATCACGCATATTGCCTTGAAGCAGGGCTTTTAGCTGCTTCACATCGGCCTTGAAGAGCTTCCACAGAAGAGGCAACGCTTGCCCCGGGCCTTTGGCGGCGAACAGCTTATCAAACAGACTTTGGATTTTTGGCGGCAACAAGGTCGGCATTTGCGACATGTTCTCGACCCCACCGGCGACCACAACATCCATCGTGCCGGATTTAATTTTCTCGTAACCATTCGAGATGCTTTCAAGCGCAGAGGCACAGTTCCTGTGAACCGTGTACGCGGAGGTCTTCAGCGGCACGCCCGCATTCAAAGCCACAACGCGCGAAATATTCACGGCGTCGACGGGATTTCCGGTGTTACCGATGATCACTTCATCAATAGTATTCACATCCAAATTGCTTCTCGCGATCAACTCTTTCAGAGCCACTTTGCCGAGCTCCGCAGGATGGAGAGACTTGAATTTTGTTCCCGATTTAGCGAAAGGAGTTCTCACGCCCTCAACAATGACCACGTCCCGTGGGTTTTTCTGCAAACTCATTCTTACACCTTCCTTGTGTGTCACGAGTGATAGATTTATTTAAGTAGCTAAAATCTTACAGATTTTTCACCTCCCCTCCAAGCTCTTTTAAATGCTGAAATTATGAATTTTCCTCATTGCAGCATTGCGCCTGCCGGGCCGCCCATTCATTGACCCTCACTACAGACCTTTGTACATTGTTGTCTCGTTTTACATTGAGAGAAAGTGCCGGATTTGTAAGCAATTTCATGTGAGCCTGAAGGCCGTCTCTCTAAAAAGACTTTTGAGGAGTCACAATGAGCGAAAAGCTTAGCGGTCAGACATTGACCACGTTGGAACAAGAAGCCCTCGATTATCACACCAAGGGTAAACCAGGAAAAATTGAAATCACCTCAAGCAAGCCTTGCAACACTGAAAAAGCCCTCTCTCTTGCCTACTCGCCAGGCGTCGCAGTGCCCTGCAAGGTGATTGCAAAGGATTCCGCGAAAGCCTACGACTATACGAGCAAAGGGAATCTCGTTGCCGTGGTTTCAAACGGAACCGCGGTTTTAGGTCTCGGCAACATCGGCCCTTTGGCGTCAAAGCCCGTGATGGAAGGCAAAGGCATTCTGTTTAAACAATTCGCCGGCATCGACGTTTTCGATATCGAGCTCAAAGCCACCACGCCGGCGGAAGTGATTGCCGCGGTCAAGGCGCTTGAACCCACGTTCGGCGGAATCAACCTTGAGGACATCAAGGCCCCGGAGTGTTTTGAAATTGAAGAAACGCTGAAAAAAGAGATGAACATTCCCGTCTTCCACGACGACCAGCACGGAACCGCGATTGTTTCGGGAGCGGCTCTTTTAAACGCCCTCCACGTTACCAAACGCAAAATCGAAGATGTTCGTTTGGTCGTCAATGGCGCGGGAGCCTCGGCAATTGCTTGTTCGAATATTTTTATTTCCCTCGGTGTTCGCCGTGAAAATCTCATTATGTGCGACACCTCGGGAGCGATTTACAAAGGCCGTACGAACGGCATGAATAAATACAAAGAAACGTTTGCGGTCGCAACGGAAGCCCGCAATTTGCAAGAAGCCCTTCGTGGTGCCGATGTGTTTGTCGGCCTTTCTGCGGCCGGCGCATTGACACCTGATATGCTCAAAGAAATGGCGAAGGATCCCATCATCTTTGCGATGGCAAATCCAGATCCGGAGATCGAGCCTGGAAAGGCCCGCGCGATCCGTCCTGATGCAATCGTTGCAACTGGCCGTTCGGACTTCCCGAATCAAGTGAATAACGTTCTCGGCTTCCCAAGTATTTTCCGAGGCGCTTTGGACACCCGCTCAACACAAATCACCGAGGAAATGAAACTCGCCGCGGTTCATGCGCTGGCGATGCTGGCACGGGAGGACGTTCCTGAGCGCGTGTCGGACTCTTACGGCGGCCAGAGCTTTAAGTTCGGCCGTGACTATTTGATTCCAAAGCCTTTCGATCCACGGGTTCTTTTGATGGTGGCGCCTGCGGTCGCCAAGGCGGCGATGGACTCCGGCGTGGCGACAAAACAAATCACGGACTGGGATAAGTATCGCGACAGGCTTGAGGGCATTCAAGGCCCTTCAAAAGTTTTCATCCGCTCCGCAATCCATAAGGTCCGCCAGAACGTAGAGGCCAACAACGGCATTTTACCGAAAATTGTTTTTCCGGAAGGCCATAGCACTAAAATTTTAAAAGCACTCCGCACCTTGGTGGAAGAACGCATCTGTGAACCGATCTTGTTGGGTTACCCCGAGCGAATTAGAGAAAAAATGCACAACATGGATCTCACGGATTCATTGAAGCACATTCAAATCATCCATCCAGCGACTCACGCAAAATACAAAACTTACGCCATGGGACTTTACAACCGTCGCAACCGTAAAGGCGTCAACCACCGCGAGGCCGAACGTCTGATGGCGGATCCTAACTATTTTGCATCGATGATGGTGCAAATGGGTGATGCTGACGGCATGGTCACGGGCGCAGCCCAGCACTACGCGGAGTCTGTTCGCCCGATCTTGCAAACCATCGGCGTGTCGAAAGAATCCGTGCCGGCAGGTTTAAATATCGTGTTACTGGAAGACCGTTTCTTGTTGCTCGCGGACACCACGGTGAATATCAATCCAACGGCCGAGCAATGCGCGCTGATTGCCTTGCAAGCCGCACGCATTTCTGAATACTTTGGTGTCGCTCCTCGTATCGCCATGCTCAGCTACTCAAACTTCTCCGGTGATGCCGGCACTCCGGCAAAAATGAAGAAGGCGGCTGAGTTGGTGGCGGCGTACCGCCCGGACCTGCCGGTGGATGGGGACATGCAGGCGGATACCGCCGTCAATGCGGATATCATGCAGAGGATCTTCCCCTTCTCGAATCTGAAAGATGCCGGCGCCAATATTTTGATCTTCCCAAATCTTGAGTCCAGCAATATCTGCTACAAACTTCTGCAGCAAATCGGCAAGGTGGAAGTGATCGGCCCCTTCCTCATGGGCGTCAGAAGAAGCGCGAACGTTCTGCAAAGAACAACAACGGTTGATGGCATCATCAACTCCGTGGTACTGACAACACTTGAAGCGCAATTCATCAAAGACGCTTTGAAAAAGAAAAATTAGTTTTCTTAATAGGAGAAAAGACCAAAAAGGGCGGTCCGAAAAGGATCGCCCTTTTTGGTCTTAACACATGAACACTGGCTCCTTTAAATGTTGATAAGGGGGCCCAATCCCAGCAACCCCGCAGACAAGAAATTTCCGTCACCGAAACAAAATAAAAAATACCAATGAGCCTGTGTTTTACCACAAAGAGACGGGCCCAAATTGACCCAAATACATAGTGAAATACGATTCCCTTTTAAACGTCTGCATAGCGTTTGAGAAAGGGCTATTTTGAAGGAGTATTTCCGTCGCCATTTTCGCAAGAGCCAGTTTCTGAAAAAACAATTCAGCCACTTCGAAGATCCTGTTCGCAGTGAAGTGTTTAGCATAAGCCGCCTTGAATCCCAGGCAGCCTCTCTCGCCGAATCCCACAAACTCCTCAAAGCCCCCCGGCGCGGCTTGAATCTCGCCCAACGCATTTATGAAAATAGCCTCGTCTTGGAAAAATCCTACGAGCAGGTTGTCCAAGCCGTCGACGAGTGGCAGGCCATCACCCCCGCCGCGGAATGGCTCATTGATAATTTTCACATCGTCCGGGCCCAGTTGAAAGATATTAACGATCATCTTCCACCGGAATATTACCGAGAGCTGCCAAAGCTCGCCGAAGGCCAGCACCAAGGACTCCCGCGGGTTTACGCAATCATGTGGCACTATGTGAGCCACACCGATAGCCACTTTGAACCGGAAGCCCTCCGTCGGTTCTTGCTGGCGTATCAAACCACACAACCCCTGACGATTGGCGAGCTCTGGGCCGTGCCTATCACCTTGCGAGTGGTGATGATCGAAAACCTGCGCCGTCTTGCCGTGCGGATCGTCGGTTCACAAACCGCGCGCAAAGCCGCCGATCGTATTGCAGATGAAGTGTTGGGTCTCGGCGAGGCCCCCGCGCGCACAAATGAAGACATCATTGAGAGCCTTGAGCAAATCAACTTTTCGGTGTGGTTCGCGGTTCAGCTTTTACAGCGTTTGCGTTTTCAGGATTCACAGGTTGATCCGATTTTAAACTGGAATGACCGCAAACTCAGCACCTGCCAACTGAACGCCGACCAAGCCGCGGCGCTGGAGCATGGCGCCCAGGCCGCCGCCAATAGCACGGTCCGGAATATTATTACCAGTTGCCGCTGGATCTCAGCCTACAACTGGCAGGCCTTTTTTGAAGAAGTCTCTCTCGTTGATCAACTCTTACGCCGGCATCCCCTTTATCCCGGGCTGGATTTTGCCACCCGTGACCGCTATCGCCACGTCCTTGAACATCTGCACCGTCATTCGCCGCTCACGCAAATTGAGATTTCGCAAACACTTCTGGAAATCACCCAGGCTCCTGCAAACCAAACCGATCCGCGCAAAAGTGAACTGGGCTTTTACCTGATTTCCCAAGGGCGCCGGGAGCTTGAAAAACGCATTGCTTTTCGCCCGACGTTCCGTGAAAAACTGGCGCGTGCTTATACCCGGAGCGCACTAGAACTCTATCTTGGCGGCCTTGCCGCTGTGACCTTGTTGTTGTTACTCGCCCCCCTCTCTGCCACCCACACAAGCGCTCTGAGCCAGTGGCAAATCCTGACGTTCGTCCTTTTAGGAGGCGTGGTTGCTTCCGAAGTGGGGATGAGTATCCTCAATCGCCTGACCGTGGCTCTTTTAGGCCCGACACACCTGCCGCGCTTAAATCTTGAAGACGGCATTCCCGCAGAAGGAAAAACCTTTGTTGTCGTGCCGACATTTCTATCTTCCCGCCGGGGAATTGATACGCAGCTTGAACAGTTGGAGATTCACTATCTTGCGAATCCGGCGGGATTCTTGCACTATGCCATTCTTTCCGACTGGGGGGATGCCACCAGCCAGAGCACGCCAACGGACCTGCCGCTTTTGGAATATGCGACAAAAGGGCTTAAAAAACTGAATGAGAAATATGGCCCCGTCCCCGGAAGCGGCACGAGATTCTTTCTCTTTCACCGCCGCCGTCTTTATAACGAAAGCGAAGAAAAGTGGATTGCCTGGGAACGAAAGCGCGGAAAACTCTGCGAATTCAATCGTCTTTTGCTCGGGGAATCAGACACGACATTTATTCCCCTCCCGGACTATCCTCAGCAAATCCCGGAAAATATTCGCTATGTGATTACTCTTGATGCGGATACGCGTCTTCCGAAGGGCTGTGTAGCTCAGTTGGTCGGAACAATGATGCATCCTTTGAACGAAGCCCGCTACGACCGCGAAAAACAACGGGTGACGGAAGGCTACGGCATATTGCAGCCGCGGATTACACCGACACTCCCTGGTCTGCATGAAGGCTCTCTGTTTCAGGTTTTCTCGTCTGGACCCTCTGGGGTCGACCCCTATGCTTCGGCCGTTTCTGATGTGTATCAGGATCTTTTTGATGAAGGCTCGTTCACCGGAAAAGGCATTTACAATCTTCGCGTCTTTGATCAAGCGCTGAGGGGGCGTATTCCTGAGAACTCCCTCCTCAGTCACGATCTTTTTGAAGGAAGCTATGCCCGCGCGGGGTTTCTCAGTGACGTTGAGTTTTTCGAAGAATTCCCGGCACACACTATGGTCGCAGCGCTTCGCAGCCATCGCTGGGTGCGCGGCGACTGGCAACTTTTGCCATGGATCTTAGGCCGTGGCGGCTCATCTATTTCAGCCCTCAGCCGCTGGAAAATGATCGACAACCTCCGCCGCTCGCTTGTCGCGCCGGCGGTTTTTCTTTTGGTGGTATTTGCGCTGACAAGTTTTTTATCCGTTGCCTGGATCTGGGCGGGCTTCTCCCTAGGATCTCTTTTTGTGCCCGTCCTGATTACTTTTATTGCCGATATCTGGAGCAAAAAGCGCAGCGTGCATTTCAAAGAGCATCTTCAGTTCAGTTTAGACGACCTCACAAAGGGCGCGCAGCGGGCGATGCTTCAACTTTTGCTTTTACCCTATCACGCGTGGATGAATCTGGATGCAATCTTTAGAACTCTGTACCGGCTGACGGTGAGCCATAAACATCTTTTGGAGTGGACCACTGCGGCTCAAGTAAAATCCAATGCGGACTTAAGGCTGCGCAGTTTTTTCATCGGCATGCGCGGCGGTCTTTTCCTAACCTTCAGCGCCGTCGTCGTTGTTGCCTCCACCAAACCGTTTCAAATGGTGCTGGCAACGGTGCTTTTCTTTGTCTGGCTGCTCTCGCCTTTTTATGCCCAAGCCGTCAGCCGACCGTTTGCAGAGGAAGAGCGAAATCCCGTGGACTCCGCAGGGCGCGAAGCTCTGTACTTGGCGGCTCGTCAGATCTGGCACTTCTTTGCCACCTTCGTCACTGCCGAAGATCACTTCCTACCGCCGGATAATTTTCAAGAAGAACCCCAGCCGGTCGTCGCTCATCGAAGCTCGCCGACGAATTTCGGCCTTTACTTGCTCTCGGTGATTTCCGCGAAAATGTTTGGTTGGATCGGCCTCTCGGATGCCGTCCATCGTCTTGACAGAACCCTCGAAAGCCTGGAACGCCTGCCAAAGCATCACGGGCACTTCTATAACTGGTATGAGACCACAAGCTTGCGGCCGCTCGATCCGAAATACATTTCTGCCGTCGACAGTGGCAATCTCGCGGGACATTTGATCGCCGTTGCCCGCGGTTTGGAAGAAATGCTGACTCACCCCATGACCGCGTCTTCCCTGACGCTGGGTCCGTTAGAGAGCTTACGCCTTTTCAAGCAAGCTTTGCATAAAAAGACGAAGAGCAAAGATCTGACTCTTGCGGAAAAAAACCTGATCACGCGAACCCAGAATCTCGAGCACGGCCTTTTGCAAGCGTCCGAAAAGCAGTTAAATGATTTCACTTGGCGGGACCTCAAGGCCCAGGCCTCGCAACTTCAGCAAGAGGCCGGGCAGCTTTATCCGGCTCCCGCGCATCAAGAAATCGCCAGTTGGGCGCTGAATATCCACGGCGACATTATTAATCTTGCCGTTGATTATCATTCGCTTCTTGCTTGGACGGAGTATGCGGTCCAACCGATTGCCGGTCCGGATGAAATGCAAAAAAGCTGGAAAGAGATTCAAAAAGATCTTTCTAAAACCACGGCGCTTGAAAAAATCGCCGGCCACGGCGGGCAAATTCTTGAAAGGCTTGAGAGCTTTAAAGCTCTCCATGCGCCGCTGCCCCCTGAAGCCGCCGAGACAATGGAACAACTCACAGAGTGTCTCAAAAGCTCAATCCACGCCGCGCAAACCCTTTCCGGTAAAATCAAACACGCGCAAAAAATCTCTTATAGCCTTTTTAAAAACATGAACTTCAGTGTTCTTTTCGACAAGAACCGCAAACTTTTTTCGATTGGTTTAAGGGTCTTTGAAAATGCCCTTGACGTCAGTTACTATGATCTCTTGGCTTCTGAGTCGCGGCTGCTCAGCTTTATCGCTATTGCCAAAGGCGACGTCCCGGCGGGTCACTGGTTCTGCCTGGGGCGGAGTCTTGCGCAAGTGGAAAATGGCTCAGCTCTGATCTCGTGGTCGGGGTCGATGTTTGAATACCTGATGCCCTCGCTGGTTATGAACACTCCGGAAGGCAGTCTCATTAAAAACACCTGCGACCTCGTGATTCAGCGGCAGGTCTCCTACGGCCAGGAAAAGGGCGTCCCTTGGGGCATTTCAGAATCCGCGTACAATAAGCGCGATCTCCATATGACGTACCAGTACTCGAACTTTGGAATTCCAGACTTGGCCCTTAAACGCGGCCTTGGAGCGAACCTGGTCATTGCGCCATACGCAACATTGCTGGCGGCAATGTACGACCCTGCGGAAGCTGCCGCGAATTTGCGGCGGCTTCAAAGTCTGGGCGCCAATGGGCCCTATGGTTTCTACGAGGCGATTGACTATACAAGTTCACGCCTGCCGACCGGCCAGCGTTTTTCGATCGTGAAAGCCTATATGGCTCATCATCAGGGGATGTCACTGGTTTCCCTGACGAACTACTTCTTTGACAATTACATGTGCCGGCTTTTTCATGCCGAGCCGCTGGTGCAGGCAACTGAAATCCTGCTGCAAGAACGCACTCCGCGAGCCGTGGGCGTGATTCCCGCGGCGGGGGACCACAACCACGCGATTGTTCGCGCCGAGATTGCGACTGTTTCCCGCCGCTATCACAGCACCGACCGCCCGACTCCGCGCACGCAACTGCTGTCAAATGGAAACTACTCTATCATGCTCACCTCTGCGGGCTCAGGCTTTAGCCGCTTCCAGAATTTTGCGGTGACCCGCTGGCGCGAAGACGTCACTCAAGATCATTGGGGGAGTTATCTCTTTATTAGGGACCGGGATAAAAACCTCACATGGTCAGCGACTTATCAGCCCCTGGGCCAAGCCGCGGAAAGTTATGAAGTCACGTTTGCCGAAGACCGGGTTTTATTTGAACGCCAAGAGGACGAGATTCACTCAAAGCTTGAGATCTTAATTTCACCCGAGTCCAATGCGGAAATCCGCCACTTAACTCTGACCAATGAATCCGATGCACCTCGCGAACTTGAGGTGACTTCGTATTCTGAAATCGTGTTGAACACGCAAGCCGCGGACGTGGCTCATCCGGCGTTCTCAAACCTTTTCATGGAAACCGATTACGTTGCCGAACACCAGGCTCTGATGGCCCGCCGCCGCCCCCGCTCAGGAAATGAAACCGAGCTATGGGCCGCGCATATCCTTTCTTTACAAAATCCCACGAACTTTGAAACCGAGTATGAAACAGACCGCATGAAATTCCTGGGCCGCGGACGCGACATTCGCAATGCACGAGCTCTGAAGACCGGCGAAAAACTCACCCAGTCCGTCGGTGCGGTTCTGGATCCGGTTTTTAGCCTCCGCACCCGCGTGCATCTAGAGCCGGGAGCAAGCACCACCCTTCAGTTCACGACGGCGGTGGCCCCTTCCCGCGATGAAATCTTACGGCTAGCCGAAAGCTATCATGAAACCGGCAGTTACGAGCGGGTTTCTTCTCTGGCCTGGGCCCAAGCCCAAGTAAAAATGCACTACCTCAATATCGAGCCCGACGAAGCCCATCTTTATCAGCGCCTGGCCTCGAGACTTTTTTATTTGGATTCTTCCCTACGTCCTTCAAGCTCAATCCTAAAACATAACAAACGCGACCTGACACAGCTCTGGGCCCATGGTATTTCCGGCGACTTCCCGATCATTCTTGTGCGCGTTGAAGAACAGGAAGACCGCACCATCATCCGCCAGCTTCTCAAGGCGCAAGAGTCTTTCGCGATGAAGTGCTTCACTGTGGATCTTGTCATTATGAACGGCAAAGAACATTCCTACGGGCAAGAACTTCAGCAAATGCTTGAAGCCATGGTTCACACTCCGCCGCCACCGGCGGCGGTGCCGCAGTCCCGCGGAAAAGTGTTCATTCTCCGCGAAGATCTGCTGACGCGTGAAGATCGCCTGGCCCTTTACACCGAGGCACGCGTCGTACTTTTTGCCAGCCAAGGAAGCCTGTCCGAGCAGGTCAACCGCACGCTTCACCCGCTAAGCCCGCCCGCGGAGGGCCGGGAGTTTCAATGTCACGATAAAGCGCCACCGCTTGAAACTCCAGAGCTCGAATACTTTAACGGCGTGGGTGGCTTTACTCCGGATGGCCGTGAGTACGTCATCGTGTTTAAAAATGAAAACGATGTCACGCCCGCGCCCTGGATCAACGTCATCTCAAACGGCAAGTTCGGCTTTCAGGTTTCCGAAAGTGGTTCTGGTTACACCTGGGCGATGAATAGCCGTGAAAATCAAATCACGCCCTGGTCGAATGATCCGGTCAGCGACCCTTGCGGTGAAAGCTTTTACCTCTTTGATTTGGATTCACGTTGTTTGTGGAGCCCCACCGCCCTTCCGATCCGGGTGAAAGACGCCACCTACATCGCCCGCCACGGCCAAGGGTATTCGCGCTTTGAACATTTCTCGCACGGCATTCATAGCACACTCACTCAGTTTGTACCGATGGACCTGCCGGTGAAGATTTCAGAGATCCGGCTTGAAAACCGTTCCAGTCAATGGCGGCGTTTGTCTATTTATGCGTACGTCGAATGGCTCCTGGGATTTTCGCGGGCGACAATGGCACCGACCACAGTGACTGAGATGGATAGCGACACCGGCGCGATGTTTGCGTTCAACGCCCGTCACAACGAGTATGGAACCCGTATCGCCTTTGCCGGATTCCTCAACCACAAACAAACTATGACCGGGGACCGCCGCGAGTTTATCGGTAGAAACAGCAGTCTTCGCCGCCCGCTTGGAATTCTTCGCAGCGAACAGCTTTCAAACCGGACCGGAGCCGCCTTTGATCCCTGTGGCGCCTTTCAGACGGATATTGTGATCGGCCCCGGAGCCGCGGTGAAAATCCCGTTTATCCTCGGTCAAGCGGCAAGCCGGGAAGAGGCCCGCGAAACCATTCTGGAGCTTCGCAATCAATTCACTGAAAATATTCTCGCCAAGGTCATCGCCCAATGGAATGATTGGCTGGACAAGGTTCAAGTGGAAACCCCAGACAAATCTTTTGACTTGTTATTAAACCGCTGGCTGCTTTATCAAAACATCAGTTGCCGCTACTGGGCGCGCGCCGGGTTTTATCAAGCCGGCGGCGCCTTTGGTTTCCGCGATCAGCTGCAAGATGTGATGGCGCTCACTATTTCCATGCCTGAAACCGCGCGTGAACACATTTTGCGCGCCTCCAGCCGCCAGTTTCTTGAGGGTGACGTTCAGCACTGGTGGCACCCCCCTCTGGGCCGGGGGGTTCGCACGCATTTCTCAGACGACCTCTTGTGGCTGGCGTTTGCGACTTTTCACTATTTGCAAGTCACAAAAGACTTTTCGATCCTGGATCAAGAAACAAGCTTCCTCGAAGGTCCCCTCTTGACTCAAGAGCAGGAAGATTCGTACTTCACTCCGGCCATTTCGCAAGAAAGCGCGAGCCTGTTTGAACACTGCGCGCGCGCTTTAGATCGCAGTCTCAAAACCGGCGCGCAGGGACTCCCCCTTATGGGCAGTGGCGACTGGAACGATGGCATGAACCGGGTCGGCAAAGACGGCAAAGGTGAAAGCATTTGGCTCGGCTGGTTCCTGCACCAAAATCTGATTCAGTTCGCCGCCATCGCCGAGGCTCGCGGCGAAACACCGCGCGCGCAGAACTGGCGCAACCATGCCGCTCAATTAAAAATAGCCCTTGAAGATAAAGGCTGGGATGGTGATTGGTACCGCCGCGCCTACTACGACGATGGCACGCCTCTCGGCTCGATCCAGAATCAGGAATGTCAAATCGATTCCCTGGCGCAGACTTGGGCGGTGATCTCCGAGGCCGCGGAACCTTCCCGCGCACGCCATGCGATGCAGGCATTGGAAAAATATCTTGTGAACAAGGACGCGCGAATCATTCAGCTCTTCACTCCGGCGTTTGATAAAACCGATCACGATCCCGGGTACATCAAAGGCTATCTGCCGGGAGTCCGAGAAAACGGCGGTCAGTACACCCACGCGGCGGCTTGGGTGATCATCGCCTATGCCCTGCTCGGGAACGGCGCAAAGGCGCATGAGATGTTTCAACTCATCAACCCGATCCTTCATGGCGACTCCCCGGAACAAGTGGCGCGCTACAAGATCGAACCCTATGTTGTGGCCGGTGACGTTTATTCGCAAAAACAGCATCTGGGCCGCGGCGGCTGGAGCTGGTACACGGGCTCCGCGGGATGGCTTTACCGCGCGGGCCTTGAGTACATGCTCGGGCTCCGACTCCGCGGCGAAGAGCTTTCGCTCGATCCGCACATTCCTCCGCAATGGAAAAGCTTCCGCATTCGCTACCGTCATAAAACGGCAACCTACAACATCCTGGTTGAAAACCCGGCCGGTGTTTCCCGGGGAGGACCGGCAATCGTGCTTGACGGGAAAACACTGGCCGTTGGTCAACCCATTCCCCTCGCGGACGACGGCAAAAACCACTCGATTCAGATTCTGCTGGGATCAGAAATTCCGCCCGAACGGACAAGCCCGCTTAACCACTAGTGGTTTTGCTCAACTCCGGGGGTCGTCTCTTTTTCGTATTCCGCGTGATTTTGGTCTTGCCACATCGGGGTCCTGTGTTAGCATAAATACAAGAGCATGATCGCCATGCAGATCTTGAGAGATAAGCAGGAGATACCGAGATTTGACTCAAAACCAAGTCCATATCAAAGCCAGTGATCGTGCGATTGTCGTTGGTGTTGGTCTTAAGACCGAACCTCTTTCTGAAATCAAAGAAAATCTTTTAGAGCTGGAAGAACTCGTGAGTGCGGCGGGCGGCGAAATCGTGGGGTCTGTGATCCAAACTCTGCCGGCGTGGAATCCCGCGACTCTGATCGGCTCCGGAAAAGTCGAAGAAATCCGCGAGATGGTGCGCGAAGCAAATGCAAACCTTGTAGTTCTGGATCACCAGCTTACCGGCGTGCAAAGCCGGAACTTGGCCCAGTCCATGGGCACGCGGGTGATCGACCGTAATCAGCTTATTTTGGATATTTTCGCTCAGCGGGCCCAGACCTTCGAAGGAAAACTTCAAGTTGAGCTGGCACAGCTCTTGGATCAAATGCCTCGCATGGTCGGCGCGTGGATGGAATCCCTGTCCCGGCAAGGGGGAGGTATCGGGACTCGGGGACCCGGGGAAACTGCACTCGAGAGCGACCGCCGCCGCATCCGCGAGAAAGTGGCGCTGATCCGTAAGAAGCTTGAATCCGTCAGCAAGAATCGCCAACAACATAGAAACTCGCGACGCCGTCACGAGATTCCAAGTTTTGCTTTGATCGGCTACACGAACTCCGGAAAGAGTTCATTGCTCAATCGTCTGACTGGTTCCCAAGTGATGGCAAAGAACCAGGTGTTCGCGACCCTGGATCCGACAACGCGTAAGATATTCCTTCCCGAAGGCCCGCCAGCGGTTGTGACAGACACCGTGGGATTTATCCGTAAACTTCCGCCACAGTTGATCGAAGCTTTTAAAGCGACGCTTGAAGAAAGCGCCGAAGCTGATGTGCTGTTGCATGTGATTGACCTGTCCTCGCCAAACATGCTTCGTCAGATCGAGGTGGTTGAAGCTTTGATTAAGGAATTCAACTGGCAGGATAAGAAAATCATCCATGTGTTTAATAAGAGTGATGTTGCGCCCATAGAAAAACAATTTCAGGTGCGCCTCTACCCGCGCGTGTTTGTAAGCGCGCTCACCGGCCAGGGCATGGAGCAGTTAAAAAAACTGATGGTGGAAAGTATTCAAGGCATGCAAACTGATGTACAGCTCTACTTTCCACGTAGTGAAGAATTTAAAATCTACGATTTAGATCGTGAAACAAAAATCCTGCGTAAAGAAACGGCCACGGAAGGCACTGTGTGTTATACACAGCTGACTCCGGCGCTGATTACGCGCTGGAAAGACTACATCGTAAAATAGACGAAAGACCAGTCTAGGATTGTCCCGATTTCATTAAATTCTCAAGAAACCGACCGATACGCTCTGCATGAGTCGAGCCATTTACTTTGCATTTACTTATATTTCCATCTGTCTCTGGGGTGCTCTGGCAGCAGCTCAAGCCAACGCTCCGGTCTGCTTGAACGGGAATCTTGATCAAAATCAAAAGCTGATTGAATCTTTTGAGCAGTCAGGGGACCCCCTGGTTCTTGCCTTTAAGTCCTCTCTCAAAGGACAGTCTCAGGACAATGCCGCGTGTGCCTGCACAATCTCATCTCCTGCCAGCAATCAGTTTAACCAACTGGACTCCCTGGCCCAGGCTCTCACCCCGCAAATCGCAAAAATGAATATCTCCCCGCCTCCGCCATCGAAATTCAACCGTGAATGCCTCGTCGCCGCGATGAAACGTCACCCAGGACAAGCTGGCTATACTTGCGAGTATCCCAAAAAAACCACTAAGAATGAGAACCCCAAGCAAACTACGGCAATAAAATACGGCAAGGCGGACGAAAAAAACGGCCAATGCGTGACCAACCAGTATGTCGATTACATGAAATTCGCGCTGGACTCGGCCTATGATTGCATTTCTCCAAGCAACGGACCTCTGGATGCCCGTTCATTGTTTAAAAAATTCAACAACGAAACAGGCTTTAATAACACCGTCGCCTGGAAGGGCGGCATTGGCTTGGGCCAACTCACGACTCTCGCTGTGCGCGAACTCACCGATAAGCAGGGGGGTGGTAACTGCACTGATATTATTAAAGAGATCGCCAGCAGCGATAAAAAAAGCTGCGCGCCCTTTAAACACATCGCCCAGAAAGATCTGAAAAATATGCCGGTGATTTCACCAAAGAATTACTGCGCCTGGGTGAGCCCCGGAGATGGCCTGGCGCGAACGCTGATGCTTAGCACCGCCTACAACCGCTGCGTGCGCGACCGCTATATCATCCCGGCCCTGAAAGGTCGCGGCGACGGAGAGCTTGCCAAAAACCAAGACGTGGTTAACATCCTCACCACTATTTCTTATGGCCGCGGTAGCATCAAAGAAGCTTTCAAGTTGATGCAAAAATTTCGCCTGAACAACGCAAACGATATAAAAAAAGTAATGGCTTCTTTGCCGGAAGAGAGCCCCTACGTTCGAGAAACCAATAACAAATTTCATGAAATGTACTGTATTAAAAAAAATCTGATTCCAGGCAGCAAGGAATGTGATAAAAAAATGAAGCTCACTCCAGAAGAGGAATCGGGAGCCCTATGCGCCCAATAGTCATGCTTGGTCTTTTTCTATTTTCAACTCTGGCATTGGCGGAGCCAAAACATCTGAATGATTTTATAAAAGAATCACAAAAGCTACGGAAGGAACTTGCGCAGGAAAAGAGCTTTTCCAATAAATTAATTAAAATTCAATCATTAGAGAAAGAACTCAAAGTGACCATTGAGGCCTCTGAAAAAGCCCATCCAGAGAAAGGCCCCGACGCCGAAATAAAAGTATATTCATTCATGCTCAGCCTGAAACCCGTGACGGAAATCATCACCAAAAAACCCACCCCAGATGAGTGCAAAAAAGCCAGACACCGTGTGAGTTTTGAAGATCTCGGAACCTCTCCTGACAACACGCCCCTATCGCCCGAAGCCCAAGAAGCCACGGCTTGGATCGATCTGCTTTGTAGTTAAGGATTTTTTACCTGCTATACTACTTCGCGGTAACCATCACACTGAAGCCACCAACCGCAAAGCGTTTCATCTCAAAAGGCATTTTTACGCCATCCATGTCCATGCGCGGGTCGCTGTGAACTTTCTTGTTCACCTGATTGCGATGAGCCTTTGACTTATAAACAACAAAAGCAAAGATCACCGTTTCATCGGCTTTAAGCTTACACATCTTTGGAAATGTTAACCCCCACTGCACGTTCAGCATTTCACCAACACACTCGTAGTAATCAAGGGCGCCATGCTCCATCCAGATTTTACAACCCAGTGACGCCATTTTTTTATAGGCTTTTACATTTTTCTTTTTAATTGGAATTACAAACCCATCGACATATTTTGCCATAACAGAACGCTAACCCAGAATATTAGGGGCACTCAACATTTATTTGATTTACTTGCCAGGAATCAGGCTTCACTGTTTTTACGGTGGGCCAGACGTTGCTCGCGGCGTTTCTTACCCGCCTCAAAGCGGCGTTTTTCATCTGCGCTTTCCAACAACAACTCCGGCACTTCCGTAGGCTTACCGTTAGAACCTAAAGCCACAAATGTCGTGTAGGCCGATGCGGTGTGAAAGATTTCGCCGGTCTTTGGATTTTCAGCGTCGACTCGAACGCCGACCTCCATCGAGGTGCGCGCTGTGAAATTTACAGAAGCTTTCAAGTTCACCACCCAACCTTTATAAACGGGGGCGATAAAACTCAAACTATCTATACTGGCGGTGACAACTTCTCTATTGGAATGCCTTTGAGCAGCGATCGCTGCGGCGATGTCGATCCAAGACATGATCGTTCCGCCAAAAATAGAACCCATCGCATTAATATGGGTTGGTAAAACTAATTGGGTCATTACCACTTGGGAAGAAGAAACTGATTTAGATTTCCCCATGGTAATGACCCTTCACTAACAGAAACTAATTCTTAGAAACCAGCGCCGATGTCGCCATTGCCATTACGGCCGATGCCGTTTTGAGCACCTGGCAAAGTCGGAGCAGCACCCGCCACAGTTGAATTTCCTGCAGGGATTGTTTGAGTGGCTTGATTATTGTAAGCCGCTGCTGCAACTCCTTGATTGATATTCGTCTCGGTACGAATTTCGTTTTCGACGAAACCAAGGTGAGGCAAGCACCAAACGATCAATTGGGCACGTGACTTCACGTTCATTTTTTTGTAAATATTTGTCAGGTGAAATTTCACAGTTTTTTCTGTGACAAAAAGCTGGTTCGCAACTTCCTTGTTGGACAAGCCTTTGCTTACTAATTCAGCAACTTCAGCCTCACGATTAGAAAGACCTTTTTGAATCAGGACATCTCTGAGCATCCTTGCTCCCTTCCCGTTATTGTTTATCTTTTTCTGTTTTTTTGTTTAGCCCTAGGTCTTTCGACCTTTGTGCCCCTCTTGAAATAAACCTCTATGTTCGTCCCAAAAAGAGCCACACCACCTAGATTCAAGTCTGACAAGAAAATATCTTTTTAGCAAGACACTTGGACTCTAGTTTTAAAAAACTAGACCGAAAAGTAAGAAGATTTCCTAGAATTAACCGGCGAGGGCATATTATGTTTCCTAACGACACCAAATTTTTAGTAGTCGATGATTTCGCAACAATGCGTAAAATTATCAAAAAGGTCCTGAACGAACTAGGCTACACAAACGTGGAAGAAGCGGACGACGGCAAAAATGCGTTGCCGATGCTTCAATCCGCAACGACTTCGGGCCAGCCTTATGGCTTCGTAATTTCGGATTGGAATATGCCTGGGATGACAGGGATTGATCTGTTGAAAGCCTGCAAAGCCGACCCCAACCTGAAAAGTATGCCTTTCATGTTGGTCACTGCGGAATCTGAGCAAAAACATATCTTGGAAGCGGCTAAAGCCGGCGTCTCTGATTATGTCGTAAAACCATTTAATGCAGCGACTCTGAAAGCAAAAATGGAAAGGGTTTACCAGCGCCACTCTGCCGCCCCCGCAGCCAAGGCCTCTTAAAATTTTTGAACTTTTAAACTGCAAGGATAGATACCATGTCTGCTGCACCTAAAATCGTCCCAGAGGCGAACCCACTCTTTGATAAAAAACTCCTTCAAGCGTTTGTCGACGGCGTCTTAAAGACCCTGGCGACAATCGCCCAAACAGAGGCAAAAGTCGGCAAACCCTTTATTGAGCCGGAAATGACCGAAAAAGGCGAAATCGCCGGAATGGTCGGAATGGTGGCTCCCCCATTAAGGGGCACGCTCCTTATTTCCTTCAATAAAGAATCTATTTTCCAGATCATGGAAAACATGCTCGGTGAAAAGCACACTGAAATCAATTCTGAAGTGTCCGATGCGGTCGGCGAACTAACGAATATGATTTATGGAACCGCAAAGACGGCACTAAACCAAATGGGCTACAACTTCGAAATGGCCATCCCTTCGGTGATTCGCGGAGAGTTTATTCTTTCTAAGTCATCAAAAGGCGCCACTCTTGTAATTCCTTTTGAATTAAAGAATAACTCTGTCTTTCACGTCAAGATCACCGTGCAAATGTAATTGCCCCACGTAAGAGTATTTTCATGTCCGAAAAACCGATTGAATCCACTGTGGACGTCCTTATTACAAGCCAACGGGAAAGCTTCTGGCAGGACGTCCAGGCTATTTTAAAGGGTTACTATCCCTACAAACTTCATTTCATGAAGGACGCTGACAGTATTTTGAACCCTTCTGAAAATCTACGCCCCCTGCTGGCGCTGGTCGACGGCCAAGGCGGCACCTTAGCGACTTCCGAGTGGGTTCAGAGCGTGAAGATGACTTATCCCGACTGCCCCCTGATTGTCCTGTATGGACCCGGCGACCAATTGGATTTTTCACTGGTAAAGAAAAACGGCGCAAACTTCATCATGCACGCAAACTATGACCGCGAGTTTGTTTCCGACATGATTCTAACTCTAGCTCCGGTTGAAATGCGCGGGGCGAACCTCCCGGTCTCGTCACTCTTGCCGATTGAAATGACCGACATTAACACGGACGAAGACATCAACTTCGACGTCTACATACATCTGCCTTCGAACGGCAAAAGCTTCCGCGTCCGCAAAGGCGGCAGTAAAATTGATGACCGCTTACTGGAAAAATCCGACACCACTCATCAGCGCCTCTATATAAAGAAGACACAGATCAAACCCTTTTTCGAATACGCCCGTACAATTCTGACCATGCGGGATGTGCCAAATCCAATCCCACAAACCGAACGCATATATAAGTCAAAACAGCTCATTCACGAAATTATCTCTGAATTCCTGAATTCGGAAGCCGCTGGCTTCCAATCCGGCAAAGCGATCTTTGAGCGCTGCCGCATGATTCTTAATGAACTAGAAATCACCAAAGAAAAAAAACCCGAAGAGCATATTAAGGAAATCTATAAATTTACAGGACATCCCCGCAGCACTTACCAAGATGCTTTAAGCATGGCTGTTTTTGCGGCTGGCTTTTCGGCGCTTTTAGGTATGGATACAGCACAAACTGAAAGTGCTGCTTTAGCCGGCCTGTTGCACAATGTGGGCCTGGCCCAAATGCCTTTAAGTGCGATCGGCAAAGCCGCAAAAGATCTCACGCCGGCCGAGGTCTCCGAGTACAAGCTGTACCCGGACCGGTCGGTGATTTTGATTAAATCAAAAAAAGTTCCGCTTCCGCACGAAGTTTCAACCGGCATTGTGCAGCACCAAGAAAATGCCAATGGCTCCAGCTTCCCTCATGCACTTTCAAACGACAAAATTGAACCCATGGGAAAGGTCCTGCGCCTGGCAATGCGACTTTTAGAGTTAACCGCATTGGACGGCGACAAACTCGGAATGACCCCGAAGGCGGCCGTCGCTGCCATCCGTGATGAGTCTTTGGACGGCAAATCTTTTGTGGATTTGGTGACGATCACTCAGGTCTTTAAGAAATTCGGAAACTGAGCCATCAGCTCTTCGCGCGAACGAAAGCGTCCCTCCAACTGCATGACAAAAAGTTTGTGAAGCCAGATACCTAGCTCACGTCCTTCAAAATGCCCTTTAAGATCGTCCCCCTTCACCCAAGCCTCGGGCATCTTTTCACCCCAGGCCTGCCACTGCTTCATCATCAAATCAGCACCACGGGACTCAATCCCCAACAACTGACACGCGTGAATGAAGAGCCGCACGGACTCCTCGCCTAAGAGCGCGAGCTGCTCCCCCGGCGTAGCGAGAAAGAAATGCTTTGGGTTTTCAACATGCTCAAGAGCTCTCTTCAAAGTCTTTTGCAACGTACGCGAAAACCGGTAATTGTCGATGATCCATTGCCACTCAAGATCCTTTTGCAAAGCCCATGGAGTTAAGAACGCAAGCCACAAGAAAGCCTCATCTTTTGATGGGGTTGCAAATAAAAGCTGATATTCTTTCTGAGATTTAACATAGATGTTTTGCCATCCCGGGAAGAGCGCCTTCCCCAAACCGCTTTCCTGCAAGAGCTGCAAGCCCCGCAACGGATTGGCAGACTTTAATAACTTAAAGGTCTCTTCATGAATGCGCTCAGAGCTGACGGTTTTCACCGAACTTGCAAGTTGCTTCACGGCCATAAAGGTCTCAGCCTCTATGGCAAAATCCAATTGCGCGGCAAAACGCACGGCGCGGAGCAAACGGAGATGATCTTCACGAAATCTTGCCTCGGGACTGCCAACTGCTTTGATTTTTTTCTCTGCTAAGTCCCTGAGACCGCCGACGAAATCCAAAACTCGACCTTGGTTAAGGTCATAGAAAAGCGCATTCACCGTAAAATCACGGCGAAGAGCATCTTCTTCCGGCGTCGTGAAAACCACCGAATCAGGACGGCGGCCATCCGCGTAACTGCCATCCGAACGGAAGGTCGCCACCTCAAACGAGACCCCCTCCTCAATAACCAGCATGACCCCGAAGGCCTTTCCCACGGCCACGGTCTTAGCAAACAGCTTTTCAATGGTTTCAGGCGTGGCATCGGTCGCAAGATCCAAGTCATTGGCTTGCCTCTTCAGAAGCGCATCCCGCACGCAGCCGCCCGCCAAATAGGCCTTATAGCCATTGTCGACCAATTTATGATAAATTTTTTCCAGCGCTGGCCAATGCGGGTGAGATTGGATATTCATTCGCTTTTAGAATAACCCGCGAACTTCGATAATGGGAACTCCTTTTGACGATGAAGCTTGAAGAACTCCAAAATTTTTTAGACACAAAATCCAAAGAGCTGGGGTTTTCGCACTTTGGAATGAGCGCCCTCACCCGCCCCCTCAGTTTCGTCTTCTATCAGAACTGGCTGAGTGAAGGCCTGCATGGCAAAATGGAGTATCTCGCCACCCACGCACCGGTAAAAGAAAGACCCCAGGCCCAGTGGCCGCGAGCCCATTCCGCCCTCGTCTTTGCGGTTCCCTATTTCCCGCACCCGATGCCTTCTGAAAAATTTCCGCTCAAAGAAGCGCGTGTGAGCCTCTACGCCCAAGGCTATGACTACCACTTGTGGTTTAAGGGAAAACTGCAAGCTTTATGCGAGGAACTGAAAAGTTGTTTTCCCGACGAAGAATTCGTCCCGATGACGGACTCAAGCCCCGTGCTGGAACGAGATCTCGCGCATCGCGCGGGTCTTGGCTGGGTCGGCAAAAACACCTGTGTGATTCACCCCAAAAAAGGCAGCTTGTTTTTTATCGGCGAAATCTACACAAGCCTTGCGCTGAAAGCAGAAACCGTGGTGATGCACGACTTCTGCGGCACCTGCACCCGCTGCATGGACATCTGTCCAACCCGCGCGATCACGGCAGAGCGCAAACTGGATGCACGCAAATGCATTTCGTACCTCACTATCGAGTCGCGCGAATTGCCGCCGCCAGAGCTGCGCGCACAAATCGGCGACTGGCTTTTTGGCTGCGATCTTTGCCAGACGGCATGCCCGTGGAATCAAAAGGCGTTCAAAAACCAGTTGAGCATTGAGACCTTGCAAATAAAAACCGACAATGCGAAAGCCACGTTGGAAGAGGAACTCCGCTGGCTGCTCACCAGTTCGGGCAAGCATTTAGAAAAGGCTCTGTTCGGCACGCCACTGTCCCGGGCGGGTGGCTTCGGCCTCAAACGCAATGCTTTGATCGTGGCGGCCAATCGCAAAATCACCGCGCTTCTTCCTGAAGTCGAAGCCCTCAAAGATCACCCCAAACTCGGTGAACTCGCAGTCTGGGCTGCAGACCGCCTGAAGCTCCCATAAGAAGGCGCGCAAGCCGAGCACACCTCACGGATGGAAAAACGCCGGTGGCTCCACCCATGGAGGTGTTGAAGCAAATAGATTAGGCGCTGCGGCGCAATATTCATTTCGAAGTAGGTTGCTGACCGTAGAAACAGCCATTGCTGTCCTCGCGTGCTGAGCCATTCAGCATTCTCCCCCTTTAAGGAATTACTAACACGCGCCACGTTGGTTTTTTCTTGAAACTATTCGCGAAATTGAAGTTAATAATGCCACCGAAGCGTAGTCAGTTTTTTTGAGCTCTATAAAGAGGGGACGAGTTCAATGTTATTCTGTTCGAAACACAGGTCAAAGACATCCGCACTTCCGCTGATGTTGTTCGTGGGTCTCAGCCTTGCTACTCCGTTTGCAAACGCTCAACAAGACACTTCACGCAACAGCATCATCGATACCACCGCCGCTAACGACACTGCCATCGTCGACGACTTTTACACCATCGATGAAGCGCAATCGGCTTTCGCACCCGTTGTTCAATCTCCGGGGCAATCCCCGCAATCGGACCCACGAAGCATGTCGCCGCTGGAGGCTCTGCCGAATCACCAGATCATGGAATACGCCCGCGCCATGGCCGTGAGTTTGCTGCATTGGACTTACCATGATCAAACGGCGTCACACCCGGTGATGAAGTACGAGCGTAAGTTCCACTTTGGCCGCTGGATCAATGATCCGAACGACCAAACTTGCTACAACACCCGCGCCCGCGTTTTGATCCGCGACTCTGAAACGCAGGTGTCTTTCAAGGACACAAATCATTGTGTGGTTGCAACCGGCCAGTGGGCAGACCCCTATGCCGGCGACATTCTTCACGAGTCAAAGCAAATCCAGATCGACCACATGGTGCCGCTTAAGAATGCTTACATCTCTGGCGCGTGGGAATGGAGCTTCCAAACCCGCTGCACATACGCCAACTATATGGGGAATAAGTTCCACCTCATTACAGCCAGCGGTCATGAAAACATGAGCAAAGGTGACGGCACTCCTGAAAGATACATTCCGCCGAACCAGACCTATCGCTGCGAATACTTGGAAAACTGGCTTAAGATCAAACTCATCTGGAAGCTTAAAATGGCTCGCGGCGAGGTGGATGCCATCCGCCAAGCAATCCAGGATAGTGGCTGCGACGCAAGCAAGTTCAGAATGTCCAACCTTGAGCTGAAACGTCAGCGTCAGCTGATCTATGAAAACAGCGACAACTGCCCCGCCCGCTAAAATCCCGATCCTCTACGAGGACGAGGTTTTAGTGATCGTGGATAAGCCCGCAGGAATTCCCACGCAAGCCACCCTCGACAAACGGCGCCCACACACATATGGGCTTTTGCATGCCGAGCTTCGCAAAGGCAATCCAGATACCTACCTCGCCCTGCACCACCGCCTCGACAAGGACACCTCTGGCGTCCTGCTCTTTTGTAAGGATCAAAAATACAACCAACAGATCAGTGACATGTTTAAGCGCCATGAGTTTGAGAAAATTTATTGGGCACTCACCGAGCCCGGCCCGTGCAAGGACTCCTGGCAAGTGAAGAACCACCTCGCGGAAAAACCGGCCCCCCGAAGCCAGCGCCGTAAAATGCACAGCGTGCGCTCCGGAGGACTTTCGGCGATCACTGATTTCAGGAAACTTGAGGTAAAAAAGAACGGCCTCTTGATTGAGGCCAAACCGCGGACTGGCCGCATGCATCAGATCCGCGTGCATTTGGCTGAGTGGGGTCTCCCCATCCTTGGGGATGACCTTTACAACACACCAAAAAGTTCAAGATCCAGTTCGAGAATGATGTTGCATGCCTATCAGCTGGTTTTTCAACACCCCCACACACGAGAGACGTTGACGATCACCAGCCCGCCGCCACCAGACTTTTTAAAAACACTTGAAAGGCTTTAACTAAAAACAGGGGGAGAACTCATCATCCTCCCCCCTTGAAACAATCGGTTGTTTCACCTTGCGCCCACAATCCATTGGGGTTTTATATTCGTCGATACCTACCCAGATTAGCTTGGACAATTCTTGCCATCGACTGTAGGTTTTGCCTTCCCGGTAAAGATATTTTTATCTTGTTATTTCACTTATTTAGGCTGTCTCACATCAACACATTTGAAATTTGACTAAGCTTTTGACAGTATTCGGAGAAACGCATTCGTGACTTTTCATACTCGGCGCTGAGGCCGATAAACAGTTTTTTTGCCCGCTCACCGTCAAGATTCTCTTCGTGCTCCATCAGAATGCAATACTTCTCAAAGCGGAAAGCTCCGAGTTGTGCGGCGCTCGACTTTAACATGTGGGCTTTTTTTCGAATGAGGTCTTGCGTACCGTCTTGAATAAGGTCACGCAACTGATAGATCTCATCCTGGGTGTTTTCGGAATAGATTTGATAGAGGGATCGCAGCAAAGTCTGGTGGCGATCATCGAAAATCCGGATTTTATCCAGCGACGTCGTATCCAAAACCGAGAGAGCCGCATAGATGCGTTCGGCCCACTTACGGATTTTTCCGTGCAGCTGCTCAAAGGTCACCGGCTTCAGAAGATAGTCATTCATTCCGGCTTCGCGACTGGCCACAATGTCCTCATCCAGCATCACGGCAGAACAGGCAATCAGCGGAATGGCAGCAAAGCGCTCTTGGCTTGCCCGGATCAGGGCCGCGACTTCAAAACCTGACATCTGCGGCATATAATAATCCATCAGAACCATGTCGAAGTAATCATTGCGAAGCGCCTCGAGAGCTTCGGCTCCGTTATTAACTATCTTACAACGAACATCCATTTTCTGGAGCATCTTCTCAATGATTTTTTGATTGATGACGTTGTCTTCAGCAACAAGGACTTTAAATAAGGACAGATCCACTCCGCCTTCACAATCTGAAACTTCACTATCAAAATTTTGCATTTTAAGAACTTCCTGAACACTGCTTTCATAGGGGTTAGACAGCATATCCGCAACGGTGCCAGTTTCGTTTTCATAGGTTGAAGGCAGAGCCTTGTCCTGGGAGGACTGCTGGATTTGGGCCAGAAACCTACGAATACTCTTCCGTGAGTGACTAAACATTTTTTTGTTCACCTTTATATCGTTCTAGCCCTGATTTACCATCAGTGATGAATCAAGTTGTCGTCGGGAGGTTACGTGCAGGTTGTCGATTTTCTTTTAGCTAGGGAGAAGATATATAGTTTTTAATTTAGTAGTTATCAAGCATAGAAGTGCAAGAAGTGTTCGACTCTGGAAAATAAATCTCCTATCTGCTCCAAAGTAATGTCGACCGGATCAACAGCGAACTATTTACACGCCCCAGCACTCCTCGCAACGCCTGAAGTTCGAAATTTGACAGTACAATCAAATTGGTGTTTCTTGGCTGCAAACAAATCAAAGCGCAAGCCGCGCTGAGGAAGCAAGTATGGATGCCAAGAAGATTCTTTTCATAGAAGACACTCCTGAGTGCCAATTGATTCTTCAGAACATCTTAAAAGATTACTCCACCGTTGGCTGCAGTTCACTTGATGAGGCCTCCCGCGCCCTGAAACAAGGTCCTTACGCCGCAATTATCTTAGACATTGAACTCCCGGATGGCGATGGGCTGCGCTTTCTGACTGAAATCCCCGAATCACAAAAACACCAAGGTGCCATCTTCATTATTAGCAGTAAAACCGCACTTGCCAACAAAGCCATGGCCTTTACTTACGGTGCCGATGACTTTATCGCAAAACCATTTGATCCGATCGAGCTTAAGCTTCGCATCGACGCGAAGATCCGCAAGATCGCAGAACAACAAAACCAGTCCGCCAACTATAAGATTGAAGACCTCCTGGTGAACACGGCCGAACAAAAGCTGTATCTGGATAAAGCCAGCGAAAAGACCGCAATCAGTTTCACGTCGCTCGAGTTCCGCATTTTTTCTTTTTTGTCTAAGCAGAAAAACAAAGTGATCAGCCGCGATGAGATCATCAATCACATCTGGGGCGGCAAGATCTATATCACCGACCGCACCGTGGATGCGCATATCGCCCATATCCGTAAAAAGATCCAGCCTTCCCGTGTGAAGATTGAAACCATTTTCGGCACAGGCTATAAACTGACCACACTTACCACTTAGTCTTATTTAGCAAGTGCTAAGAACTAGACGTTCTGTGACGATTTCTCCATAGCATAGTAATACAATCTCGATATCCCCAATGGATACTTAACAAAAGGGGGATTCAATGAAAGAAGATTCGACAGTCAAATCGAATATTTCAAAGCATTTGTCTTATCGAAAAGATCCGGCAAACAACCTCATTGATACAACGCAGATTAACTCCGAGTTTAACGAATACCTGCAATACTTCCTCGAAATGCAAAAGATCCGCGCCAGCAAAAAAGTTCTGATCGTCGAGGACGATCCGATTTCTTTACTGGGGCTTAGGCATATCGTTAAGAATTTCAATCCAGATATTAAATGCTTTTTGGCAACGAACATAGATGAAGCCCTCGACATTCTTGAAAAAGAGAAGTGCGATCTATTAATCGCCGACTACTATCTTTCACCGACGGAGAACAGTCTGGAGCTTTGGGAAATCGTCCGCGAAAAATTTCCAGCCGTCGATATGGTGATCACCTCTGGCATCGGGAGCGAACGCTACCAACAGATCGTCAAGAACTTCGAGTACCCCCCACCCTTCTTTGATAAGCCGTTCTCGCCTGAGAAATTCAATGGCTATCTCAAGGAAATCTTCGGAGGAGTTCATCATGGAAAAGACTAGTATGATACCGAATAAAAACATGACTTTGATTTACCAAAACTTGGAACCGAATCTGGAGTTGAAACTTTTCGTCAGCGGGCAACTGACGTTTCTACTGGAGAAATGTCCAAACAACTGCAGCCTCACAGCCAAAATCGTCGACCTTGATGATCGCTATTTGGTGCAGCTCAACCTCGCCAGCGAAAAGGATCTGCTCTTTGCGTCCGGAGAAGACGAAGTCGTTGCGGCGGCCTTGGATGCGGCCATCAGCGATCTGTCGGCGCAAATGCGCTTTTGGAGCCAGAGTCATTCCTACGATACAAGCATGGACTTAGAGATATTTTAAAACACGGAGGATTTTAGATGACTAACATGGATAGCAACCAGCTGGTGAGTGGCTTCAGGGACTACGGATATAGAACGGCGGAAAAGGTCCCTGAAAGTCATGTGCAAGCATTTATTCCCAATGTCCTGGTGATTGAGGACTCGGCCGAATACCAGGTCATTATCCGCGGCTCCCTCGAAAGAGATCTCCACCTCTTTTTCGCTTCCAGTCTGAAAGAGGCCAAAGACTATTTAGAAAGCCGGGAGATTCATCTCATTCTGCTTGATGTGATGCTTCCGGATGGCAGCGGTTTTGATTTCTGCAACGACTTGCAAACCAATCCCGCGACATCGCGCGTTCCCGTAATCTTTCTCACCGGCAAGACCGGTGTCACAGATAAGATTCTGGGACTCAGCCTTGGGGCGGACGACTACATTACAAAGCCGTTTGTGCCCCTCGAGTTGAAAGCCCGCATCGAATCTAAACTAAAGAAATCGCTCTTACACGACCGTAATGAGTTGCAGTTGCAACGCGGCCATTTGCGCTTTGATACGATGACCTACTCGGTCTATGCGATCAAAGATGACAAGCACGAACTTATTAACATGACCCCGATTGAGTACCGCATTCTGTTGCACCTAGCCCAAAAACCGGGCCGCATCTTCACTCGGAATCAGCTCATTGACTCCATTTGGGGTGGCACGGTCCACATCAATGAAAGGTCGATCGACAAACATATATATACTGTGAGGAAAAAATTAGGTTCTTATGGCGATTACATTAAAACCATTCCAGGTCTAGGTTACCAATTCAATATCGATATGGAGTAAGTCATGCGCACCGAAATTGTATTTAAAGATATTCGCCGTTCTGAGTACGCCGAGGATTTTATCAATGATAAAATCGACGCACTTGTCGAAAAACTCATCCAACCAGACAGTGATTTGCGTATCACCGTTCGTTTGGAAAGAAGCCGCGCCCGCACGGAAATCCGCCAAGGACTCTACCGATGCGAAATTTTCGTGAAGTCGGGAATGAGTAACAAAGTCCATAAAACGGCCCGTCAGGACCGGAACCTCTTTAGAGCCATCGTTGCAAGTTTCGACGCCCTCAAAGTGGTCTTAGGCAAAAGTCACGACCGCCTCCGCCACGACCGCCGGCGCCGTCGAGTGCCTGCGTATGAAAATTATACGCCACCCCCTGTGACTTCCCCGTCGGCATAAGTTGAAAGAACATAGGGGTCAAAAAGAAAGAGCCAGTGCCACCACTGGCTCTTTCGTCATTTTGGCGAAGCGGTGCTGACACCGCTCTTCTTCCTAATGGATATTGAGGTACTCGCCGTAGCTCTTTGAGATATCAGCATAGTTCTCCTCGAGTTGTGTTGCCAACTCTTGAAGTCTTTCTTTGCTCATCTTCGCGCTATCACGTTCAATCTCTTCACAGATCGCCGACATGGGCGTAACCCCCATGCTGAGCGTTCCAGACTTAATATCATGGGCGGTGAAGCGGATTCGTTCTTGATTACCCTCTTCGATGGCGGTTTTTAATTTCGCAATCTTGCCAGGATAATCGGCAATAAAAATCTGTACAACTTCACGTGCTACCTGTGGTCCGTAGTTAGTCTCAATCGCCTTTACGCTTTGAATCGCGTCGAACTGGCCTTCCATGAGTCCTCCTTATTATTAGTGCTGTTGCTCCGCTAAGAACTGGTAACCCAATCCTGGAACAGTGCGGATATAAGACGAACAAGTTCCGAGCTTTTTTCGAATCGAAGAGATGTGACGGTCCACAGAACGGTCTTCGATGTACACCGAATCACCCCAAACACTATCGATCAGCTGTTCGCGGCTCAGGACATAGCCTGGGGAACGAGCCAGCTTCAGCAAAAGTTTGAATTCGATCGGGGTCATATTCAATTTTTGATTGCCGCTGTTCTCATTCAAGTAAATTGAATACGTCGAGAGTTCGAACTTCAGGCTGCCGCGCTGGAAGTAGGTCTCTTCTTTGGCGTAATACAAGAATTTTTTAAGCTTGGACTCCACGCGGGCGCGTAGCTCCAAGACGTCAAACGGCTTCGTTACATAGTCTTCAGCGCCGAGCGCGAGACCTAGAACTTTATCACCCACGCCAATTTTACCTGTGAGGAAAATCACCGGAATTTTTTGCGTGGAATCCTGACTCTGCAATGTCGTGCAAAAGTCAAAACCGCTGCCATCTGGAAGGCTCACATCCAACAGGATGAGGTGCACTTCATTCTTCGTTAGAATTTCTTCCGCCTCCTTCAGAGATCCCGCAAGCAACAATGAGCATGTTTGACTCAACGCCGTCTTCAAAAATGGGTGAATCTCCCTTGAATCGTCTACTGCTAAAACTGTTGGCATCATAATATTCCTTCTCTCCTTGATGTTCTTCCTTGAAATTGCTTTCAAATTGTTAAAACTGTTAATTGTTAATCTTCTTACTTCTTACTTAGTTACTGATTTACAAGGGCCGTCTCTTTCATTTTCCGTAGATTCTCTAAGAACTGATCCGTGGTCTTACGAATGGAGTCGTAAGTACTGGTTTTTTGCAGATAGCCGATCTTGCGGAAGGTCTTACTCTTTGGAAAGACGATCTGCGAGCGCGGACTGGCAGAGAATATCAACACAGGAACCTTTTTGTTCTGGATCCCGGTCGCGCTTAAATCCGCGGTTTCATCGAGCATGCGAATCGTCTGGAGGCCGTTCATCGACGGCATCATCCAATCGAGGACGATCAAATCGTAGGCATGCTCAAAGAGCTCGTCCACCGCGTCCTGGCCGTTGTCAACCACCACCGTTTCGCAGCCGCTTTGGCCGAGAATGGATTGAATCAGTTTCACTGAAATTGGATCGTCATCGACAATCAATGCCTTGAGATTTCCCACCGCTTTTTCGGGATCCAGGTAGCGGGTTTCCCGCCAAGACTTAATTTGCTCATACATTTGTGATGCAGACAGGTTGACACTTTCTCCCAAAGTTCTCTCCTCGCTGTAAGCTAGAAATTGTCCTAAAACATGGCGAACCAGAATTTCCACGGCAAAGCGGGATCCAAGGTCTTTCACCTTTGTTTGTATAAAAGAATTATCCGGACACATGTCCGTTACTTTCGCCAGTTTGGTTCTGATCATGAATTCAACTTTTGGATTCGGAGGCATCCCCTCAAAAAGGATGTCCATCTGATTTCCTGAGGCTTTTACCATCTCCATATCAACCTCCGAAGACGTGTTCAAAAAAGTGTTTGAGTTTCGTTGAAAATGGCTGGTATCGGCCTTCGTGGCCCTCCTGGCTCATCTTCACTAGTGCTTCATAATATTCACGGTCATTCACATGGGAAAGAATGATGACTTCCATCCGCGGATAGCGGCCACGGACCATCTCCCAAAATTCGTAGTCGATCTCGTCCTCTGACAAATAGTAATTTGCGATTAATAAATCGCACTCTTTTTGATCGAGCAGATCCCCAATCTCGTCCACTGAGTCCACAATCCAGCACTGAGCGTCCTGATTTGCCTCTAAAATCATTTTCTGCATGGCACGCTGGATACGAGGGTCTTCTTCCGCCAGGAGAATATTTTTCTTATTCAGTACGCGGTCGAAGTTGTAGAATTGACGTCGGAGAGTTTCCTTATAGTCCGGAGCGCCCGTGACACCGCCTAAACGGTGACTCAAGGTCTGCTCAATCAGACGATGATCGCTCTCCTGTAAGTTATAAAAGTCCATGAACCCCCCTCATGACTCGTTGTACTTCTTGCAGCGTTTACCAGTACATTTTGCCCGGTTGCTTGTTATTGGTCAGATTATTATTCCGTAATATCGTCGAAACGGTGTGAAATTCATATGAAGAAAAATCGACAACTCATCGAGCTTTTGCGATGCCCGTATTGGATATTTTCGAAGAAACCTTCACAACCATGATTTTTTCTTCATCTTGCCATCTTCAAATTTGTTTTTCTTCAAAGAAGTTTTATGGTGCGTATTAAATATGTTTCGACTATTACGCAAAAACACAGCTATTAACACACCCTTCGCGCCAAAGCTCTCGTACATCTTTCTGATGGCGTTCGTAGTGATCTTTGCCGGAGGGAGTTCGGTTTTATATTTTAAAACCCTTCCCGACAGCCGTGTGGAACGTGCCGTGAACGATCTGGCGGATCCTTACTTTGTTGCTTCTCAAACTCTCCATCATTTTGACCGATTTCTGATTGGAATGGGCTTGTATCACCGCGAGCTCATTGACCGCCTGGATTTTAAAGGCCGCTTCGATGACCTTCGTGTTCATGCGACCGTCTATGAGAAAAACTCCGATCTTTACAAAGAGCTGGCGGCGATTCCCGGCGCCATCAAAAGCCTCAAAGATCTAAACCAGACTTTGGAAGCCCTCGCCCCCCTCGTGGCAAAAGCGCGCCCAAAGGATCACCAAAATTTAGACCTTATGTATGATTCGCTTTCTCCCTATGAGGGTCGGCTTCAAGAGATCGCCTTTACCATGAACGAGAACGACGTGCACGCCCGCGGGGCCCTTTTTGACAAACAAGTCCATTCACACCGCATGCTCGGCTGGACACTGCTCGCAATTGCGGTCTGTAGTATCTTATTGCTGATGATTTCACATGGAAATATTAAAAACGTCGCTCTGTTACTTGAGACTTCAAAACACAAATCGACCCGCCTGAAAGAAGCCATCAATCAAACTCAGCGCGCCAACCGCGCAAAGTCAGAGTTTCTCGCAACCATGAGTCACGAGATTCGGACGCCCCTCAACGCGATTGTCGGTTTTACTTCTTTGTTGCTCGACACGAAGCTTTCTTATGACCAGAAGGACTATGTCCAATCGATTCGCAGCTCTAGCAGTACGTTGTTATCATTGATTAACGATATTTTGGATGTCTCCAAGATTGAAGCCGGTAAACTTGTCTTAGAGTCCATTGAATTTGATATCCGCTCTATCTATATGGATATCGCTAACATCGTGGCTGATAATGTGGCCCAGAAAAAGCTTGAACTCGTCACCTTTATCGATCCGAAAATTCCACGTTTAATTAAGGGCGACCCGGCACGTCTTAAACAGATTCTTCTAAACTTACTTAATAATGCGATCAAGTTTACCCCGAGTGGCAGCATTGCGGTGAAATGCTCCATGCTCCATATGAATGAAAAGCATATTTCTCTGAGTTTCGAAGTAAAGGACACCGGTATCGGCATTGAGCCTCGTTTGCTCAGTCGCCTGTTCACGCCATTTACCCAGGCGGACTCTTCAACCACGCGCCGCTACGGTGGTTCGGGATTGGGGCTTTCCATCTGTAAGCAGCTCGCAGAATCCATGGGCGGCGAAGTCGGGGTTTCAAGCACGCCGGGCAAGGGCTCGACGTTCTGGTTCCGGGTGGAAATGGAAGGCATCAACACACAGCCCATCGAGAATCCACTGCCGGAATCTTTCTTCGGCAAAGATGTTTTGATTCTGACACGCAATCCGGTCTTACAAGAATATTTAGAGCTGCAACTTAAAGTCATCAGCCTTAACCCTCACACCCCAGGGGGCGGGCGCGATATCAGTGCTGTGACCGCGACACCAGAGACAATCGCTCTTATCCTCGATCAGGGGAATTTGCCGTTTAAGCCCGAAGAGCAAACCAAAGTTCTGCGTAACATTTCACGCAACTTTGAAATTCCGATTGTGTACCTGGTGGAACGCACACACAACTTGGCGCACTTATCACCGATTCAAAGGATTAATTATCTCAAAAAACCAGTTCTTCAGCAAAGTCTCTATAAATGCCTGCTTGAGGTCCTTCACATCACCAACATTCGCCTGGATGAGCCGATGAAAATCCCCACTGTGGATGTTTCGAAGTATGTCGTGAATAAACCGCGCGTGCTACTGGTTGAGGACAATCCGATCAATCAGAAAATAGCCCTCTTGATGTTGGAAAAAATCGGTTGCAACGTGGATGTGGCGGCAAACGGCATTGAGGCGCTGAAGGCCCTGCAACTTTTCTCGTACGATTTAATTTTCATGGATTGTCAAATGCCCGAGATGGACGGTTACGAGGCCACCCGCCGTATCAGGAAATTAGCCAAGCCAATTTCGGATATTCCTATTGTCGCCCTCACCGCGAACGCGTTTAAGGAAGATCAAACAAAATGCATCGAAGCTGGCATGAATGATTTTGTCACCAAGCCGGTAGAATCCTCCACTCTTGAATCGAAGCTCAAACGTTACTTAAAGGCACCCGCTCCGATGCGTCCTGCCCAAGAAGCCTGTCTGCTTGATTAAAACCAAGTTATGATAAAGCACATAGCCTGAGCAGGTGATCCGCACCGGGGAGGACCTCGCAGCTATGACTATCCCGAGCGTTGAGTTTTCTTCTTTCTCACCAGCAGCCCACGCCCCTCTAAATCATTGAGTTCATGATAGGCGACCAGTTCAGTGAAATCTCATAAAGTTGAATCCCATACCTCTTGGCATGGGACTTTATCAATAACTCCATCTTACGATGGCCAGGAACAAAACAAGAACTTCCTGAGCTCTTGAGGACAAGATGAATCGGCTGTCTTAGCGAAAGCGGACGGGCCATTTTCCTTTTCCCAGATAGTAAGCTCCCACCAAATTCTTTCTTATAGTCCCCAGTAAACCCAAACCCCAGCTGTCGCATAAAACCCCAAAAAAGAAT
>JBDHWW010000022.1:0-53700 GCA_039810425.1 Pseudobdellovibrionaceae bacterium | reverse complement strand
CTCAACAGACAGGATGTCTGTTTGCAGTGACTCTGCGGCAATAAAAAACTCTGTATTCTCCACCAAAGCCTTGATTTTACTTCGACACATTATCACCAAGCACTCACAGCAACGAGACTCAATCCTCGCCACCTACAAAAAGAAGAAAGGGCCGGTTCCCTGTAAATACTCTGAACATATCAGCGCCGTAAATTGCCCTAGTCTCATTTTGAGAATGTGTACATAGCGATAGAAGACTTGGCTGAGTGCGCCTTGGCAACTGGCTTGCTTTAGATAGTTTTAAAGTTAAAAATATTTGGAGGTTCTTTGAAATTCCTTCAGCAAATTATTCTGGTTTCTTTTATGGTTCTTATGAATATCAACCCGGCAAAAGCAGCTGTTTCCGGTGATGTGAGCCAATTTAAATCTCCTAATGGCGTAATAGAGTCCTGTATTGTCTTAACAAAGTTGCCTCTTGGGGTGTACTCAGACGGCGACGTTCAAAATGAAGAAAAGTTTTGCGCTTTGAATTTTTATGATAACTCGGTCGCCCTTTGTCCCAAAATATGGAGTACGAGCGCGGGCACGATTGTCATGGACAATTCTAAAAGTGGTAAAACATCGGCTCAATCGGAAGCTTCAAGCTGCGGTACAAACAGCCCCCTTGATTCAGTGGCTAAATTTAAACAAACAATAAACCGCCCAGATACGAGCGGGACTTATTCGAACTCCTCTATGCTTTACTATCACTTCTCACGTGCATTGAATGCGACAGTGGATATTCCCGTCGCGGTATACAGAACTATGGACCGCGAAGAACATTATAACCGCGTTTCGACAAAAGCCTATCCATCGGCAAATGCGAAAATGAATATCGCCGGCTGGAAGCATTTGAAGGCAGCCGAACTAAATCCTGCGTATTATACGCCCACTTCAGATCTCTTCACGGCCGATGGCCAGCTCTATGGCGTTCTTTTGAAAGATAAAGGTGAAAGATACGGTGCTGAAGTCAACGGCACGCGTGTCAATGGCTGGGGTAAAGGTCAAAATATGGACTTCCAAAAAACTCCGGGTTTTACAGCTTTACGCTCGTCTCAAGATATGCCGGCAGCGATTGAAGACGGTATCAACCAAGCTTTCAAGGATCCAGCAATGTCTCGCGCTTTTGCGGGCGTACGCCCTTCGGCAACTCAAGTCACTTTGTGGATGAAAGAGATCAGCGAAATCGTGATTCTGGACTATATTTTCAGTCAGCAAGATCGTGTCGGTAACATCGACTATCGTTGGTTTTGGGTTTTTCAAGATGCAAACGGTAAAGTTCAGACCGCAAAAGTCGACTCGAAAGCAGCTCTTTTAAAGAAGTCAGAAATCAGACCTCCTGCTGAAATCACCGCTTTGAATCCGGTTCTTGTTCAGAAAACATCCATCGGCGATAATGATGCCGGCGCGATGGTTGCTTACGCGAACTACACGAAAGCGACAGGCATGCTCGAAAGTATTCGCCATATTTCTGCGGACACTTACCGTCGTTTGATTAAATTAGCGGACGATTTCGATAAGCAAGGTGCAAACTATCAAGCTATAACAAACTACGGTCTTCGCGCGGATTCTCTGAAACAAACACTTGGCAATACGAAGATGGCGGCAGCTATTCTGACGAAAGCTTGCCAAGCAGGAATTTTGAAGTTTGACCTTGTAAGCTATAAGGACGCGTATCAGAAAAAATTCGCGGCAACACCCGTGAATTGCCAAACCCCATAATTGAAGTTTGAAAGTTTAACCTAAAAGAGGCCCCGGCGAAAACGGGGCCTCTTTTTTTTAGGGGGCGCTCTCAAGCAACTTTTTGGTGTAGGCGTGCTGCGGATTTGTGAATAGCTGTTGGCTTGGTGCCCGCTCTGCGATTTCGCCAAAATACAATACCAGAGTTTCGTCTGAGATGTGCTTCACGACGGTGAGGTCATGGGAAATAAAAATCATACTGAGCTTGAATTCGCGTTGCAGTTCTAAAAGCAGATTTAAAACCTGCGCTTGAATAGAAACATCCAGGGCTGAAACCGGTTCATCTAAAATAAGCAACTTTGGTCGTAACATCAACGCACGGGCAATTCCCAGGCGCTGACGTTGGCCGCCACTGAATTGATGTGGATAGCGATCGGCGGTTTCAACCAGAAGACCCACTTTTTTCATCATTTCAAGCGCCCGCGCCTGAGCCTCTTTGAGAGAGATGTGCTCAGTAACTGAAATCGGATCAGCGATAATCTCCCAGGCTTTTTTGCGGGGGTTTAAAGATTGATACGGATCCTGGAAAACCATTTGAATTTTGTGTGGGAAATCTTTTGCAGTGATCTCGCGAAGATTTTTGCCGTCAAAGAAAATCTCCCCTTCGCTAAAATCCTCTAGGCGGGTCAACACTTTCGCCAAGGTTGATTTTCCACAGCCTGACTCTCCAACCACGCCGAGAATCTTATTCTCGGGAAGCTCAAAAGAAAGGCCTTTGAGAACCTGCTGTACGTCCGTTCTTCCAAGAAGATTTTTTGTAACATAAGATTTTTTGAGATTCTTTACCTGTAAAAAGCTCACGGGGTCTCCAACGGATGATGACAGGCGAACTTTTGCGAGGAGCCTGTCAGTTTTGGATTCAGAGTTTTACAAACATCCGTGGCACGTGAGCAACGCGGGTGAAACTGACAGCCCGTGGGACGGGCCTTTAACGAGGGCACAACGCCCGGGATGGCATAAAGAGGCTCTTTAGCAAGTCCTTCGTGGGCGCTCGGACGCGCCTTTAAAAGACCAAACGTGTAAGGGTGATGCGGATGTTGAATAACGTCTTCGGTGCGGCCGCTTTCGGCGAGTTCTCCGGCGTACATCACTTGCACGCGGTGGGAATATTTGCGGACCAATGCTAAATCGTGACTGACAAAGATCATCGACATCTTGTTTTCTTTTTGCAAATCTAGCAGCAGATCTAAAATCTGTTTCTGGATGGTGACATCCAGGGCCGTTGTCGGCTCGTCCGCAATGAGAAGTTTCGGATGGCAGCTAATCGCCATCGCTATCATCACGCGCTGGCTCAGGCCACCTGAAAGCTCAAATGAGTAGGATGAAAGTCTTTTTTCGGCGTTTGGAATACCCACACGTTCCAATAGTAAAATAGCACGGCTACGGGCAACTTCTTTACTGATATCAAAGTGACAGCGAAGTGTTTCGATCATTTGATAGCCGACTTTAAGACTCGGGTTCAAAGCGGTCATTGGATCCTGAAAAATCATTGAAATCTGTGATCCACGGATTTTACGAAGTTCCCTCTGGGAATTCAGATCCAGGTTCTTGCCATGAAAAACGACTCTTTTGGTGCTAATTTTGGCATTGGCGGGAAGAAGGCCCATCAAGGCCAGATTCGTTACACTTTTTCCGGAACCGGATTCACCCACCACACCAAGGACCTCGGATTCCGCCACCGAAAAGGAAACAGGGCGGAGAGCTTCGAGAGTGCCAGCGTCAGTTTTAAATTGCACGGAGAGATCTTCAATTTCCAGCAGCAAATCTCACCTCAGGCACGATTTTTAAGACGCGGGTCCAGGGCATCGCGAAGACCATCGCCAAGAAGGTTAAACGAAAGAACAACCAGCAAAATACAAATGCCCGGGAGATTCACCATCCACGGCGAGCTTTCTAAAAAACTACGTGCGTCTGACAGCATCGTGCCCCATTCCGGAGTCGGCGCTTGCGCGCCTAAACCCAAAAAGCCAAGGGCTGCGCAATTTAAAACGCCATCGCTGAAACCCAGGCTGCCTTGTACGATGAGCGGTGCCATACAGTTCGGAAGAATTTCTTTAAAGAGGATTCTAAAGTGACCCGCTCCGTACAACCGGGCCGCCTGGACGTATTGTTTATTTTTCTCGGCCAGAACTTGCGCGCGAATAAGACGGGTAAAGTTTGGCAGGGCCACAATAGAAACCGCCACAACGGAATTCACGAGGCCTGGGCCAAGAACGGCCACAATCACGATTGCAAACAGCACGGCTGGCAGCGCCATGATGAAATCCATCATGCGTGAAATCACTCTGTCGGTCCAACCACCAAAATAGCCCGCCATGAGACCTAGAAAGGTCCCAAGGCTTGCCGCTAATACAACCACGCTAAGACCCACCATCAATGAGACACGGGCTCCAAATAAGATTCTTGTAAATAGGTCACGGCCAATATCGTCGGTTCCAAAAAGAAAGTAATGGCCGCCGTATTCAGCCCCCGGTGATAGGCGAAGAGCGCCGTCGATGACTTGATCCGGTTGATAGGATGAAAGCAACGGTGCAAAAAGCGCCAGCGAGATAAAAAATGAAATCAGCAAAAAGCCGGCGAAGGCGCCTTTGTTTTTTCGAATATCGCGGCTGAGTTCAATAAAAAAATCTTTCATGCTATTTCAACAGCGCGTTTTTAATTCGCGGGTTTAAGTAAATATAAATCAAATCAACCAATGTATTTGTCAGGACAATGATCACAGCAATGATCAATACACCGCCTTGAATGGTCGGGTAATCACGCGACGTAATGCTTGTGACGATCCACTTACCAATCCCTGGCCAGCTAAAGATGGTTTCCGTTAGAATCGCGCCGGTGATCACCGTGCCAAAGCAGAGGGCCAGCGTGGTCACAATCGGGATCAAAGCATTGCGAAAGGCATGCACAAGAATCACGCGGGTTTCAGGAAGGCCTTTTGCCCGGGCCGTCCGCACGAAATCTTCACCTAAAACTTCCAAAAAGCTCGAGCGGGTCATTCGCGCCATCACCGCAAGTGGAATGGTCCCTAACACGATCATCGGCAAGATGAGGTGCTGAACTGCGCTCCAGAAGGGCCTATAACCTTCTGCTTCGCGGACCTCAGAACTTAAGGTGTCCATCAAATAGAATCCGGTCTTGACTGGAATGTCGTACTCCAGTGCAATGCGACCTGAGACCGGAGTCCAGCCGAGTTTGACCGAGAAAAACAAAATTAAAACAAGCCCCCACCAAAAGATCGGCATCGAATAGCCGGTGAGTGAGGTTCCCATCAGAAAATAGTCAAAGAAGGTATTTTTTTTTACGGCGGCAAGAATACCAAAGGGAATTGAAAATAGAACCGCAAAAATCAGCGCAACGATACTAAGCTCGACAGTGGCCGGGAAATGTTCTTTAAACTCGCTCCACACTGAAGCTTTCGATGTGATGGAAGTCCCCAAGTCGCCGGTGATCACCTGACCCGCGTAGCTTGCAAACTGACTGGCAATCGGCTTATCAAGACCGAGTTTGGCTTTAGCTTCCGCATAGGCAATCGGGTCCAGATTACGCTCACCGATCATCAATAGGACTGGATCACCGGGCACTAAGCGGATCAGCAGAAAACAAACGAAAGTAATTCCCACAAGCGTGAGAAGCACTTCCATGATTTTTTTGAGTGCAAACAATAGCATCCTGAAGCCGATCTACTCGATATTCACCTGATTAAAAATATCAGCCCCCAAAGGGTCCATTTTATAGTTTTTTACGCTCTTAGACATCGCACGGTGGACAGACGAGTGATCGAGGGTGACCCAAGGGGCTTCTTCTTTAAAGATCACTTGGGCTTTTTTATAGAGGTCGGTGCGCTTCTTCAGGTCCGTTACTTTTTTGGCCTCGGTCACAAGATCATTGAATGGTTTATTGCACCACCGAGCGTAGTTGGAGCCCGACTCAACGCTGGAGCAACCCAGAAGCATGTTCAGGAAATTGTCCGGGTCACCGTTATCACCAGTCCAACCAAATTGGATCAGCGTGTGTTCGCCGATTTTAGATTTAGACAGGTAAGTCGGCCAGTCGAAAGTAACAAGTTTGATTTTGATGCCCACTTTTGCAAGGTCGGCCTGCATGAGTTCGCCCATCTTTTTTCCGTTCGGGTTGTAAGGGCGAGAAACCGGCATCGTCCACATTTCTGTTTCAAAGCCATTCGGGTAACCGGCTTTCCGCAAAAAGTCTTTGGCCTTTTCAGGATTGTATTCATAGTCCTTTACGGCATCGTTGTAAGACCAAATTGTGGGCGGGATTGGATTTTTAGCAATCGTGGCGTTTCCGAGGAAAATCGCATCGATGTATGCTTTACGGTTTAAAGCATAGTTCACGGCCTGACGAACCATCACGTTATCAAACGGCTTTTTCGTCACGTTCATCGCAAGGTAAGCAACGTTCAGGCCCGGAGCATTGATCACGCTGACTTTTGCGTCCTTCTTTAAAGCCTCGAGATCCGAAGGCGCCGGCTCGGTGATAAATTGGCATTCGCCGGTTTTCAATTTCTGCGCACGTACGTTTGCATCCGGAGTGATCGCGAAGATGAGCTTCTCGATATTGCCTTTTTTGCCCCAATAGTTCTCAAACGCCGTGTACTTAATAGAGCTGCCTTTTGCATAAGACTGCATCACGAAGGGGCCGGTGCCCACTGGAATAAGATCGATGTCGGCTTGCCGGCCTTGTGCAGTCAGCTGATCTGCGTATTCTTTTGAAAGAATACTCATGAACGGCATGGCCATATTTGCAATGAACGGAGCCTCGGCGTAGTTCAAAGTGATTTCGACGGTCATAGGGTCTGTGGCTTTGATCGACTTAATGACTTTACCCATGTCCATGCCTTCGAAGTACTCATAAGTACCACCGCCGACGTTGTGGTAAGGGTTGTCCTTTTTCCACATTCTTTCGTAAGAAAAGATCACGTCGTCCGCGTTGAAATCACGCTTTGGCGTAAAATTCTTTGTCGTGTGGAACTTCACGCCTTTACGAAGTTTGAAAGTGTAAGTGAGTTTGTCTTTAGAGATGGTGTAAGATTCCGCGAGCGAAGGAATGACTTTTGTTGTACCCAATTCGAATTCAACAAGGCCGTTGTAAATAGGGTGCATGGTATTGAGTGAAGTTCCGTCAGCCACCAATTGGGGGTTAAAAGAACTTGGGCTGCCTTCGGAGCAGTATACGAAAGTTTTGCCTTCACCTTTTGCCGCAAAAGAAGTGCTGCCTGCAAAAAGAGCCGCCGTCATAAGCACGCTCAAAGTCACCAATCGTTTCATGAATCCTCCATGGGGTTCTTACCTTCAGGTTTTTCCAGAAACGATTGTTAAATGAACTGAATAAGATTGCTAGAAAGAAATTGTATATCGCGTGTCAAGAATAGCGTTAATCGAGGCTCTCGCCGGGCTCTAAGAAGCGCCATTTTCCCTCAGGAAGATGACCGAGCATGAGTTTTCCGACGCGAACGCGTTTTAAGCCGCGAACCTTGAGTCCCACGGCTTCGCACATGCGGCGGATTTGACGCTTTTTTCCCTCTGTCAGGACAAATCGTAACTGGTCTGCGTTCACCCATTCTACAATAGCAGGGCGGAGCGGTTTTCCATCAAGTTCCAAGCCAAAGCGGAGAAGTTCCAACTTTTCCTTTGGCAGCCGGCCTTCTACGCGCACGAGGTACTCTTTGTCGATCTCACTGTTTTCACCGATGATCTGTTTGGCGATACGACCGTCTTGGGTGAAAATCAACAAACCCTGAGAATCAATATCCAGGCGGCCCGCCACCGCAAGCCCCTCAAAGGACTCTTTCGTGAGCTTTTGCTTGCTCACGCCGAATTGATTTTCAGGAGTGATCAGCTTAATCGCCGGAGTGTATTGAGGCTCGGGTTGGGCTGAAACATAGCCGATCGGTTTATTCAAAATAATGGTCGCAAGATTTTTCTGACTTTTAAGCGCCTTTGCATCCAAAGTGATGCGCGCATGTGGAGAAACTTTCGTACCGAGAACGTCGACCTTCACGCCATCAACCATCACAAGGCCTTCAGCGATATAAGTATCGGCTTCGCGGCGTGAGCAGAGGCCTTTTTCAGCCATCAGTTTTGACAATCGGACTTTATTTTCCTCGTTACTCACGGTCGGATCTCCACCCACAAATCGTTCATTTCAAAGAGCTTTATATAGGAAATCCGTTCCGCTGGGGAGCGCTCTTGAAGTTTTTTTAGGAGATAGAGGGCGATATTTTCGGTCGTTGGCACGAGGTCTTTGAACTCCGGAATCACAAAATTGAGATGTTGATGATCCAGAAGGTCCGTAGTGGCCTTCACGGACTTTATGAGCTCTTCGCGCGAGGTCTTTGGCTCCGTAAAGCCGACTTCAAAGCGGTAGTTGTGGCCGTGGCCATGTTCGGTAAAGCATTTGCCAAAGCAGGCTTGGTTTTCGGCCTCAGACCAGGCTTTTTGGTGATAGAGGTGGGCCGCCGCGAAGCTTTCGCTCAAAACCAGGGTTTTCGTCATTGCAGATTGATCCCGCCGTCAACGGCCAAAATAGCACCTGTCGTCCACGCCGAAAGATCCGAGCCCAAGAAGTAGATGCTCTTTGCGATATCTTCCGGAGTGCCGATGCGGCCGAGCGGCTGAAGCTTCGCCATTTCAGAAAGGCGATGCTGTTTTTGCTGATTTTCAAGGCTGTGAAACGCATGAATTGGCGTATCAACAATCCCGGGGGAAACGCAGTTCACGCGAACACCGTAAGAGCCGGCTTCTTGGGCAAGGCTCAGGGTCCAATTGATCATCGCCGCTTTGAGTGCCGAATACGCGCCCGTGTTTGAAGAGGGTTTCATTCCCAAAGTCGAAGACACATTTACGATGGAGCCTTTTTGCTGCTTTTTAAAATAAGGAATTAACAGGCGAGTCAGGCGAACGGGGCCGAGCAAGTTTGCTTTGTACAAGCTGTCCCAGATTTCATCCGTGCCATCTTCCATGCTGTGCGTTTGGAAGATGCCGGCGTTATTCACGAGGACTTCCAGGCGATAAAGAGGATTCTCGTAAATCTCCTTCACGCGCTTTTCAACAGCCTTTGGATCCGTGAGGTCACATGACAGTAAAGAGGCGCCGGCAGAGCACTGCAAAGCCGTTTCTTCGAGGCGCTCCTTGTTACGTCCCATGAGGTAGGTAAAATAGCCTTGGCGGGCAAATTCAAGCGCGGTGGCTTGGCCAATACCGGAGCTGGCGCCTGTGATGAGAGCTGCTTTTTTCATTGAAGAACCTCACTAAAGTCTAGAGAGGGTCATGTTAACAGGGGAAAGTGCCGATGAGAAGCCATGTCTGTCGAAGAAGCTTTAAAAATCAGCCTCAAATACTTCATTTTTGGCTTTATTTTCTTCATGGCCTTCTGGGGCACCATTTAGGCCCCCTATAACAATCGGTATAAATTAATTCAAGCGGGCAGAAACTTTAGGACAGGGTCCATCGACAAATGGTTTACAGAGTAAATCAGGACGGAAAAAGCCCTTCATCTTGAAGGGCTATAATGGAAATGGGAATCGCAAGGTTTCAAAAAAAATATCTTATGCGGCTCTTTTTGCCTTCATATAGTGGTAGTGCTTTTTCTCGAAGTCGGCCGCTTTCGCGCCTTCTTTGGTGAGGAGACCGGCTTTAAACCACTCAAAGTGTTCCATGCAAAAACCAGCTTTTTCTGGCTTTTTGTTACAGCCTTCGCCGCAGCACTTCGTCGGGCCGAGTTGGATCACGTTATTTGGAACTTGTTTTTCAGTCTTTTTAGCATCAGACATTTGGAAATTCTCCCCTATTGTGTTCGTACCCCGTCGTCTCAGGACTGGATGTTAGACTTATCGGCCTTGATCCAGAAAAGTTGAGACGAAAGTTTTGGGGATGAATGTCTTATAGCGGGAAAACAGGTCTAGATTTAGACCCTTTGCGTTTCAGTCTGAGACGTTAGTGCAATCTAGTCAGCGGCTAAATTCGCAAGATCGAGTTGGTTCATGGAGTTGACCTTCCAGCCATGGAAAGTGGCTTTCGCCATCATTGCGAAGTGGATCTCGCCAAGAGGAATAACGAGATAGCGGTCCATCAAATAGTGAACACCCTCAGTGCAGATCTTGCGCTGGTCTTCAGGCTTTGTGGCTTCGCCGAGTTTTTTTAAGATCACTTGATACTCAGGATCTTTCATCTGGATGTAGTTCTCAGGACTCCAATCCGCAAAGGTTTCAAGGGCCGCTAAACAAGTCGGGCGGTCCGGGGCGACGCCCTTTCTAAACAGCGCCGGCGGATTGTTTTGCAGCTCGTTCAAATAGACTTTGTTTTCCCGCAGCACGAGCTGCACTTTAAAGCCCAGGTTCTTTTGCCACTGAGCCTGCATCCACTCGGTGGCTCTGCGATGATCTTCGCCCCCTAACGCGGAATACATAAGCTTCATGTCGGCTGGTACTTTTTTATCTTCGGCAAAAGCCTTCTTCGCTTTTTGGACATCCAGTTTATAGCAGGACTCTTCCGTCATCCAAGAACTCGGAATTCCCGGGCAGCCGGGGACGCCTTCTGAAGAAAAGATTTTTTGTAATTCCGGATAATTAAGCGAGTGTGCAAGTGCCGCGCGGATTTTTGGATGGTCCTTCAATGAAGGGCCAAAGCCGATGTAGTCAAAACGAACCACCGGAATCCAATAGAAATCCGGGCGCGACTTAAATTTTGGAATATAAAGCGTCGGCAACCGGCGCAGGAAACTCAGTTCGTTTTTTTCATAGAGATGAAGTGCGACACTATCTTCGTTGACGAACAAAATTTCGACGAGCGGGCGCTTGGCGAAGTTTCCCATCTTGTAATTGGTATTGTTGATGAGCTGGATTTTTTGCCCCGGGAGCCAATCGGCCATTTTGTAGGGGCCATTCACGATCAACTCGGAAACTTTCTGATTCGGCTTGAGGAGGTTCTTCACCGGTGCAATCAAGAAGCTTGCAAGGTTGTATTCAAAATCAGGATCTTTTTCTTCAAATTCAAAACGGAGTGTCGTGGCATCAGGGGCGGTGATTCCCAAGGTGTCCATCTTCTTTTGGCCTTTGTAAATAGCGGGCGCGTTTTTAACTTTGAAAAGCATGTCCGCACGGGGGGCGGCATTTTTAGGATCAAGAACTCTTTGGTAACCCTTAATAAAGTCCGCAGACGTTAAGCTGCTGCCGTCACTCCATACGAGACCTTTTTTGAGTTTACAAATTAAAACCAGCGCCCCATCGCGTTTGCAGCTTTCGCCGAGATCCGGAACGAGGCCCTGCTTATTGTCGTAGAAGAAGATATTGCGATAGAGGTTTTGCAGAAGGTAGCTTGAGGCCGAAGACTTCTGCTGATGAGGGTCCAGTTGGCCGGGTTCGTTGGCTAAATGCAGTTTAAAGGTGGGCGCGGGAGATTCTCCGGCGCCAAAACTTAAGGAGCTGAATAGGGCTACTAAAGCCAAGCTAACAAGATTTTTCAAAGGAAACCCCTTACTTATCGAGCTCCATTTTAGCAATCGTCTGCAGTTGCATGTTTGTCGTGCCTTCATAGATCTGACCGATCTTCGCATCACGCCAGAATTTCTCGACGGGATATTCTTTGGTAAAACCATTGCCGCCGAACAAATCCACGGCAGTGGATGTGATGTTGCAAGCCGCCCGTGAAGAGAACAATTTCGCCATGGCTGCGGCTTCGATGAAGTCTTGGCCGGCGTCTTTTAAGCGGGCGGCATTGTAAACCATCAAGCGAGCGGCCTCGAGCTCCGTGCGCATTTCCGCCAACTGGAACTGAACGCCTTGAAATTGAGCAATGGATTTGCCGAATTGTTCGCGCGATTTGATGTAATTTAACGTCGCCTCGTAAGCACCTTGAGCGATACCGACCATTTGTGCGCCGATACCGATACGGCCTTCGTTTAAGGTCTCAATCGCGATTTTGTAGCCTTTGCCGACTTCGCCGAGAACGTTTTCAACCGGCACTTCACAGTTTTCAAACAGCAACTCGCAAGTGGAACTTGCGCGGATGCCCAGCTTGTCTTCTTTTTTACCGACCGAAAATCCTTTGAAAGACTTCTCAACAACAAACGCCGTGATGCCTTTGTAGCCTTTGCCGAAATCAACATTCGCAAAGCAAATAAATACATTGGCTTCTTTGCCATTGGTGATCCAAAGTTTTGAACCGTTCAAGATGTACTTGTCGCCTTGGAGTTCCGCCTTCAACTTCAGCGCAAAAGCATCGGAACCTGAAGAACTCTCAGACAACGCGTAGGCGCCCACCCATTCAGACGCCATTTTTGGCAAATACTTCGCTTGAAGTTTTTCGTTCCCCCATTTGAGAAACGCGTTTGTCACCAAAGTATTTTGCACGTCCAAAAGAACGCTGACTGAACCGTCAACACGGCCGAGCTCTTCCACCGCTAAACACGCCATTGTGAAAGTCGAACCGGCGCCGCCGTATTTCTCAGGAGTCTCGATGCCCATCAAGCCCATTTCGAAAAGTTTCTTAACGATCGCCGGATCCATTTCAGCTTTTTCATCCATGTGAGTAACATGCGGTTTGATTTCAGATTCAGCAAAGCTACGAACAGCTTCACGGAAAGCCGTTTCGTCTTCAGACAGAATTGTCAGCGCAGGACGGGCATCAACAGAATTAGACATATAAACTCCTTCGGATTGTGATAAAAAAGCCCCTAAAAACTATCTGCAAGCGGGGTCGTAAGCAACCGGAATTAAGCGCGGAAACTCGAAGCACATTGTGCGTCATCGGGTGCATGTTCTTTAGGCACGCCACCAACTGTCCCTAGACAAGTATCTAGGCGTTGGGTAGCGTAAAAGAATGTGAAGGCCGGATGGCCGCGACTCGACTGAAACTCGATTGAGGGAAATATTATGGACCTGATGAAAATCGGTGCAGACATTAGCGTTTATTACGTTCCGTTTTTGTTTGCTCTTTGCTTTCACGAGTTCGCTCACGGATGGGTGGCAAAACTCCGTGGTGACAATACCGCGCAAATTATGGGCCGTCTGACGATGAATCCGGTGGCACACATGGACATGCTGGGCACTTTGATCCTGCCTTTGATGGCGATCATTTTTGCGACGCCTATTTTCTTTGGCTGGGCAAAACCAGTCCCGGTGAATGCCCGTAATTTAAAAAACCCCAAAAAGGACATGTTCTGGGTCGCGTTGGCCGGCCCGCTTTCGAATATTCTTTTGGCGGTGATTGGCGCTTTGGTTATTGCCATTACGGCACGGTACTTCCTTGTCTCTGAGGTGGTTATGTCCTTTCTAAAAATCGTCAAAGTGTTCATCACCACCAACCTGTTCTTAGCGGTTTTCAACTTGATTCCGTTGAATCCTTTGGATGGCGGCAAGGTGTTGGCGCGCTTTTTACCGGCGCAGCTTAATTATAAACTTGAGCAAAACGAGCACATCACAAGCATGATTTTGATGGTGCTGATTTTGACGGGGGCGCTGCACGTGCTCGCGATCCCGGTTTACTGGGGTCAGGAGCTTTTGATGAAGACCGCATTGGGTGGAGTGCTATGAGCGAGGCCGAAGAGCCGCGGCCGCCAGTAAAACCACCCCGCCGTAGCCGCGTGATGAGCGGGATTCGCGTGACAGGCCCTTTGCATATCGGCAATTACTGGGGAGCGCTCAGCAACTTCGTGAAACTTCAAAACGAAGGCCTCTATGAGTGCTTCTTTGGCGCGATGGACTGGCATGGAATGACCACCGCTTACAGAGCAACGAACGAAGTGACCCCTTGGACGCGTGGAATGATTGCGGAGTTCATCGCATGGGGGCTAGATCCCGAGAGGGCCACGATCTTTGTTCAAAGCAAAGTTCCAGAGCATGTTGAACTCTTTATGATTCTCGCGAACTTGACTCCGATGGGATGGCTAGAGCGCGTTACAACTTGGAAAGACGCTGAAGAAGAGGCCAAGGCCAATGACACCCATAACTTGGGGCGCTTTGCCTATCCTGTTTTGCAAACAGCGGATATATTGATTTACCGCGGCGAAAAAGTTCCGATCGGGAAAGATCAAACGGCGCACTTGGAAATCTCGCGCGAAATCATCCGTCGCTTTAATCATATTTATAAAGCAAAGTTACCGGAGCCAACGCCGCTTTTCACGGAAACTCCGACTTTGCCGGGGCTGGATGGTCGTAAGATGTCTAAATCTTACGGCAACACTCTCTATTTGACAGAGGATGAGGCGAGCCTAAAGAAAAAAGTAAACATGATGGTGACTGACCCTCAGCGGGTTCGCCGTGAGGACACAGGAAATCCTGAAGTGTGTTCTGTCTACGGCTACCACAAACTTTACTCGACTGCTGAAGACTTAAGCTGGGTGGGACAGGGCTGCCGTACGGCGGGCATCGGGTGTGGTGATTGCAAAGCTAAATTATTCAGCAATATCGACGCTCTAACAAAAGAACCTCGAGAAAAGAAAAAAGAATTGTTGAATAATCCGAAACTGCTTGATTCAATCATCGACGCTGGTTGTGAAAAAGCTCGTAAAGAGGCGCAAAAGACACTAGGCATCGTGCGCTCTCAAATGAAGTGGTAAGCAATTCGGCTCAGGGGGAATTGATTTAAATGAGTATTAATATTCAGTTGCCAAAATTCGAGGGTCCACTCGGTCTTCTTCTTTATCTTATCCGTAAAGAAGACATGGATATTATGGATATCAATATCCAGGACATTACGAAGCAGTACTTTGAATATATTAAGCTCATGAAGGAACTCGATCTTGAGGTGGCCGGCGAGTTTGTCGCGATGGCTTCAACTTTAATCCACATCAAGTCCCGCATGCTCCTTCCCCAGTACGATGAAAACGGTGAGATCGTTGAAACAGAGGATCCCCGCAAAGAGCTCGTACAAAAGCTTCTCGAGTATCAAAAATACCAAGAGGCCGCAAAAATGCTTTACGACCGTCCTCTGGTTGGCCGGGATATCTGGGTTCGCGGCGTTCGTGAAACTTTGGCGCCGAAGGAAGACGAAATTATTCTTGAAGAGAACGCTCTTTTTTCGTTGATTGCAATCTATCGCAAGGTTGTGAAAACAGCGAAAAAGAAAATCCACCAGGTGACCGCAAAGACTCAGTCGATCTCAAGCCGCATTTTAGAAATCAAAGATCGTCTTTTTATCGGTCAAAAAGTCATCATGATGGACCTTGTGACAGCGACGGAAGACCGCGCGCGGCAGGCACTGATCACGTTCTTGTCTGTTCTTGAGCTTGGTAAAATGGGCTTTGTTTCTTTGTTCCAAACCGAAGCCTACTCCGATATTTACGTTGAAGCGAGAAAACCAGTTGAGGGCGACGTTCTGTCCAGCGTGGAGGAATACGGCGCCGTGAATGCGGATGCCGCGGCTGAAAGCTTGTTTGCAAAATCTGAGAAAGAAGCTGCGGAGGCGGGCGGAGCAGACGAAGAGTTTGTTCTGACCGATGCTGAAGACGATGATCAGCAGATGGTATTAACTCCGGTCTCTGCAGATGACATGGGCGTCGCTCAGGTTGAAATTACCGACGATATGGCGAGTGACGAAGAACTTTTGGCTGCAGAAGAAGAACTTTTTAAAGACGACATTTCCAATGATGGCAACGTAGAGGGGGGAACTCTTGGCTAAGAAGAAGAAAGTGAAAGATCTGGCGCAAGAGGCTTTTGAGTCCGCCTCTTTGTTCAGCGAAGAAAATCAGGTGAGCACTGCGGAAAAAAACAGTGAAGGGGAGTCCCTTCCTGAAGAATTCTTTGCTGAAGAGACAGCTGACGTTGAAACGGAAGTCTCTATCTTCTTGCAGGAAGAAGAAGAAACCCCTGGTTTCTTGCCTGAAGTCAGTGAAGAAGACGAAGCTGAAATGCTTGCTTCTGAGGATTCAGAAGTGGACGGTGTTTCGGTTGAAGGCACAGAGCTTGATGGTTTTGAGTCCGCGGAAATCGAAGAAGTCGAATTCGTTGAAGAAGAACGTCTTGAGTCTATTATCGAAAGTATTTTGTTTGCCTCTGACCGTCCCGTGAGCCTTGCTTCTTTGAAGCTTGTGTTTAAAGGAACGAACATTGATTCAAAAAAAATCCGCCGGGTTCTGGATGTTTTGGCGGTTGAATACGCAGGGGGGCGTCGTGGCGTCACTTTGGAAGAAGTTCCGGGTGGCTACCAGCTCCGCACAAAGATCGACAACATGGAATTCATGCGCCGGACCTTGAAAGCTCGCCCATTCAAGCTTTCAGGCCCTGCGCTTGAAGTGCTTGCAATCGTGGCGTACAAGCAGCCGCTGGTTAAATCAGAGGTTGACGTCATCCGTGGGGTTGAGTCTGGTCATCTCCTGCGTGCTTTGATGGAAAAAAACTTAGTCTGTTTTGAAGGCAAGAGTGAACTGCCTGGCCGTCCCATGCAGTATGGTACAACTCGCAAGTTCCTCGAGATATTCGGCCTCCGCAATCTTAGAGAATTGCCAACTCTTTCTCAAATCGATGAGCTTTTGCCGGAAGGTATCGGCGAAGAGGAAGAAAAAGAAAAACAATCCCTCAGCACGATCACGGACTCTATGGGGGAGGCGGTCGGTACTTCCTATTCTCAAGGTGAAGATGAATTGACTAAAATCACGGAGCAGCTTGAAGAGATTACGACCTCATCTGACTTCTTTGAAAAAGAAAAACAACGTCAGCGTGAGAAGCGCGATCAGGAAAAAGCGCAAAATATCCGGGAAGCCTTAGCAATGGATGAGGCTGTTCCCACTCGTGATGTCAACTGGCTCAAACGTTATGATGAAGCTTTAGCTGCCGGGCAAGCCGCTCCAGTTGTGGCGGAAGAAGTGCTGGGCGTGATGGAAAACGTCGAAGGTGAAGCGGCGAACCCAGTGTTGCAACAGGCCATTGCTGAATTTGAGGCCGGGGTTGACGAAGAAGAAGCAGCGGTGGAGTCCGAAGAGTTGCCTTTCTTGGGTGAAGCAGATGATATCGACGAGGGTGCTGAACTCTAAAAAGTGGGCCTTCTCCGGGTATAAAACAGCGAAATCCATCCCTCAGGACTTAAAATCGTCTCAGACTGAGAATTTATAATTTCTTGCCTCTGAAAAGCCGATAGTTTGATATGATGAAGTACAGGGGGATGTTATATGTCTTTGAAATCTCTTTTGATATCATGTCTCGCTCTAGGCTCCGTTGCCTTGACGGCGTGTAATCAATACCCCAACAACAGCCTTATGGGTGACTACATTGAGACCTCTAAATGTCCTGCAAATGGTTGCGCAAACCAAGCAGCCAGTGCCACGGGGCTGAAGATGACGAACAGTGGTAGTGCTGTTTCTCTTTATCCAACAGCCGCAGACACCAAAGTTGAAATCAGCGGCGACTGCGCGTACTCAACTTATCCGAGTAACAAAATCAATGTGACGGTCGTAAAACAAACGGGAAATGCACCGATGTCGGCCCCCGCTTACAGTGTTAACGGCAGCAGTACGCAGCCCGCCTGCCGCAAAGGTAAGTTCGATGTCGCGATTGATATCCGTGGTTTACCGACAGCGGCCATCTACACCGTGAAGCTTGAACTCATCGCTTACGATACAAATAACAACCCGGTGACCAATGCTGCCGGCGGCAATCTTATTCTTAGTTTGGTGAGATAAAATTGTACTTCTGCCAATAGTCCTGAAATAGGTCTGGCCAGCGTTTTTCAAGAATCACTAATTCATGTAATTTTAAATCGCGCAGTTCAGAAGATCTTTGCTCTTTGGAGATTTTGAGTGGACCCTCCTGCGCTTGCAAGGTGCTTCCAAGAGGTAGTTTCGCTAAAACCATTTCTTCCATGTCCTGATCCAGCAAACGTTCAAGCACATGATAAGATACTTTGCGATTCATGGCGTTCTTTGGGATCATCACGCCGTAAATGACCAAGGCCTTGCTCTTTTGAGTTTCAAGGGGCCGGCTGTTTTTAATTTTTAAAATCCGCGGAACTTCCCAGATGGTGTTTTTGCCGATTTCTTGGGGAAGCTTGTTAAAGTGATAGGTGCCGATATCTTTAATTTGCAAAGACCCCCCTTGGGAGCTTTGCGACCAGGCTTTGATGTGAACCGCCATCAAGTCCGTATCCGGAAACAAGCGCAATTCAGCCAGGCTTTTGCTGGTCAGCGCTTGTTCGAGGTTCTCACCGAGAGTGCTGTCGTTACTGGTCCGAAATTCCGTCACCGTCCAGTAGAGTGGAAGAACATTGAGATTCTTTCCTTGGAGAGAGATAAAATCCGGAGACAGACGTTTTTCAATTTTTGATCGAAGAGGATTCAAACGAAGAAGTAAGTTTTCGTTTGCGAGATCTTGGGACCAGTAGGCGGGCGCCAGGATCAAATTTGGCCCATTTTTAACGACCATCTTTGCTTGCAACTCATCCCAAGTTTTAATTCTTTGGATTTCGAGTTTCTGACCAAAATCTTCTTCAAGTGCTTTGACAAAGTCTAACGGTAAATCAAACGGCGTCGCATTTAAAATGCGCACAGGGCCCTTAGTGAATAGATTTTGCTTAAATGTTAAGGGCAAGTACCCTTTCAGGTAACCTGCCCAAAAACATAATGCGAGAAAAAATGCCCAAAGAAGGACTTCTCTAGAACGTTTCATCGAAAGACACGCTTCCGGAAACTCCCACTTGATAAGCAGAGACTCTTCTTTCGAAGAAATTTGCTAGCTCCTGCATGTCCTGAAGTTCCATGAAGGCAAACGGGTTCTTCACGTTGTAGCGAGGAGCAATGTTTAAGCTTTCCAAACGTTGGTCCGCCACAAACTCCAGATATTGGCGCATGTCTTTAGGAGACATGCCGGCCAGACCGTATTGCAAAACATCTTGAGCAAATTCCATCTCACAATCGATGGCGTCTTCAAGCATTTGTACAACCATGTCCTCCATTTGCTCATTGAACAAGTCGGGTTCTTCTTTGCGCGCCGTCTTGATCACTTCCAATGCGAATGCCATATGCATAGATTCATCGCGGAAAACCCAGTTCGTGCCGGTGGCCAGACCCGCCAAAAGGCCTTTTGAACGCAAGAAATATACGTAAGCAAATGCCGCGAAGAAGAACAGGCCTTCTACGCAAGTTGCAAAGCAAATCATATTCATCAAAAATTTACGACGATCTTCTTTAGTTTCCAAGGTGTCGAAATCGTTGATGGAGTCGATCCACTTGAAGCAGAAATCCGCTTTTTTCTTGATCGAAGGGATGTTTTCAATGGCGGCAAAAGCTTCCGCGCGCTCATCTTGGTTTGGAATATAAGTATCCAAGAGTGTCAAATAGAACTGAACGTGCAAAGCCTCTTCGTAAAGCTGACGGGACAAGTACATACGACCCTCGGGGGCGTTGACATGTTTATACAAGTTCAAAACAAGGTTATTGCCAACAATAGAATCGCCTGTCGCGAAGAAAGCCACCAAGCGAGAGATCAAGTGCCGCTCTGCCGGAGTCATCTTTGAGTGAAGGTCTACCAGATCCGTCGAGAAGTCCACTTCGTCAACAGTCCAAGTGTTTTTGATCCCATTCTTATACATTTCGTAGAAGGTTGGGTATTTCATCGGGCGGAGCGTGAGGTTAAATCCAGGATCGAGCAACATAAATAAGTCCTTCTAAATTGTTAAGTTCAGCGCCGGGGCCACAGGGCCCCTCCGCTTCCACTGCGGTCACCACTATTGGCAAGCTTCGCAGGCTTCAGGGTTTTCCAAAGAGCACGCAATCACCTCTGAGTCGGTGTATTCTTTCTTCGGAGCGGCTTCAACAATCGTAGTTTCCGTGATTGTTGAACCTGAAGCGGTTGTTTTCTTTACCGTCGTCTTGGCAATGCTGGTCGCTGGACGTGAACGGAGGTAATAAGTCGTTTTCAGACCTTTTTTCCAAGCGTACATGTACATGCTAGAAAGCTTGCCGATCGTCGGGCTTTCCATGAAGAGGTTCAAAGACTGTGACTGATCGATGTAAGCACCGCGATCCGCCCCCATGTCAATCAATGCCTTCATAGGGATTTCCCAAACATTTCTATAGATCTCTTTCAAGTGTGGTGGAATTGCCGCCACTTCCTGGATAGAGCCATCCATCATTTTAATTTCATTACGGATGTCTTCATTCCAAAGATTCAAAGCCTTCAGATCAGAAACCAAGTAACGGTTAATTTGCATGAACTCGCCGGACAAAGTCTCACGTTTGAACAAGTTGCTGATCTGAGGCTCCGTCGCTTCGTAGCAACCCACGATAGAGGCAATGGTTGCCGTCGGAGCAATCGCGATCACCAAAGAGTTGCGAAGACCATGTTTTTTAATACGCTCTTTCAATTTATCGAAGCGTTCCGGCTGACTCGGAGTTACACCCCAAAGGTCGTATTGTAACTGACCTTTGGCCGCGCGGGTTTCCTCGTAGGCACCGTGAGTGCCGTATTTCTCAGCCAACTCACAAGAAGCATACATGGCATTGTAATAGATTTCTTCTTGGATACGCGCTGACAACTCTCGGGCTTTGTCTGAGTCAAATGGGAGCTTTAATTGGAAGAACGCATCTTGAAGACCCATGATGCCCAAACCCACGGGACGCCACTTGTGATTGCTGTTCTTGGCAGTTTCAATGGGGTAGAAGTTGATATCAACAACGCGATCCAAGTACTTCACAGCCGTGCGGACAGTTTTTGCCAATTTTTCGAAATCGAACTCGCCGTTTGTGATATGCCGGCCCAAGTTCACAGAACCCAAGTTGCACACCGCGGTTTCTTTATTGGAAGTCACTTCCAGGATCTCTGTGCAGAGATTTGAAAGATGGATCACGTTCTGGGGTTGGCCCACTTGGTTTGCTTTCAGGTTAGAAGCATCCTTCCAGGTCATCCAGCCGTTACCGGTTTGGGCCAAGGTCTTCATCATGCGAGAGTACAACTCCCGGGCCTTGATTTGTTTTACGTACATTTTCTTTTCTTCCGCGGCGATGAACTCTCTTTCGAAGGCATCTCCGTAGATATCTGTAAAGTGGGGAACTACGTGCGGATCAAACAAAGACCACATGCCGTCAGTTTCAACACGCTTCATGAATAAATCCGGCACCCAGTTTGCTAAATTAAGATTATGAGTGCGTTTTGCCTCATCACCGGTGTTGTCGCGCATCTCGAGGAACTCCTCGATGTCTGCATGCCAAGTTTCCAAGTAAACGCAGGCGGCCCCTTTGCGTTTACCACCTTGATTGACCGCGGCCACAGACGAGTCCATCGTTTTCAACCAAGGAATGATGCCGTTAGAGTGACCGTTTGTGCCCTTAATAAGGGAACCACGGGAACGAATGCGGTGGAAAGCCACACCGATGCCGCCAGCGAACTTAGAAAGAAGGGCGATATCTGTGTATTTATCATAGATTGCCCGCAAGTCATCCTCCGGAGAGTCGAGCAAATAGCAAGAAGACATTTGCGGACGAAGGGTTCCGGAGTTGAACAAGGTCGGCGTTGAGGCCATGTAGTCATGAGAAGAGATCAAGCGATAGAACTCGATGGCTTCATCTACGTTTTGTGCCAACCCGCAAGCCACTCGCATAAAGAAGTACTGAGGGGTCTCAATCACCTGGCGAGTCGTTGGGTTTTTCAAAAGATAACGATCATAAACCGTGCGAAGACCGAAGTACTCGAAACGGTCCGTGCGGTAAGGCTCAATGGCCGCACACAAAGCCGCTTTATTCGCCTCGACGAATTGGTGCAAAGACCCCGACATGAGGCCTTTTTCAAAGCCTTGGTTTACAGCATCGGCAAAAGAGCCGATTTTTTGCGAGCGAACTTCTTCGTCAATATAGGTCGAAAGAAGACGGGCCGCTAAACGGGAATATTCCGGTTCTTCGCCGATCAAAAGGCTGGCTGTCTGAATGCAAAGGTTGTCGAGTTCTTTTGTAGAGGCGCCATCATAAAGACCGCTAATAGCTTTCGTGGCTACGCGGAGTGGATCGACCTGCGCCAGGCCTTGGCAGCAGCGGGTTACGCGTTCAACGATTTTAGTCACGTCCACGGGCTCGAGAGTTCCGTCACGTTTCTTTACGCGCATCATGTGCGGTGTGGTGTTCGATTGATAGCCCTGTCCGTTGGACTCCTGATTCAGCATAATAACGTCCCCTCAATGGATGACCTGTTTCCAGGCGAAAAAAATCCCGCTTCAGTTCTTACCCCTCCGTAAAAACCGAATGATGTTTTATCTAACTTAATAGTGTTTGCTAGTTGTCTTTAGTCACTGTTTGCCGCCGCCGCCTCTTTTGACTTTCATCAAGAGGGCTTCGTCAGTTTAGCGACAGAGAAAGAGAGCTTCTTCCAATCGGTTCCTCCTGTTCACGTTTCTGTTAACAGTTAGAGTTGCTCTTTTGACTCCTGGACTTTCGTCATCCTCGGAAGCTTTTGGCTTTTTGCCGGGGGATCACTAGATCTAGGGGTTTGTCAGAGTGGCCATATCCATATGGCCTATCTTCCTCGCACTTGAAGAATCTTCATTTTTTGAAATGGAGTCAAACTGAAATAGGAAAAATTTTACAAAAACTTTCTAGCGCTGCTTATCATTTAAGCACTAAATTTGATCTTCTTGACATGTCTGTCAGGCCGAAAAGAGCCACTTTTTTTTGCATATTTCATAGCGAAAAGTGATCTAAAGAGCTGAAAGGACGGAAAAACAACGGATTAACGCAAGGTCTAGATATAGCGATCTGACACGATCTTAAATCTACCCCTAGTGCGCACAAGACGATGATAAACTTTTTTTACGGAGCTGCTCGATCAAGGTCTGGGTTTCTGGATCTGTGGCAACGAACAACTGGCTCTGATGTGCCTGGTCTTTACGCAAACTATCTATAATGTACTGATGGGTGCCCATTTTATCTGTTGTCCACTGGGGCGCGATGAGTTCATCCCAGCGCGAAGAGTAGGCCGCAAGCCTATGAAGGGCAATGTGCGGGGCTAAATGCTGCAAAAAAAGTTTCACGCGTCTTGAATACACATCTCTCTCAACGGGAGTGAAATCTCCGCGGGCGTGCATTTCTTCAAGCGGTGTGTTTTTCAGGACGTGTAGATTGTGAAGCTTTACATTTGTGATTGGCAGCTTATTCACGATGTCGGCGGTGCGAACGATCTGTTCGTCGGTTTCTCCCGGATTACCAAAGATTAAGTGAATACCAAGGTCGACATCTGTCGCCGCCGCAATCTTGTGAACAGCTTCGATCGAGGCCTCTGCGGTATGGCCTCGGCGCAGAAACTCCAACTGGTCGTTAAAAAAGCTCTGGACGCCCAGCTCAACAGCGACAAAAGATTTTTGATGGAACTCCTGCCACAAGTCCAAAACCCCTTTGGATAGGCAATCCGGGCGTGTGCCGACGACGAAGCCTTTCACGTAGTCATAAGCCAAAGCCGTTTCGAAGTTCGCCCGCAAACCCGTTAGTTTGGTAAAGGTATTGGTATAGGCCTGGAAATAGACAAGGAAGCTTTTGGCTTTATATTTCTTAGAAATGTGCGCGTGATATTTTTCGATCTGTTCACGCAGTTCCATGGTTAAAGACTCAGAACGGGCGGCGGAGCCCCAAACATCGCAGAACACGCAGGTTTGCATGCCTTTCAGGCCGCGGCGGTTTGGGCAGTCATCCACCACGCTCACAGGGATCTTGTAGACCTTTTCGCCAAAGCGCTTTGAATAGTGCTCGGCAATTGTGTTATACGGTAAGCCGTTCCAGCCTCTTTCCATTTGATTCCCTAATCCAGTTGTCGCATCTTCACGATCGTGACCTCTTATAGGGATGAAGGACTCAAAAAGCAATGAATACGGCTCAAACTTGGTGTCAGATCGGCTTTGAAGTAGAAATTACGGGGGACGGGAGTCCTACCTTGCGACTCATGCCGGGGGAATGTATGCACCACTCCGGCGGCGCCGCTGAAGAGACTGAGCTTATCTACGGTCGAGTGATCGACAAAGCCTTTCATGAGATTTCTAAGCCGCATTTTCTCTCGGTCGGTTTAGGTCTTGGCTATGTCGAAATGACAGTGGCGCGGGAAGCGCTCTTAAGGCGGAACTTGAACTTCACTCTGGAGAGCTTTGAACTTGTGCCGGAACTCCGGGAATATTTAAAGCAATGGCTGAGGGAGGGGAGTTTAAGTCCTGAAATCAGCTCGGTGTATGATCAAGTGTTAAAGTATGTTTTGAAGGACGTGTCTTTAGACCCGAAAGACCTCAAGAAGTTGCTGGCGGGTAAAATCATCGAAAACTCCTGGCGTCTTCAGGGGCCGCTCGCCGCGGACTCGGAGTTTATGGCAAAGGCCCACTGTCTTTTGTTTGATGCCTTTAGCGCGAAAACCAGCCCTGATCTTTGGAGTGAAGAGTTTCTTATCGCTTTCCTAAATAAATCGACAGCGGCAGATGCGGTGGTTTCAACTTATGCAAGCCGCGGAACTTTGAAGCGCGCCTTGGCTGCGGCTTCGTTTGAAGTACAAACCCATGAAGGTTTTAAGGGAAAGCGTAATTCCACCATGGGCTTTAAAGGCGCCCTGCAAGGCTTTATTTAGTCGCAACCTGTTGGAACTTCTTTACGTACTCAATGATCGCGGAACGGGCCTCGCTTGGGAGTGCTAAAAAGCGCATGCCGGCATAGCCATCGGCACTCACATAAACCACTTCCATATTGCAGTTTATACTCACAAACAGATTCGGACTGGAAAGGACCGCGTGGAATTGTTCGCCGATCTGAAGACCTTTAGCGCTATTCACGCCAATGCCGCCTTCGCTGATCGAAATAATTTTCGCATTGAGATCCCCCATGCTCGCGGTGCCTTTAAGGCTTCCCATGATCGGGACGCGCGGATGACTGCGGCGACTGATGCCGAGTTCGTCCATGATTTTACGGACCTGAAAGACTTCTTTCCAAGTGTCAAAACCCTCCGCCCAAATACGCACCGGTGAGAGGTCGGCGTATTCTTTGAGGTGCTCAATGAGTTCTTCCATTGTCATCGGTGTGAGTTCTTTGCCGCCGACACTCATCTTCCATTGGCGGGAGTTTTGTTGTTCGAGAGCCTGCTGCGCAAAAATTGCTTGCATCGCCAAGCGCCACTTGTCGGCGTTAAGCCATTCTGACTGCCCGCGGCCCCAAATGAGAGGCTCTTTGGCCCCATCAATACGATTGTCAATCTCTTGATCCGTGTACGGCCCGGTAACCTGTCCCTCTAGTAGCAAAAACCATCTTTTTTGATCCAAGAACATCCCCCGCTTATGAGTTCCTTCTTGATTATTAGAACTAACGAGAAGATTATTGTCAAATCAGGTTAAAGGACAAATTTGTTTATGAAGTATGTGATTTCCGGGACCGATCGCGCGGACTCTAACACGATGAAAATTTCAAAGTACATCCAAACCTTGTACAAAGAGGCGGGTGAAGAAGTTGGTTTGATCGATATGCGTGAAATTCGCGGCGAATTGGCAACGGGACCTCACTATGGTTCAAACCAGCCCAGCAGTTTACAAGCAGAAATCAGCAAGGTTGTTCGCGCCGACGGTTTGATCGTGGTTTGTCCGGAGTACAATGGCTCCATGCCGGGCATTTTGAAGTACTATATTGATCACATGAAGTTTCCTGACTCTTTCGAGTTCCGCCCCGTGGCGTTCGTGGGTCTGGGGGGAATGTTTGGCGGCATGAGGCCTGTCGAACATCTGCAGCAGGTCTTTGGCTACAGAAACGCGTTTATCTATCCACAACGCGTGTTCTTGATGAACGTGCACAAGGTGGTAAAGGATGGTGTCCCTCTGGATCCTGTGATGCAAGATCTTTTGAAGGCTCAAGTTGTGGGTTTCCAAAAATTCTGTAAGGCCCTCAAAGACGCAAAACTCGATGCTAACAGCCATTTGGCGCAAAAAGCTGCGAAATAATGCAACCCTTGGCTCATAACAAACACACAAGAAATATTTGGATGCTCGCTCTGGGAGCCATCGGCGTGGTGTTTGGAGACATCGGGACGAGCCCTCTTTACGCCTTAAGAGAATGCTTCGCTGAGGAGCATGCCATTCCGTTGAGCCCAGACAATATCATCGGTGTCCTGTCGTTGATCTTTTGGACCATCATTATTGCCATTTGCTTTAAGTACATGGCCGTTGTGATGAAGGCCGATAATAAAGGTGAGGGCGGGATTCTTTCGCTCATGGCCCTGGCTTCAAGCAGCGAAACGAAAGAGCACCCGATCCGTAAAATCGTGATCATCACGCTGGGCCTTTTTGGCGCCGCTCTTCTTTACGGAGATGGGGTGATCACGCCGGCGATCTCGGTTTTGTCCGCAGTTGAAGGTTTGTACTACCTCACTCCGGCGTTTGAGCCCTATGTGATTCCCCTGACAATTTTTATTCTCAATGCTTTCTTCCTGATGCAGAGATTTGGAACCGGCAGAATTGGCGTGATCTTTGGTCCGATTTTGCTGATTTGGTTCGGCGTTCTTGGTGTTTTGGGTTTGCATGGAATCGTGGAGAATCCAGCGGTCCTGGAGGCGGTGAATCCTCTTCATGCGCTTGAATTCTTTATGCGCCATGGAGCGCACGGTTTTGTGGTTCTTGGTTCCGTCGTCCTTGTGATCACGGGGGGCGAGGCGCTTTACGCAGATATGGGGCACTTTGGCCGTCGGCCGATTCGCCTTGCGTGGTTTCTTGTTGCCTTGCCGGCCCTCGTGCTGAACTATTTCGGCCAAGGGGCTCTGCTACTTGTTAGTCCTGAGGCCATTTCAAATCCATTTTACATGCTGGCGCCGAAGTGGGCGCTTGCGCCGATGGTGATTCTTGCAACCATGGCGACGGTCATTGCCTCTCAAGCTTTGGTTTCAGGGATATTCTCTTTGACCCGTCAGGCGGTTCAATTGGGTTTCTGTCCGCGCCTTTCGACGGTCCACACGTCAAGCCGCGAGATCGGTCAGATCTATGTGCCATTTGTGAACTGGGCTCTTTTTGTGGGCGTGATTTGGCTTGTGCTAACGTTTAAATCTTCGAGCAACTTGGCGGCGGCTTATGGTATTGCCGTCACAGGCACGATGGTGATCACCACGCTGCTTGCCTATGAAGTGGCGATTCGGCGCTGGAACTGGGGTTTTGGCCGGGCGCTTTTGGTATTTGGCCTTCTTTTTGTTTTTGATATTGCTTTCTTCGGTGCCAATATCATGAAGGTCACCCATGGTGGTTGGGTGCCACTGGTTATGGCGTCGGTCATTTATATGCTAATGGTGACGTGGCATAAGGGTCGTAAGATTTTATACGCCCGCTTGAAAGAGCGCTCGGTTTCCATCGAAGAGTTCTGCCAGATGATTCTTCGGACGCCGCCTTTGCGCGTGACCGGCACGGCCATTTACATGGCTGGCGATCCTTCCGGAATTCCCGTGCCTTTGTTACATAATCTAAAACATAATAAAGTTTTGCACGAACGTGTCGCGATTCTGACAATTCAAACGAAGGACGAGCCCTTTGTTCCGAAGAAAGAGCGTGTGATCATTCAGGAAATAATTCCGAATCTTTACCGCATTATCGTCTACTACGGCTTCATGGAGACGCCGAAAATGAAACACATTCTCGAAGCTTGCCGCCAGCGTGATATTCACTTCAATGTCACCGAGACGACATTTGTGCTGGGACGCGAGACCATCTTGCCAAGCACGATTCCAGGCATGAGCTTGTGGCGTGAAAAGATTTTTGCGATCATGTCTAAAAATGCCCAGCGCCCCACGGCCTTCTTTAAGATCCCGCCGAATCAGGTGATCGAAGTGGGTATTCAGGTGGAAATTTAGGATTCAAGGAATTTTTGAATCTCTTCTTTTTGTCTCATGCCATCTTCATAGCCGATCTCGATGAGTTGAGTGCAGAAAGAAGGGTCAAATAACAGATAACTCACAATCTCGCTGGTCTCTTGAATGCTGCCAAGGCCTTTCAACAGGTAGCGGATGATGTGCGGAAGCTTCATATGTTTTTGCGCGGCGATTTCACCGATATCGGCCGAAGGTGATACCCAAACGACATCAACTTTTTTATAAGGCAAATTGGTATGAACCGCCGGCGGGATTTCATCAATCAGTGAGTTGATTTTACCGAGCCTTTCGACGTCGAGTTCAACCCCGTCAAGCATGACGGAATTCAAAAGCACGTTCAACACGCGGCCGATGCTCGGAGCTTTCCCGTTCTTCATGACAAGAGACTCATACACAGTTTGTGTTGAGCGACGCACACCGATCACAAGAATCTTTTGCGAGCCAAGATAAATACTCGGACTGCAGGGGGCCGTGTTTCTCACGCAACCATCACCAAAATAGCGCGTGTCCACGCCTATAGGCGGGAAAAGCAACGGGATCGCGGAAGAGGCCATGACATGTTCAGATTGAATGTTGGTTTTTTCACTGAGGCGGCGGCTTTTTTGCCAGTCCGGCAACCCCGCTTCGCCTTGTACAAAAGTAATGGCCGTTGATGCTTGATAATCCATTGCCGTGATCGCAAGCGCTTTTAAAACGCCGTTGTCGATGTTGTTTTGGATTTTAGCAAAGGGCAGCTCTTCTCTGAGAAGCTGATGCAAAGGAGCTGTGTCAAGCAGCGCTTGGCCTGGAGTCGCTGACGTCATGCCGCCGATGGAGACTGACTTCACCCAACTGAAGCCGATTTTTCCGATGGAGCCAATGTCCGAATAAAAAACACGTTCGCTTTCAAGGCGGCTCCATAGATTTACAAGATTTTTAGTGGAGCTGACGAAGTCGTCGGCTCCTGCGGCCATGAAGGTGGCATTGATCGCGCCGGCGCTGACTCCGGTGTAGATATTAAAAGCCTCTTTGATGCCGGCCGATTGGGCGATATCTGCAATCGCGGAAAGGACCCCTACTTGATAGGCGCCACGGGCGCCGCCCCCAGAGAGAACCAAGCCTTTATTTAGTTTTGAACTCATCTCATTCTTCCTAATTGAGTCAATCACGGTGATCTTACGCCATCATGGCGGCATTTGTTCTAGTTTAACCGGCAATCTCAATTTGAGACAAAGGCTTTTAAGATGTCCAGACTCTAAACGAAAGAGGGCCTAAAAAGTCGCTACCGCTCTTCAGTGCATTTGAGAGGGGCGCGTGCCATTTTGGGACGGATCTTAATTCCCCTCTAAAATCAGTGGCTTACGGATTGTCTTTCGGGTGGCACGTCATGGTTTGTCTTTTGCTCTTTTGAGTGGTGAAGGATGATTATTTAACTGGGAGCTTTTGTGGGTTTCATGAAAAATGCAAAAATTTATCTTTATATTCTCGCTGTCTCTGTCAGCCTCACGGCTTGTGCGAAGCGGGATAGTGAATTCGCAGCGAGAAAAAATGGTGCTGGCGCTCCCATTGTGAATGGTGAGCAGGCCGCGAACGCCGATGCGGCGGCGGCGGCAGCCGGTTACACCGTGGATATTATGGGAATTCAACCGCCGGTATGGAATAATGGCATGTATACTGTGAGTTCTCAAATCAGCGTAAATAATAAAAACTATCAAATCGACACGAGTCATTCCACTCCGGGACAAGTTTCTTCGACGTCAGCGAACTTCGACGGCGCCACTTTCCAAGTTAGCGGCGTGTGCGGGTCTGAGGTTTGCAGTCCTTACTACTTGGTGGTTGAAATCACTCGTGGCAATCAGCGCATTAAGCAGATGGCGATGCGAAAGTACTTCTACTATACAAATACAAACTCGGTCCGCGATATGGCAATGTCTTTGGGCGCAAATGAGTTCATGTCGATACAAGACATTATTAATACATTTGACCGAGCGGTTGTGCCATAATTAAAAAATAGTTTTCCTCCAATGAACCCCCTAAAAAAGCCCTTTTCCCCCAAAGGGCTTTTTTTATTGTCTCTCGGCTTGCTAATCCTAAAGATCCCCCCTAGTCTGGGGACACTATGCTTGCACATATTATCGATATCTTTATGCACTTGGATGTTCACTTGGCGCAGCTGTCCGCGACCTATGGGACGCTGATTTATGTGATCCTATTCTTAATCATCTTTGCTGAAACAGGCCTTGTGGTGACGCCGTTTTTGCCAGGGGATTCTTTGTTATTTGCGGCCGGCGCGCTGGCGAGCATAGAGAGCAGTGGTCTCAGTATCACAACTTTGTGGGTATTACTGGTTACCGCAGCAATTCTTGGGGACAATACGAACTATCAAATCGGGCGCTTTTTGGGACCAAAGGTTTTCAGCCGCGAGAAGTCACTCTTTTTAAACCCGAAATATCTTGAGCAAACCCAGGAATTCTATCGTGACCACGGCGGGAAAACCGTGTTGCTCGCGCGTTTTATGCCGATCTTTAGAACCTTCGTGCCTTTTGTGGCCGGGGTTGGACGCATGAGTTTAAGTAAATTTTTAACCTTCAGCATTACTGGTTCTTTACTGTGGATGACCACTTTTTTGGGGGCCGGCTTCTATTTTGGCAACCTTCCAAGTGTCAAAAATAACTTCCATGTGGTAATTTTTACCGTGATTGGTGTCTCTTTTCTACCAATGCTCATAACTGCGTTAAAGCATCGCTTTAGTTCACGTATTTAGAAAATATTTGCTCTTGCAAAGGGTGCCAAACTTTGGCACCTTCATTGCAACTGTGGATTTGTCAAAGCCGGTGGGTTCAGTTTGGAACCAGGTTCAAAAACACTACTGCTGGTACGGGGGAGTCGGTGAGAGTTGTAAAACTCAGATCGGCAAAGGAAGTCCAGGGGTTAAAAAAAGGGGAAACATAATGAAAAGAATTTTTGCAATCGCCGCTCTTGCGATCCTTGCAACTGCTGCAAACGCTCAAAATAACAATGCAGCAGCACCTTCAACCACCAATGCAGTTGCTCCTGCTGCTGGAACAACGGTAGTAGCTGCAAACGGTCAGTCGGCAACTGTTGTTGCTGATCCTGAAGCCGCTGCGACTGCTGGCAAATCCTGGTCCGTGACTTTCGTAAATCAGACGGCAGCCACTGCCGATCAAATAAACTATTCGAATATTCATTCTAAGTCTTTGAACACAATCAACTACATTGGCGGTGGTTATAAAATTGATGCTAAAAACCGTTTGGGTGTTCGTCAGTATTTAACTGTAGACCGCGATGGTCCCTCTGGTGAATACAAATCGACAATGATAGATACCGCTTTAACATACACTCGTAATATGGATGGTGTTTTGAAGTCGGATCCAATTTCTGCAATGTTGTGGTACTACATCCCGAATTCAGATGCTTCTCGTGACGCCCGTTCAAATGGTCAAGTTCGCTTGGACATGGAGCTCGCTTACACATTGAGTCCTAAATGGACTGTGTCTTATTACTTCAATCCACGTCAAAACCTCATTCCTAACGGAGAGATCGTTGCGGCTGAGGGTAAAGTGTCTCCGGTTTTCTCTAAGACAACTTTGATTCACTACGCGAGCTTATACTATAATTTCAATGATACTGTGACAGCATATACATACGGTGGATACAAACACCGCTGGAAGACGTCTTCCATGACTCTGAATGAAGAAGCATTGTTGACTGCTGTAGGTACATATTTCACTTTGGCTGGTGGTAAAATCCAGTTGAATCCAGAAATTAGCGTTGAGAGTGCAAAAGTAAAGGATTTCCAAAAAATAGCAGCTGGCCAGGATATTCAAGAGGAAAACATCAGCTACGCATTGACGAGCGCATTCTCGTTCTAAGTGAAATCGCAAAATCAGAAATAGAAAAAAAGAGCCTAAATGGCTCTTTTTTTTGTTGTGAGAAATCAACAGAAGTTGAAAATCATTGAGCCTTGATGGATGGGTTCAAGCGTCTATGCCGCTTTGGCTTCTAATTTGTGGCCGCATTCGCCACAGAACTTTTGATCTAAAGTGACACTTGCGCTGCAAGATGGGCAGCTAGGGCCGGCAGCAGCCTTCTTAACCGGTTTCTTTTCCGGTTCAGAGGGATCCACGAAACCTTTTTCGTTCCACCTGTCGACTTCACGAAGAATGCGCCAATTTTTGAAGAATCCGGTGAACTCTTTGAGCTCAAATTGCAGTTGTACATCGTTATTGGAATTTGTACGGCGTTTTGTGAAAAGACCTTTGTTTTCCAGGCGAGTCAGCGTGTCCGGAGTAAAGTTCATACCGAGTTCGTTTTTAAAGTGCTCAACGACCTTTGGGAATTCAACGCTGACAACCCCAAAACGATCCAGTGGCTGACCTTCCGTGCAGGCGATAAGACCGCCCAGGATGTTTACAACGGTATCTTCAATTTTCAGAACTTCTGATTTGCCACCTTTGAAGTAGTAGTATTGATAGAACTCAAAAAAGTTTTCAATCGCCTGCAGATCAAAGAAGTGAACCTTTTGGATCATCTCAGGGCCTTCGGGATCGTCGGGGTCTTTGCCCATTTCATACATTGCAAGTTTTAATTTCACGAGAAGATTCACGGTCCCTTCAAGGCGCTTCAGAGATTCGCCAAACACGCGCTGGGAGTACTGGCGGAAAAGGCCCCAATCGATGACCGTGCGGCCCTCTTTCTTTTCACCCTTATGATTTGCGGTGTGAAAGGCGACGCCGAAAGCTTTCGCGATTTGGTCTTCAGGACAAGGAGCCGCGTCTTTTTCCATGCGATTGGATTTAACTTCCGCAGTCGCTGTTTTAAGGCGCTCGGTCAGGCTCTTGATGATGATCTTAAACATCTGCTGACCGGTTTCGTATTGAGCTTTAAAGGCGTCTGCTGGGATCTCGAGGACCTTGGTTTCAGTCGTTGCGATCGCCGAGGTCGTGTGGGTGCCTTGACCAATAATTACTTGCTCACCCAGAATCTGAGTCGAGCCCACTTGGAACATGTCGGTATTTTTTTTATTGCGGGTCAGGCATAGATTGATTGCGCCAGACTGGATAAGATAGACGTTGGTAATCTTCTCGCCCTCTGTATAGAGAGTCTCGCCTTTTTTAAGAGTTCTAAGCGACATGATAAGCTCCTGAAAACTAAATCTTTCAGTAGTTCCTATCGGAAAAAAAAGCGATTTCCTGAAAGCGGAATACTCTCACAAAAGTCCAGTTCTGCTGTCTTAAAAATAGACGGGGAGAGTGTTTGTTAAGAATCAGTTACGGCTGAGATCGCGACTCTTCATGTAGTTTGCGACTTTGTGGCCATTGGGTAAGAGGGGTAATGGATCAATCGGTCCGCGGTCTTTGCGAATCTCAAAATGTAAATGCACTCCGGTAGCGCGGCCTGTTCGCCCCATGGCGCCGAGGATCTGGCCCTGAGTGACCTTTTGGCCTTCTTGAACAAGGATTTTATCCATATGAGCGTATAGCGTTGCCCAGCCTTTGCCGGACTCGACTAAAATCATTTTTCCATAACCACGGAATTCGCGGCCGGTGTAGATCACTAAACCACCTTGGGCTGCCAAAATAGGCGTTCCCCGTTTTGCCGCGAGATCAATTCCCAAATGGGGGCGGCGTTTTTTGGGCAGGAATCCACGGGTCATACGAGCATCATCCACAGGCCAATCAAACAAATCTGTTTTGTCGGCGAATTGAATTTTTTTAACGTCTTCAAGGTTCTTATTGTCTGCACGGAAATCAGGCGCGCTCAAAGAAGCAGTCTGAAGTGAACGGGAAACGGGGGTGTCAAAGGTCGAGCAGGATCCGAAAATCGTCAGTGCGAGAAAAGCCAGCGTGAGTTTTAAAACATTCTGTTTTGGCATAGGTAAACTATATCCCATGTCGGGACATTCTCCAAAAATAAAAGCCCCATTTTTGACGCTAAGAAGCGTTTGCGAAATAGAGCGGAGAAGAGGCCCCATTTCTAGACAATAGTTTTTAGGCCGGAAGATCAGTCCAGGAGCCGAAATGCGGATGTTTTCAAATGAAAGATTCCATATTTTTATTCTAAAAATCGATACTGCTAGAGTGATAAGTCGATTTTTCCCTCTAAAGAGATTTGTAAATCGGATACTTCGTGCAAAGTGTTTTCACGTCGTTTTTGATTCGAGTTTTGAGCACAGCATCTTCTGGATTGTTCAAAACCTGTCCGATCCATTTTGCAATTTGCCTCATATCAGAAGCGTTCATTCCGCGTGTTGTGAGCGCCGGAGTGCCGATACGAATGCCGCTGGTTACAAAAGGCGAACGTTTTTCATTCGGAACCGTGTTTTTGTTCACCGTAATGCCGGCTTCATCCAAAGAAGCTTCCGCTAATTTTCCAGTGATCTCGCGATCACTGAGGTCGATCAACATCAAGTGATTGTCGGTCCCGCCCGTCACAAGTTTGAAGCCTTCAGACATCAGAGCTTCCGCCAATGTTTTTGCATTGGTCACCACATTTTCGATGTATTTTTTGAAGTCCGGCTTCAGGGCTTCGCCGAAAGCAACGGCTTTGCCGGCAATCACGTGCTCTAGCGGGCCCCCTTGAATGCCTGGGAAGATCTTTGAATTTATAGATTTCAATTTTTCTTCAGAGCATAAGATCATGCCGCCACGTGGGCCACGCAAAGTTTTGTGAGTCGTCGTTGTGATATAGTCCGCGTAACCAACGGGAGTGGGGTGAGCACCGGTGGCAACCAAGCCCGCAAAGTGCGCCATATCCACCATCAATTGGGCCCCAACATCGTCGGCGATTTCCTTGAACTTCGTAAAATCCAAGATGCGTGGATAGGCACTATAGCCTGCGATGATCAATTTGGGTTTTACTTCGCGGGCGGTTTTGAGGATTGTATCATAATTCAAACGCTCCGTTGTTGGATCCAGTTTGTAAGAAGTGGCGTGAAACAGAAAGCCACTAAAATTCACAGGCGACCCGTGGGTGAGGTGCCCTCCGTGGGATAGGTCCATACCTAAAACGGTGTCGCCGGCCTTCATGGCGGCGAGATAAACGCCCATGTTTGCTTGCGAACCCGAGTGTGGTTGAACGTTTGCAGCAGCGACACCAAAAAGTTTCTTCGCCCGCTCAATGGCCTGAGCTTCAATCAGGTCGACGAAGTGGCAACCACCGTAGTAGCGTTTGTTGGGATATCCTTCAGCGTACTTATTCGTGAGGCAAGAGCCTTGCGCTTCCATTACAGCTTGCGATGTGTAATTTTCAGAAGCAATCATTTCAAGACCATATTCTTGGCGATCTTGTTCTTGAGAAATAAGTTTAGAAATCTCTGGATCTGCTTTGTCTAGAAACATGGGATACTCCGCGAAGTGTTTCTAGTATTAGAAAATATCTCTTAGATCTTGGCAACCCTTTGTGAGTGGCGTCCGCCTTCAAAAGAAGCTTCCAAATACGCCACTAAAATCTTTTGCGCAGTGGCCGCGTCCACCGCACGTGAACCTAAGCAGAGGACATTGGCGTTATTATGCTGGCGAGAAAGTCTGGCAACGTCTTCGTTCCAACAAAGAGCCGCGCGAATTTGCGGGTACTTGTTGGCTTTGATCGCCATGCCTTGGCCAGAGCCGCAGATGAGAACTCCGCAAACTCCCGCCTTAAAAGCGTCTTCCGTCACGGGCCCTGAGCCGGTGGCCGTAATGAGCTTTTCGCAAAGTTTTTTAGCGTAATCAGGGTAGTCGACAGAATGAGTGTCAAAAGGTCCCAGGTCTTCCCAAGAAAGCTGGGGATTGTCCTTTATGAGCTTCTGCTTCAACTCAAATCCAGCATGGTCTGAAGCAATTAGGATCTTTTTCATCATACTTTAGAGAGTAACAGACAGGCGTTGGTTCCACCAAAGCCAAAACTGTTGTTCATCACATTTTTAATATGACCACGACGTGCTTCATTAGGAACATAGTCCAACTTGCAGTCTTCGCTGGGGCTTTCCAGGTTGATTGTCGGCGGCACCACTTGGTCTTTGATTGCCATAACGCAGAAGGCGCTTTCAATCGCACCGGCAGCGCCCAGAGCGTGGCCCATCATGCTTTTGGTTGAGGAGACCCACACATCTTTAGCGTGAGCACCCATCAACTTTGTGATTGCTGCCGACTCAAGACCATCACCAACCGGTGTGCTTGTACCATGGGCATTCACGTAAGTGATATCGTTGGCTTGAAGACCAGAGTCCTTCAAGGCCATTTGCATCGCTGCATAGCCGCCCGCACCTTCAGGAGCTGGAGAAGTCATGTGGTAAGCATCGGCAGAAACACCATAGCCTGTAACTTCACAGAGGATGTTTGCGCCACGCTTTTCAGCATGCTCAAGGGATTCCAAAATCAAGATCGCAGCACCTTCAGCCAGGACGAATCCGTCACGGCCCTGATCCCAGGGACGGCTGGCTTTTTCAGGAGCGTCGTTGCGAGTCGAAAGCGCACGCATCGCCGCAAAACCGCCGATCGCCATCGGGCAAACTGTGGATTCAGCACCGCCGGCGACCATCACATCCATCCAGCCGTTACGGATGTAGTTCACGGCTTCACCGATGGAGTGAACACCCGAAGCGCAGGCGGAGGTGACGGAATAGTTGGGGCCTTTCAAATTGCAGGCGATACTGACTTGGCCGGCGGCCAAGTTCGTAATCACCATCGGAATGAAGAATGGGCTGATGCGCCCAGGGCCGCGTTCGACACACTTCGTATGCTGTTCCTCGATCCCAGGTAGTCCGCCCATGCCGACGCCGATAATGCAACCTGCACGGGGAGCCAGAGTATCATCGATTTGAAGCTTCGCCATCTCCAAGGCCATTTTAGTCGAGGCCATAGAGTAGTGAATAAAGGTATCCATTTTCTTTTGCTCTTTTTTATCGATATAAAGATCTGGATTGAAACCTTTGACTTCACCTGCAATGGAGACATCAAAACCCGTGGTGTCAAAACGAGTGATTTTGGCGATGCCGGACTTTCCCGCTTTCGCATGATCCCAGCTTTCTTGAATAGAAAGGCCAAGGGGAGTTACCGCACCTACACCAGTTACTACAACACGTTTTTGCGCATTTGCCGGGCGTTCAAATCGAGGATTCATAAAAGCCTACGCTTTTCCTTTTTTCTGAAGGTAAGAAGCCACGTCTTGAACTGTTTTCAGCTTCTCAGCATCTTCATCTGGAATTTCAAGATCAAACTCTTCTTCCATAGCCATAACGAGCTCAACGATATCAAGGCTGTCCGCACCCAAATCGTCGATGAAAGAAGCTTCCGCTTTCACTTTCTCAGGGTCTACGCCAAGTTGCTCAACGATGATATCTTTAACCTTTGGGTGAATTTCCATTATGTCCTCCTGGTAAAATTCAACTTTATTTAAAAATTAACTCATGAACAAGCCACCGTTCACGTTCACGGTATGGCCTGTAATATATTTCGATTCTTCACTTAATAAAAACTTAACCGCGTTCGCAACATCGTTGCCGTCGCCGATGGAGTTCATCGGGATTTTGTCGATAATTTTAGTTTTTGCATCCTCAGACAGCACATGGGTCATTTCGGTTGCTATAAATCCTGGAGCGACACAATTCACCCGGACGTTGCGGGAAGCAAGCTCCAAAGCCACAGACTTGCTGAAGGCCTCGGTACCTGCTTTAGAAGCCGCATAGTTTGCTTGCCCCGCGTTGCCGGTTTGGCCGATAACACTTGTAATGTTCACGATAGAGCCTTTACGGGCCTTCATCATGATTTTGCTCAAAGCTTTCGTCATAAGGAACGTACCGCGAAGGTTGGTGTTCATAACGGCATCGAAATCTTCCGTCTTCATGCGAAGAAGAAGCTGGTCTTTCGTGATACCCGCGTTATTCACAAGCCCGTCGATGTCCGACCACTTTGCGGTGATTTGCTCCATCGCTTGGCTAACACTTTCTTCGTTTGCAACATCGAGCTTCAGATAGAAATGACCGTCGCCTGGAAGAGTTTTCGCCACTTCAGCCGCCGCTTCCTCACGGGAAGAGTATGTGAAGCAGACGTGGGCGCCTGATTCAGCAAGGAGCTTTACAATGGACGCGCCGATGCCACGGCTGCCACCTGTTACGATGATTTTCTTTCCTTGCAGAGCTTTCATAAAATTCCCTAAAAAAACTAAGCCTAAAATTTCTAAACAAATGAACCTAAAAAATTGAGCTTTTCTTGTGTTATTCGCAACACACTTTGACTGAAAGAATTCCCTTCAGCAAGGACTTTTAATGACTCGAAGCTTTCAGAAATTCTTCAATTAATTTAAGGTCTTCTAACGAGTTCGTATTAAACACCGTGAACGCTTCGCTATCGATTTTCTTAAGAAGACCCGCCACGACCTTGCCAGCGCCACACTCAACACATTTCGTGAGGCCTTGTGCCTTTAAAAGCTCCATGCTTTCGGTCCAACGAACCGGTGCGGAGACCTGGCGAATTAAGTTTTCGCGAAGTGTCTCAGGGTTTTTTTCAAAGTGAGCCGTGAAGTTTTGAACGATTTTAAAGGAAGGGGCTCTAAACTCCATCGCCATAAGAACTTCACGCATCTTTTTCTCGGCAGGAAGCATCATTTCACAGTGAAATGGTGCAGAGACATTTAAAGGAATGAGCTTTGCGCGTTTGGGAGGTTCGGGAAAAATTTCTGGTTTGAAGTTCGCTTTCAGCCACTCAATCGCTTTCATTGAGCCGCTCAGGACAATTTGGCCCGGGCTGTTGAAATTGGCGGGTGACAAGGGGCCGTGACCGGAGTTTTTCACCACAAATTCGCAGAGGAGTTTTGCTTGTTCCGGTTCTAGTCCCAAAGTTGCGATCATACCGCCCTGGCCCACAGGTACGGCGGATTGCATCGCCTGACCGCGAGTGCGGACAGCCTTCATTGCAGGCATAAAATCAATCACGTTCGCAGCAACAAGCGCTGCATATTCACCGATGGAGTGACCGGCACTTGCGGCCACTTTGATTTTGTATTCATATGTCAGCACTCTTTGAGTTGCCGTGGAAACAACAAGCAAAGCCGGCTGGGTGTTTTCGGTAAGGGCGAGATCCGCTTCAGAACCTTCAAAGCAGAGCTTTTTCATGTCTTGTGACAGCGCTTCGCTCGCTTCTGCAAAAGTTTCTTTGGCGGTTTTAAAGTTGTCGAATAAAAAACGGCCCATCCCAGGCTGTTGACTGCCTTGACCAGGAAATAAAAGAGTCATCATAAAATTAGTACCTCATTAAAAGGCTACCGCTCGTAAGTCCAGCTCCGAAAGCGGTGAGGAGTATTGTCTGTCCTCGTTGGATTCGACCATCGGCCTTAGCCATTTCAAAGGCTAAGGGAATTGATGCGGCTGACGTATTCCCAGTTTCGTGAACACTCACGACCACTTTTTCTTTTGGGAATTCATAGTAATCAGCAATAGCTTCGATAATACGATTATTGGCTTGATGCGGGATTAACCAGTCCACCTGATCTGCTGTCACATGGTTTGCATCCAAAGCTTCTTGGCAGCAGTGGCTCATCGTACGAACAGCATTTTTGAAAATCTCACGCCCCTTCATTTTCACATATTGACCTTTATTCTCGAGAACTTCCGCGGAGAATGGAATTTTTGAACCGCCGGCTGGCAAAACAAAGAGGTCGCCTAAACCGCCATCGGCGTGCAAGTGAGAACTCATGATCACGTTTCGGTCTTCCGTGGAAGTGCGAGAAAGAACCCACGCTCCGGCACCGTCACCAAAGAGGATGCAGGTTTCGCGGTCTTGATAGTTTACAAAGCGATGAAGGACTTCGGCTCCAACGATAAGCACGTGTTTGTAAACACCGGTGCGAATGAATTGGTCTGCAACAGACAGACCGTAAACGAAACCAGAGCAGGCCGCGGAAAGGTCGAAGGCCATGATATTACGTGCACCAAGTTTGTGCTGTAGGACACAGGCTGTGCTAGGCATAACCTGGTCACCAGAAACAGTGCAAACGATGATAGCGTCGAGATCTTGCGCGGTGAGACCCGCGTCTTTGAGGGCTTGTTCGGAGGCGATCAAGCTCAAGTCCGATGTGGACTGATAATTTTCAGGACGGTCAGAAGCCATATGGCGGCGTTTGATCCCGGTGCGTTCAACAATCCACTGGTCGTTGGTTTCCACCATTTTTTCCAAGTCGGCATTCGTGAGAATGCCGGGTGGCAAATAGGAACCTGTTCCGGCGACGCGAGATCTATAAATACCAGCCATGGATTAATCCTCGTCCTAAGAATTAAGCTTTAGCTGCGCTGATCTGCTTACCTTTGTAGTAGTAAGCACCGTCAGAAGCTTTGTGAGCGCGGTGAGGACGTACAAGTTCTCCCGTTTTCTTTTCAATAGCTACTGCAGGAGTAGAGAGACCATCATGAGAGCGGCGTTGATCGCGACGGGCACGGGAAGTTTTCTTTTTAGGAGTTGGCATTGTCTACCTCTTTAAAGTGTTACAAAGGTTGGTAATTTAACCAAAAGTCGATAAAAATCAACCTTAATTCAACTTAATATTTTTAAGAGCTGCAAACGGGGATTCAGGCTTCTCCGCAGGCATTTCTTCGTCATAACCAAAGCTGCGGCCCTGGACGTGGATTCCGCAGACCGTGCAATCGCCCTTTTCGTCCTCAGGCCCTGCTGGATTAAAAGGCGCGGCAATTGCCACGGCTTCATGCACATATTCACCCATATCGAAGACCATGCCATCATATTCTGCAGTGGCGGGGCCATTTTCGATGGCTTCAGAAATGTGGTTCACTTTAGCGTATTTCCCGGTGCGGTCGTCGGATTGCCGTGGAATAAGAATCGCGCTCAGATTTGGTGTGACCTTGAGGCAGAAATCCAGGCCGCAGCGAGAGCACTCTTCAGGAAGCTCTGTCTTAACGGTGCCAGTCAGTTCAAAGTCTTTGGAGTTCAGCGGGCGTATAAAAAATTCAGTATGAAAGGCACGGTCGCCGATGAGGTCTTTTAAAACTGTGTTTAACTCGCCAGTTTGCGGGGTGCAGACAAATTGTTTTCCCTCTTCAGGGATTTCAGTCAGATTGATTTTCATGAGTACCTCCGTGAGGTCGAAAGGGACCCAACTTAGCCGGGTAGCGTTAGAAAGGCAAGTGCTGAATTGCAGATCAGATCTCAATTTGAGACGGCTTTTTGTAGAACTCAGCCCTGGTGTTTAGCACTTTTTGGCAATTCGCCAAAAATGCCGGTTTTTAAACCCTATATTTGAGCTAAAAGGCCCGATCTTTGAAATAGACCTAAGTTATGAAAATTGGTCTATTTATATTGAGTTCATTGTTTGTATGTCAATCCCGGGCGGCCCTTCGCTGTGAAAACGTTTTGAAGCCCGTTCCTCTCAGGGACAGTGCTGTCGAAATTGAGATCAGTGGCGCTATTGCGGACCACATGTTTACGACGGCGGATGGGACACTGGGGCCTGTTATCGCGCCCCTCGGTGAAGCGGCAATTCCGCCGGAAATTTTAAAACAACTCAAAGATTCGTTTCCCGGCGAGCCCGTCGAAAAACTTTCGTGGGATCTTTTAAATCAGAAAGAAAAAGAAAGTCTGATTCTTTTTGCGACAAAAGCTCGTGCGCAAAACTTCTTCGAGGACCGCAATATTCAGGGCTTAATCTACCGCGATCAAGTTGAACTTTCGTTCAAAGAACGCACGGAGTTTTTGGGACGCTCATATCCCGCAGGAAGACATGTATTTAACTCTCAGGATATGTTTGCTAATACCAAGATTGAGTTCTCGGGTCCGAAAGGAATGGTGGACCGTCTTGGAGTTGAAATTCATCTAAGACGCGCTGACGGGGCTGATAAGAATCTTACGAGTTCGTCGCAGTTGCAAAAATCTTTGGTTGGTTACGTATCTAGTGTGCACCAACATGTGGTTGCGCCGATTCCCTTAGAGGCTTTGGCGGCAAATCCTGAGGTGATGTCGTTTAAATTGATGGATCTGTACCGTCGCGTAAGTCTGCATGCACAGCTTTTACGAGTGACTCGAGGACACGCCATTGAAGAATTGAAAGCCACGAGTGGTGATTATAGCTACAGCAATATGCCACTGCTTGAGAAAAAAGACTTAAGAATGCTGGAAAATTATTTTCTGACTTTGGGGCGATATCTGCAGGAGCAAAAACAAAAAATCGCCGATCAGAAAATCCGCGACGAAGGAACATTCAAAGAAAAACTTAAACTTTGGGGTCGCACATTTTTTAAAGACAAGGACCTCATGGTCAAGTTCTTAGAAAATCCGCTTGAACATAAAATCGCCGAGAAATCAGGTCTTGTCGGCATGCGTGCTGGGAAAGTCTATGACGGCGAAACACTTCTGTGGGGAATGGAATTACGTGACTTAGCTCCGTCGCATAATCAAAAACATCTCGGTGATTTTCTAAGAGCGGTGCAAACGCGAATGTTGATTGGTGATTACGGACTTAAAGATCGCACGGTGGAAACGGTTTTGAAGGATAAATCAAGCATCAACCTTATGGATCGCATCTATTACGAACCAATTGTTTCCTTAAAGAACGATCCGACAGGCGGAAAACTCGAAGGCTCAACTAATGAAGCCCTGGGGTTACTGTTACATAATTGGGAACGCGATCCTATTTTTATCGAGCGCCCAGAGTTTCTTTTGAAACTTGCCGAAGCTCGCAAGATTGCTATTGAGTCCATTAAAAGTGGCGAAGCTCCGGAAGAAGCATTAAAAAGGTTTTCAACGCGTTCTGGGCTTCACTATCTCATCTGGGAAAGTCTGCGCATTGATTAAATGACGATGTTTGGAAGAAGGTTTAACGATTTCTTCCTTTGTCTTTTGTAGGCGCTCATTTCTAATCTAAAGGCGAACGGTCCGCCTTTAGATTAGAAATGAGGTCTATATGAATCGAAATATTAAATCGACATTGAGTCTTTTCATCGCGTCCCTGGTGCTTGCAGCGTGCGCATCAAAGCCACCAACTATGCAGGCTATTCCAGAAACGGCAGATGCGACAGCCGAGGTTGATGCTACTCAGAAAATGATCAATGAAGCCAAAGAGCACAATCTGGATGTTCTGGCGCCAAAGAGTTTCTCACGCGCTGAAGAAAATTTAGTCGATGCACGTAAAGCTTTGGTAGATGGTAAAAGCAAAGAGAAGATTTTAGATAAAGTCGCAAGATCTCGTGGTTGGCTGGAAGAGGCCGAAGCGCGTGGAAGCGTCACGCGTGCGGCGGCGAAGGAGCTTTCGGATGCGCGAACTGGCGCTGTTCGTGCCACAGCACCAGTTTTATATCCAAAAGAGTTTAAGAGATTAGACGAAGAAGCGCGCGATCTTGCTGCGGAAGCAGAAACCGGAAACATCGCAAAAATAACTAAAGAGGGTGATCGACTCACTGCGAGTTATCGCAACCTTGAAGTTTCATCGGTTAGTAAGTCCTATCTTGGCGAGGCAAGAATCAATCTTGATGCTGCCAAGAAAGATGGTGCTGTAAAAATATCGCCAAAAACTTACGAAGTTACTGAGTCTAAAATCAATCATGCTCAAACTGTCATTAACGAGAACCCACGCAATTTAAGTGCCATCACTGCGGCCACAAAAGAGGCTGTGGCTCAGTCTAAGTTTTTGCTAATGGTAAATCAGCAGACCAAGGCCGGAAATACGGAAGATCTTGTGTTGCGCTCAGAAAGACAAATGCGCAAGCTCAGTGGTGTCGAAGCAGGACTGGCGGCAACAGAGGCGGAGCTTCATCAGAAAAATTCGGCTTTAAAAACTGCCGAGGAGTTACGTAGAAGCCTTAAACCTAATGAGGCAGAAGTGTTTGTGGAAAATAATTCTGTGAAAGTTCGTCTTAAAGGGGTTCAGTTTAGTTCGAACTCAACAACCATCAACAAACGAAGTGCTTCTTTGTTGGACCGTGTAGATAAAGTCTTAGGCACTATCGGCGTTAATGCAATTTCAGTTGAAGGCCATACGGATTCTACGGGTACGCCTGAGACCAACCGTGAGGTTTCTGAAAAGCGCGCTGAAGCGGTTCAAAACTATATGATCAACAAAGGCAGCATTTTTTCAAATCAAATCAAAGCCGTTGGTATGGGCAATGAGAGCCCAATATCAGACAATAAGACGCCTCGCGGTCGTGCGGAAAATCGTCGTATTGATCTTGTGATTGAACCTAAGGTTGAGTAAAGACCTTAAAGGTCTTTATAGAACCGCTTAAGGTCTAGATGTCTTGGAATAGATTTGCCGCGGAGGCTTTCAACTAAAGTCTTTGCGGCATGAAAACTCAGCCCCATGCCGTGTCCTGAACATCCCGCCATCAGGCTGATGCCTGGATTATTCGGCAAGGCGCCGATCATCATCTGTTCATCAGGCGTGAACCCCATAATACCGGACCATTGATAAGCTACTTTCGCAGAGGCTCCGTGCTTAAATGTTTTACGGACAAAATCTAAGAGCGCATCCTGAATCACATCCGTGGTTTGATCTAAAAGATTGTTCTCGGTTTCTAATGAGAGATTTCTAAAGCCACCAATCAGTAAATGCCCGCTTGGCAGTTGGCGAAAGTAACATAAGTATTTCGTCAGATAACAGGGGCCTTTGACGAATTGTGGGAGTGGTTCTGTGACTAAAATTTGACCGCGATTAGGAGTCAGAAGATCTTTGAAGTTTTTTAAGACCATCGGTAGATACGCGTTCAGAGTTAAAAGAACCTTCGGAGTTTCAAAAAGACCACGATCAGTTTTTAGTTTTTGTACACCTTGATGGTTTTCAATCGCAAAAACTTCGGTTGATTCATAGATATCGACTTTAAGTTTGGACTTTAAACGCTCTAAAAGCTTCACAGGATGAACAAAGCCGTCGTCCTTATACTCAATGCCACCTAAAAAGCCGACAACGCCGTAATCGCTTTCCATGTATTTAGAGTCGACCTCTTGAACGGCGAGACCTTGAGATTTCATCACGGTGGCCGTGTCACGGTACTTCTGCCACATCTCTTCGTTGGGGGCGACGGTGCAGGACCCGGTTTGGCGATAGGCCACAAGATCAGTCTGATCTTGGATGATGTGTTGTTTTAAGAGCTCGCGGTTTTGTTCTGAGAATTTCCAGATCTCAGTGGCTTTTTCCGTTCCAAATTGTTGGTTGAGTTTCATAAAGTGCGCGGTTGAGCCACAAGTGACAAAGCCCGCATTGCGTCCTGAAGCACCGAAACCGATGCGATTTTTTTCGATAATGGCGATTTTTACCTGAGGTTGATCTTTTTGCAGCCAATAGGCTGTTGAAAGACCCGCGATGCCACCACCCACGATTACGAAGTCATAAGTTTTTGTGGCTGTGCTTGCTGATTGATCGAGCCAGTATGAGATACTCATGCTTTCTCCTTGAGATATAAAATCATTTCTTCCGCGGTACAGCGGCAAGGCTTGCCATCGAGCACGCACTCGTAATCAACATCAATCCAGTACTCAGGATGGGTCGCGACAGACTCAAATCCTTGTTTGGTCAAATAACGAATCGAAGAATTGTTTGGGGACTCTTTCCAGGCATGAGTGACAATGGCCTCGGTGTGAAGTTTTTTAAAAGCCGCAATCGAGGCCGCCGAAAGTTCCGGGCCCCAGCCTTGACCTTGAACACTGTCGGCTAAAAATAAACTTTGAAAGTAGGCGGCTTTGTCTTGAGGCACTTTCCAAAGGTCGCTGCGAAGCTTTTTGCCTTTCCCTTTAGTCCAAAGACCTGGCGGGTAGGCCAGGCGCAAACCGTAAATGACTTCACCCTCTGCAAGAACAAAAGAACACATCACATCGCCGGCAATCGACTTTTTAAAGTTCTCTTCGAGTTCTGCGACTGAAAAATAACCTTTCCCGATAGTCACATCAGTAAAACTTTTAACAGCGGGAATGTCTTTAAATTCCAGTTCGCGAATTTCCACTTAGAGTCCTAATTTAGGTTCTGATAAAGATCCTCGGCTTTGAGATCTTTTTTGATAATTTTAAGTTCTTTTAATTGTGAGATCAAATTCTGCCAGCGTTCTAGCGACATGTAGCCGAGTCCTTTTTGTTTGGTCTCGGCAGTTTCAATCAGGTCTTTTTGTACTAAAGCACTTTTCATAAAGGTCTCGGCATCCATAGCTTTATTGATGCCTGCCATGTGCTTATTCGTCGGCGCTGGATTTTTTAAATATTCTTGCCAGCCTGCGCGGATTGCCTCAACCAGCACTTTGGCAGTCTTAGAGTCTTTCTTTAGACTGTCACTTTGAACCGCGACCACGGTCGTGTAGGGATTAAAGCCTTCGTCAGAGACTAGGAAGGTTTTTACTTTAAGGCCTGCTTTTTCTGCCACCAGTGGCTCTGATGTGAAAAAACACTGCTGGGAATATTTAGGATCTTTAGCGAAGTTAGTGATGCCGCCAAGATAGGGAACGATTTTAACTTTCGGCTGCGGGTATTTTTTTATTAGAAACTGCGCGTAGGAAAGCCCGCTCTGCATTGAAAGAACGCCTTCAGATCCAAAGACTTCCTTTAAAGATTTAAAGTTATTATTCGCATGGGTCATAATCGCTTGGGGATTTGTTTGGTAAGTGGCAAAAAGTCCTGTTATGCGAGCACCACGGTCTTGAGCTACGATGATTTCTTCAGCACTGACAATGGCGAAATCGACTTTGTTCGCACCAAGCATTTGCACGGTCGGAGTTCCAGAGCCGCCTTCCAGAATCTCAACATCGAGGCCGCGCTTTTTAAACTCGCCGTTGAGTTGAGCTGTGTAGAAGCCACCGAACTGAGGTTCCGCTTTCCAGTTCAGAGCGAGTTTGATTTTCGCAGTCGGGGCTGCAAAGGAAACAGAACTTGCGAGTAATAAACTGAGTAACATAACTTTCATAAGCTAATCCTTTAGGTTCAATCCGTAAGGTCGGGTTTTCTGAAGAGTTCGGTGAAGTACTTTAAGTAAAATAATGCAAGCTAGACCCATGATAGAAAGCAAAGCCAGCGCCGCAAACACAATATCAATTCTTTGTTGAGTGCGTGCGGAATCAATCATCGCACCCAGTCCGCCACCTGCGACGAACTCACCGGCAATCGCACCGATGATCGCAAGACCGATGGAAACTTTGAGCCCGGCATAAATAGAACTATAAGCTGTTGGGAATTTTAGCTTCCACAGGCTTTGAGTCTGGCTTGCGCCATAGAGCTTAAACAGTTCAAGCTCTGCTTTAGAAACGCTTTCAAGGCCTAAGAGAGTATTTGCAATGATCGGAAAAATAGAAACGATGAAGGCCGCCGCAATCACGGTCGGCATACCAAAGCCGAAGTAAATAACCAATAACGGTGCGATCGCAATGATAGGCACTGTTTGAAAGAAGACGGCAAATGGCAAAATAGACTTTCGTAGAAAATCTGAAAGCGAAAACAAAACCGCAAGACCAGTGCCGAAGAAAACACTCAACACGAGTCCCGTCATTGAGCCGCGCAAAGTTTCAAAGAAGGCAATCGTAAAGTCGGATCTATTTTCCAAAAATGTTTCAACCACGGTGCTGGGGGCTGGAAACAAGAAGGCCGGGATCCAGCCAAGACGGACGGCGATTTCAAAAACCGCAATCGCCACGATAAAACTCACTACCGCAGGCCAGTTGAGGCGTTTCATCGGAAAGCCTCCTGCATTTTACGACTGATCTCAGTCACAGTTCCCTGGTACTCACTAGCGCTGCGCAGTTCTTCCGTGCGGGGTAAAGAGTATTGAATCTTTTTATTTAAAATAAATTCGCCGCCTTTTGTATTCATCATGAGCACGCGGTCAGCAAGAAAAGCCGCTTCGTAAGTCGAGTGCGTAACAAACACGACGCTAAGTTTTTCTTTTTCGCAAAGTTCACGCAATTGCTTTTGCATTGAAAAACGCGTGACTTCATCAAGGGCTGAAAAAGGTTCGTCCATGAACAGGACCCGCGGCGAAGCACTCAAAGCGCGCGCAATGGATACGCGCATTTTCATGCCGCCTGAAAGCTCATGGGGGAAGTGATTTTCAAAATTATTCAGCTGAACTTTCTCAAGGGCTGCACGGGATTTTTTGTTTTGAATATCTTCGGGCTGTTTTTGCAGCTCTAACGGCAAACGGGTATTTTCTAAAACGTTTCGCCATGCGAGCAACTGGGCCTCTTGAAAGACGAAGGCAAAGTTATGATCTGGAGTTCGCCACGCAAGCTTTCCCGCGTTCGGAGTTTCAAGTCCTGCCATGATTCGCAACAATGTCGATTTGCCACAGCCTGAGGGGCCAAGCACGCAAAGGAATTCTCCTTCACCAAGCTCTAAGCTGACGGATTTTAAAATCTCGCGATCGGCGAACTTCTTTTGGATATTTTGCAGTTCCAACATCGCCGGCATCGCACTTAGATCCAGTCGTAGTTAAAGCTGATGCTGATACGCTCAGTGGATGAATGGTTCTGCGGCACTTCATGGCGCATCCAGCTTTCAAACAGCACCACATGGCCCGCCTGAGGTTTTAACTCCACGAAGCGCTGGTTGCGCTCTTGGGCATTTTCAGCACGCGGAGGGGAGGCCATAAAGCCCACCATGCGCGGATCCTCAAATTTGATCGCGCTGCAGTTTTTCGGAGTTTGCACGTAATAGGTCCCGCTGATCACAGAAAGCGGGTGGATATGCATGGTATGGAAGGTCCCTTCCGGCATGATATTGATCCAGCAGCTTGTCATTTGGATCTGCTTCGGATCTACGTCCATTTCGAGATGCTTAATATACTTACGAACGTGCTTATCGATGGTCTTTTTGAGGTCCTCAAAGGTCGTAGAGACCTGGTGAAGATGGGCGATTGAGCCATAAGAGGTATAGCCGCCGCGGTAGTTCTTTGCCGACCACTCAATACCGGCCTCGTCAATCTCACTAAATTTGAGGCTTTCCTGTAGGAGGTCCTTGTTCAGGCGTTTGGCGCCGTCGGTTGTTAGTGGGGCATAGTATATGTCGGTCGGGAATAGGCTTTTTATCATCTCAATGTGAGACAATATTCCACCAAAACCGCCGAGGCAAGCACGAGCTCCATTATAAGCGACCCTTCCTGTTAGAAACCGAACAGTTGTACCCCCAAATTGGCAGTTTCCCGGGGTGATACGTTGGCACGTTTTCCAAATCCATCGTAGCGCACCTGGGTTGGCACCGTGCTTGCTCTAGTACTAGGTATAAGCCGAATTATTAAAACTTGGAGGACCTTATGAAAACAACTCTTCTCTCTCTCGTAGTGGCAATGATGATCCCTGCAATCTCTTCTGCTAAAGTTGAAGATTTCAACGCGATGATCAATGAGAATCAAAATGCCCAAATGCAATTGCGTAACGAACTCAAAGAACAAATGAGCGATACCCACCAAGCTCAATTAAATGCAAAAAAAGAAACGGTCGAAGTGGCTGGCGCTTTTGACGGCAACGTGAACTCGCCATCTAAAAAGTCCCTCACGACTTTTGAAAAAGAAATGGTTCACTACCGTCCTTCTGAAGCCAAGCAAATAAAGCGCTTGGCAAACGAAATCAACGCTGCTGACATGAGCTTCTAATCTGTCGACAGCAAAATTTGAATAACCCCCAAAACGGCCGATGATGTCCCCCCATCTCGGCCGTTTCCCTTTTTTGCGGCAACTTAATCGTCAACCTCTTAATTGAAAATTTGTGCGGATGAGTTTTTGACTTCGTCAGTAATAGGCTCTAAACGACCGCCGAGATAATTCGATAAAAATTCTTCCATAAGGGCTGTAGCGGCCACATTGTTGCGCGGCTCTTGGAAACCGTGCCCTTCGTCCGGGAACAGGACGTATTCCACAGGAATATTTTTGTCTTTCATAGCTTTATAGATTTGATCTGCCTCGTCTTGTTTCACTCGCGGATCGTTTGCACCTTGCAAAATAAGTAATGGTTTTTTGATTTTATCTACACGACTGACCGGAGAACGTTCAAAGAGGAACTTCTTTCCCTCTTCTGTTGTATAATCGCCCACTCGGGTTTTGAAAGTAGCCACCATTGGCTCCCAATAAGGTGGAATCGTACTGAGAAGGGTATTGATATTCGATGGCCCTACAATATCCACGGCGCACGCGAAAAAATCCGGAGTGAATGTCAAACCAACCAAGGCGGCATAACCACCATAAGACGCGCCAAAGATTGCGATCTTGTTTGGATCTGCAATTTTAGCATCAATCGCCCATTGGCAGGCATCGATCAGATCGTCATGCATTTTACCTGCCCATTCTTTATTGCCTCCGTTAGCAACGGCCTTTCCTAAGCCCGTGGACCCACGGAAGTTTACAGATAAGGCTGTGTAGCCTCGGTTTACCACCCACTGAATACGAGAATTAAATCCCCATTGATCTCGAGCCCAGGGCCCACCATGAACCACCAAAACCATTGGGTTTGGATTGCCAGGACCAGCAATTGGATTTAAAGGTTGAGTCAAATAAGAAACAAGTTCCATTCCATCGCGTGCACGGATGACCCGAGGCTCTACATGGCTAAGGTTAAACCCCTTTAAGTCAGGGCGGGTTTCAAAAAGAAAATTTAGTTTTTTCTTACTAGTTTCATAGAGAAAATACTTCGGTGTACCGTTATCAGGAGAAAAAATCACCAACCACTTTTTATCATCCAAAGTTCTTGAAAAAACAGTAAGTTCGCCACTCTCCTGATTTTGGATAAACTCGACATGCTTTTGAAACTCTTCATCGAGAAAGACCCATTCTTTTTTTGCATAGGTAAACGTTGCCGCCGAAATTTCACGAGTATAAGGATGCATTTCAATACCCGATGGATCGCATTTCGCATGTTCCGCAATAATTTTAATTTCGCGAGTTGTGGTGTCCATTGTTTTAAGAGCTGCCGTATTGCGACCGCGACTATCAGAAAGTAAAAGAGTTCTATCATCCTTACCAAAAAACCAAAGGGCGGTAGCTAGGGTGTCTTCAAAAGGAACTTTGGACTGAAGTTCAAAAGAATTCGTGGTCGTATTAAAAAATAAAAGGTCATCACTAGCATCCGGACACTGAATAGAAGCAATGCGAGGCTTGAATTGAGAGTCAAAAATGATTCCCGCATATCCGTTGTCATTTTGATAAGCTAAAGTGCGCTCACCGGTGATTAAGTTAATTTTGTGGTAATCCATAAAGCGGGGATCACGATCGTTCATAGATAAAAGGACATGCTCGGCTTGTTTGTGATGCAATTGAGCAATGTCCACGCGGAAGTTTTCACCTCCAGCGAGCATTGTAACTTTACCGTTTTCTGCAGAAACTTTGTAAACTGCAAAGTTCTCGTTGCCGCCCTGATCCTGGCTGTAAATAAGAAGTCCTGGAGTGAAGGTCCAATGATAGTTAACAATACCGCGCTTTTTATCGTCTGAAACGCAGACAGCTTTTGAGATATCTTCGACAGAAGCGACCCAAATATTGTTGATACCCTCTTTCGGCGCGATAAAGGAAATGTATTTTCCGTCAGGACTAAGCTGCGCATTGAATTTGTTGGGGTTGCCAAATAAAATAGAGCGGGGAATCAAGCTCATGGTTCTCAAGCCTTTCTAATTCATACGGTTTAAACGAACTTGGCCGGTCATTTTCATAAAGTCTTTACTGAGTCCATTTCCTTTTGTCTGACTAAAGAAAAGACTTGGCGGGTCAGCTCGACGAGTTCGCTTTTTACTTTATTCTCGGTGGCCATTTCATCAATTTGCGATACGCCCGACTTGTATCCCATTTTGTAAGAGACAAAAGCCGCAACCGCTAGAGTGATAATTCCGGCGAAGATCTTCCTCATAGAATTAACTTTCGCAATTCTTGCTGCGAATACACGTAATCCGCGTAGATCATCGTGTTGGTGATATTTCTGTGCCCCAAGGCAACCTGGACTAAGCGCAGATCCTTGGTCTTTTGATAGAGCTCAATCGCAAAAGTATGCCTTAAAGAATGGAACTTCTTCGGAACGGGTCTGTAAAGCTCCCAGATCTGGTACAAGCGGTGATAGCTGATACCGAAGACATGTCTGCCATCCTGCTGACTTGCGAATCTGTGGAGCCTTTTAAAGAAGTCGGAATGAAGCGGAATTTCCCGGTCATTGGAGTTCTTCAAACCCCGGATAAAAACACTTTCATCGTAGGTGTTGAGATCAGCCATGGTCAGGTTCAAAAGTTCCTGAGCGCGGGTCCCGGTCCGAAGTCCAAGATCGATGAGCAGACAATTCCGTGGGTCTTTATCCTGAAAATCCGTGATGATTTTTTTGAGTCTTTCGACTTCAGGCGGCAAAAGATATTTGTTTTTGTTCAGTGAGTATCGAACTGCGGAACTAGCCAAAATGAAACCTCAAAATATCGATGAAAAAGCCCACAAAAACGTCGTTATTTGATGATTAAGAAGCCCCAGACCTTTGTAAAGAAAAGCCTAAATATGCCGATAACAATAACGCATCGCATTTGTCTCGCGAGTGAGTGTGGTTTTTATGAATGCATCGAGTCATTTTAAAAATGCACTGCGTAGGGATGAAATTACGATTACTTCAAACGCAAAAATACTAGTTATTTCAGATATTTAGTACTAAAGAATATAACCAAAAACTTGAGTTGAATTCGAAAAAACCCTTGCCTAGCTATTCATTTTAAAATCTTTCGGGGAAATCAAGTATTTAGCTTGACCATTCAAAAACCTCATTTCATTATTAATTGTATTTCACAATGTGTTTATGTGTATATCACAATGATTAAGTTGCATAACACAACATGGTCATTTAAAAATGCAAAGCGTCAATTAGGAGGATACGATGGAAATGGGAACCGAAATAAATCCCACTCGCGCAGCAAATATTCCGGCTTTTTTGGATGGTTTTGAAGGAGCAGATCAAGGGGTTCGATCGAAAACCTCCTCTCGCATGTTTTATGAGGCTCAGATTTCGGTCATTCAAAAACAACTTGGAAGCCTTGAGAAAATTCGCGCAAATTTGGGGCTTTCTCAGCGAAAAATCTGCCAACTTTTGATGGTCGACCCCTCGGCTTGGACGCGTTGGAATCGCGACGGGGAAGAAGCTCCCCCTCATATTTGGCGGGCTTTGCAGTGGTATATGACTTTGCAGGAAAAAATCCCGGGCTTAACACCGCAATATTTCATCGGCAAAGACCCGCAGATTTTGCACGAAAAGGCTCTCTTAAAGATTCATGAGGAAAAAGGTTATCGCGAAGCACTTGAAGTGGAAATTCGCGTCCTGAAGGCGCATTTTGAAACCGAAGCACAAAGACTCACTAAAAACCTGCGTTTTTACCGTGTTTTTAGTTATCTCTTGGGGACTGCGGTTTTGGGGCTGGGACTTTTGAATCTTGGGATGCTTTTGAAATAGAAATTTGAATTTTAATGCGGCTTCGAATTTGCCGGGGCGCATTTCATCACACGCATGCCGATATGATCGCGAGCATAGACACTGTTCAGGGTCCTGGAGCCCCACATGTCCATGGTAGGCAGCCCTGATGGGTCTGCACTGTCAAGTTTGTAGTAGCGGGTGTCATTGGCGTTGTAACCATCAGTGATTTTCCAGAAGCTACTGTTGGGAAGGCAGGCCGCATGAATTTGCAATCCAAACCAGCCATCCCCCCAATTTTCATTTACATCTTTTGAAAGTGCACACGCACCGGTGCCGCTAATAAAAGCGAGAAGGGTTCCCGGTGAATTTAAAAGTTCAAATTGCAAAGGGACGGGATCGAGATTGAGCTCGACCAATTTTTCACCGGCAGCACAGAAGGACTTTGAAATTTCGCCAAGCTTATTACCGTCAAGAGCGGGGATACCGACGTCGTCGTTCCCTTTTGAACAAGCCGCCAGGAAGCTGATCATGATGGTGAAAAAGAGGAGGTGTTTCATGCTTTTTCAAGCATATGAAAGATCGCGCCCGATGACTATTGTGTTTTGCAAATCTCAGATCTAGGGCTAGATCTCTGTTCTTATGGGGGATTTCGAACTCGGGACCCGGAGCCAAAAAGCTCCACGAATTTAATTAACCGAAATGAACTAAACATCTGTCCTCCCACAAGTATCCTGTCAAGGAGGACAGATGTTTTTTAATCCATCGCAAGTTTTAAAATTACCTCCATATCCACATGCCTGGCGTTATGACTTTCGCGATTTGACGACTTCGTAGGTGCTGGGAGCGGTTT
>JBDHWW010000021.1:0-60064 GCA_039810425.1 Pseudobdellovibrionaceae bacterium | reverse complement strand
CAAACTCCGGTGACCACCTCTAGACCATGGCCCCGGTATTCCGGTGAAATTCGTCCCTTTTTAAACCGTTGCCTCCAGCTGAGGGGGGCTTAATTGGGCTCCAAACCCTTCTACGGATATCTTGAAGGTTAATAAAATCTACAAATTGAGCACTTCATTTCTTCTAGCCTCTTGCCACCAGAGTCATCCTTGTTTATCTAAGAGGCTATGCTCAACAATAAAGAGGAACTTTCATTTGAACGGCTTCAGACATTAAGAAAATTCAATGCCGCATGGAAGCTTTTATGCGCAGATTCATCACCTTTCATTTGTAGTTTTCTCTATAAAGTTTTTATCCAAGCCAACCGCCGCTCCTTATCACTCATCGAGCTCACAGATGAGTTAGAACACTTTCTTTACGTACTTCAACAAAAACATCCGGAAGAAGCACCGTCTCGAACTGCTAAAGAATATATAGAAATCTGGAGCTCTCCGGAACTCCCCTGGTTGAGCCAACGTTACACAGGCCGTACGGACATGCCCGAGGTGGATCTTACGACCGACGCCGAAAAGGCCTTACGCTGGTTGGAAAATTTGCAGCCACGCAGTTTTGTGGGCACCGAATCGCGGTTACTGACAATCTACCAGCTGTTGAAAGAATTGAATCAGAAACTTGAAACTGATCCCCAGCGATTGATCGAAGATTTTGAAGAAAAGAAAAGAGACCTTGAAGAACAGATCTCTTTCCTACGGCGAGGGCATGAGACAGCGCGATTAGCCCCCACTCAAATCAAAGAAAGATATTATCAACTCGAAGACACCGCCACCGCACTCTTGTCGGATTTTCGCCAGGTGGAGGAAAATTTCCGTTCTTTGGACCGTGGGATCCGAGAGAAAATCATGCGCACCGAAAAAACCAAAGGAGCCATGATTGATGATATTTTTGGCGAGCAAGATGCCATCACCGATAGCGACCAGGGCCGAAGCTTCCGGGCCTTTTGGGAATTCCTGATTCAAACCGATCGGCACCAGGACTTTGAAGAAATGTTGCACAAAATTTTACGTGAACCGACGGTTTCCTCTTTGCCTGATAAAAGAGTCCTACCCCAATTCAAGGATTTTCTAGTCGAAGCGGGGCACAAAGTTTATGTCGTCAACAACACCCTGAACAATCAACTGAGCAAATATTTAGCCGATAAAGGAAGGGCGGAAAATAAACGCATCGTAGAACTGGTGAGCTCCATTGAAAAAAGAGCCCTGGCTCTGCGCGAGATCGCCAAGCCTAAAAACTTTTTTTCTGTGGACGAGTTGAAGCCCAGTTTCGATTTGAGCCTCAACAGGCCTCTTTTTACCGTCAAGGAAGTGCCCCCCTTGGAGATACCGAATCTAGAGAGTACAACATCTGAAGACGCTGTCTTTGACCAGTTGTTCGAAGCTTTCTACGTGGATGAAAACGCTTTGCGCGACACTATTGAAAGACTCTTAATGGCAAAAGATCAGATCTCATTGGAGGAAGTCCTCCGCCAGCATCCTCCCGAAAAAGGCATTCCAGAAATTCTCACTTACCTCAAAATTGCGGAGACCCGTCAGGGTAGCCATATTTCTCGGAGTCAGAAATTCGTATACACACTGGCCGCCCCAATTGAAAACCAAACGCCCGGAATTAAAAAAATCCATTGTCCCGTCACTCTCTTTCAAAGGACGACTTAATGCAGTTTGAAATACATCGCTCCCGTGTCCTTATCGCCTTGCTCAAAGGCCCTCTTTACCGGGAAGGGTCTTCTGAGCTTTGGCAAAACCTATCTAAGTATGAAGAGGAACTCAAAGAGTACTTCGCCCATCTGGGTTTAAGTTTGTTCATTCATCGCGACTACGGATTTGCTTTTTTGAGACAAGAAAGTTCTCCGGAAGAAGCCTCCGAAGAAACTCAAGCCTTGCCGCGTCTGGTGCAACAGCGAGAACTCTCTTTTGAGCTGAGTGTACTGCTGGCTTTACTGCGCAAAAAAATGGCGGAACACGAATCCAGTTCCAGCGATCCGCGGCTGGTGCTGGATCAAAAGGAAATTTTGGAAATGCTGAAGATTTTCCTTCCCGCCTCCACTCATGAGGTACAACAAGGAAAAGCGGTCGAAGCACTGATTGAGAAAGCCATCACCATGGGAGTTTTGCGCAGACTCACCCATGACGCGAAAAAGTTGGAAGTGCTTCGCGTGATTGCCGCTCTCTTCGACGCTCAAATTTTGGAAACTATGGACCAACGCCTGCAGGAGTACGAAAACCATGCAAAACAATCAACTTGATCTCTTCGGCGAAGCCCGCCGTCCCGGTTTTCGTCTGGACCGAGTGGAGGTTTATAACTGGGGAACCTTTCACAAACATATCTGCCATCTGAATACGGCCCGTGGGCAAAACCTTTTAACGGGAGATGTCGGTTCAGGAAAATCATCCCTGGTAGATGCGCTGACTAAACTTCTGGTCCCCTCTCACAAAATCACCTTCAATAAGGCGGCCGGGGCCGAAAAGCAGGAGCGCAGCCTTTATACTTACATACGCGGCGCCTACGGAAATGAGCAAGACCCTCAGACCGGCACCAGCCGGTTGTTAACCTTGCGTGATGAGTCCTCCCACAGCGTGATCCTGGCGGCATTCACCAACGAATCCACACAAAGAACAGTCACTTTGGCGCAGGTATTCCGCATCAAAAAGGGAGAAAAAAATCCGGACCACTTCTATGTGTTCGCAAATGAAAATCTTTCTATCGAAAAGGACTTTTTGAACGTCCGCAAAGACATCTCCGAAATCCGCCAAGCGTTGCGCAAACGAAATTTTGACGTGACAGAGTCGTTTAAAGAATACAGCACTCGCTTTCGCCAGGAGTTTGGCATCAAAAGTGAACAAGCCCTGGATCTTTTTTACCAAGCCGTTTCTATGAAGTCGGTAGGAAATCTAACCGAGTTCATTAGGCAGCACATGCTGGAAAAAACCGATATCGAAAATCAAATCGAAGAGCTGTGCGCATCCTTCGAGGATCTGCGCAGCGCCCATGCCGCAATCCTCACCGCCCGCCAACAGATTGACATGTTAAAACCCATTTCAGAATTGGGCCTGTACCACGAGCAAGAATTAAACCTTCACCACTCGCAAGTTCAGTGCCGGGAGTTACTGCAAAATTATTTTGCCACAAAAAAAATGGAGCTACTGGAACAGGCCATTGCCCGATTCAAGGAAAAACAGGAAAAAAACAACCAGCGCATTGAAAAAATAGAAATCGATCTGGGCGAGGAGCGGCAGGACCGCTTTAAGCTGGCAACGGCCCTTCACGATAACGGCGGTGGTCGCATTCAGAGTTTAGAGGCCGAAAAACAGCAAAGAGAAAAAGAAAGAGATCGTCGTCGCCACCAAGAGCAGCGCTATCAAGAGCACTGTAAAAATCTGGAATTGGCCACGCCCCTTTCGATTGATGATTTTGTGGCACAAAAAAATGAGGTGCAAAACAAAAAGCAAGATCTGGCGAAACAGCAAGCAACCGCTGAACAGGATTTCATTGCCATAAAGATCGAAGTTTCACAACTCCAGAAAGAAGAAGATCTTTTAAATCAGGAAATCGAATCTCTTCGTCAGCGTCAATCCAATATTCCTTTCATAAGTCTCAAAGTTCGCGATGAGATCGCCCGTGCTTTAGGTCTGACCGAGGCTGAGCTACCCTTTGTCGGCGAACTTTTGCAAGTAAAACCCAGTGAGGCTAAATGGGAAGGCGCCATTGAAAGACTCCTGCGCAATTTCGGTCTGAGCCTCCTAGTCGCTGATGAGCACTACGACAGAGTCTCCCGTTACGTCAACGACACGCATTTGCGCGGCAAGGTGGTCTACTTCCGGGTCAAAGCGGAAAAAATGAGTATCACGCGTTTTTCCGCCCAGTCACTCCCCAGCAAAATCGACTTCCGCCGGGATTCAGTTTTCTTTGATTGGCTCCGCCATGAATTAGAATCTAATTTTAATTTCGAATGTTGTGAGACCATCGAAGAGTTTCAGCGCCACTTAAAGGCCCTCTCCATCAAAGGGCAAATGAAAGTTTCGGCAAAAAAACACGAAAAAGATGATCGCTATCCCGTCAGTGACCGCTCCCGCTATATCCTGGGCTGGTCCAATAAGGAAAAAATCCGGGTTCTTAAAGAACAACTGCACCAGCTGCAAACCCAAGGTCAAACGAAGATCGAACAGGTCACAGGTATTGTGAATAAACGTGCGAGCCTTACCAAACAACTTCAGTCATGTGAAGGGCTTTTACACTTTCAAACATTCGAAGAGATCTTTTGGCAGGGGCTCGCCGAGAACATCGAAGAACTCGGCAAACAGATCGCCAAAATCAGCCAAGAGTCCGATGTTCTTGCCACTTTGAAGGGACTTATCGAAGCCGCTGATAAAAAGATAAAAGAATTGGACACCCACTTGGGTGAATTGCAAAAAGAGGATGGCAAGCTTGGAGCAAATATCTCCTACCACACCGCGCTCTTAAAACAAACGCGCGAGATCCTCGAACTGGGAGACGCTCAGCTGACGGCCACCTTGTCCTCGGAAATTACACGCCTGGCGGCAGAACAGAATCTGCTTGCAGAGCTAACCTTGGGAAATATTGAAAAACGTGAGAGCGAGTTAAGAAAGAGCATTCAGAGCCGGATTGATGCCTTAGACAAAGCTCTGGGACGCAAAAAGGACAAGATCGTTCTCGGCATCCGGGACTTCTTGCACTCCTTTAAGGAATACTCCGTCAATTTTGACGCTGCACTTGAAAGTCTGGGTGAAGTCCGTGCTTTGTTAAAAACACTGGAAACCGAAGATCTTCCTCGCCATGAAACCCGCTTCTATAAGAAACTTAAAGAAGACACTATCAATGGTATGGCGATATTCCAGGAACTGCTATTAAAAGAGCAGCGTATAATCGAAAGCAAAATCGAAGTGATCAATGCCTGCCTGCGCGATATTGACTACAATCCTGGCACTTACATCTGTCTTTTACCGAATAAAAGCATTGACCAGGAGATCGTACAATTCCGCAACGACTTGCGCGTGATCCTCTCAAATACAATGGGGCCCGATAGCGTCTATACAGAACAGAAATTCCTAGAGGTCAAAAATATTATTGACCGATTCAAAGGTCGTCCGCAATTTCTAGAGGTCGACCGTAAATGGACCCACAAAGTGACCGACGTGCGAAACTGGTTTACCTTCGCAGCTTCCGAAAGATTCCAAAGTGATATGACGGAAAAAGAATTTTACCCAGATGCTGGGGGAAAGTCCGGTGGACAAAAAGAGAAACTGGCCTACACCGTGCTGGCCTCTGCCTTGGCTTACCAATACGGTATTGATGGCAGTCAGGACACGCCGAAGTCCTTCCGCTTTGTAATGATTGATGAAGCCTTCGGCCGAGGCTCTGACGACAGCGCCCGCTATGGACTTACACTTTTTGAGAAATTGAATTTACAGCTTCTCGTCGTCACCCCTTTACAGAAAATCCATGTCATTCAGGACTATGTGGATTATGTGCACATGGTCCATAACGAAGGCTCTAAAAACTCACGCATTCACTCTCTGACCATAGAACAGTTCCGTGCACTTAAAAGTCGCCGCCAAACTGGACATCCGGCAATGACGATGAAGGAAGAAGTGCTTGAACCTCAATGAACTGCGCACGCGCGTGCAAAAAAATTATAGCTTTAAAAAGCTCTTAAGCGATTACCTTTGTGACAACCAGATCTTTCCCCTACGTATTCCTCTCCCGAGAATTTCCTCTCAGGACGTGAGCCAACACTTTACCAGATTGCGCGAGGAATTTGCGGAGCTGGCCAAACTGAGCGAATCCTGGGGGATGATGGTAACTTATGCCAGCGTCAGTCATCGACAAAAGGGCACTCAATCCGTCCCCGAGGCCATCATAATTTCCCGACGGGAAATCTATCTTCAGTTGATTCAGAAAGAATCGGAGTTCCAAGAATTTCAACAATCATGGAGCCAGATCCAGGGCCAATTCCCAACGTTGAGAGATTTCTTTCTGCGTCACCCTCTTAAAATTTTAGACCATAAAGACGCCTGGCGCGACCTTCTCAAAGTTTGTCACTTTCTTCTGCAAAACCCCTCTTCAGGACTTCATTTGCGGCAGATTGACGTCGAATCCGTCGATACGAAGTTTATAGAAAAAAATAAAAAAATTCTGATGGAACTGATTCAATTCCTCAAAGGGGAGAAAGCGCACCCTGTAAGTGACTTTGAAACTCTTTATGGTCTTCGCCAGGAAGCCCCCCGTCTTCGCTTTCGTTTACTTGATCAAAACCTGGTTCACAATTATCACGGTTTACATGACATCGAAACCACCTTGACTGCTCTCCAAGAGAATCCCTTGCCCGTGAAAAGAGTTTTTATCGTAGAAAACAAAGTGACCGGCCTCACATTTCCGTCAAGTTTTGACTCTGCGGTCTTTTTTGAACTCGGCTACAAGGCTCTTTTATTAAAAGACCTTTCCTGGCTTCATCAGTGTGAGTTTTTTTACTGGGGCGACATTGACACTCACGGCTTCTCCATCTTGTCGCAGCTGCGGGCATACTTCCCGCATATTCAATCTCTGCTAATGGACACCGCCACTCTGTTAAATGGACGCTCTTTTTGGGTGGAGGAGCAGGAGCCCTTTTTAGGAGAATGCCCTCATCTTAAGCCCGAAGAAAATCATGTCTTTGACGGATTAAAAAAAGGCCTATGGGGGCCAAGGCTTCGTCTGGAGCAAGAACGGATCTCAATAGCACAGCTTCAAAAGACCTTTCATTTTCTCAACAATAAATAATTTAAATAAGTGGCAACAACTGTGTGTGAGATTTGGAACCGGTATGTTCTTGGGCTCTTCGCAGCGCAAGCGGAAGATCATCACGATCAATCGTTAATACTAGCGAGTGCTTAAACATTAGAGCAGCTCGGCAAAGATAATAATCAGCATAATCAAATTCACTTTTGTAAGTAATGTCACAAAAAGTTTTATAAAAACCTTGCTCTTTCGCGGAGTCGACAGGAAGGAATGTTATTCCTAAATAGTCTAAGTTTTTTTGAATGTCGTGAGGACTAATGGTTTTTCTCAACTTATAAAACAACTCCACCAATGAGGGAGTGACCCTATGGCGAGACGCGTGCGGTAGTTTCACTACTTGATCAATGGCGGCTTCTGCAATCGCCTTTTCTGACTTGTTACAAAGGGCAATGAGCACCCCAGTATCAAAAAACACTGCTTGTGGGTTACTCAAAAAGATCGTCCTTAGCTTTCTTGCTGGCGCCCTCTCCAAGATCTACTTGAATGAGCGTAGGACGGCCAGGGTTGTTCAAGATCTTCAAACGGGACTGGATAATAGCCTCTTGGGCCTCTGGGCCCATATCTGGAAAGGTGGACTCCACCTCTTGGCGGATTTGCTGCTCTTGTTCTGCCTGCCTCTTCTTCAGATCAGGGGCGCCGGCTTCGAATTTTTCAACTTCACCCTGGGACATGGCTAACTCCTTTTGCGAGGCAAATATGCCATAAAACGGCCCATCACTGCCAGTTTTATGACACAAAAATGACCTCAAAGCGGTTATAGCTAAGCTCAAAAAGCTCTACTACCCGTGCCCTAACATAGAGCAAGGACCGCTCCACACCGGGCCGTAGTATTTTGTAGTATTCGCATATTTAACATTAGTGTTTTCAACAACTTACGTCGGGAAAAAGAACCCCATCCATTTCCATCATTAAGCAAAAATTCAAACGACAGACTCAAATCGGATCCGGCAGCCTGAAGGGGCAACACTGTTGACTGAGATATTTGAAAAACCGACCGTGGGTGGCTCATTTCCAGAACATAGAGACCGCCTGGATTCAGAATTTTGGCAACCGACTGAAAATGGACTATGACTTGCTCATTCGTGAGTAGGTAAGAAGTTGAATCCATCAGAATAGAAGCCACGTCATACTTTTGCGATGACCGATAGTGAATCATGTCAGCGCAATCATACTTCAACCGCACACCCGCCTTTTCAGCCTTTTGTAGTCCATAAGCTGCCATCTCCGCGGAAGGATCCGCGGCAGCAACATTCAAACCTCGCTTTCCAAACTCAAGAGCATGAAGAGCCGGCCCCGCGGCAAACTCAATGAAGGAGGTCCCATTCTTGTTTGAATGTTTTAAATAAAGTTGCTCGATAAAATTACATTCCTTAGGAACATCTTTAAAATCAAAAGCGATATCGTAGTACTTTGCGAACGAATAAAAATCTTCGTGAAAACTTGTTTTCATAGCTAACTCCAAAAAGTAAAAGAAATGACCTCCGCTGGAGGCGATAAGGAACTAAAACTGGATTTTTGGAAGACTAATTAGCCATTGATGCATTGAAAATAAGCGGATTTCCGATGACTGGCAAGAGAGAAATTGAATATTATTTGGGTTTTTGAAGGACGCTCCTCTTGTCATTTTAGGAACTATAATGAAAATTGCTGCCATTCAGACATCAAATGACGTCAAAACGTCCGCAAACACGGAGGATATTCTACACTTAATCTCCCAAGCCAAAGATTTAGGTGCTGACCTAGTTGCATTTCCGGAGTGTGCCCTCACCGGATTTTCAGCCAGGGTCAAAGAGATTCCCACAGACACAATTTTATCCGGCCTTAAGAAAATTCAAGAGGCCAGTATACATCTCAACATCGGCGTACTTATACCGACGGCGATTCCCAATAAAATCGGCGTGATTAACGGGGCTTATTTCTTGTCGCCAGAACACAATATTGAAATCCACAAAACAGGTCTTACAGATTCAGAGAAGTTATTTTTCAAAGATGGGTCTTCTTTAAGAAGAGTTTTCTCATTTAAAGAAAGATCCATAGGAGTTTTCTTTTGCCGTGAAATTCATGATGATCAAATATTTTCTGAAATATCTGACGCGGAGTTGATTCTTTGGCCCGGATACTGGGGATGGAATAAACCATTTCAATGGACCGATGATCACAAAATCATGCCACGCTTGAGAAAACTTGGAAAACCGATTATCCAAATAAATTTTGGAACTCATCCTGAACACAAACTGCCTCCCGACACACAACAGGGATGCTCTATTGTTTGTGACAAAAATGGCGCGCTCTATCGGAAAGCCACTGAGCGCATTGGCGATATTCTAATTGTGGACTCTGCGCAACTTTTAAAGTCAGGAGACCGCCTATCTGCTTATAGCATTAATAAATTTGAATCTGCGGATCTTTCCAAACTCAAACCATTACTAGACAAATCCGCTGGCTATGACATCGGCCTAGAGGATGAATTAGAATACTTTAATTCAATAATGCCAATGAACTGGTTTTATATCTGTAAAGAAAACGACCCTATTGGCTTCATAAGATGTTTTCCTCAAGGCAACTGGGGAACCGTTGAGCTATTTATAGACCTTACAGATTCCCCCACTAAAATTGCTATCGCGGAATTACTTCTTGAGGCGTTCATTCAGCATACCTCCTTCAATAAAGGCTTTAGACTTCGTTTTGAAATTCCTTCTAGTGACGTGGAACTAATTAAACTCATTAAGGAAATCGGATTCAAAGATCGGATCGAGACATTTCTCCATTATCAAATGAACTTATTGAATTTGAGCCAATCTATCGCTGCTCATAAGGCACAGGTTGAGGATGCCGCTCAAATAAAAAATGCGATTGAGAATCTTCATGAAGTAACCGAAGAAGAGGTTCTAAATTGGATCAGAAGCGAGAATGTCTACATCCACCACCTAGATTCTAAAATCGCCTCTGCCGCCCAGGTTTATAAGTATGGTAATAGTGCTGAGATCAATAGAATTGCCACAAATTCAGTTTTTCTTAGACGAGGAAGTGCTCTTGCACTTTTGACCTCCATTCATGAAGAGCTTAAAGTGAATGGTATTGAAACGGTTTTCCTCAAAGTGGATGAACAGAAAGTCCCCGCCCGAAGGCTTTACGAAAAAGTCGGTTATCAGCGAGTTCACGACAAAGACCAGGTATGGTTATCAAAAGTATTTTAACACTATAAAAAGATAGAAGGCAGATAATAGGAAATGAGCAAACTAAGCCATATCGAAATCAACGTTTCAAACTACGCCATATTGACAACCATACGCACCGGCTTAATCATATTGCTTTCAATGCAACCTCAAAACAAGAGGTCGATCACTTTACAAAGAGCACGCTTCTGAAAAATGAAATTGCTTGTCTCTATGAAGAACACCCCGTCGGAGATGATAGCTATTATACCGTTTGCTTTGAAGATCCTGATCGCATAAAGTTAGAGGTCGTCTATGCTCCCGGTTACTGCGATGAGGGGCATTGGACCAATCAGATTGAAAATAATTTCGACCCTTACTTATTTCCTCTTGTTGACCATCGCGAGAATAAAATTATTCTCGCGTTTTTTATCGGCCTTCACCGTCTTGGGTGCGACTTTCTTTTTCGGTTTTGCTTCCGCCGTCTTTTCCTTCGGTGGAGCTTTGAATTTCACCGGGGTCCCCAGCAAAGGATTGTGCTTATTGATTTCGCGAATCATTAGGCGGACTTCTTCTTCGAAAGAATCCGTGTTTGCCGGAATATAGAGCCAGTCTTTGTTGGCCGGATGATTTTCTAGGAAAGAGTACTTCATGAAAAACGCGCTTTGTTTCTTATACTCAATCGGAAAGATCGCGCCGTTCCAGATTTCAAACGGATAGACAACGCCCTTGTGTTCATTGGTCCCGTTACGCTCTTCCACCAGGATGAGAACCATTTTCTGATCCATGAAATAGGCCATACCCCCATGCTTAGGCGTGGCCTCCAGGCCCGGCGGCAGAAGTTCTTCAATCCAGTAGAGGTAATCTAAAATCCCGTTCATAGTTTCTTCCCAGATGGATTTATACTAATACGCAAACCAGTCCAAGTTAAACCAAAATACCACTTCAGAATCAGAAGGTCCGGAAATTCCCATCACCTTCTCAACAACTTTTGGCAGCTGCTGATGGATTTCACGGGCTGCTTCCGCAGAAAGAGACATGGGTTTTCTGCGGTCCACAAGTCAGTCGTCCATCGACGAACTTACAGAGATCATTGTGAATGAGAAAATCCAGCATTCTGCCAACAACCACGCTCGGGAAGGCACCCACAAATTCCTGGTGAATGTACTTACACTAAACCAAGTGCCAAATCACTCATGGACGACGTTGTGCTTTCTTATTCCCAGTACTTAGAAGACTTTGATAAATCGATGCTAGCAGTCAGGGCCTCTAGCTTACCGCCATTTACCACTTGTAAGCCCTTTTGGTTTTCGCCTTCTCGTTCGGCAAAACTTCGCATGACGTCTCCCCACGCAGACGGTATAAAAAGCAGGTGGAGGCCCTATGATTTCTGATCTCTCCCCTGTACTACGACATCTTGTCAAAGAAACCGTCGCTCTCTTCGGCGAGGTGTTGCAGCAAAAAGTCGGCCCTCAAAAATTCCGGCGTATCGAGAATTTACGCCGGAGCATGGAATCCCTGCGCGGCCGACAAAGAGACGCTGAGTTTAAAACACTTCAGCGCACCTACCGGCAACTGGCAAAAAGCAGCAGCCAGGAAAAGATCGAAACCGCCCAGGCCTTTGCGCTGATGCTCGAAGTGATGAACACTTGTGAGAATGCCTACCGCAGTTTCCGCATTCGCGAACGGACACTGACACGACCCCTGGTTTCTGAAAACAAACCCGAGTCTGTTATTTTTGTCCTGACAGCGCATCCCACCGAGGCCCGGGCTCCGCAGAATATTTTGATCTTTCATCATGTACTGCGTGTTCTGACCGAGGTACTGGCTCGGCCCCATACCGAGCTGCAAGACAATGACCGCCGGATCTTAAGTCATCTCTTTGCGGTGGCCTGGGACACCTCGATGGTGCGCACTCATAAGCCGCAAGTGCGGGACGAGGCGGAGCACATCTTCTCGACATTGCTGCGGGACGAAGCTCTCTGTCCCCTGCTCCGTGCCCGCCGCGAGCTTGCACCGATTTTTGTACGGAGCTGGGTCGGAGGCGACAAAGACGGCCATCCCGGGGTTAACGAGACAGTCTTTGTCGAAAGCCTGCAGGCCTCACGCCGAAAGATTTTGCTTTTGATTCATAAGCGCCTGCATTCGGCTTTACAAATCCTTGAAGGCACGCCCTACAAGGAACTCAAAAACCGCCTTCATCAATTTAACAAACTTCTCCGCAGCATCGAGCACGTCAGCACCGGCGATGGTGGCCGCGTGATGAAAGTTGACAAAGCTCTGCGAAGTTTGATGACGCTTTATATGAAAACCCTCGGAAGCCCTCATCCGGAACTTGAGGAAATTCACGGGCTGCTAGAAATGTTTCCGGCCTTGGTGGTGCCCCTTGAGTTCCGCGAGTCCTCGGACCTTTTGATGTCGAGTCCCACGGGCCGCGGCCTTGCGATTGACAGGATGTTAAAGACGCTCGCGCGGATATCTCGCGGCGCAAAGCCACGCTGCTACGTCGGCGAGTTCATTATCAGTATGGCGGATACAATCGCCCATGTGAAAACGGCGGCCTTTCTTGTGAAAAAAAATCTGGGAGGGCTGTACCTTCCCATCGTGCCGCTGTTTGAACAAGCCCATGCGCAAGACAAAGCGGTCGCTATCGCGGGCGAAATGCTGAAAGACCCTGAACTTCATCACGCGCTGAAAAAATACTGGAACAATCATCTTGAAATCATGCTCGGCTACTCGGATAGCTCCAAAGAAAGTGGTGTTCTGCCAAGCCGTTTAAAGGTGGCTGAGACCATGTATGCACTCGAGGATTTCTGCCGTAAAAAGAAGGTCCAAGCGCAGTTCTTCCAAGGCTCCGGTGGCAGCAGTGATCGCGGCGGCGGGACGATCGAAGAGCAAACTTCGTGGTGGTCCTCCTCTTCTTTGAAGAACTATAAAGTCACCACTCAGGGCGAAATGGTGGAACGCAGTCTCGCCAACTCGGAAATTACTTGGGGACAGCTTGAAAAGATCGCCTATCATGCCGGCCAATGGAAGAAGGCTGAAAAAAGAAGGCTCGTCAAAGTTCAGGCCGTCGATGAGTTTGCAGGCAAGGTCGCCCAACACTACGAATCCCAAGTCGCCTCAGCCGGTTTTTTGCGGGTGGTTGAAAAAGCAACGCCGTATAGTTTTTTAAGTCTGATTAAAATCGGCTCGCGCCCGACAAAACGAGCCGCTTCGATTTCTGTTTCGGGTCTTCGTGCAATACCATGGATCATGTGCTGGACCCAAACCCGCATCCTCTTCCCCGTCTGGTGGGGCCTTGGCAGTGCTTGGGAGGAATCAAGCCCTGCAGAGCGCCGGGCGCTAAAGCGCGCCTACCAAACCCATCCAGTTTTTAAAACTTACATGAATGTGCTAGGTTTGACGCTGGCGAAATCGGAACTCGCCGTCTGGAAAATGTATCTCGAAGAAAGTGTACTCAGCCGTAATGAAAAAGCTCAGGCTTGGCAGGACTTTTCGAGCGAACACGAGAAAGCCTGCCGCTGTGCTGTCGCGATCTTAGGGACGCGGGATTTTCTAAAAGCCCGCGCTTGGCTGGATGAGTCCATTCGCCTGCGCTCACCGATGATCCACCCGCTGAATTTATTGCAAATACTCGCCATGAAGTCCAAGGATGCCAATCTCCTACGGGTCACCGTCGCTGGGATTTCCAGCGGCATGATGGCGACCGGTTGAGTTCAGGACCTTGGGTTCCAATAGAAGCCCGGCGCAAGCAAGGCTCTACACGGACCGCATTCTTAAACACGCAGATTTTTTGAGACTTCACCCGGCTTCGCCGCGAGCCACATAGTCGAACATCTCTTTGCGGCCTTTGTAACTGCACTTACCACTGCTACAATTGCGGGTGGCACACTTCCCACGAAGGCTCTCTGGTGCGGAAGAGTCGCTCTTCGCGACACAGACTTTCTTAAAGCCCTCGTCGCCTTTCACACTCGCAATCGCGCGAGCCGTGGACGATGCTGCCGCTATTTTTTTCTTAACGGATTTTGCCGGCTTCAAAGCAATTGACATCGCGGGTGCCGCCGCTTCTTCTTTAGTGAACTTCGGCGCCGGAGCTGCGGCCACCTCTACCGCCACTTTTTTCTCTGGCATGGGTGGCAAAACCGCCGAAGGATCCGTATCCACCTCACCGACAGACGCAACCGTTGCCGGCGCCGCCGCGGGAACTTGGGTGGCATTGGCGGAGGCTTTTGCAGCTTTAGAATTTAATTTCTTTTCTTTGACCACATGCTTTTTTGGGGTCGGTGCGGAGTCACCGTCAGCAAACATATTTGAAGTCACGAGTTCAGCATATTGCTCAAGCACACGAACGTCACCTTTTACAGAGCAGTCCGTATTGGAGCCTTCCGTGCAGATTTTTTCAACACACTTTCCGCGGAGCCCGGGATTCGCCTCGCGATTCCGCATACCGATGCAACGCGTGATGATGATTCTCGAATCTTCGTTCACTCGCTGGGCCTTGCATATTTTTGTTTGGTCTTCGCCGTCACTAAAGCAGCTCGGCACCACTTCCACGACTCTTTTTGGCGTAAATAAAGAACAAGCCGATAAGCCTAAACTTAGGGCAATAAGTAGTGTGTATTTCAATGTTTACTCCTGCTGAGGTCCTCCATTATTGCACCAAGAAAGTGTGGGCCGGTAAAGGGACGAGTGCCTCCCGTCCAAAAATGACACAAGATTTCTGCACGCTCTCCTCGCTAAGGGCAGCCAAGTCGATCAAACCAGAAAATCTCTTTTTGAGCTCCCTGATTCGGAGCAAGGTGTCCCCTCTGGAGTCTAGTGGCTTGTATATCCGCCGAGGGCCACGCTATAATTGGCGAATGAAAGTATCCAGCAAAGTGGAAATTTTATGAAACAAAAAGTCACCGGCTTTCATGTGGATGTAGAAAATCACTGGGTGGCGGAGCTTGAATGCGGCCACAACCAACACATGCGCCATGATCCCCCGTGGATGGAAAGGCCTTGGGTCCTGACTCCCGAAGGACGAGATAGCCGCCTAGGCCAGGTCCTCAACTGCGTCCGCTGTGACGAGATGGCCGAAAAAGCCGGGAAAGCCGTTCTCGAGGCGGCCCGCTCCGCTTTGACTCAAGCTTATGAGGACGGCGGAATGAGCGGCCTTTGCGCCGAAGGCCGTTGGGACTTAGCCCTGGATTCTCTTAAAAAGCTCGACCTTAAGGCTGTCGTAGACGAAGCGCTCAGTTCCGATAAAAACAGCGACTCGAGCAAGTCCTAGCTGGAATTTTTCTTTTCGCTGTTAGCGGGACGCGCTAACATAGACCCATGACAACAAGATCTATTCGCTTTCAACCGGATCCTTTGGACCACGCATTGATTGATTTTAATTTCACGGGAAAAGATTTTTTGCCAACCGCAGTGGCGCTCATCCGCAATGAGTCCTACACTGGTTGTTCTTTGGTGATCAACACCAAGCAACAAGTGATTCCGGGCCAAAAAATCAAAGTCTCTGTTGGCCGCATTGGCGTTCTTCCCTGCAAGATTGTTTGGGGCAGAGAGCTTGAGCCTGCGCTGATTCAGATCGGCGTGCAGTTCTTAGATGAAAACTCTCTTTAGTAACCACTAAAAATCTACCCGCGTTCAAGGTGATGGGTCGTGTTCTACATTCCGGACAAAGTCTGAGCACCAGCGGTCGGCTTTGGCAAGATCGCCTGATAGATCTTATAATTCCGGCGAACAAGACGCACGTACTCGCGGGTTTCCGTATAAGGAATCATCTCAACGAAGAGATCGATGTTTTTTGTTGGGTAACGCTTCTGCCACTGACGAACCGCCGCAGGACCGGCATTGTAGGCTGCCAAGGCCAACTCGACAGAACCAAAATCATCAATCAGCTGAGCTAAGAACTCAGAGCCCGCATGAATATTCACGGTAGGATCCACGAGATCCTTCTGTTTCTTCACACCAAAGTTCTTTGCTGTTGGATATATCAGTTGCATCAAACCCGCCGCGCGCGCCCGGCTACGGGCCATCGGATTAAACGCACTTTCTTGGCGTATCAAAGCTTTCACCAAAACCGGGTCTGCGTTTTTGCTGTTTTCTAAAATCTGATTCCAAAAACGAACCGGGAAAAGCAGATTGGCCACCGGCGGAGTCGCCATCTCCGGATGCTCGCCCAAGAATTTATGCAACATCTGGAAGACCGGCAGGTCCGCGCCCGCGAAGTTCATCATCACGAGTATTGAAGTTTGAAATGGGACAGGCAAGGTGCGCAACTTATCATAGTTGATCTTGTTTGCAAGATACCGAATCGTTTCCGGCTGGTTTTTTTCATAGAGCTCGATAAACGTAGCCAACAATCGGTCCCAGTCCTCAGAGCCGCTCTTCGCATCCAGGGTCCAACGATAGCCGCCACGCTCTGCATTTTTCGCATCACTCAGCAAAATACCGTAGCCGCCCCAAGGGTTGCGTTCGGCCACCGTGGCAGCGCTCCCAGAGCAGAAACTGCGCAAGTAGTTCAAACGGTCACTCACACCGCGCTCCAACGCGCTGGGAAATTTACCAAGGTACTCTGACGCCTTATTGCAGTCACCTTTTTGAATTGCAAACACGGCAAGTTTAAACAGGCTTTCCTGGCGAGAGAATGCCTGGCAAACCAAGCCCTTCTCGTGCAACGTTTGTGAGGAAGTCATCGCCGCTTCCTCAGGGAAGTCGATCTCCAAAGTCATCGCCAAAGCTTGAGCTTCCACGGCTTGACCGCAATGAAAGCCATCGCCCTGCAACTGCACTGCACGGCGCGCACGATGCGCTGGGGTCCACTCGCGGAATTTACGGATGAAGGATGTCAGAACGTTGCGATCCTTAGAGATTGCCTGCGGGATGCGCTCCGCACGAATGGCCGTCGGCAAATGTGATGCAGGATCACGGCCGTTCAATCCATCATAACTTTTTACTGTAACCTGGGTTTTCAAATAAGCCACCGTCGGGGCCGCGCCTTGCTGAATTGCTTGATCCAACTCTACCGCTCCATCTGCAGCGGGAACCAAAACCGGAACTGCCGTCGGACGACGTTCTTTGCTGGCACAAGCCGAAACGACCAAAAGCGAAGTGATGAGTATTTTGCGCATAAATACTTATCGGCAGAATATGAATTTCTTTAAGGTCGCACCGGACCTCCCAGATCTAAGCCTTGGCCTTTGAGTCCTTAAAACACCCCTTCTTTGACGGAACCTACCGACCTGGGGCGAAAGCTTTTAGCCTATGAGAAAAAATCGATGATTTCCTGTTTTCTCTTCATCGTGTCTTCGTAACCCGCCTCCAGAAGTGTTTTGATGTACTGTGGTTCAAAAGAAAGGTAACTCAATAAATCCGTACCACGGTCGTCTTGCAGACCAATCCCCTTTAGCAAAAATCGCAAGGTCGCCGGCAACTGCGACAACCCAACCTCGGACAGTTGATCAATTTCCGTGCTGGGCCTCATCAACAAAACCGGAATTCGGCGCAAATGATCCTTGCCGCGGCCCAATTCTTCTTTACTCATCAGAGACACGGTCCGGTTGATCCGTTCTAAACGCGCCAAATCCGCATCCAACGCATCAAAGAAAAGACCGTTTAAAATCGTTCCGGCAATTTCCCCGATCGTCACATGACCGATATGCTGATTTTTGTTGGTCGACTCGGCGCTCGGCCCGCGAATCCCGATCACGAGCAACTTCTCGGCCCCCATTCGAACCGCGGCGCTCAACGGTGAGTTCAAACGCACCATACCGTCACCATAGTGATAGTCGCCAATTTTTTGAGGCGGGAAAAAGATCGGAATCGCTGACGAAGCAATCACATGTTCCGCCTTAAGGTCCGCCCGCACGCTAATCCGGTTTAGAGTTTTCCAGTCTTCGATATCCTTGTCACCGCCATAAAACGTGACGGATTGTCCGGTCTGATAATTGACGGTGGTGACCGACAAGGCATGCAAAGCCCCCGTGCTCAAATGCTCGCGCAAACCTTGATAGTTAATCTTCGACTCTATGAACTTCTGCAAGGGGAGCGTGTCTAAAAGATAGTTAATCTGCATGTGGTTTTGATGAACGCCGCCGAAGCTGCGGTCTTTAACCCATCTTAGCGCCATAATAACGGCGTTGGGAATTTCAGTATTAAAAACTTTTTTTGTCGTGAGCCCGGCCCACTCGTCCCACATGCTTTGCACCGCTCGGTCGAAATTTTCAGTCCGGCCCGCAAGCCAGGTGCCGTTAATCGCGCCGGCGGAATAGCCGGAAATCACACGAAAGGGATTTGTTTCAAAGCTCGTGATCGCCGAGATCGCACGCAACACCCCCACTTGATAGGCTGCCCGGGCCCCCCCGCCGGTGAGAACTATCCCTAGTCGTTGTTTCTTAGGATCTCGCATAGAAACCGCGCTATTTTTTAGCTTTTAGCTGCGAGATCTCGCCGGCGACCTTTTCCGAATCAACAACGGGATCCACATCTTTCTGAATCGAGCGGATTTTCAAGTCCGGATCAATGATGTAAGTCCAACGCTTCGACAGTTTTTTATCCGCCATCTTGGTGCCATACAAATCAATCACATGATCGTCTGGATCCGCCAGCAAGTTGAAATTCAAGTGATGGGTCTTATGAAAATCGGATTGCTCCGCAACCGTGTCGGCACTGATACCATAGACATCTGCTCCTTGCGCACGGATTTTTTCGATATTATCGCGAAAAGCACAAGCCTGCTTGGTGCAACCCGGAGTGCCCGCTTTTGGATAAAAGTACAAGACAGTCCACTGCCCCTTGCGCGACTTCAGATCGAAGTCTTTGCCTTCGTGAGTTTTTGCGGCAAAGAGCGGCGCGGGATCATTCACCTTGAGTTCTGCGGCATGAGCGGATTCGAGCATAAGAAAACCACCTAGAATGAAAGTTAAAAAGGCCAAGTACTTCATACATTATCCTTTCAACAAATTTATTGAAAGATCTTGGCCCGAGTCCTAGCAAAACACAAGGTGACCTCTGTGCCGCTCCGTCACTGCCAGCCCATGCTCTTTACAAAGTAATGCGCTAAGCTCTTGAATGTACTTGTTCTTTACCGTGTGGAAGCCTTACCCGGCATTGATGCGCCTCGTAGGTTCTCATACATGTATTTTCTTTTGGAAAAAACCTACTAAACTAGTGTCTACTCTTTCACTTCATGTGAAACAGAAAGGATTTTCTCTTATGAAAAAGTTCGTATTTATCGCCCTCAGTATGGTGCTTGCAGCATGTGCCAATCCTAACAAGGCCAAAGACCTCGACACAAAAGTCGACATGACCGCTCCGGTCAATACCGGCGGCGTGATTGGCGTTAAAGACGGCGATATGATTTATCAAAGAAAAGTACAAATGAACGAAGAACTTCGCAACCTTGAAACCGAAGTTTACAATCTCGAAGCCAAAGTTTACGGTGGCCCACGTTACTTGGACAACCGCGGCCTCTATGGAGTGCTGAAAGACTGTCGCGCTGAAATGAGCGAAAAGTCCAAAGGCGGTGATGGGAAGCTTTTGTGGACTGAAAAACGCGAGTACGTCACCGCCGAGGACGATGTCAGCAAAATCGGTATTGAAGAAAAAAAGAAAATCGTGGGTGTCTCTGAAGAGTACCTTAAAGACCGCCTCGAGAGATTCAAAAACTACCGCAAAGTTTTGATGGATCGCCAAGAAGAGTACGAAACAAAAGTAAAAGTTTGCGAACTCGAATTAAAGTCCAAGCAAAAAACAACCACGACGGACTAAGCTATTTAAATAAAAAATAGTTTCGTTCCGCTCGCAAAGGTCCAAAGTACCAGAGACTGCAGGGGCAAATTGACTCCGAAAGGGAAGGTGGTGTCATTCTATCTTCTCTTTTTTTCCTGGCGATTTTTTTAGATTGGCTTTTCCTGCGGTAACAAATATTGCTAGCGCCATGAAAAACATTCTCTTGCTCTCTCTCTTTTTGATTTTAGGTGCTTGCGCAAAAAACGGTAACGGCGATGGTGACACGGCGGTGGCGACAGTTCCGGCTCCAAACGTGAATAACAATGTTTATCAAAACGGCGGCCCACAAAACCCAGGCGCACGCCCTCGCCAGTTCCCCTATGGTTACAACTACTACGACAACGGCTGTACAACCGGTCCCCAACAGTACCCGACGCTGAATCACTACTGTGAAGGTCTTCGTAACGACCTCCGCAACAACCGCTGTGCGGCTCAAGCCCGTTACAATGACTTTCGTCAACATTGCCAAGGCCGTCGCTGGCAGCGCTAAAATAAATCTTCGATCTTCGGGATGTTCGGGGAAACCCGATACAGGATGTGGCGCTGACGGGCCAACACATAGGAAGAGGGCCGATCCACACGGAAACGTTTTGGATTCGGCAGAACCGCCGCCATCAGCGCTGCTTGTGAAGGCGTCAGCTTCGCCGCCGGACGGTGGAAATAACGCTGAGCCGCCGCTTCAACACCGTACACCCCTGGGCCGAATTCAATCACATTCAAGTAAACTTCCATAATGCGTTCTTTCGACCAAATAGCCTCGATCAAAACCGTGAAGTAAGCTTCGAGGCCTTTACGAACCCAATCGCGGTTCGGCCATAGGAACACGTTTTTCGCCGTCTGCTGACTGATAGTGCTCGCACCCTTTTTTCGCTTATGCGTTTTATTGTATTTCATGGCCTTTTCAATAGCTTCGAAATCAAAACCTTGATGATCATAAAAACGATAATCTTCTGCTTTCAGAACCGCGCGCTGAATGTTTGGCGAGATCTGCTCGATCGGCACCCAGGTCTTGTGCATACCCAAGAACTCAGGTTCAAAGACCGAGCCCCCCGTGCGGATCACCATCAATGGCGTCAGGTACACCGGCAGGAAGCTATAGAGCAAAACGCTGCCCACGCTGCCGAGGAAGCAAAAAAGAACAGTGCGAAGAATGAGTGTTTGCCAGGTTTGCCTCATATTCATAGGAAGAACCAGATACCAAAAAACCTCACCGTTCGCCATCAATAAATATCCTTTCGAGATCCAGGATGGCTCTACCAAGGCAGAGAGGCTTTTCTTCCGGTTCCCCCATAGCGGTGGGGGGCCTCGGGGGCGCCCTGTGTTCACCCACTTAACTCAAAAATCTCAACATAGAACGTCAATTTGTTTTTCATTTATAACAAGTCTTAAGTTTAGCCCAAAGCCCTCCGACAAATCTCTAGACCATAGGGGAAGGTGACTCATGAATTTACCGTTAAAGATGATGTCTGCGATGTTTCTGACAATGGCATTGATGTTTTCTGGCGAGGCCGCGTTGGCGAAAAAGAAAACAACCCATAAGAAGAAGTCTAAGACCGACGTCAGCATGAATTTGAAAAAGAAAAAAGCCAAGTCAGCGAAGAAAGCTTCAAAAGCAAAGTCTCACGCTTCGACAAAGAAATCCAAGAAACAACATACAGCGAGCTATAAGAAGGCTTCGAAGTACATGAGCAAGCGCGCGCCCGCGAGCGCTAAAAAGCAGCCAAAGAAAAAGGCTTCGAAGAAAGCAAAAGTGAGCGCCAAGCATAAGGCAAAAAAGAAGCTTCATAAGTACTATAGTTCTTAGTGGGCCCGCACTCCTTGATTTCGTAAAATCATCCATGTTTCGAAACATCTATGGATCTTAGCGCTTGCTAACATAGGGTTGTTCACAAGGAGGATCTTATGTTTGTCAGGGAAATAATGCGCGACAAAGCCGAAGTGATCCGCTTTGACCGCTCGGTCCAAGAAGCCGCGCAAATGATGAGGAAAGGTAATTTTGGCTCCCTGCCCATAGAGCAGAACGACCGAATGGTGGGTATGATCACCGACCGTGACATCACAATTCGCGTCGTTGCGGAGGGACTAGATCCTAAAGAAACCAAAGTCATCGACTGCATGACCGAAGGGATCAGCTACTGTTATGATGATGAAGATGCTGATGCCGTCGCACGAAAAATGGCCTCTGTCCAAGTAAGGCGTTTACCAGTCATCAATCGAAACAAAAGACTCGTGGGTATCGTCAGTCTCACCGACATGGCCCGAAATGCCAGAAACGAAAAGCTCACCCAAGAAATCGTATCCCAAGTGGCACATTAGAGCGGGTGCCCTTGTTCGAGAGTTGCGGATCCCCTATGGGCCGCAACTCTTCCTATCTCAAAAGCCCTAAAGCAACGAGAACACCGTTGATAGATTGATGGTGGTTGTGTCCATCGCCAGCTTGCTTGGATAGAAGTTCAAATACGGGGCCACAAACACGGTTTTCTTAAATGCATAGCCAAAAGAAAGCCTCTGGATCGCAGTCTGCGGCAAGAGTGCTGTTGTATTGCCGAGCGCACGCGGATTCCAGAAAGCAAATCCCAAGTTCGTGCCGATACTCGCCCGGTCGGACAAATTGTACTTCAACGACGGTGACAGGATCGCCGTGTAGCGCGGCGTATTTCCATCAGTCGGCAGATAGGCACGGTTATAGACTTTATAAAAAAGTATCAAGTCCATGCCACTGGCGAAGCCACTTGTGCCCAAGTCAAACAATGTGGAACCGATATAATTCAAGCCTCCGGCAATTCCCACCGCCTGATAGGTCGGCACTGTTTCAAACGATACACCAAACGCATTTCTCATTTGAGCATCGCCCACGCGATGGAACATGTCATAGCCGATTTGCGGAGTGTTGATGTCCATACGGCCCATCCCGTGGAAAGGATAAAGCGCGCTCAATCCCCCACCCAAGAAAACCGCGGAGTTTGAATCCAAACGGAAACGGCCGCTGATGTTGCCTTTAATGTTTGTCGCGTTCACACGCCTCATATTGTCAGGGTTCGGCAGATCCTTTTCGAGCGGCTTGCCAATCGTAGGTCCGTTGTAACCGAGATCCAATTTAAAGCTATAGCGCGACAATGATCCCAAATCTGCACGCATCTTTGCATCCGTGATTTCGCGCGTATCTTCGAATTTTCTATTCTGAATTTTCAGATCCGACGCCATCGTTGGGGTTTTGCTCGATGTCGTCGGTTGCGGTAACGCCAAAGTCGACTGGGCATACGCAGGACCCATAGACGCAAAATAGAATACCAAAAGGCAAATAAGCGCTTTCAAGGAACCTCCAAAGAGAATGTGTATCCCGTAACTAATAAGTCCCGCACTCGTTGTCAATGCCGTGGTCAATACGAAAACGGGGTGAAAACTCAATGACAACAGCCCGAATCATGTGCTTAAAGTGTGAAAGGAGGCTTCATGACCGCTCACGGACACCACGAATCCACGCTTCAACTGCGCAAAGCGCTGCTTAATTTGCAGAAAGAACTCTTGGACCATCTTAAAGAGATCTTCGAAAAAGAGAGCGACCGCAGCGTAGGTCCTGGGGAGTGGTTGCAAGTGATCCTAGTGGCACAGCGCTTCGCTTGGTTGCGCGAGCTCACTTCTTTGGTGGCTGACATTGACCTACTGACGGAAATGCAAGAAATCACTCCGGAGCAAGCTGGTGTCGCGCGCTCTGAGGTCGAGCGCCTGTTCTTTCATCCGGAATCAACATCCGAGTTCAACAGGCACTATCAAAATCTGATGAAATCCGGAGCGCCATTCGTCATGTCCCACGGTCATGTCCGCGAAAGCCTCAACAAGTTGCCGAAACCGCCGCGAGAGTATGCTGCGGAAGAAGCTGCCGAAGCACGTAAAGTGTGGCATCAAGAACATCACGATCAATCACGCAAGCGCCGTTCTTAGTTTGCGTGGGTATTTAAAAAATAAATTATCTTCGCTCTGCCCTTTCAGGGGCTTGGCTTCTAGCTTGGAATGTTCCGGGATACGCAGAAAGATTTACGAAAATTTCTTCGGTTGTGACTTATTCACACCGGAAGATTCACTTGTAAGTTTTAGCGCGCATCTTCTAAAATTACTTGCGAGGTATCACCTATGAATGAAACCAGCTATGCAATGTCCGCCTGGATCCTTTCAAAGGGCATCGCATTTTGTTTTATACTCGCGTTTCTCACCCTCATTCCGCAAATCATGGGCCTCTATGGGAAAAGCGGTATTCTTTCAATTCAGCAATTCATGAATGTGCTGAAAGAGCAGACCGGCCCGCAAAGATACTATGAATTACCGACGGTGTTCTGGCTCAATGCGAGCGATACGTTTTTATATTTAATGGGAGGCTTGGGGCTTGCCGCTTCAACACTGGCGCTGATGGGATTTTGTCCGCCGCTCATGATGCTCGTGGCCTGGGTTTGTTATTTGTCCTTTGTGAACTCAGGCCAGGATTTCCTCGGCTTTCAATGGGACTCACTGCTTTTAGAAATCGGCGTGCTCGCGATCTTTCTAACCCCCTGGGGATTTGACTGGAACCCCTGGAACACCTATGAGCCCTCCGTGTTTGTCCGCTGGCTGTTTTGGATTTTACTTTTCAAATTGATGTTTCTTTCAGGCGTCGTAAAAATTATGAGCAAGGATGCCTCGTGGCGTGATTTCACCGCCCTGAAGTATCACTACTGGACGCAGCCGATTCCCAATCCTGTCGCCTACTTCATGGATAAATCGCCACTGTGGCTTCAAAAGGCCAGCTGCGTGCTGATGTTCTTTATCGAACTCGCGGTTCCCCTTTTGATTTTTATTCCGGGATCTCTTCGCTGGCTCGCGGCGGCTTTGATGATCGGGCTTCAACTCTTGATCATTCTCACCGGCAATTACGCGTTTTTTAATGTTCTCAGTATCGTGCTTTGTCTTTTCTTATTGGACGATTCTATTTGGCGGATATTTTTGCCCAAAATTTTCCCAGCCATGAATGTCGTCGCCGACAATCCCTTCTTCTATGAGTCAATGGGGCTTGTACTTGCAGTACTGATGATACCGCTCAATCTGTTCTGGTTCGGCCTCGCTTTTCGCGAAAACTCAAAACTTCTCAACCCGGCGATTCCGATTATTCGTGCGATTTACAATTATCGTTTTAATTCCAGCTATGGTCTTTTCGCCGTGATGACGAAAGATCGCCCCGAGTTGGTTTTACAAGGTAGTAACGACAACGAAACCTGGGTCGATTACGAGTTTCGCTACAAGCCCAGCCGCCTTGATAAGATGCCGCCGATTGCGGCCCCCTATCAACCACGCTTAGATTGGCAAATGTGGTTTGCCGCACTGGGAACTTTTAGTCAGAATTTGTGGTTACAAAACCTGATGGCACGCATATTTATGAAGTCGGCCCCAGTGATTGACCTACTCGAAAACAATCCTTTTCCGAATGCGCCAAAGTACATGCGCCTGGTAAAATACCAGTACAAATTCTCAACAACCAAAACTTTGTTCGAAAAGGGCGAGTGGTGGACGCGCGAATACATCGGCTTATATTCGCCTATATTTGAGAAGACAGACTTCGTTCCCGAAGAATAATCATTTCATTTTCATTCAGCCAATGACGCATATGGCTAGCGGGGTGCTGGGCGAGACCTCTAAAAAGCTCGTTGTGGGCTTTCCCGGGGTTCGATAGAATGGTTGCCATTCATGGACGAATCAATACAAAGGAGTTTTATATGGAAACTAAGATGATCCAGAATAAAACAGAAAAAGAAACGACGCCAACAACTCTGATCACTGAAAAGCAACAGCCTGCAACTAGTGAACGCCCTCCAGTCCGTCGCCGTGGCCGCCGTCGTTTGCCAGCTTGGTAAGATTCTTAATTTTAAGCACTATTTCTGTTTTAACGATGAACTCTTCGGCGCTTGCCGAAGAGTTTTCGGCTTCTCAACGACTGGAAAACTTCAAATCGACTTACGAAGAAGCCCGATCTGCATTTCTTGTGAACGTGGAAGCTCTTAAAAAGTCAAATCCCGAACTCTCGGCCCACGCCGTTCAAATTCCCACCCGTACTCGAGAAACCTTAGTGATGGACGTCGCTTACCTGCCGCCCAAATCCGGCAAGAAAGAACGCTTACTGATTTTGACCTCAGGCATGCACGGCATGGAAGGCTTCGTCGGAAGTGCCTTGCAAAATCAATTCATCAAAGAAAATTTCTGGAATATGCGTGACGAGAATCTCGGAATTCTTTTGGTTCACGCCGTGAATCCTTACGGCTTTAAATTCATGCGCCGGGTGACTGAAAATAACGTGGATCTCAATCGCAACTTCGACACAGACGGCAACCTCTTTTCTCAGAGGAACGAGAGCTACGAAAAAATCAGCTCCCTGCTAAATCCACCGAGCCCGGCCCATGTGGGATTTTTTGATCGCATGGGTTTTTACTATGAGTGTGTGAAAGCTATCGTAAAGTATTCCATGGAGAGCCTTCGCCGGGGGATTTTGCGCGGTCAGTATCAAGAGTCCGAAGGTCTCTATTTCGGCGGCAAGGATTTCGAGCCACAAAGAGATTTGATAGAGAAGGAGATCCTTGCGGTCGCCCCAGGATATGAGCAGACATTGCTGATTGATCTGCACACCGGCTACGGCCGACGCGGTCATTTGCACCTGTTTGCCGACATGGCGCCCTCCCTGGACGCTGAGTACCTCAAAAAAGTGTTCAACGGCTATGACATGGATTACGGCCAGAAAAAAGATTTTTACGAAGTCTCGGGCGGCTTTGTTGTTTTCGGCGCTAAGGTTTTGCAAAACAAGTCCCGCTATGCCGGCATTGTCTTTGAATTCGGCACCCTCGACAGTCAAAAAACGTTAGGCTCGCTCGATTCGCTGTATCGCATGGTGCGTGAAAATCAGAAATTCCACCACAGCGCCCAGAACAAAGAACAGCGCGAAGAAATCACTCATTTATTTCAAGAGATGTTCTACCCATCGGCCCCCGAATGGCGCGTAGCTGTTGCCAAGCAATTCCAAGAAATCCTCACGCTGGGTTTGCGGAACCAAAAAGCATTGAAATAGCCCCTAACTAATGCTAACTCCTTGGGATCACTTGTGAAAGGACCTTCTCGTGCTTGCTGAGTTTTGGAAAAAATCCAACACCTTGCAAAAGGTATTTGTCTTCTTCGGTCTGAGTATTCTCTTCCGTATTTTCTTTGCATCCGTTGTGGGCCTTGCCGACGACGAAGCTTATCACTGGAGTTGGACAAAAAATCTTTCACTTTCTTACTATGATCATCCGGCCATGATCGCATGGCTGGAGGCGATCAGCACCGCCATCTTGGGTGATACTCGCTGGGGCGTGCGTTTACCGGCATTCGTGTGCTATCTCGGCACGGCTTATCTCGCATGGAAACTTGCGCGCGAAGTCTTCGGTGTTTGGGCGGCAAACTTCTGCGCGTTCTTGATGCTGTGGACTCCGCTTTGGGGCTTTGGCGGCTATGTCGCTTCGCCTGAGACCCCGTTCATGCTCTGTTGGGTCGCCGCCGCGTACGTTTTCTGGCAAAGCGTGCGCGAAGACGGCAAAGCGTGGCCCTTGAAAAAAACCTGGCTGTGGCTCGGCGTGATCATGGGCTTGGGGCTTAATTCAAAATTCATTATCGCTTTGCTCGCTCCCGGTTTTGGTTTGTATCTTTTGATGACGCCAAAGCATCGCAAGGACTTGCTGTCGAAGTGGCCCTGGACCGGAATGCTGATCGCGACCGTGATCTGCTTGCCGATTTTCATTTGGAATATTCACTACGACTGGCCGGGGTTTAGATATCAATTCCATGAGCGTCACACGACGACCGAATTCAACTTCAATCGCTGGCTCCAGTTCTTTACAGCACAGATCCTTTTCTACACACCCGTGGCCTATGGTTTGATGCTCTACACTTTCGGATACTCCTTTTTAAAACGCCAAGAGGCGCGCTGGCGCTGGTTGTTCTGCCTGGCCGTGCCGAGCGTGGTGATGTTCTATCCCCAGCCGCTATGGGCTGAGTACAAGCCCCATTGGAGCGGCCCCGCGTTCTTGCTGCTCGCGATGGGAGCTGGAGCCCTATGGTCCGAAGGGGTGGAGTGGCATGGCAAAACCAGGATCAAACCTTTTAGTAAAAAAATCACTTGGGGCATCTTCAGTTTCATTCTTCTGGTGAACCTAGTGACATACATGCCGTTCGCGTACCCGTGGATGCCGAAAGCCGCGCGGGCCTTAAACCCGCAGACGGAATGGCAGCCGAAGCATGATCTCAGTAACGAATTCAGCGGCTGGACGGAGCTGGGCGATTACGTGAATCGCCGCCAGCGCGAAATCCATGCGGAAAGCGGCAAGAAACCTTTTATTGCAAGCAATCGCTACGAAACCACCGCGCAAACTTTTTGGGGCACAAAGCAAAAAACTTACATGCTCAGCACCACAAAGAGCCAATACACCGTGACACAACCACCGCAAGAGATGGAAGCTCTCCATGGCAGCACGGCTTTATTTGTAACGACAGATAAATATCCCACAGATCCGATGGGCTGGGCGAAGTTTGACGAATGCAAGTCTGAGGAATTCAAAACTTACCGCTATGATGAAGTGGCGCGGATCTTTAAGATCTGGATCTGCACAAACTTCCAGGGCATCAAATAAAACCCCTGTTCATCACCGGGGTTTTACACAAAAGGTTCGTAAATTGACGGCTTACTGGTGGCGAGGTCCCTCGCCACAGTACACTTTGCCGTTCACTTCAACATAGCCATCTGGACGATTTTGGCGTGGGTCGTAGTGCAGCCAGTGTAACAAAGCTCCTTGATTGGTCCAAATGAATTGACCTCCCATCGAAACGACGTCACCGACTTTCAGAGGAATGTACTCACACATATCTAAATTATAAACGGCTTCCATGGTTGCGCCGTTAGAAAGACGAACCATCCACTTTTGATGCTCCAAACCATTGCGATCATCAGGCAGAAGCTTCGTCACAACCATGCCCGAGCCTTCAACGAAGTCGAGGCGACGTTTATTGGTAACGGCCGTAACGATTTTCGAATCGCCACCCGCCGCTGGTTGACCAATTTGAACAGTGTCGTCGTTGTTTTGCCCTTCAGGTTTGTTAGGATAGTTGTGTTTGTCGCGGTAGTCTGGATTGCCATTTTTGTTGCCGCGCTGGTAGTTATCACCACGCTTTTTATAGGCTACAAAATCATCGGCCTTTGCAACTTGGAAAGAGGTTAAAGAAAGTAGAACAACACCCAGGTACAATGCCAATTTTTTAGTCAATCAAGCCCCCTCTGCTCATTGATTAATTGCGATTGGCGAAACTCTCTCTTGGGTCGAGCTATTTTTCAACTGTAAATATTTAATGCATTGAAATAGGCGCGAAACACTCTATAAGTAACATGGCGCACCTAGCATATGTAATTCTTCCAATATCTTGCTTGAAATTCGTGAAAAAAAACTTAATCTTGTTTCGAATAATACAGGTTTTGAAGGAAAAAGGCCATGGTGGCCGTTCCTGCAATAACAAACTAAAAGGGGAATAACTATGAAAATGATCCTTTCTGCGATCGTTACTTTGTCAGCAGTGGCTGCTTTTGCTAACCCAACTGCTCCAGCTGCTCACGGGACTGCTGGTACCACAACAACGGCTGCTCCAGCTGCAGCTACTACGGGTGCAACAACGGCTACAACTAAAGAAGCTAAAGCGACTACAGCTAAAGCTATGACTAAAGAAGAAGCTGAAAAAGCTTGCGCTAAAGACGCAAACAAAGAAGCTTGTGTAAAAAAACACATGGGCACTGACAAGAAAATGTAATTTGCTCTTTCACGAGCAAATTATTTCTTAGCTTTGAAAAGCCACTCCTTCGCGAGTGGCTTTTTTTATATTCCCCAGGCTCTCCGTCTCAGAGCGGGTAATTCGCAGCATTAGGCACTGGCCGTCCAAGCCCCAACTCCCCAAGCAAAGCCACGCACACAAAAATGACGTCAACGCGAAATTTAAAATTCGTCTTTCATGCAGTCCCTCAGTTACTGGAGCAAAGGAAGTCAATGAAGACAACGAGTGCAGAATAGATCACTCGAAGAACAGGTTCTGGAAGTTCCGCCCTGTTAGTGTGAAACATACTCTTCTAAAAAACGGAGAGGCTTTCTACCATTCCCCTCCAATTTAAGAATTTTATATGACATAGTTGTGACGAGAAGATCAATTGTGACCCTGTTTGTCCTCATTTAAGCTTATAATGTTTTTATACAAGCAACTCACGAGAACGGCAGCTATGATTCGACAAATTCCACCTCAAAAGGGAACGTGTTTTCTTTTGAAGAAAGGCTATCACCTCAAAGTGATTACGCCCCAGCATCAACAGGTCTCGGACTTGTTTTGCTTTAACGCACACGACTACCGCGAAAGCTTTTCCGCCGGCAGAACCATCGACTACAACGATTCAATTTTTCTGAGCACGGGTCATACGCTCTACTCCAACCAGAGCCAAGCCATGCTGAAAATCTACGAAGACACCTGCGGCCGGCATGATCTCTTGCTCACGCCTTGCAGCCTTAAGATGTTCCAAATCGTCGCTGGCAATGACGACTATCACCCGAGCTGTCACGAAAACCTCGCAAGACACTTCGGACCCTTCGGTATCGACGAACATGAAATCTCGACCACGTTCAATATCTTCATGAATGTCGTGTTAAACAACAAAGGCGCGATCAAAATCGAACCTCCTCTAACAAAAGCGGGAGACTACGTCATTTTCGAAGCGTGCATGGATTTACTCGTGGGGCTCACCGCGTGCTCGCATGAAGAAACCAACAACCGCGTTTGCAAACCGATCCACTACCAAACCTATGTGCCACATTGACTATTTATACTCGACTTCTTCGATCGTAATGTACTCTTCGCCGGCTGGCTTTTGAATCACAACTTCATCGCCGGCTTTTTTACCGAGGAGCGCGCGGGCGATCGGTGACTTCCAAGAAACCTTACCGGCCTTCGCGTCGAATTCATCTTCGCCGACGATTTGGTACGTCGTTGCTTTTTCATCCTCATTCATGATTGTGACCGTCGCGCCAAACACGACCGTCGCGGACTTGACGGTTTTTGGATCGACCACTTCTGCCTTATCGATTCGCCCGATCAAAAAACGCACGCGCTTGTCGATTTCGCGCAGCCGTTTTTTTCCGTATTGGTAATCGGCGTTCTCCGAGCGATCGCCATTTCCCGCGGCCCAGGTCACGACTTCGACGACTTTCGGCCGCTCAACATGCATGAGCTCGTGGTACTCCGCTTTGAGGGCCGCAATGCCCGCCGGCGTGATGTAGTTTTTTGAGTGATCCATTGGCATAAAACGCATCTTAAATGAAGCTGGCCCAAAGTAAAGCCAACAAACACCACTTCGGTCCCACATCAGACCGGGAGCACAAAGCTTACCGGCGAGCCTCGCTGAGAGCGAACTCATTGCTTTCCACAGTCGCTTTTTTTATGAGAAAAGTCCAGTCGTCAAATGCGAACACTTTCTCCATAGACCTTTGGCTAAGTACTCTAAACTATTGGAATATTTTAGCCGAAACGACATCTGAGGAGGTCTCTGATGAGATCGCAATGGAAACGATTATTGTGGGCTGCTGTGTTTTCAGGCTGCTGCTTGATGGCAACCTTTGCCTGGTATTATCTCACGAAAACAAAATCACTCACGAATGAGAATGAAAAACCTCTCGCGTTCGTCGGTAAAACTCATGAAGAAATTCAACGTCGTCCGGCGACTCGCCTTCTCTGGCAAGAAGTTGCAACCGGTGAGCCTCTCTACAACGGCGAAGCAATTCGCACTTCGAATAAAGGTGAAGTGCGAATTCAGTTTGCAGACTCCTCTCGCTATCTGGATTTGGAACCGGATTCTTTAATCGTCATTCAGCAAAACAAAGGCGAAATTGCCCTCGATCTCATGGAAGGTAGCCTCTTTGTTGCGGCCGCCAAAGGAGAGCCCGAAGGCACAAGCACGGCCCTCGTTTTGAATTCAGCATCAGGCAAAGTTGACTTGAGTAAAGCCTCGGCGAGCTTGTCAAAATCCGGTGGCAACCAGGTCGACGTCCAAGTCCTCGAAGGTTCGGCTTCAATCAAAGACAAAAACGGCGCCGACAAAATCCTTTCGACCGGTGCCGCGGGCGCACTGGGCGCAAATGGTCTTCAGTTCAACAAAGCGGATTTGCAAATTATCTCTCCAGTTCCGGGCAAAGTGGCGTACGTCGATGCGGATGAGAAAGATAATTTGACGTTCCAGTGGAAGGGCTTCCCTGCCGGCTTGAAGGTTTCTTTGCACACCGGCAATAGCCGCAAAGAGATGAAAGAGTGGACAGGTGTGTCCGCTCACGGCGATGAGAGTTTCAAAACATCCCTACCGATCGGAAAACCCTACTGGAAGCTTGTTGCCAAAGATCCTCGAAGCGGCAAGGTCGTCGCCGAGAGCGCCATCTATCGCACGGAGATCCAAGCCCGCTATGCCCCCACGATGGTCTTCCCCTTGGCAGATGCGAAGGTTCCAGTGAACAAGGCTCCATTTGATATGTCCTTTAAATGGGAAAAAGGCGACGAAACTTCGCACATCGTTTTGGAGGTCGCAAAAGACCCGGGCCTCCGTCAAAAGGTCGTGACAAAAAACTTCACATCTGAAGACGGCTACACCTTGCCATCCCTAAAAGAAGGCGAATATTACTGGCGCATGTCTTCCTACTATGAGGGCTCTAACAAACCGGTCCTCGGTAAGATTCAGAAATTCACGGTGACCACAATTGAGGAAAAACCGGTTGCAAAAGATCCTGTCGACATCAAATGGCTGACACCTGAAGACCGCATTCAGTTTTATTTAGACAATCCCAAACTGGATCTGTCCTGGAATGTGAACCACAATGAAGACGTCGCTTCTTGGCGCGTGAAGTACTTCGAAGAAGGCGATGATCCCTCGAAGTTGCAAACCATTGAAGTCAAAGAGACCAAAGCGGAACCACAGATCACAAAACCAGGCCGCTATATCGCTTCCTTGGAAGCGATTGATAAAGAAGGCCGCGTGATTGGCTCGGCTCCGCAAAGAAAGGTCGCGGTGGCTCCGCTCCCGCTCTTGCCACCGCCGAAGTTGTTGCCTCTTGAAGGGAGTCTGACGGCGAAGGCAGATGGCCGCACGGACCTACAATGGGAAAAGCTCGACGGCGCTAAAGAGTACATGCTCACCATTTCTAATAAAGATGGTAAAGAGCTAAAGACGCTAAAATATACAACGACTCAAACGGCGCTGAAAAACCTCATGCCGGGCGAGTACCAGCTGAGAATCTCAGCGGTCGATCAACATGGCCGCGTTAGCGAGACCAGTGCGCCCCGTAAACTGATTGTACCAGATAAGAGTAACTTGAAAGCGCCCACTTTAAAGAAAATTAAGGTCAATTGATGCGTTTCGTGTTCGGAATCTTTATCACACTCACCCTGTTGGCGGCCGCAAATAGCGCGCTGGCGGAGACCTATCGCCGCGATGTCAGCTTTGAGTTTGAGGAAGTGACCGACGCGAAAAGTTATGACGTTGAGATCCGAGCCGTGGCCAAAGACGGTTCCCTCGGAAAAGCAATGAGCTTCAAAACCAAAGAAGCGATCTGGTCCGGAAAACTCATGCCGGGTAAATATACAATGTCATTGCGTGCCCGTGACTTCCGTGGCGTTCCGGGTGACTGGAGTCCGCCGGCAGAGTTTAACGTGAACTTAGACCCGGTAAAGATCAAGTTTCCCCTCGCAAAAGCGGAGATTCAAAGCCACGACAATGAAGAAGTCTCTCAGAAATTCGAGTGGGAGCCGGTCAATGGCGCCCATGAGTACCGTTTTGAACTAAGTTCCGATGACGGAAAAACACAAATCCTCGAGACCGTGCAAGACACGCAATTTACCGCCAAAGTTCCGGTTGCGAAAAACTATATTTGGAAGATCACCGGCTTCGGTCAAAACGAAATGCAAAGTGATTCTGTCACTGTCAGCGAATTTGCCGTGATCGGTAAGAAGATCGCCGCGCCAAAAATCACCACGCCGGAATCGGAATTCGTCCGTGAAATTAAATGGTCACGACCGGCCAACGTCGAAAAATACGATCTAACCTTGAGCCGTCTCAACTCCGCGACAAAACGCTGGGAAAAGGTCTTGGTTCAGGAAGAAGTCAAAGACGAAACTTTTAATTTCGATGAGCAGCACCCAGGTGGCACTTACCGTCTCGAAGTCAAAGCTAAGGGAAACATGCGCACCTCCTCGGATAGTGCGAAGATCAACTTTAAAGTGATCAACGGCAACCGCTCACCGGCTGCGGAGTATACTGCGCTCGTCAGAAAATCCATCGACCGCCTCACCGGTTGGTATGGGACTGCCAGCTACCTTGTGACAAAAATTAACTACCATGGTGAAACTCTCGAGAACAACGCGAAGACGACGAACAGTGCGCTCGGCGGTACGGGCCGCGTGGGTGCCGGTTACTTCAGCCCGGATAGTATTTGGGGCTTTGTCGGTATTCTTGATATGAGCGGCTTCATTATGTACGGTTCAAACCATACCTACTCGTCATTTGAGATAAACGGCATTCGCCGCTATGTTGTCGGCGATCTCGGCGAAGCGCGCGTGCTGGCCGGCCTTTACTACAAAGAAGTCCCGCAGCTCATCGGAACTCCGGCTGTGGGTACGAGCGGCACTGTTGAGTTTTCACAAACCGCAGTCGCAGGACCTCATATCGGTGGCGAATACTGGCATTCACTATCCCCGAAACTTGGCTTTCAGGTGAATGCACATGTTTATTACAACTTATTTACCATGAAGACTCCGAACGGCAACTCCGCCGACCCACGTATATCGTATCAGCTGGGTTTGATGGGAAGTTACCGCTTCAACAACCGCTTTACAGGTCTGATGGGTTTGACTCAGAAAATGGATCAAGTGGCTTACAAAGCAAATAAAACCGGCTCAGCAACGGAAGCACCGGGTGATTTCAATACGGCGCAGATTACGGGACAGTATTTAAGTTTCTTTGCGGAATACGGATTTTAGGAGAGAATGCATATGAAGATACCTATTTCAACAAAACTGGTTGGGGTTACAGTAGCTTTACTATTAGTGGCGACCGTTCCTATCGCTCTGCAAACTTCTAAGATTTTTGCGAATAGCTCGATGCAACGTGAGGAATATGCCAATCAGGCGTTCGCCGCATCCCGGGCGACTGAAATCGAAAATATTCTTTCTTCGCTGGTTGATAAATCCAAAATCTCCGCTTCGATCCTCTATAAAAGCGTGACAAATCCTGCGGCGACCTCGACCGATGAGTTTGAATTGAACTTCACCAAAGACAAACGTTTCATTTCTGTTGAGATTCTAAAGCTTCAAGGCCCGACGCTCGAACTTGTTTCTCGCCGTGCGAAGGACGACTTTTTGAAAACTTTTAACCTCGGCCCCGAATACATCACACGGGTGCGTGACCAACAAAAATTCCCGATCCGGTCCGTGGCCAGAGGATCTGTCGAGATCCGCAATGGCTCATTCGGTAAAGGCCCTGCCATGGTCACGATTGGCCTGCCCTTGGTGAAAGACCCGCAAGGCCGCATCACGCACGTGGCTTTGGTGGACGTGGATCTGTCTGTATTGCAAAAACCCTTCGGTGAGCGGTCTGAAAGAACGTTCTACCTCGTGGACCGTGACGGCGAATTGATTGCTCACCAAGACGAGCAAAAAGCGATGGCACGCTTGAGCATGGCCGCCTCCCCGATCGTGCAAAAAGCGCTGAAAGAGCAAACTCCCCGCCGCCAGATGCGGTTCGTGGATCCGGATACAGGTACTGAGTTCATCGGCGCGTACAATAAAACTTCTTTCGGTGTCACAGTTATTTCACAGATCCCCCAGGAACTCGTATTGGAACCCGCGCAAGATGCAAAACGCCAAGCCTTTCTGATTACGGGGATTGTGTTGTCATTGGCCTTGTTCTTTATCTTCGTGTTCTCCATGACCCTGACTTCTCCGATCGAAAAACTTGCAGGACTTATCGAGATCGTTTCTAAAGGTAATTTCGATGTGAAAGCCACCGCGCACGTAAAGTCCCACGACGAGGTGGGAGATTTGGCCAAGGCCTTTGACCATATGACGGACGGCTTGAAAGAGCGCGATAAAGTGAAGAGCCTCTTCAGTAAGTTCCACGGTTCTTCTGTCGCGGAAGACTTGATCAACAAGGATATCGGCGTCGGCGGCCAGTCTAAGGAAGTCGTGGTCTTCTTTTCGGATATCCGTGGATTCACGGCGTTCTCAGAGAAACGTAAGCCGGAAGAAGTCGTTGCGATGCTCAATGAATACTTTGCCGTGATGGTGGGTATCATTAACAAGCACGGTGGCGTTGTCGATAAATTTATCGGCGATGCGATCATGGCGATCTGGGGCGCGCCGAAAGGCTCCGACCGCGATCCGCACAATGCGTTGCGCGCATGCATTGAAATGCGCCGTGGCCTTGAAAAGTTGAATGAAACGCGCATCGCGCGCGGGGAACCGGCGTTGATGATCGGCATGGGCCTGCATGCGGGGACGGCTATCTCGGGCACGATCGGTTCTGACGAGCGTATGGAGTACACAGTCATCGGGAACACGGTGAATACCGCTTCCCGTATCGAAGCATCGACCAAGGCCTTCGGCGCTGACTTGCTGGTGACCGACGACGTCATCTCGCGTGTGGGCGAGGAGTTCATCGTTGACTACGCGGGCTCTGCCGAAGTGAAGGGCCGTTCGGATGCTTTGAAAATGTACAAGATCCGCGGCTACGTCGAAAACGGCGAACAGCATGTCGTCAAGACACCTTACTCTGACTACGAAGCGGAAGGCGCTGACAAAGTAAAAGTCAAAGACGCTGCTTAAAGACTCTCTTGAAGCCTATGAGGGGTCAATCTTCTAGGTTTTGACACTAAGACCGTCTTTGAGAGCCATCTTTTGAGCGCGATATGCCGGGATCAAGCCGATACCAATCCCACCAACCAAAGTGGCCAGCAAGTAAGCTATTTCCGTGGGGCCAAGGGCACCACCCTCGAGGTAGAAACCGAATTCCATCTCCAGCCAGGGGCGCAAGATGGCCGTCCCGGCCATCACGGCCGCAAAGCCAAGTGCGATTCCCGCGAGTGTCAGGAGTGTTGATTCAAACACAAGAAGTGCGAAGATTTTGCTCGTGCTTGCACCCACTGCGCGAAGAATCGCCATCTCACGGCGGCGTTCGTTCAAGCTTGTCGTGAGCGCAATCAGCATCGCCATCAAGCCCACAGCCACCACCAACCAGGAGATCACCTTCAGCATTCGCTCCACGTATGAAAGGCTGTGCCAAAGCTCACTCAGAGTGACACCGGGAATAATGGCCAACAAGGGCTCTTCTCTGTAGTTATTGATCTCACGCTGCAATCGCAACGTATCGATACGCGATTTGGCCCTAAGAAAGAATGCCGTGATCTGATCAATCTTGATGTCTTCTTTTTTAATTTTATCAGCACTGATGGCTGTTTCAGGCGTTGGAGCTGCGCCATCTTTCCAGTCGAGGTGCATTGCCTCAACCGCCTCGATGCCCACGTACAATGACTGGTCAAGGGCCGTGCCGGTCGACTTCAAAATACCGACCACCGCAAACGGCTTGTCGTCATGCTTTTGAATACCTTCTCCATGAGTCACACCGTGGGCGACGGCGATTTCCTGGCCAAGCTTGTAGCCCAGCTTTCGGGCAACATCGGCACCGATGACAACATCCCAAAGGCCGTCGAGATTTTTTCCCTCTTGCAATTCCATTTTACCGTCACCGCGGAACCGGTAGTGCTCAAAGAAATCATTGGTTGTACCCACCACACGGAAACCGCGATGCCCATCACCCAAGGAGTACGGAATCGTCCACTCAATGGCTGGATTTTTTTTGATATCCTGATACGCCTGATAGGAAATATTGTGAGTGGCATTTCCAATATTGAAGACTGTGTAAAGGATCAACTGCATCGGACCACTGCGCGCTCCCACGATCAAATCCGTCTGGCTGATCGTTTGCGTAAACCCATCTTCCGCCGCGCGCTTGGCCCGCTCAACGGATAAAAGCAAAATCACACTGAGCGCAATCGAAATCACGGTCAGAACTGAAGGCAGCAAACGGTTCTTCAGGGATTTTAAAGCAAGGTTTAAAAAGACCATGTCCTACCTCCCCTTCTCCGTGCGATTTATGGAATCTAAAGCCACGGAGCGCGAAAACAAATGCTGAATACTGCGATCATGGCTGACAAACAAGACGGTCGTGCCGTTTTGCTCACAAAGTTCAAACATCAGCTCGAGGAATTTCTCTCGGTGATCCATGTCGAGTGACGATGTTGGTTCATCTGCCAGAATAAACTCCGGGCGGCCCAACAGCGCGCGAGCCACAGCAACCCGCTGTTGCTGACCGACACTGAGTTCGGTCACTTTTTTTCCCAGCAAAGTAATAATCCCTAAGCGTGTGCATAAATGACGAAGCACTGACGCCGGGTCTTCACCTTGAAGACGCTCCTTGCGAGCCGTGCAGAGGTGGATTGGCAGCTCAATGTTTTCTTGGACACTTAAATAAGGAATCAGATTGAAGCTCTGAAAAATATAACCGAGATGCTCAGCGCGGAAATCATCGCGCTCTTTTTCAAAGAGCTTGGTCAAATCGCGACCGAGAATGCGGACCTCGCCATGCTCGGCCTTCAAAATTCCGGCCAGAATTTCTAGAAGAGTGGTTTTCCCTGAGCCGCTCGGACCATAGAGATAAACGCGTTCGCCTTTTGCGACACTGAACTCAGGAATTTGCAAAGTATCATGAGTCGCGTTCGTATAGCGGAACTGGAGATTTCTGACTTCGATGAGTTTGGACATGCTGAATTACCTATAGGGTTCAATGCTATCCCCGATGAGTTCGAAAGAGGCTTCACCGTACATGGATTTTTTCGTGACCAGGCCCAATGTGCCATGGACCCAGATCGGGCCAAATGCCACTTCGGTTCCTGCACGCATTTTGACATAGACCATCTGATTCGGTGGGGGCGCCGGAACGTGAATACAGGCCTGCGGACTCGGCACCAACAAGAACTCCGTCACGGCCTTTTGGCTGTCTTCGAGCGGCACCATGAAACCCGGAATTTTGATTTCGCGGCCATTCAACGCCTCAAGCTCTGAACCCGCTTTGCCGCTGACGTAATCCATGGTTCCGAGCAAGCGCCAATCAATTTCGACTCCGCCGCCTTTGGCGCCGCCACCAAAACGATGGAAAGCCAAAGCTCCAAGAACCACAGAAAGCACGAGAAGTCCGCACGCAATCATCCACTTTTTCATACCCTTAACTATCCTCCCGCCCCCACCAAAACGCAACTCATTTGCAACTACCGAAAAGGTACCAGGTCGCTTTTCCGGATCATGATGAATAAGTCCAGCAACCACGGAATGTCGGAGCGGCGCATCCCCGAAAAGCGACCTGGTACCTTTTCGGAGTTCTATGGTAGGTTTGGGGGATGAGTACGAAATTCCAGAGAGTCCGCGGGACTCGCGATTTGTTGCCAGAAGATAATGTTAAATTCCGTTTTGTCGAATCCACGGCCCATAGGCTTTCTATGCTGTACGGCTACGGCGAAATTGAAACGCCGGTCTTTGAGTTTTCTGAAGTTTTTCATCGCGTACTCGGCGAAACATCGGATGTGGTCAGCAAAGAAACCTACACCTTCGCAGACCGCGGCGGCGAAAGCATTACCTTGCGCCCCGAAGGCACTGCCGGTATTGCACGTGCTTTTATTTCTGAAGGTATGGCGCAAAACCTGCCTTTAAAATTCTATTACTCTGGCCCCATGTTTCGCTACGAGCGTCCACAAAAAGGCCGTTATCGCCAGTTCAAACAAGTCGGCGTCGAATATCTTGGCGTCGACTCGCCGCTGGCGGATGCTGAGTGCATCGGCATGGCGTGGGATCTGCTAAATCAAATCGGCATCGCAGGCAAATGTCATCTCGAGATCAACACTCTTGGCGATGCTGAAAGCCGCGCCAATTACCGCGACATCCTCGTTGCCTACCTCAATCAGCACAAAGAAAAGCTTTCTGCCGACAGCAAAGTCCGCCTCGAGAAAAACCCCCTGCGCATTCTCGACTCCAAAGACGAAGGCGACCGCGCGATTATTGCAAACGCCCCGTCCTTGCATGATCACCTGAATGATGCATCGAAGAAATTCTTTGAAGCCTTACTCAAAGCGATTCGCGCCCTGGGTATTCCCTATGAAATTAATCAAAAATTAGTGCGCGGACTGGATTACTATTGCCATTCCGTTTTTGAGTTCGTCACCGAGGAGCTCGGCGCCCAGGGCACCGTGCTTGCGGGGGGTCGTTACGATCCGCTGATTGAAATGATGGGAGGCCCAAAAACTCCAGGTGTTGGTTGGGCTGCGGGTATGGACCGCCTTGCCGAACTGGTTCCTGCCGAGAAATATCAGAAGCACGAACCGTTGCTCGCGATCATTCCTGCAGATGAAGCCGGCGAGGGCGAAGCTTTGAAAGTGGCGCACAAACTTCGTTCACACGGTTTGAGATGCGAAATGATTATTTCCGGCAAAATGGGTAAGCGCTTCCAAAAAGCTGACAAAATGGGCGCAACCCATGCGCTTGTGATGGGCGAAAATGAAATCAACGCCCGCCACATTGCCGTCAAAAATCTGAAATCAGGTTTGCAGGAAAACCTCTCCGTCGACGAGTTGATCCAGAAAGTCAAACACTAGAAGCAACGATTCAAGGACACGCGCACAACACTCCCGTCGTATTTCGTCAGCAGTCCAGTGCCACAACCTGTGAACGCAAGGCTCTCGGATTTACCGACATACAAGCTTCCCAAAGCCGTTGGGCTGACATTCGCCCCCCCAGAAAAAACGGTGGTGATCGTGCCCGACACTGGCAAACAGCATGTATTGTTGTGAACAAGACTGCTCACCGTGGAAGTACCGATCACTTGTAAACCATTATGATAGACCGTCACGGAACCCGAAACCGAACGCGACGCCGAGTTCGAAGAGCCTTCTGAGACATTCAAAGTGCCATACACCGTTTGATCAAAGTCCCCCATCACATTCACGCGATGACCAAAAGTAATCTGATCACGCGCACCTAAACTGTTAAAGCTGACGGACACGCCATAACCACCGTTCACAATCGTCGCAAGCACCGCTGAATCAAAATTCGAAAGATTCACGGTATGATTATCAATGGCGAGATAAGTGCCCGCCGCGCTCTGACGAACCAACGAAGAAGGGGTCGTGGAACCCGATGATGTCACGTACTGACGCCTCAACGTGGAGTTCACTCCCGGATGGGGAAAAGTGCCACAAGCTGCGGCTCCCGAAGACATCACCAAAGCTTGCACCCCCGTGAAACTTGCTGTCGAACCGGGAAATTTGCAGGAATTGTAAGACAACCACATCGTTCCACCACTGGCCGCACAATCGGCTCCCGCTGTGGCAAACGTTGGACAGACTCCACCCATGGCAGAAAGATCCGCAGCACCCGTCAATTTCATTTCACTAGCTCCACCAGCCGCCGAACCACTCAAGGCGCCACCGATTGCACCCGCAACCGCCCCCGATGCGGACGTGTCTTCCACCAGTGGATTTCCCGTCGTCGTGCCACCCGACCCTGATTGGGTACATGCCACCAAAACCAACAAACCAGCGAAAATCAAGACTCTCATGACTTACTCCCATTTTGCTTATGTGTAAGCGGAAACAAAGCCACTTCCATATGATAAACCGCTTCTCCGTCTTGCTCCGCCACCGTCAACTCCTGAATTTTTTGAATCGCCTCTTCGGCAATGGTACGGGCTTTTAGAAAATTCTTTTCACTCAAAGAACACGTGTGTCCCATAATATTGCGTTCCTCACGCGGAACTTTGTCAATGGCTTCGCCGGCCAGCCGCATGATTTCCCGATGAAAGTGCGACAGCCCCACGCGATAGATACCACCTTGGCAATTCAAGGTCTCTGTCGGAGCCAGGATCTTACCGTTTTTACCTTTCTCAATGTATTTGTATTTGAATAAAAACTCGAGGGCCTCTTTGACCTCTTTGAGCGAAACCTGAAAACGCAACTGCTCTTGCACCCACTCCGGATCGTCTTTAAAACCAGTTCTCGCCGCCATTTCGCGGATCGCGACGTAGTACCAATGTGTCAGGTAATGATACGCAGCAGTCTCCCGCTCGTTATGCGTACGGAACTGGCCGAACTTTTTCATACGCTCCAACGCCATGATACGAGCATCGTGGGATTCCGATGTTCCCAGGATCAGCAAACAATCCAGGAAAGACTGCTCATTGGCGCTCAGACCTAAATGTGGAATCATCTTCGCAAGTGCAGCTGCGGACAAAGGACGCGTGCCACCTAAAACCATCGGCAAATAACCCGACGCCAGACCCGAGACCTTGGCCAGCGCACGCAACGAAAAACGCGACTGGGTGGCTTTGAGATAAGCCACCCACTCTTTCAAAAATGCCAGATGATCGTGGTATGAGAAAATATCTGGTCGTTGCGTTTTCACGTTCACTCCCCCCAAGTTCTACCCTTAGAAACAACGATGCAGAGTCACGTCGGAAGCCACACCGCTGGAAGAGGTGTAAGTCGCGGTTCCGCAGCCCGTGAATGTTAATGATTCTGTTTTACCCACCAACAGACTGCCCAGCGCGGTTGGACTTACGTTGCTACCAGCCGCGAAAGTCGTCGTAATCGTACCGGAAACAGGAAGACAGCAAACATCTTCATGCACAACATTTGAGAAAGTCGAGGTGCCGACCACACGTGCGCGGTTGTGGTAAACAGTCACTTGACCGCTGATCGTCCGTGACGAAGCTCCATTGCCTTCAGTAATAGCAAGATTGCCAGAGACCGAGTGATCAAACACTCCGGTGACGTACACTCGATGAGCCAGAGTCACACCTGTTCTTACTCCGCTCGCATTAAAACTGACAGCCGCACCATAGCCACCGTTCTGAATTGTCCCGATACCCTGACCATCGAAATTGCTCAAGTTGCTCGAAGAGTTGTCAATGACACCTGACCAGTTATCAGCGACCAAACTTACAGACCCTGGAGTATTAGAGCCCGACGTGGAAACAAATTGTCTATAGAGAGTGCCACTCGCCGGTGCGGACGGAAAACTTCCACAGACCGCCGCGCCCGAAGATTTGGTGATCTTCTGAACACCCGTCCAACTTGCATAACCTTGGAAAGTACAACCACTATAAGTTAACCACATACTGCCGCCGCTCGCTGCACACCCAGCCCCTGTCGTTGCAAAAGTAGGGCAAAGACTTGACGCCATTGCTGGCTGAGGTTCCATCACTTTTGCCATCGTCATCCAGAAACCATGTACAGGATCTTGCTCGCGCATTTTGTAAATCGCCAGAGAACCACTGGAACTGGTACCACTCAAAGCTCCCCCCACGGCACTGGCCGCTGCGCCTGACGCAGACTCATCTGCCGAAGCAGAAACGCCACTTTCATCGGCTTTTTTTCCGCAAGCACCGAGAACCAACGTGGCTACTAAAAGACCCATGACTGACGTCATATTCACAGATTTCGAGCTCATAAAACCATCCTTTGTGCAAATCTGAAAAAACCTTCGACCCATCTTTTGATTTGGCTACACAAAAAGGATCTCACAAAACTCATAAATGATCAATATTGTGATCATAGTAATTTATATTTTAATAAATTATTGAGTTAATACAATAAGATATATTATGTCTAATAATTATCATAATAAGATTATACATATATTTGTGATCATCTTAAGAAGCGGTTTCAGACCCTCTGTTTTAGAACGCCCATTCCCCGGGTTTGCAGTGAGATCGCTCGAAGAATGGGTTAGGAGAGGCGGCGGCTATTTGCGGCCTAAACGGATGCTGTGCCCTTGGCGCCAACCTGGAATATTAAGCGAGTTCGATCTCATCCACAAGAACATCATGCTCACACCGATGCCAAACATGCCGATACTCAGCCATTGCCCGCGCGTGAGCCCCAGCCACTGATAACCAATCTGGATATCTGGCATGCGGAAGGACTCATCACTAATTCTGACCAATGCATACAATATAATGAAAGATGCAGCGATAAACCCCGGCTTGCGGCCTTTTCGCCAGAGAAAGAACAGCACCAAAAATATGAGCAACCCTTCCCCCGCGGCCGCGAATAGTTGCGACGGATAACGAGCTGTCAGCAATGGCGCTAAAGCGTCTTTCACACCGCTATTGCCCTTTTGCACTTCAAGCACGATTTTCTGCAAAGTTTCGTAAACTTGAGCCTTTGACAAAGTATCGAGTTGGAATTTCTCAAGCAACCCCATCCACTGATCCGGAGTCACGTTCACTTTCTCGGTCACATCGCTGAGAGTTTTCAACTTACCAAAGTCCGTGCTTGGCCAATTCAAAATATCCTGGGGAAACTTCACTGCCAGAGGATACCCCTCAGGAGCCGGCCGGCCCACGAGTTCCCCATTGATAAAGTTGGCGATACGGCCAAAGAACACGCCGATAGGTCCCGACACCGAGACAAGATCCAGCAAATAAAGGAAGTTCACGCCATAGCGGCGCGCAAATAGAATACAGGCAATCACGATCCCGATCATACCTCCGTGACTTGCCATACCGCCTTCGTTCACCGCCAAGACTCCCCAGAACGGGAAATCACCTTTGAATTTCAAAAATAAATCCGGCGCATAGAAAAGCACATAGCCTAAGCGACCCCCAACCAGAGTGCCGATCGCAACGTAGGTAATAAAATCACCGACCATGCTCGGACTCAAACCCGCGCGCTGACGGTACGTCAACCAGCGAATCAGTAAGTACGCGCAGATGAACCCGAGCATGTATGACAATCCATACCAACGAATGCCGAAATTTTCGGAAAACTGTATAGCAAATGGATTCAAATCATGGACGTACATACAACCTCAGTCTCAATCTTGGACGAACAGATAAAATCTTAGACCTAACTCCCCCCAAAGAGCAAAATTAAAAATGGAGGATTTTATGAAACGTTTCAATCACATCCTCATTTTGATACTATTGTCTTTTGCCTCCATGGCTTTCGCGGCCGGATCGGGAAGCGGAAGAGGTGGCGGCGGCAGCAGTGGTGACTTTCTGCAAAGGTCCGAACGGCGCCAGTCTCAGCGCTGGACCTTGCAGGAATGGCTCACGCAAAAAGACCGCAACAACATGATGGATATGTGGCTTTCGATGAACTCCCCGTCTCCATATGAATTGATGCTTGGCATCTCATACAACAGCTACAACCAGGAAAGCTCGGCGGCCGTTGGAACAACGAACAAGTACACATCTTACCAGGGCACTTTTTCGGCCTATGCCCAGTTCGTGGGGCTCACCGCGGAGTATGAGAACAACTCCCAAGAGGGCTTTAACGACCTGAGCGGCCTTTTCAATCTACGCCTGCTCGGCAGCTCCATCCAGGGCTCTTATCTGACCTTGCACTATGGAATGCGGACACACACCGAGGCCAACCCTCAGTTGACGATCCGTCAACAATTCGCCCAGGCCAGTCTGCAAATGTATGTGATCAAGCAATTTGGTTTTGATGCGCTCTATCGCTTCTATATGCCGATGACCGATGGGACTCTTGGCGAAGTCAAAGGCAATTTAACCGAAGCCGGAGCCTTCATCGACTTTAAAAATTTCCGCGTGTTTGGGACTTGGTACAAAGAGCTCCAAAATTCAACTCCGAATGGCGCTCCCACCGACGACACTCGTACCGGAATCCGCAGCGGATTGAAGATCTTCTTCTAGAGACCGATCTGCTTAAAGAAAATAAACAACCCCACTCCGACAAGCGCCAGGCCGCCCCAAACCCCCGCCATCGAAACAAAGGCGGCGCGCTTCACCAAATAACCCTGATAGATGTCGGCCAAAATAAGCCCATGCTCGGAGTCAGCCGTGATCTTGCCACTGATTTTCACCGACTGAACCCCACCAACGCGTAGGAACGCATTGGCCGCAGCTGAATAGCCGTTGATCAACTCATCTTCTGAAAGTTTATTGTCACGATTGGCATCAAACATCACCCGTTGATACGCTGTTGAGCCCATTTTCTTGAGCTGCCCCGAATACGAAGTAATATCTCCGACCGCCACCGCGTGGGTTTGATCGATATTGGTGCGAAAATCGCCGCGCACATAGACCGGACCGCCAGCTAAAAGCTTTGTTTCGACCACACGAATATTGCCGCCGGTGAATGAGTTCCAGAAACCGGCGCCCCCACTAAAATAGCGTGCCGTCATCGGAGCCGCCGCCACAAGAAACTCCATTTGGACGGACGACATCTTGCTTCGAGGAATCGTTCGCTCGGTAATCTCGAGTTGCGCTTGCTGCGGACACACCAGACACGCCCCGCTTTCATCGAGTACAAGAACCTCGTCAGAGGTCGAATAACTATAGACCGTGTGCCATGACGAACTCTTACCGCTTCGCCGGTACTCTTGCACCCGAATACCCCAAAAACAAACAGGTCGTCCATCCAGGCATTTACGCGCAATCGTCGGCCACGCCTGGCCTTCGACTTCGACCAGTCCTTGCGCGGCTGAGGAGATTTTACTGCGAGCCGTCTCTTCTATTTTCCGCTTCGATAGAAATTTCTTAAAGCCAAATACGACACTTCCGCCCCCAAGGAGCATCAGGGTCAGCGCGACTTTAAAAACTTCTTGTTGATTTCGCGTCGCTTCGATGAAGTCCATGGGTTACCCGATGTTCATTTTAAGTGAAGGCCGAGTTGTTTCAGCCGCCGGGGGGTGATACATCGGCTTTTCGGAATAGCCGAGCAAGCCTGCAAAGAACATATCCGGAATCTGCGCAATACGCGTGTTAAAATTTGTCACTGTTTCATTGAAGAACTCACGCCGATCTGCGATCAGGCCTTCGAGTTCAGACACGCGGCCTTGCAATTGGACAAAAGACTGATTGGCTTTCAGTTCCGGGTAGGCCTCACCTAAGGCGACCACGCCTTTGAGTGCCATCGATATTTCATTCGACGCGGCGATTTTAGAATCAATGGAGTTTGCCGTCGAATAGTGATTCCGCGCCTCGATAACTTTTTTCAATGTACTTTGCTCGTACGATGCATACTGCTCGATCACCTCGATAAGCTGCGGGATTTCGTCAAAGCGTTGCTTGAGAATAACTTCGATATTTGCCCATGCACGGTCTATTTGGTTCTTTTGGCTGATAAGTCCGTTGTAGACGGACACGCCCATTAGTAGAATGACGAGAACGACGATTCCGGCAAAAACTGCAACGAACATAGTTGGCCCCCTTGGCCTCAATTAGATCGGCGGATTTTAACTAAAACTGAATGATTTTTGGGGGCGAAATCTCAATCTGAGATGACCTAAAAAGCGTACGAAAACGCGAGCACGGCATTCGTGCCCGCCAGAAAATTCAGGACGCCACGCACGTTACGATCTTGCTCGTGAGAAGCGCTGGAAAGGTTCGCCACGGCGATTAAAGCGTGTGTGGCCACCTTGATCCAACGCGACCGGCGGCGCTCTTCTTTTTCCCTCTCGAGAAATCTCTGAAGCAGCTCGGCCTTCTGACCTGAGGTGAGATGCGCTCCTTCGACAGCGTAAAAGAACGAATTGTACTCGTTGCCATTCCAGTAGCTGGTCGCGCCATAACCGATGGCCGCCACCCCTACCGATTGAGCGATGGCGTAGATTCCGCGACTGAATGAATCCTCAGAGTTGTAATAACCGGCAATTCCACCCACGGTCGCGATGGCGCCACTGGCCATGTAGCTCATGCCGCGAACGCGGTCCTCCTCTTGGCGCTCTTTCATGTAAGCCTGAAAAGAGGTCCACTGCACGGGGCCCCCGTAATCGGGGGCGGCGTCCTCCGCGCAAGCCACCGCCGCCGCAAAGAACATCATTATGAAAATCAGCAAAGGCTTTTTCATATGATGAACCCCAGCTCAAGATACACGGTCTGCAACTGATCCTGATCACCGAGAAGGTTTTCGTACTTCTTACGCCAGTAAGTCAGGCCGCCATTCCAGTCATCGTAATGCAAAACAAAACCCAGCGAGTACTCACGATCAGAATAGCTCGCCAGCCCCTGCATTGCTCCAAGTTTGTAGGAGAGGCCCACGTGGGGCAGATCTTTGAATTCTTCAGTATAGGAATTCACGCGCAAATTCAGGCCGAGCTCTAATTCTCCGTATGCCACCGGCGGACGAACAGAGCCCGCAAAGTTCCAGTCAGGGCTTGCCGGAAGCTCATCAAACTTTTTATCAACGAAGCCCGAGTTCTTGATTGCCAGCCCCAGTTGCGGCCGCCAGCTCTTGTCGGCAAACTCGTACAACAAACCCGGCTCGAGATAGAGGGCCCGCTGATTCTTGGTTTCAAAGTACTGCGAGCCGCCTGACGCCAGCGCATCAGTCAAAGTGAATTCACTTAAGATAAATCTGCGATCAACGCCGCGAAGCTGCAAGCCCCAAAACCAATTGTCTTTGCCATTTTCGCCGGCAAAGCTGGCAACTTGCGCCGAGAGCGTCTGCTCTTGGCCCGCGTAAAGAGTCACGACCGGCAACGCGGAGTTGCGGATCAAAGCATAGTAATAAAGACGATACGGTGCAAACTGCACGCCCCAGGTTTCATGCAAGTAGCTGGCTTGGACATTGGCTTCAGCTTCAGCACTTGCTTTTTGACTGAAGAGCTTTTCAACAGTGGCAGGGTCTCCAGTGCCATCCAGCAGCTTTGTCACTTCATGGACATAGGAAACATTATTGCCGAAAAAGAACTGAGTTTGGAAATGACTGCGGCGTTCTTTCGCGGTGACTGCGGGATTGCAAGGCAGGCCCTCAATGAGCGCATCCATCCCGAAACATGCATAGCTCAGCGTGCGACTGGTAAAATCCGAGTTTCCCAAAGCAATCGAGCGCGGCACCTCAAAAGCCCGCGCCGGCATACCCAGCAGAACTAAAAACAATACGAGGATTTTCACGACCGGCACATCCGTTTCTTACGGAGTTCATTCACTGCTTGTTGCGTGATACCATAAATGGCCTGAACAAGATTGCGCGCGTCTTCGAGATCCTTACGCTCATCCGGATAAGCTATGATCAGATCATCCAGCGCCTCTGTCAGGTGATAGGTGATCGGATTGAGCCAATTCAGAATTTTCTCAAAATCAAACTTGCAAAGTACTTCGATGTGGCCCGCAAGCAGCTCTCCAATCACCGCATTGAACTGATCCCACAAGGCTTGCGAAGCCGTGATATATGACTTAAAAAGTATCAAATTTAAAATCGCACGATACAGTCGTCCACCCGGAGTTTGCACCGCCTTCAAAGTTTCAGCCGCGACCTGCACATCCGCAAGGGCCGCACCCGACACCACTGGAATCGCATCGACACGGTCTTTGTAGCGCTCCCAGACCGACAGCGACTTAACGATGCCGCCGAGGGCGTTCAAGTCTCGCGGGTCGATATCGCCCCTAGCTTGCTTTGCAATTTTCTGCAGGCTTTCTACGGTGGCATTTTCCGGAATGGAATCTGGCGGGACCAAGGGAGCATCAAAGCCGATCACGAAACCCCAATAGTTCTCAACCCGAATTCCCCCACGGGCGGCATAGGCCGATGCCAAGGCGACCTTCACCGCAGGGCGCGGGTCTGCAAGGGAAAGCCTTTGCAGCTCACGGATGGCCCCATCGTAATCGCCCTTATCGATCAGTTTGTAATTCGTATCCAAAGGATCGTGAACCGGCTCGGTTTTGTTCCTTTGACAACCCCCAGACACAAGCAGAACTGTAAGAACCCCAAGGGCCCATTTCACATAGTTTTTCATGGCTTCGAAGTTCAGAACCAAAGCAAACCCAGGGCCAACTGGGGGGGGGGTGTTTAATAACGTGACGAAAACCAAAGACTTGTAAGGAGTGCAAGGCCGACCAAAGTTTGATCACTTCTGGGACGGGATCGTTAAGATAAATTGATTGTGGCCGTGTTTCACCCTAACCGAAAAGAAATGTAAGGAACAAGGGTGTGGGTTCATCTATGAAGGGATTGCTAATCAACGACAATGAAAAGCCAACGATCGCTTTTTGTGATGACGAAAAAGATATCACGGATGTGTACGCCGCTATTTTGTCGGAGCACTACAACGTGCTGACCTTCAACCAGCCAGAGGAACTTCTTAAGTTCATCGAATTCCATGAAGAATGCCCTTTCGAAGTCCTGATCACAGACTTAAAAATGCCAAAAATGAGCGGCCTGCAATTGATCGAGCGAGCTCACCAAAAGGGCTTCCAGTTCCCGTCCATTTTGCTCTCAGGCTATCTCGACAAAAAGAACCTCATGACCGCCGTCGGCTGTGGCGTCATGCGCGTGTTGGAGAAACCAGCAGAGATCCCGCAAATCCTAGCCTGCATTGATGAGATGATGACAGAGAATCGCATTTTAAAGACCCGTCGCCAAATGCGCGACATCATGGCAAAGTTGCGAGAATCTTACTCGCACATTCGTTTGCTCTTGGGCGATGAACTGCAAAACTACACGATCGACCCGCAATCAAATATGGAGACGCTCCTCGAATCTCTCGAGAACCGTCTCGACGAATTGCTGGCAGTTGAAAAACAGCTCAAAGAAAAAAGCGACAATATCAAGAAGGCTCTGTAGAGAGCCTGCCCCCAAAACTCCGCCTTAAAAAACAAAACCCACATCTCAATGAAAGATGTGGGTCATCGTACGGGCAAAGCCCGGACTTTCGAAACAAGGCACTGGACAGTAGATGACTATTCCAAGTGCTTCATCGTGTTGTCGCCGCCGACGTAGAAAGTCTCTGCTTGTTCTACATGGCTCATAACAGTCTTGATGTTCCATTTCATCAACATTTGCATACCAGCTAATGGATCTTCTTTAGTGCCCATGTTGAATACGCTAGGAACTTCCGCGTTTGCAGTGAGGTTGAAGCCCCAAGAAACGTTTAAGTCAGCCGGAGCGATCGTCGCGTTAGTAATGAATTTACCGTGACCGTTCAAATTGCCGCCCGCTGTGAAAGTCACGCGGTAAGCGAAATCAACGACGTCCATGCCGTAAGCATTTTCGTATTGTACGCGGTAAACTTTAGATTGAGGAATTTGCCAGCCAGACAAATCAGACCAACATTTCAAGCCTGCAGGAAGAGCATTGGCTGTGTAAGTGGTAATGTTCACAACCGGGCGGCCTGTCTCAACCAGAGCCCAAACTTTTTTACCGAGGTTAATGATTTTATCGAGAATGATGTTTGCTTGATCAAGCGGATCCAAGCTGACGCCCGGAGGTGTGTTGTCGAAGGGCTTAACGTTGTCTGGTGTTTGGTTGCAGTCTTCATAGAGACCCACCTGCGCCAACTGATGATTTTTAGCTGCGTACTGCTCAGTCACGTCGGTCATTTTTACTTTTGCAAGAGTGTAGTATTTTGCATCTTTGTCAGCCGCTTGTGCATTCAGTGCCAAAGCAGAAACAAAAACGAGTGAAAGAATTTTTGTCATTAGCGCCCCCTAGGTTTGGTTTAGTTGGCGCTGTTCTAGCAGGGGCCTTACTAATTACAAAGTTTTTTTTCGCTTTTAATTATGATGCCTTGTATTAGAAAGGCCTAGGCGCCTAAAATCCGGACGGGCTAAAGTTTCCAAGTCATACTGAACATAGGAAATACCCAACTCTTTGTAGCGTCATTGCTGGATTCCACATTGCTGACGGTCTTTTGGGAGTAGCTAGCCCCGTAGTAGTTCAGACTTGCACCCATGTAAAATTTTTCACCTAGTGGGATTTGCGCGGCCAACTGGGCGAAGTAACTGGTCCCCTCCCACTTCTCATCCGTGCCGCCGGTGATGCCATAGGTGCCTCGGGCGAGGTAGCCGTAGGCCAGAGTCATGCTGAACATCCCAGAGCGGTCTATGTTCCAGCGGACCGCGGGCCCCATATCCATCGAGGAGTAAGCTATTGTCGTTGAACCTTGTACGGAGGTCTGTGAAATCCCGTAAACCGCCCACCCGACGTTCCAGGTCTTCCGGTTGTCTAAGTTAAAAAGGACGTCGGCGTTATAGAACGTCGACGCATTGCTGTTGTCCGTTGTCTTGTGAAGGGTGTCGCCACTGTAAGCAAAGCCCAAGTCAAATTGCATGTCAGCCAAGGCCGATCCGGAAAACAGGCTACAGAATAAGAAAAACAAAATCCTTTTCATCTAGATTGTTATCGGAGGCTGTGACTGAATTTAAGACAGGACGTGGGCCTAGAACTTAAGCCTTACGCTCAAGACGTGCTCCGTAGAACCCATCGAAACCCTGCTTTTGTGGAGCGAGATGGATTTCCTCGGCCAACTTCCAGTCCTGACCATGCTTCGCGAGAAAAGCTTGAACCTGCAGCTCGTTCTCGGCCGGTATCACGCTGCAAGTGGCATAGACCATCATTCCTCCCGGCTTCACCATCTTAGAGTAATTCTCTAAAATTTTAGCCTGAAGCTTTTGCAAGCGCTGCACTTCTTCTAGCGACAGCTTCCATTTCGTATCAGGATTACGACGAAGAACTCCCAAGCCTGAGCAAGGAACATCAAGAAGCAAGCGATCCGCCTTGCCATGGAGTCTCTGAACAGTTTCCGGTGAGACTAACTTGATTCTGACGATTCTCACGCCGTTACGATCGGCCCGTTCGAGCAGCCTTGTGAGCTTGGCTTCGTTCACATCCATCGCCACGATACGGCCCTGATTCATCATCAGAGCCGCAAGGTGCAATGTTTTGCCTCCGCCCCCCGCGCAGGCATCAATAACGATGGTGTTGGGCTCGGGTCTCAGCAAAGGCGCTACCATTTGCGAAGCCGCGTCTTGAACTTCGAAGAGCCCCTGTTTGAAAGCTTGGGTGGCCGCAAGATTTTTTCTTTCAGTTAAACGCAATGCGGTCGGAACTCCGTCGACTTCGGCGATGTGAACGTTTTCCGCCTGCAGCTTTTGAACAAGCGCCTCCCGGGTCGCGCGCAAAGTATTCACTCGCAAAAAAACGTCCGCGGGTTGATTCAAGGCCGTCAGCATCTCATCCCACGTCGGACCGATTTGCTCGCGGCCATAGTCATACAGCCACTGCGGCACGGATTCGCGGACAGCGACAGGATGCCCCTGCTGAAGGCGTGTTGCAAAACCCGCTTGATCGAAGGATTTCAGCTCCGCCCAGTCAGGCAACTCCTGATAAGTTTTAAAACACCAGGCGGCCCAGATTTGTAAAACCAGATCGCGAGTGACTTCTGTTTCTGTCGGGTCAAAACCAGCCAGCACCCCGTAATACCGCCACCAACGAACGATCTCGTAGACACTTTTGGCGACGAAGCGGCGATCCCGAGCTCCCCATTTTTTTTGAGCTTTGAAAAGCCGTTCAACAACTTTGTCAGCGTCGGCGCTCGTCATGAAGATCTCTTCCACGGCGTGCACGATACTATCTATGAGATGGCGATGTAACTTTAGAATGTGAAAACCGCTCCTGCCGAAAGGAAGGTGCCATTAAATTGGCCCTGGTCCCATAGCTGCAGGTGGTTTTTTAGACCAGACTCAATAAAGAATCCAGCATTCTCAAAGACATCGAAAAATCTCGCGCCCGCGATCAACTGGTAGTCCAACGACAAAGAGGCCTCATGACTGGTCTGGCGGAAGAATACGCCCGGGCCGAGACCAAAACCAAAATAGAGAGGAAACTTTGAAGCCGCATCCGGGAACGTGATGAGCGGCAAGATCGACATTTTCAAAGGCTTCTGCTCCCCTTCGCCGTCGACTTTGTATTGAATGAAATCGATACGCAGATCGAGGTCCATAGAGTTGTGCCACTCGCCGATGCGGTAAGTGAGGCCTGCAGTAAAGTCTCCGACATCCGTCTGTTTACTTGGCGTGCCCCACTCGTAGGAAGTGGAACTCATCATTTTGCCATAGTGAATGGCTAAGTAATGGGCCCCGTCGCTGCCCGAGGTCCTTTTCGCCTCCGGTGCGCTGTTGACCTCTTCTTCAGTCGTATCGGGGCTGCGGTTTTCAAAATACTTGGCTGCCGCACCACGGCCTACACGGGGCGCTTCATCGGCGCGTGAAAAAGACTGGAACCCTAGGAAAACAATCAGAAAAGACAGAAGTTGTTTCATACTTTTATGATATGCAAAGTCCCGGCGCCATGTAAGCCAATGACTCGCGTGGTCATACTATGGGTTTTCTTCGATCTCAGCGTTGACGGGCCTTTCACGGCTTTCGTAGTCTAGAAAGTAGTAAGAAACGAGACTTTAGACCATGAAATGTCCTTATTGCAATCACAGTGAAGACAGAGTTTTAGACACGAGAGTGCAGAAAGACGGCTCCATCAGACGCCGTCGTGAATGCCTTGAGTGCAAAGCTCGATTCTCAACGATGGAAACATTGATGTTGAGTTTCCCTTTCGTGATCAAAAAGGACGGACGTCGTGAGCCTTTCAGCAAAGAAAAAATCTTGAAAGGGCTACAAGCTGCTTGTCAAAAACGCCCGGTGAGCCTTGCACAAATTGAAAATGTTGTTGAACGCATCTCTTCATGGATCATCAGCCGGGGTGACAACGAAGTCCCTGCGCGCCTGTTAGGTCTGCGTGTGATGGCGGAGCTGAAACAACTTGACGATGTGGCCTACATTCGTTTCGCAAGCGTCTATCGTACTTTCAAAGATGTTCAGGAGTTTGTAGAAACTCTCGAGGATCTGGAACTGATTGATCTTGCGGATCCGAACAATCCGCAATTGCCATTAACCTCTGTGAACTATTCTGGAAAGCCTGAAGAAGATGAGAAGACAATCCCGGGAACTCGCACTACAAGTCCTCTTTCAAACTGAGTTTGCGCCGCAAATTTCTAATTCTGATTTGATGGAGGTCCTGGGGGCCGCTGTTGAACCGGAAGTAGTGACTTTTGCCACGGATATCATCCGCGGTGTCCAGGCACAAAAACCGGCCATTGATTCTAAGATTCAATCGGCGAGCGCCCACTGGAAACTCGATCGTATGGCCACCATCGACCGCAATATTTTGCGAATTGCCGTCTATGAAATGATATTTGCGCCGAATCCACTGAAAGAAAACATCGTCATCAACGAAGCCGTCGAGATCGCGAAGAAATTCGGAACGACGGAATCAGCAAGCTTTGTGAACGGCCTTCTGGATCAGGTTGCTAAGGCCCACTGATGAATATTTTGTCTGCGGCGAGTGCCTTTAACCCCGGTTCGGATCTCTGGATTGTTCCAGACTCTGCCAGCTGTCATTGGTCTCAGAAGCTCGACTGGTATTTGAATTTTCAAATCGTCAAAAGCCAACGACATCTCAGCCCTGAAATCCGCAACTTCACGAAATTAATCCAGAAAGAATCGGGTCTTGAGACCTACGAGATCAGTTTGCCGAAAGATGCGCCCTTGATGATTACCTCCGAGGCCTTCTTTCCGAACAAGTGGGTGGTGGTCGTGCCTATGACCGCGAACTTCGGCATTTGGGTGCGTGAAGTTTTGGGCATCTGGGAAAATCTCCAGCAACCGTCTTTGCGCATTTTCCTACCCACTGGACAAAATGCCGGGTCCTTCAACAAAGAGTGGCAGAAGCTCCATAACTTCGAAGATTTCACTGTCGTGCTTGATTAATTCCCTCAAACTTGAGGAAATAATAGCATGAATATCATCACCCACCTGCAGAAGCGCATTGAATCCATTCTTGATCACGATCTGGAAACTCCGAGTGAAGAGGTTCTTCTTGCGAAGAAAAATTTTGAAGTGCTCACGGATCGTCGCCTCCTCCGTGGTCTTGCGGAAAGCCTGCCTAATGATAACACCGACAAAGCCGTGATCCTGTTTTCACGTTTAGCACTATACTTTGATGCCGGCGTGTTTTTGGAAGCCGACAAAGGATATTGGGAACCTCAAGCGCAGTTCCATCGCGGCCAGGTGGGCGTGTTGAAACCCCCGCAGAAAAAAAAGATCTCTTTGCCGAAGTCCGATCTCATGAGCGTTTTGCGTACCGACGCGAAACCTTTATTGCAGAAAATGGACTTAAAGAATTTGGATTCAGAAAACCGCACGGCGTGCTTGTTCATCCGCCCAGGAACGGACTTTGCGTTTTTATTGTTCTCTTCTTTGCCGGATCTGTGGTTGAAAGACCATATCCGCGCGGTCACGGAAGCTATTCAACGTGGAATTAATAACGAATGAATATGACTACGTGGACCATTTATATTTTATCGGATGGTACCGGAGAAACCGCCGCCACGATGATTCGTGCAGCACTTGTACAGTACGCCAACAAAGATATTAATATCGTCCGCTGTAAAAATGTCCGCACTGAAGCACAGATTGAGTCGATCATCGACGAATGCTTCGAACGCCGTGGCTTTATCGCCTATACGGTGGCCAGCCCTAATATGCGTAAAAAGATTCATGAGCTTGCCTCCGCAAAGGGTCTTCCTTCTTTCGATTTGCTCGGGCCTTTGTTGAATACTCTTGATAGTTTCTTTGGCGCCGCGAACACCAGTACCGTGAATGTGCTTCGGACTGTCGATGAAACTTACTTCAAGCGTATTGAGGCGATTGAGTACACCGTGAAACACGACGACGGAAAAACGCTGACTCACTTGAACAAAGCCGACATCATTCTTGTCGGCATTAGCCGCACGAGCAAAACACCTCTTTCGATTTTTCTGAGTCACAAAGGCTGGAAGGTCGCGAACGTCCCGTTGGTTTTAAATACGCCGCTGCCGGAAGAGTTGTTTAAAGTGGACCAACGCCGCGTGGTCGGTTTGATTATTGATATCGACAGCCTTCACCGCATCCGCAAAAACCGCCTTGAAAAATTCGGCCAGGATCCCGGGGGTGAGTACGCTTCGGTTTCACACATCGTGAAAGAGATCGAGTACGCGCATCAGATTTTTAAGATGAACAAACGTTGGCCGGTTTTTAACGTGACGGAACGCGCGCTTGAAGAAACCGCCGGCGAGATCGTTCGTATTATCTCAGCCCGCTTAGGCCTGCCAGATTCGGTTTTGTTCTAGATTTCAAATTTCGGCGGCGACACTTCTCTGAACTCTTGAAGATCTTCAGACTCTCACCGGATACCGCTCTCGGAAAAATGAAGTCTCATTTTGATACACCCTCGACAATACTCAATAAACACTTCAGGAATTTCGTCTAAGAGCCGATATAGAAAAACGCAACTCGGGAGGGGACCATAAACAATCTAAGTAACCGCAAAGGGTTTTCATTAATGGGCGTTTTAATGGCGGCCGGATTGGCCTCCATAATCGCACTGGGAATTGCCACTGCTGTGACCAGCGGAGTGGATGGTGTGTCTCACATGAGAAACATCGCCCTGGCTGAAGATGTCACCGGCCTAGTGTCCGGACTGATGGGGGATCCGGATTATTGCCGAGTCCATTTTGCAGGAACTCTCGTGGGCACGGCTCTTCCCGCCGTCATCAAACCAAGTGTGGTTTTTAAAGATATCAATCCGGGCGGCACCCTTGGAAGCACCAATATTATTAGTCCAGGGATGAAGTATCAAAATGTTCTTGAAGTGACCTCGATCACTTTAAATATCGACAACACCCTAGGGGCCGGTCGCTATTTAGGGTCCGTCAGAATCGCACTTAAAGGCAACACGGGATATAATCTTAATTTTAACCGCAGCATCCCGCTGCAAATCGCAACGGATCCCGGTGGCAAGATCACGGCCTGCAGTCGTGCTTCCGAGGTCGTCCATGGCACGACTCAAGGCGCCTGGTCTGACACCTGCACGGACTTCGCGGCGAAAGGCTGGCCAAGCAAAGACGCGTGTTTAAAAGATGGAAGATGGCATTTGGTTTTTCAAAATACATCAACTGGTGCGATCACCAGAGGCTCTTTGAGTGAGATGGAAGGTTTTTCTTCTCAAGGTGCTATTTTCCGTATCCAAGCTCCCCCGGGATCTTATGGATTCGGGGCCAATCACGAGCTTTGTCAAAGCTTCGCGGTTCATGGCTCGGATATGGTTTGTATTGGTGGGGCTCGAACGGGGGTGCCTGATTGGACTCAAAAAACGATAGGCTCCGTCAGTGCGGCTGTCTGGTTTTCAAATGGCAAGCTCGTCATTGAAGCCCCTAATACCCATGTCTATGTTGGTATGGACTGGTATGCGAAGTTCTAACCTCAGGCTAAGCTTTCTCTTGAGTCGCGATTGTTTGATACAAGATCTCAGCAAGCTGGCGCGCTTCCGAAGTTTTACGGAAATAATAAGTCATATCAATTTCGTAATGAAACTCTTTGACGTGAACGTGATTCAAGCGGCCGGAACGCACTTGCTTACGAATCGAGTGCGCTGGCAAAAAACCCCAGCCCAGGCCAGATTCAATCACCCGCTTTAAAGTACCAACATTTGAAGACTCAAAAATCGGTTTTGGATTTATCCCCGCTTTGCCCATCAGACTTTGTAGTTTGCCATTAAATCCTGGGAACTCATCGACGAAATTCACAAGTGGGAAGTGGCTGAGTTCTTTTGCCGCGATCTGCGCTGGAATGTCCGTCTCTTTGCCCGAGACAACAAGCCACATTTCCTCTTTCAGCAAAAACTTTTCTTCAACGCCCTCCAGCTCCAAACCAAACTCTTCTTGAAGCTGAGGCAAAATCAAAACGTCGAAGCCACCTTTTTTAAAACCCTTTACAAGCTCTTCACCGGATTTGTATTCCACTTTAATTTGTAGATCTGGATTATGGCGCATCAGTCGCCCCATCAGCGGGCTCATGATATGAAGACCAATTGAATTTAAAGTTCCAATACGGATCTGTCCTTTGAGCTCCGCACCGATGGATTTGATGGCGATTTCTGTTTGCTGTGCCAATTGGAGAATTTTACGGGCGTGCTCGAAGAGCACTTCACCTTGTGGAGTGGCCTTAATTTGACGAACGCCTCTAACCAGCAGGTCAACACCTAGATCTTCCTCCAGGTTTCGAATCTGCTGGCTGACCGCCGGCTGGGTCAAATAGAGTTTATCAGCTGCTGCGGTCATACTGCCTTCGCTAATGACTGTCACAAAAGTCGTCAGCTGATAAAGGTTCATCATGAGTTTTCTCCTTTGATCAGAGCCCTATTATTCCTTATACTTATACCTAAACCACGAATGAGGTCTAAACATGAAGTTTCTCAAATATTCTCTGATTGCTTTGTTGCCTATCTTACTCACAAGTGGGGCTCAGGCCAAACCTTTTCGTAATACCTATATCTCCTTCGAACTTCCGCCTTCTTGGAACTGCAGCCTGGAACAAACGGAATGGGTTTGCCGCAGCCAAAGCTCTAAGGAGTCCAAGGAAGCCATTATCATTCTCACCGCAAAAGAAGTTGGGCCGACAGATTCTTTACCACAATATGAAGCACACTTGAACAGTCCCATTACAATGAACTTGAAAACAGGCGGCACTGCGGAATCTAAAATCGTATACAAAGCAAAAACCGTCCCGATTAAAGATCAGGCATGGATTGACGGCCTTCATTTGGGGAGTGAAGTACCCAACTACTTCACTCGTTACTTGGCAACCACCAAAGGGCACATCGCCGTTCTCGTGACATTCAGTGCGCACAAACAGTTCTATACAAAATACAGCAATGACTTCTTCAAAGCGGTGATGAGTTTAAATGTGATCGAGACTAAGAATCTCAACAACGCCTCTGAAATCCGTCCAGGTAGCGGCGGTTCACTCGGTCCTGGCATCTTTCAGAACTCAATGCCGGCAGATATGGCGAACCCGGGCGATATGGGCGGCAACGGCGGTAGGGGCGGCAATAAGATGATGCTCTTGGTGATTGCAGTGATCCTGGCAGCGGCAGGCGTTTATATCTTCTTGAAGAAACGCAAAAAGTAAAACCTTAGACCAGACCAAGGTGTCCTAATCCACTGACAAGGCTCTCCGTTTTAAAAGGCGCCCGCACCGGGGAGGGCCTCGCAGCCACTATTATCCCGGGCGTTTCGTTTTCTTCTTTCTCACCAGCAGCCCACGCCCCTCTAAATCATTGAGTTCATGATAGGCGGCCACGGCCCGAAACTGCTTCCCCCAAGACAAAATCTTAGTAAAAGGGCGAAGATCAAAAAGGCCCTTGAGGGACCTCCCTTTAAGCTTTGATAGTAGGCTCACCAGTAAAGAAGTCAGGGTTCTGATAAAAGCCAAATAAGCGTCCCGCGAGGGAAGTTTCACCAACAAATGAAT